>JAKFEW010000161.1:0-41871 GCA_036675505.1 Candidatus Sericytochromatia bacterium
CCTGGAGGTCCGCGAGCGCCGCCTGCGCGGCCTGGACGTCGGCCGCGCGCGCGGCGGCCTCGTCGGCGAGCTGGCTGGCGTCGAGCTCGGCGAGCACGGCGCCGGCCTTCACGGCGTCGCCCTCGGCCACGGCGCGGCGCATGACGCGGCCGCCGACCTCGAAGCCGACCACCGCCGTGGTGGCCTCGATCGCCCCGCTGATCCGCAGCAAGCCGGCCTCGTCCGGGCTCGGCGCGCGGTGCCACCACCACCAGGCGGTCCCGCCGAGCGCGGCGACCAGCGCGAAGAGCACGAGCGGAACGGGCGGGCGGCGCATGAGGCGACTCCTGGGGTTACGGGCGGAAGACCCTGTAGCTCGCGGTCGCGCGCGCGCAGGTCGTGCCCGCCTCGTCGAGCAGCACGCCCTCCACGCAGGCCATGTCGCTCGCCAGCTGGACCACCTCGGCCTCGGCGACGAAGGCCGGGCCGACCGCGGCGGCACCGGTCCAGTGGACGGCGAAGGCCAGCGGCCGCGTGATCGTCCGCTCGCCCAGCGCGGTCGCCAGCGCCTCGGCGCAGGCGAGCTCCAGCCATCCTAGCCCGCTGATGCCGGGCGGCGCGTCGGTGGGAATCCCTGAGCGAACGGCGGCTGGCATCGCGGCCTCCTCGGCGGCATGTCAGTGAGCACTGACATGGTGTATAGTAAGCACTGACACCCAGGCCGTCAAGCCCGATTTTCACGAAGTCGGCCGTGCGCCGCGCCCCGGGGTACGATGCAGCCGGAGCCACAGATGTCAGACGATCTCCTCACCACGCTCAACCGCCTCGCGCGCGACCAGGCCGCGAGCGACCCCGGCGCGACGGACACGCAGGCGCGCATCGTGCAGGCGGCGCTCGCGCTGTTCGCCGAGAAGTCGTACGAGGCGGCGACCACGCAGGCGATCGCCCAGCGCGCCGGCGTGACCGAGAAGACGCTCTTCCGCCACTTCGGCAGCAAGGACGCGCTCTTCCAGCGCACGGTCTACCCCGCGCTCTTCCGCCTGCTCCAGCCGATCGCGATCAACGAGTTCGAGTCGATGCTGCGCACGCGCCAGGGCGGTGGCTTCCGCGAGACCGTGCGCGCGATCGTGGCGGACCGCGTGGCCTTCGGCGTGAAGCACCCGGCGATCATCAAGATGGTCGCGCAGGAGATGTGGCTCAGGCCGGCGTTCCGCGAGGGGATGACGAAGCTGTTCGAGGCGAACATCTGGCCGCACGTCCAGGCGATCTTCGATGCGGCGCGCGCTAGCGGCGAGATGCGCGACGTCCCGAGCGTGGTCGCGTTGCGCACGACGGTGAGCCTGGTGGCGGGCTACCTCTTCACGCGCACGGTGCTGTTCCCCAACCAGGCCTGGGACGACGCCGCGGCGGTCGACGAGTTGACCGGGCTGATCCTCGACGGCCTGGCCCGGCCGCTGCCCGCCGAGGGGTAGCGGCGATTATTTCAGGCAGACCTTGCAGGGCTTGGCGCCCTTGGCCTTGGCTTCCTTCGCGCTCACGACCGCGAGCTTCTTGGTGAAGTGGCGGCAGCTCTTGTCGTGGAAGACCTTGGTGTCCAGGTTCAGGCCGACCTTCTTGTTGTGCGGAATCCGCCGCTTCTTCGTGGCCTTCTCGTCGTCGTCGTCCGCCGCGGCGGCGGCGACGGCGTACGCGCCAGGCGCCTGGGGCGTGAGCACGGCCGGCGTGAAGACCAGGAACGTGGCCGTAACGATGGCTGTGAGCAGCTGGCGGATCATGAGCTTCCTCCTGGGGTGAGTGGTGACGTAACGTTCATACCCGGTGCTTGTCTGTCGGATACCCAGGGTGGGTAGAACTAGCTCACAAGCGCCGGGATGTCGCCCGGCGGCGATGGAGGAAGAAACGTTGAATATGTTCGCGACCCGCTCGTTCAAGACGGCCATGGCGGCTGTCACCACGACCATGCTCGTCATGCCCGTCGCCTTCACGGCGGCTACCGTTTTCACCCCGGAACCCGCGCTCGCGCGTAAGAGCGACGACGCCACCAAGTCGCCCTCGAAGTCGTTCACGAAGGTCGCGAAGGGCACCGAGTTCACGATCAAGCTCGAAGAAGGCCTGAGCTCGGCCAAGAACACCGACGGCGACACCTTCACCGCCGTGGTCTCGACCGGCCTCTTCGGCGACAAGACCCTCAAGGGCTACACCGTCGCGGGCCATGTCGAGGGCGTCAAGAAGTCCGGCATGATGGGCAAGAAGGGCGAGCTCGACATCGTCTTCGACGAGCTGGTCTCGCCGGACGGCAAGGCCTACCCGATCGAGGCCGCGCTGACCTCCGTGCCGAAGCCCGAAGGCAAGTTCCTGCGCAACGCCGCGATCGTGCTCTCGGGCGCCGTCGCCGGCCACCACATCGGCAAGAAGACCAGCAAGAAGCACGGCGCCCTGCTCGGCGCGGCCTCCGCGACCGCGGTCGCCCTGACGATGCCCGGCGGCGACGTCGTGGTCAAGAGCGGCACCAAGCTCAAGGTGCGGCTCGAGAAGTCGGTGAAGCTCAAGCCGTAGGCGCCTCGCCGCCGCGCGGCGGCGACCGGCGAAACGCATCAGGGGCGGGGCACCAGCAGGTGCCCCGCCCCTCAGGTCGGGTGGCGTTTACTCCAGCCACGGCCGGAAGCGCGCGGGCAGCCAGCGCATCAGCGTGAGCCGGCCCGGCCCTGCAAGCGCGATCGCGATCGCCATCGTGATCAACGCGAAGTTGAACTCGTAGCCGCCCTCGCCGCTGAAGCCGTGCTTGCCGTGCACGAAGTAGATCGCGCCGGACATGATCAGCACCAGGCTGGCCGCCGAGAAGCGCGTCAGCGCCCCCAGCGCCAGGCCGAGGCCGCCGAAGAACTCGCCGATGCCGACGAGCGAGCCGACCACCGTGCCGTAGGCCTGGATCAGGCCGCCCAGGCCGTGGCCACCGAACCAGCCGAACAGCTTCTGGCCGCCGTGATACATGAAGACCGCCGCGAGGCCGACGCGCACGCTGAACAGCGCGAAGTCGAGCTGCCAGCCGGCTGGCGGGTCGTCGGCGCGGGCGAGCGTGGGGTCGGAAACGGACATCGGAAAGGGCCTCGTGGTCTAGCTGGGGATGCGGACCGCGATGGGCCCGGGGTGGATGCACGTTATGATAGCGCAAGAGGGATTCGCCCATGACCTGCCTGCCAGCCCTATCCGAGATGTCGACGCTTGCCGAGCCTTCCGAGCCGACGCCAGCCGAAGGCCCGCGCCCCGCGATCACGGCCTGGGCCGGCACCGCGGCGGTGCGGGCGTTGACGAGCCGGTGCGCGGCCGACGCCGCTCAAAGCACCGCGCGCTGGGAGGGCCTCACGGTGGTGGTCGCCGAGGCGGGCGCGTTCTGCTACCACGACCACGGGTATACGCGCCTGATCGAGCCCGGCAGCGTGATCGTCGGGCGCGCGGGCGACGCCTGGGCGTGCTCCCACGGCTACGGCGGCGGCGACGCCTGCCGGGTCTTCCAGTTCGGCCCCGGCGCCGAGGACGACCTCGCACGCGCCCTCGGGTGCGGGCTCGTGGCGGGCGGGGTGCTGGCGCCCGACGCGGGGCTCGCGGCGCGTTTGTTCGCGGCCCGCGTGGCGCGGGAGGCTTCGGCGTTCGAGGAGGCGGCGCACGGCCTGGCCCTCGCGGCCGCCGCCGGCCTGCGCGGAGAGGCCGCCGTGGTGCCGCCTTCGCTCAGGCGGGCCGATCGCGACCGCGCGCACGCCGCGGCGCAGCTCGTCGAGGCACGCTACGCGGAGCCCCTCGGCCTCGCCGAACTCGCGGCGGCGGTCGGCACGAGCCCGTTCCACTTCCTGCGGGCCTTTCGCACGGAGCTCGGCCTCACGCCGCACCAGTACCTCGTTCGCACTCGCCTGCGGCACACGCTGCGGCTCCTCGCGACCACGGAACTGCCGGTGACGGAGGTGGCCCTGGCGGTCGGCTACGGCGACCTCTCGAACTTCCTGCGCACGTTTCGGGCCGCCGTGGGCCGCTCGCCCGGCGCCTGGCGGCGGGCGCTCGCCTAGGCGATCGCAAGATTCGCCAAGCCCGACGCGCGGGCGGTGCGCTATGCTGGGGCCACCCGAAGGAGGATCCCATGCGCGCGCCCACGCTCCCCGACACCCTCGTGACCGACGCCCACCTGCCCGCGATGCGCGCGGCCGGCCGACTCGTCGCCGAAGCCCATGCCGCCGTGCGAGCGGCCGTGGCGCCCGGCGTGACCACGCGCGAGCTCGACGCGATCGCCGAGGCCGCGATCTTGAGCGGCGGCGGCACGCCCGCCTTCAAGGGCTTCCGGGGCTTCCCGGGCACGGTCTGCGCCTCGCCGAACGAGGTCGTGGTGCACGGCTTCCCGAACCGCCGTAAGCTCGCGGCGGGCGACATCGTGGCGATCGACGTAGGCGCGATCGTGGACGGGCATTACGGCGACTCAGCCTGGACCTACGCCGTGGGCGAGGTCGCGCCCGAGGTCGCGCGCCTGCTCGCGGTGGCCGAGGCGTCGCTGTGGGCCGGCCTAGCCGAGGCGCGCGCCGGCCGGCGCGTGGAGGACGTCTCCGCCGCGATCCAGGACGTCGTGGAGGCGGCGGGCTTCAGCCTGGTGCGCGACTACGGCGGCCACGGCATCGGCCGCGTGCTGCACGGCGCGCCGCAGGTGCCGAACTTCCGCACGGGCGAGCCGAGCCCGCTGCTCGTCGCGGGGCAGGGCCTAGCGATCGAGCCGATGGTCAACTTGGGCGGCCCGGCCGTCCGCACCAAGGCGGACGGCTGGACCGTGGTCACCCGCGACGGCGCCTGGTCCGCCCACTTCGAGCACACGGTCGTCGTGGGCGACGGCGCGCCCGAGGTCACGACGCGCCTCTAGGCCGCCATTGGGCGAGGCGCCCGGGCCCTACCTGGCGAAGGCCGGCAGCGGGTGGTTCTCCTCCACCGCGATCACCTTGGCGAACGAGTCGAGTTCGGTGCGGCCGGGGGCGACCTGCTCCTGGTACTGCTTCAAGTACGCGAGCTTGTCGGGGTCCGCGGGCGGGGTCTCGAGCAGCTGGACGCCGAACGCCTTCGCCTCGTCGGCCGTGCGGGCCTGCGCGTGCTCGCGCAGCCAGGCCGCGAGCGCGGCGTCGTCCCGGCCCCCGCGCACCTGGGCGAGGAAGGCCTCGGCGTCGGCGCCCCAGAAGCCGAAGAAGGCCTGGTCCATCGGGCAGTTGTAGTTGTACTCGCCGTTCGTACCGGCGACGGTGGCGCGCGCCTTGTCGATCACCCGCGGCAGGAAGGCGAAGCCGTCGAGCTCGGCGAAGGGCGAGCGGGGCACGTTCGTGGTCAGGTCCATGCAGAACTCCTCAAAGTTACATTCCGTACGCAGATTACTATAAGTAAGTGTGTTGAAAAAGTAAAGCCCGATTTTCGAGTAACATGCGCGCGTGACCCCGCCCGCCCCCGCCCTCCCCGTCCTCGACCACGCCGACGCCATCCGCCGGGCGCTGCACGACCATGGCCGCCTGATCCTCGCGGCGCCGCCGGGCACGGGCAAATCGACCCAGGTGCCCCAGCTGCTGTTGCCTGACACCGGCCTGGCCGTCGTGCTGCAGCCGCGCCGGATCGCGGCGCGCAACCTCGCGCTGCGCGTGGCGGCGGAGCGCGGCGAGGCGCCGGGCGGCACGGTCGGCTACCAGGTGCGCTTCGAGCAGGCCCGCGGCCCGGCCACGCGCGTGCTCTTCCAGACCTACGGCGTCTTCTGGCAGCAGCTCCTGCGCGACCCGGCGTTGCCCGGCGTCTCGCTCGTGATCCTCGACGAGTTCCATGAGCGGGCGCTCGCGTGCGATGCGGCGCTGGCCTGGGTCAAGCGGCTGCGCGCGGGCCCGCGGCCGGACCTCGGCGTGGTGGTCATGTCCGCCACGCTCGAGGTGGCGGCCCTGCGGGCTTACCTCGACGACCCGCCCTTCCTCGAGATCGACGCCAGGCCGCACCCGGTGAGCCTGGAGTACGTGCCGCCGAAGCGCGGCGAGCCGGTCTGGGAGGCCGCGGTCCGCGGCTTCCGGCACCTCACGGCCACCGGCCTGCAGGGCTCCGTGCTCGTGTTCATGCCAGGCGTCGGCGAGATCCGGCGCACCGCCGACGCGCTCGACGCGGCCGCCCGCCCGCTCGGCTACCGCGTGCTCGAGCTGCACGGCGCCCAGCGCGCCGAGGACCAGCAGCATGCGCTTTCGCGGCCGGCCGAGGAGCCCTGCGTGGTGGTCGCGACCAACGTCGCCGAGACCTCGCTCACGATCCCCGGCGTCGTGGCCGTGGTGGACTCCGGCCTCTCGCGCCAGGCGGCCTACGACGCCGAGCGCGACCTCGATACGCTGCACCTCGGCTGGATCAGCCGCCAGAACATGACCCAGCGCGCCGGCCGCGCGGGCCGCCTCGGGCCCGGGCGCTGCGTGCGTTTGTGGGCGCAGAGCCTCGAGTCGAGCCTGGCCGAGGCGCTGCCGCCTGAAATCGCGAGGCTCGACCTTTCGCGCCTCGCGCTCGACGTGGCGGCCTTGCCGGGGGCCGGCTGGGCGGCGCACGACTGGCTCACGCCACCGCCGGCCGACCGCTGGGCGAAGGCCCGCGAGCGCCTCGCCGCGCTGGCCGCCCTCGATCCGGCCGGCCAGATCACCCAACTCGGCCGCCAGCTGCTGCGCTACCCGCTCCCGCCCACGCTCGCGCACGTGCTGCACGCCGCCCAGGCGGCGGGCGTCGCCACGCTCGCTTCGGCCATGATCGCGATCATGGAGGCCGCCGACCGGCGCGACCTCACCGACGAGGGCGACCTGTACCTGCTCGGCCTCGACCTCGTGCGCGGCCATTGCGGGGACCCCCAACCGCGGCGTGGCCGCGGCCCCGCAAGCAAGGACTGCTGGGGCCGCGAGGTCGTCGAGACCTGGCGCCAGCTGCAGCGCCTGGCGACGCCTTCCGACGCGGATCGGCAGGCGGCCGAGGCGGTTCATCCCGCCGGCTCGCCCGCAGAAGCCGCGCGCCGTGAGACGGTGTCCCGTTGCTGGCTCGAGGCCTGGTCGCATCGCCTCGCGACGCGCCAGGACAAGGCTTACGCGCTGGCCGACGGCCGCAAGGGCACCGTGTCCGCCGGCCGCCCGGAGTCCGCGATGCTGCTCGCGCTGCAGCTGCACGAGGTGGCCGGCGCCGCCGGCCGCCAGGCCACGATCCCGATCTTCCTGCCCGTCGAGCCGGCCTGGACCGGCGGCGCCGAGGAGAGTGAGCTGGTGGTGGGCTGGGACGCCGCGCGCCAGAAGGTGGTGCAGGAGCGCCACTGGAAGTCCGGCGGCCTGGTGGTGCGCAAGGAGCCGCTGCCCCCCGCCCAGTGGGACCGCGACGCCGCCGAGGCGCTGATCGCGGCCAGGCTGCTAGCCGGCGAGGCGAAGCTCGCTGCGCGCGACGAGGACGTCGAGCAACTGGTGCTGCGCATTAGGCTGGCGGCCGGGGTCTGGCCCGAAATGGGCATTCCCGTACTCGACGCGAGCGACTGGGAGCTGCTCTACCACGAGCTGGCGCGCGGCAAGGCCGGCCCAGATGAGATTACGAAGGATGCGCTCATTCAGGTACTGCGGGAGTATGTGGGCTGGGCCGCGATGGACCGCATCGACCGCGGCGCGCCACGGACTTGGAAGCTACCAGGGGGGCGCAATGCGCGCATCACCTACTTCGAGGACGCGCCGCCCGAGTTATCGGCTCGCCTGGGCGACATGATCGGGCTTACGGGCACGCTGGCCCTGTTTGAGAGCAAGGTGATGGTCTGTTTCAATATTTTAGGCCCCAACTATCGGTCGGTCCAGCGGACCTTCGATATGTCAGGGTTCTGGGATTGCACCTACCTCAGTGTGAAGAAAGAACTCAAGCGGCGATACCCGCGGCATCCTTGGCCATGACAATGCAAGGGAGTAAGACACGTGGGTTCGGTAGCTAGGACGGCAGCGGGTGGCCCTCTTCCGCCGCGACCAGCTTCGCGAAGGTGTCCAGGCTGCCGAGGTCCACGCCCGGCGTGCCGGCCTTGATCGACGCGGCGTTCTTCCAGCGCAGCAGCACCACCGCGAGGCGGAGGAGCGGGTTCGCGTAGGGCTCGCGCTGCGAGCGGCGGAAGGCCGCCTTCGCGGCGTCGCTCGAATCCTTCGCCTGGGCCGCGACCCAGGCCGCGATTTCGTCGTCGGGCGCGCCGGCGCGGATCAGGGCGCCGAGCGCCTCGGCGTCGAGGCCGAAGTGCTTGAGGAAATGCTTGTCGCCCGGGCACGGGTACGGCGTGTATTCGCCGTGCTTGCCGGCGTAGAAGGCGCGCGCCTTGTCGATCATGCGCGGCAGCCAGAGGAAGCCTTCGAGGTCGTCGAAGGGGCTGCGCGGGACGGCTTTGGTGAGGTCGAGGGTCGTCATGGGGCTATCGTAGCCGATCGGGACGCTCGATGCCACGCCATCGGCGTGTCAAAATCCGAACGAGCATGGGTATGACACCCGAGTGGGAGCCGAAAACGAACAACCGGTCAACCGATCCTTAACCGGCAGCCTGGCCGCAGCGGACGCGGTCACGTCGGACCCGTTCTTGTGCTCGCTCGTGCGCTACGCGGGCGACGGCATCTCGGTCAAGGACCTCGAGGGCCGCTACCTGATGGCGAGCCCCGGCGTCGCGGCCTTCTTCGGCCTGCCGGACGACGCGCTGATCGGCAAGCGCGACACCGAGGTGCTGCCGCCCGCCGCAGCCAGGCGCGAGCGTGAGATGGACCGCCAGGTCGCCGAGACCGGCACGCCGATCACCTACGAGGACACGCTCGAGCTCGGGGAGCGCGGCGACCCGGCGATCGGCGCCTTCCTGGTCTCGGTGACGAAGTTCCCGTACTTCGCCGCCGACGGCCGGCTGATCGCGATCGTCGGCGTGGGGCGCGACATCTCGAGCCACAAGCGCTTCGAGGCCCAGCTCGCCGAGGCCGAGCGCATCGCGGGCGTCGGCAGCTGGACCATCGAGGTCGCCACGGGCGCCCTCAGCTGGTCCGACAACTTGTTCAGGCTCTACGGCTTCGAGCCGGGCGCCATCACGCCGAACTGGGACGCGTTGCTCGCCAGGATCCGGCCTGGCGATCGCGAGCGCCTGGTGCGCGATTTCGAGCGGGCGTTCGCCGACGCCGAGCCGATCGCGGCCGACTTCGAGGTGACCTGGCCGGACGGCTCCGCGCACCTGATGCATGCCCGCGGCCGCGTGTCGACGGGCCCGGACGGGCGGCCTTACCGCCTGATGGGCACGGTGCAAGACGTCTCCGAGGCGCGCGCCGTCCAGCAGGCCCTGGCACGCGGCAACGCGCTGCTCTATGCGCTCATGGACGCCTCCGAGGAAGGCATGCTGGTCGTCGACGAGCACATGACGATCATCAGCCACAACCGCCGCTTCCGCGAGCTCTTCGGCGTGCCCGCGGCGTTGCTCGCGGCCGGCGACGATCCGCCCGTGCTCGCCCACGTCCAGGCCCTGATGAACGATCCCCAGGCGTTCCTCGCCCGCGTCCGTGAGCTCTACGCCAACCCGCTGGCCTCCGGCGACGACGAGATCCGCCTGCGCGACGGCCGGGTGATCGAGCGCTACACCACGCCGCTGGTCGCGATCGGCCCGGTTTCGTTCGGCCGCGTCTGGTTCTTTCGCGACATCTCGCGCCGCAAGGAGCTCGAAGACGCGCTGCGCGCGCAAAATGAGCGCCTGCGCGAGCTCGGCGAGCTCAAGACCACCTTCATCAACTCGCTTTCCCACGACCTGCGCACCCCGCTGACCGCCGTGATCGGCTACGCCGAGTTCCTGGAGGACGGCATGGGCGGGGAGCTCAGCGCCCAGCAAACCGGTTACGTCGGCGAGATCGTGCGGAACGCCAGGCGCCTCGAGGGCATGGTCGACGACCTGCTCGAGATCGCGCGCATGGAGGCGGGCACCTTCGAGCTGCGCCACGGCGAGCACGACGTGGTGGACCTCGCCGAGGACGTGATCGCGGCCTTCCGCCTGCAGGCCGAGGCCGCTGGCGTGTCGCTGGCGCTCGAGGCGGAGGCCGGCCCGTTCGTCGCGCAGGTGGACGCCGCCAGGCTCGAGCGCGTCTTCGCGAACCTGATCGGCAACGCGCTCAAGTTCACCCCGCGCGGCGGCCAGGTGCGCGTGCGCGTCTGCCGCCCGGCCGGGCCGCTGCGCGTCGAGGTCGTCGACTCCGGGCGGGGCATCGCCACGGAAGACCTGCCCAAGCTCTTCGAGCGCTTCAGCCAGTTCGGCGATCGCTCCCACGGCGGCACCGGCCTCGGGCTCTTCATCGCGCGCATGATCGTGGCCGCCCATGGCGGCCAGATCGGCGTCGCGAGCGAGCTCGGCCGCGGCTCGACCTTCTGGTTCGAGCTGCCGCGCGCCTGACCCCCAGGGGTCAGAACGTGCCTGTGGGCAGGATGCGCACGAGGTTCGCGCCGAGGTCGACGATCACGAGCCGGCCGTCGGGCGCCATCACGAGGGCGGTCGGCAGCACCAGCGCGTCGGCCGCGTCGGGGTCCGCGAAGAACTGGCCGCCCGGGCCCGCGATCGTCGTCACCTGGCCGTCCGGCGTGATCTTCCGGATGCGGGCCGGGACGCCGCCGCCGCTGGCCTCGGACGGGGCGCCGCCGAGGAGGCCGGCCACCACGTCGAGGCGCCGGCTGCCGAGCTCGCCGACGTATATGTTCCCGGCCGCATCCTGGCAGAGCCCGCCCGGCAGCACGAAGACCGCGCTCGCCGCGGGCTCCGTCGCGAGCAGGCCGGCCGCGTCGTTGTACCGGGCGACCATCGCGAGCGCGCCGGCCCCGGCGACGGTGATCACGGTGGGGCGGGCGCCCTCCGGATCCACGATTTTGCGGATCAGGCCATGGCCGGTGTCCGCCACGAGCAGGTCGCCGGCGGCGTCGCGCGCCAGTCCGAGCGGCGAGCGGAAGCGCGCCTCGGCGGCTGGCTCGCCAGCCGCGATCACGTCGGTCAGGGCCGCCGCGATGTCGCCATCGCCGGGCTGCGTGGAACGTCGGCCCGCGAGCAGCGTGACCCGGCCGTCCGGGCCGAGCCGCTCGACGATGTTGCGGCGCGGCGAGGTCCAGTACACCTGGCCGGCCGGGCCCGCGACCAGCCCGAGGGCCCGCGTGAGGTCGGCCTGGGCCGCGTCGACCGGGTGGTCGTGGCCGGCCACGGATGGGGTCGCGCCGCCAGCCAGCGTCGTGATGTTGCCCGCGGCGTCGATGCGCCGCAGGCGCCCGTTGCCTGTGTCGAGCACCAGCAGCTCGTCGCCGCGCGTCACGATGCCCGCGAGGTCGCGGAAGCGGGCGTCCGTCGCCGGGCCGCCGTCGCCGGCGAAGCCCTCGACGGAGCCCGCGATCGGCTCGAGCCGGCCGTCGATCACGCGGACGAGGCGTTCGAGGCCGGATTCGGAGAGCAACAGCCGGCCCTGCGGGTCGAAGGCGGCGCCGGCCGGCGAGTTCAAGGAGATCGACCGCCCATCGCCCGTCACCTGGCCGCCCGCGGTGCCTGCGACCACCTGCCAGCTCCCCGCTGGATCGCGGCGGTAGACCAGCCCGGCGTGCAGGTCCGCCACGTAGAGCGTGCCGTCGGCCGCGAGCGCCAGGCCGGTCGGCTTGATGAACGGCGTCGCGGGCCCCGCGAGCGGGGTGACGGTGCCGTCCGCGGACACCCGGTCGAGCCGCTCGAGCTGGTCCTCGGTGACGTAGAGGCTGCCGTCGGGGGCGACCGCGAGGCCGGGATCGACGCCGAACCGCAGGCCCGCCGCCAGGCGCTCTGGCGCGCCGTCCGGGCGCACGCGGTAGATCCGCCCCTTGCCCTTCTCCGGGGCGTCGGCCGCCCAGGTGAGCAGGTAGCGCGTGCCGTCCGGGGCGACCTCGATCGCGCGGATCGCGCCCGGCTGGTCGTCGAGGGCCGGCAGCGCCCTGGCCGTGCCGTCCGGCGCGACCGCCACCCAGCGCGGCACGGTCGGCGCGCTGCGGTCGTTCTCGACCTCGCCCACGTAGAGCGTGCCGTCCGGGCCGAGCGCGATCGCGCCCGGCCGGAAGCGCATGGCCGGGTCGGCGCCGAACACGTCCGTGCGCGTCCCGTCGGCCGCGAGCCGCATGACGCGCTGCTCGCCGTAGGAGGCCACGTAGAGCGAGCCGTCCGGCGCTTCGAGGAAGTCCTTCGGGCTGATCACGTTGCGCTTGATCGTGCCGCGCGCGCCGTCCATCAGCGTGCCGATCACGCCGTCGGGGCTCAGCCTGCGGATGCGCCCGGCGCCGTACTCGTCGATCAGCAGTGCGCCGTCGCGCGCGATCGCGAGCTTGAGCGGGCGGTCGAGCGGCACCTCGGTGCCGCGCAGGCCGTCGCCGAGCTGGGCCTGGCCGAGCAGCTGCGCCTCGATCGCGGTGAGCGTGGCGTCGACGGCGGGCGCGCGCAGCCGCAGCTCCTCGGCGGCGGCCGCGAGCCCGGCGGGGTCGTAGGCCGGCGCCTCGGCGAGCAGGCCGCGGGCGGCCTCGAGGTCGGCCGTGAGGCGCGTGGCGTCGGCGGCGGCGAGACGATCAAAGACCGCCTGCTCGCCTTTCACGAGGCGCTCGAGCACGTAGGCCGCGCCGAGCGACGAGGCCGTGGTCACGTCCTGGCTCGCCTCGGCGGCCGGGCGCACGAGCAGCGCCTGGAGCGCCCCGCCGTTCCAGAGCGCGACCCGCAGCACGTGGTTGCCGGCCGGCAACGCCGCCGCGAGGTCGTAGCGGCCCGTTTGGTCGGTGCGGGCGCGCAGCGGCTGGCCGTCCGCCCCGCGCACCGGCTCGCCGCGCGCGTCCGTGACGGTGACGTCGGCGTCGGCGAGCCGCCACTCGGCCAGCTCGCCGGCCGCGCGCAGGGCATAGCTGATGAGGCTGCCGCCGTTGTTGCTGATCACGCCGCCGCCGTTGTCGGAGATGATCTTCGCGCCTTGATCGCTGATCAGCCGCACGACGCCGGTCAGCCGGACGATCTCGGCGCCGGGGCGGGCCCCCGTGCCGGGGAGCTCCTTCGGCGTCAACGGGGCGCTGGCGCGCGGGCCCGTGGCGGGGCTCGCGCCGCGGCGCGTCGACGGGGCCTGGGCCGGCGCCCCGTTCGGGACGCAGGCCGCGAGGGCGAGCGTCAGCGCGCAGGCGGCGGCGAGAGGTGGCGACCAGGGGTGAGGCATGTTTCCACTCTACCCAACAACCGTCCCTCCGGCCTGCGGCGGGCGACCGGCGCTCAGCGGGTCGAGGCCGCGACCTGCTCGAGCACGGCGTCCGGCAGGTGGCCGACCAGCGTGTAGCCCGTGGTGCCCGCCGTCCAGGCCAGCATGCGCTTGGCGCCGTGCGCGAGCGCGTAGCCGTGGCCCGTGCCCACGCGCACGGGCCGGCTGCCGGTGGGCGCTGTGGGCAGGCTGCGGGCGTCGGTGGCGAAACAGGAAAGCAGGTTGAGGCCGTCGTGGAAGCGCCAGGCGAAGGTGGGCACCTTGCGGTGGTCCACGAAGTACTGCCAGTGCAACAGCCGGTAGCCGGCCGGCAGGTCGCCAGGCGGCTCGGGGCGCCATTTGAGGCCGCGCGGCGGCTGGCTCTCGCCGTCGCCCGCGGCGAGCATCGTGGTCGTGCTCTCGACCTTGCAGCCGGTGGGCACTGTGAACGCGAAAGGCTTGCCCGCGAGCGACGGCTGGAAGTCGATTTCGGTGAACTCCGAGCGGTCCACGAGCTCGCCCGCCGGATCGCGGCGCTCCACGACGAGCGGCAGCTGCGTCGCCTGGTCGACCCACAGCCTGTGCGTGAGGTTGCCGGGGTGGCGCGGCTGGAACTGCGCGAGCAACGTGAGCCGCCCGAGGTGGCGCAGCTGGCCGAGCACGCGGAAGACGTAGTTCTGCCTGAGCAGGCCGAGGCGCTGCTTGAGGCTGCCCTCCAGGTCCATCGGCGCGACCTTCACCGCCTGCTGGCGCGGCGCCCAGTGCCAGCGGATCTGCCCGTCGCTCACCACCAGGTCGACCACCTCGCCCTGGGAGCCCAGGAACTCCTGGCGCTGGCGCTGGCCCGCGCCGTGCGTGACGCGCACGCGCTGGGTCTTGGGGCCGAGCGCCGAGGGCTGCGTGATGGTCGACAGGCCGCCGTAGGTGAGGTGCTCGCGCGCGCGCAGGATGCCTTCGGGCGAGAGCTGGGCGGCGTGCGCGGGCGCCGCGGCCGGGAAGGCCGCGACGCAGGTGATGAGGGGCAAGAGCCAGGGGGTGCGCATCTAGTCGTCCAGCTCGTAGCTCGCCTCGATCGCGCCCAGGTCCGGGGCGTAGCGGGTCGGGATGCCCTGGTCCTGGTCATAGGCGTCGTGCTGGTGCCAGTACGTGTCGAGGTCCGCGACCGGCACCGGCGGCTCGGCGCTGCGGTAGCCGTGCAGCGTGAGCGCGCCGCCCATCACCACAGCGGCCACCGCGGCCGCGGCGCCGAGCGCCGGCCGGCTCCAGGCCGTCCAGGCCGCCTGGTCCGCGCCCGTGCGGAAGGCCGTGTCGTTGCGCAGCGCGCGCGCGAGGTCCGGCCAGGGGTCGCGCGCGGGCGTGGGCGGTGGCAGCGCCCGCAGCGTCTGGACCACCGGCACGAGGTCGATCAGCTGCTCGGCGCAGCCCGGGCAGGCCCGCAGGTGGGTGTGCACCCGCTGCTCCTCCTCGACCGACAGGGCGCCGTCGAGATAGGCCGAGATCGCCTCGAGCCACTCCGGACAGCCTTGCTGCTCGAACATCGCTTCCCTCCCGCTCAAAGAAGATCGCCCAGCAGCTGCTGGACCTGCTTGCGCGCCCGCGCGAGCCGCGATTTCACGGTGCCGAGGTTGATGCCGAGCGTCTCGGCGACCTCTTCGTACGACAGGTCCTGGATGTCGCGCAGCACCAGCACCGACCGGAAGTCCGGGCTGAGCTTGCCGACCGCCTCCTCGACCCGCTGGTAGACCTCCGAGGCCGAGGCGGCCTCCTCGGGGGTGGCTGAGGTCGAGGCCAGGCGATCGCCCAGCGTCATGTCCGAGTCCTCGCCGCCCACCGGCGTCTCGAGGGAGTCGTGCTGGTAGCGGCGCTCGGCCTTGGCGAGGTAGTTCAGGCAGGTGTTGGTCGCGATCTGGTAGAGCCAGGTCTTGAAGGAGCTGTTGCCCTTGAAGCCGGCGATCGCGCGGAACGCCTTGAGGAAGACCTCCTGGACCAGGTCCTCGGTCTCGGCCGCGCCGCGCAGCATCCTGTGCACCAGCTGGAAGATCGGCGGATGGTACCGCCGGAAGAGGACTTCCGCGGCCTTCATGTCGCCGTGCTGGGCACGTTGGATGAGGCTCTGCTCGGTTTCGGGGGCTCGTTCGCGTCGCACCGGCGGGGGGCTCGACCCGGCGGCCACCGGGGCGGGCGCGGGGCTCATGGGATCGGGATCACGACATTGTAGCTGGAGCATTCGTCACCCGCCAGGCAAGCTCGGCCGTCGGCCGCCACATGGCGACCTTCCGGATGAGGATGACCGGGCGCCGGCGCGAAGGTTCCCGAGCCCCCCGCGCTGCTAGCCGGCGCGCCGATAGGTGCCGATCAGCTCGGCCTGCGCGAGCACATGGCCTTGCAGCGCGGCCTCGAGCTCGGCGCGGGCGGCGCCCGCCGCGAGCGCGAGCGGGGCGTCGAGCGCGTAGAGCCGGAAGACGTAGCGGTGGGTGCCCGACGGCGGGCAGGGCCCGCCCCAGCCCGGCTTGCCGAAGTCGTTCACGCCCTGGCGCGCGCGGCCAGCCGGCTCCTCGTCAGGCGGCACGCCGCCCGCGAGCCGGTCGGGCCGCGGCGGCAGGTTCCAGATCGCCCAGTGCAGCCAGGAGCCGCGCGGGGCGTCCAGGTCGTCGACGATCAGCGCGAGCGCCTGGGCGGCGTCCGGCACGTCGCGCCAGGCGAGCGGCGGCGAGGCGTCGGCGCCGTCGCAGCCGTGGACCGCCGGGATCGGCTGGCCCGTGGCGAAGGCGGGGCTGGTGAGTTCCATCGGGTCGGTCCTCCTGCTCATCCGTCAGGATAGCGCCCGCATCCGCGCTTGACGAGGCCGGCTTGTGCGCCGCATCATCCTGGGCGCCCAGGTCCCGGTGGGAGGAGTCACGCATGACCTCGAAGTCCGAGCTGCACAGCCTGATCGACGAGCTGCCCGCCCACGAGGTCGAGGCGGCTTACGCCTACCTGCACGCGCTCTGCGGGCACGTCGAGGAGACGCCGACGGTCGTGGTGGTGGACGATCCCGGCCGCCCCGATCCGCCGGACTCGGCCTCGCAGGAGGTTGCCTGGAAGGAATTCGAGCACGACGTGAAGGCGCACGCCGAGCATCTCCACGAGGACCTCGAGGAAGCCTGACGCCGCTCACCCCGCCCAGGGGCTGAGGGCCCCGGGGCGGAGGGCCCTTATTTGACGATGTCGCCCTCGACGATCACGGTCGTCGGCGTGTAGATGGCGAGCGTGACGACGGCGAGCAGGCCGTCGAGGAAGCTGTGCTGGTGCGTCAGCTTGATGTTGCGCGCGCTGCGGCCGCCGGCGTTGCGCACTTCGTTCACGATCTTCGCGGCGATCTCGGGGTCCGCCGGCGTCACGAGACCCACGATGAAGTGCGTGTTCGTGACCTCGAAGCGGAAGGACTTCTGGTACGAGCCCTGGACCTGCACATGGTTGAGGTCGTCCATCTGGTAGGTGACTGAGTAGCAGCCTGTGAGGGCAGTCGCCGCGGCGATCGCGAGGGCCGACCGGAAGACACGTTGCAGCTTGGTCATGGCAATCATCCTCACTTGACCACGTCGCCGGTGATCGTGATGGTCGTGGGCGTGTAGATGCTGTAGGTGATGGCGCCGAGCAAGCCATCGAGAAACTCTTCCTGGTGCGTCAGCTTCACGTTGCGCGCGGAAGTGCCGCCCGCGCCCTTCACCTCGCGGTCGATCGCGGCCTTCACCTCGGGGTTGTTCAGCGTCACGAGGCCCGCGATCAGGTGGTGGACCTTCAGCTGGACCTGGAACGACTTGATCACCTCGGCGTTCGGCGCCGGGTTGCCGAAGAAGTCGTCGACTCGCACGTTCAGGGTGTAGCAGCCCGTCAGGCTGGCGGCTGCGAACACCGTCGCGAGGCCCCGCGCCAGGCGCTGGATGTGGGACATCTCCGTCTCCTCGTGTTGTGTGGGGTTCCGAGCGGGCAGGGTATCACGCGCGGATCGGGCGAGCAAGCGTTGTGCCGGCTAGGCCGCCACGGCGGCCACGCGCGCGAGCAAGGCCTCGCTGTCGGCCCAGAGCAGCGCCGCCGCCGCCTCGTCGTAGGATACCGTCGACGAGCGCGCCTCGACCTCGCCGATCCAGTAGGTGCCGCCCTTGCCGGCCACCGCCTGCGCGATCGCCAACCGCGTGAGCGCCCGGCCCGAGTCCTCGGGGTCCTTGGCGGCGGGCACCAGCCGGGTCACGATCGGCCCGAGCAGGCCCCACGCCAGCCTGGCGACAGGCCCGTAGTCCCGCGCGAGGCCGGTGCCGGGCATCAGGCCGGGGTCGAACGAGAAGACCTCGACGTCCGAGCCCGCCTGGCGCAGCCGGCGCTGCAGCTCGTAGCCCGTCATCACGTTGAGCAGCTTCGAGGTGCTGTACCGCCTGCGGCCGGCCGTGCCGACGTCCTCGGTCTCGGCGCCCGGGTTGGCCATCTCGGCCACGGACGCCAGGCGCGGCGCCGGCATGCCGGTGTGCTGGGCCGGGTTGTGGACGCCGCTCGCGACGAGCACCACGCGGCCGCCGGGCGCGAGGCGCGGGGCGAGGGCGCCGGCGAGCAGCTGGTGGGCCAGGTGGTTCACCTGGAAGGTCTCCTCGAAGCCGTCGCGCGTGTGCGTCAGGCCCTGCACCACCTGCACGCCGGCGTTGCAGACCAGCGCGCCGAGCGGCGGCCGGCCGTTCGGCGCGACCAGCTCCACGAAGCGCCGCACCGAGCCGAGGTCCGCGTTGTCGAGCGGCAGCACCTCGAGGCTCGCCGCCGGCACGCGCGCGCGGATGGCCTCGGCCGCGGCCTCGCCGCGGCCGACGTCGCGCACGGCGAGCACCACGTGCCAGGCGGGGTCGGCGGCGATCAGGCGGGCGCAGACGAGCCCGAGCCCGGAGCTCGCGCCTGTGACGATCGCGGTGCGGGTGGCCGTCGGCATAGGAATCCTCGCAAGAATGAGCGTTCATAGGATGGCGGGCGAGCAGGTCTGTGTCAACCCGGGCCGCGAAAATATAGCTTGACGGCTCCTTCGTGTTTCGCGTACACTAGACACGAAGTTAAGTGTAAGCGTGACACCAAGTAACCAGATCGGAGGCCGTCCATGTTCGGCTTGGGCTACGTGAAGGTCGATCCCTCGACCTACCTCATTCACTACGTCGACGGCCAGGTGCGGCGCGAAGGCCGCGGGCTGGCCTTCATGTACTGGAAACCGACGGCCTCGCTCGTGGCCGTGCCGACGGGCAGCGTCGACGTGCCGTTCGTCTTCGACGAGCTCACGGCGGACTTCCAGCCGGTGGCGCTGCAGGGCCAGCTGACCTACCGCATAGCGGACCCGCGCCGGGTCGCGGAGATGCTCAACTTCGCGCTCGACGCCAACGGGCGCACCTACAAGAGCGACGACCCCGAGAAGCTCGGCCAGCGCCTGGTCACGATGACCCAGGTGCTCGCGCGCGGCGAGGTGCAGAAGCATGCGCTCACCGAGGTCCTGACCGCCACCGAGCCGATCATGGCCAACGTCACCGAGGCGCTGCGCGCCTCGCCGGCCTTCGCGAGCCTGGGCGTCGAGGTGATCGCCTTCGCGCTGCTCGCGATCCGGCCGACGCCCGAGCTCGGCCGCGCGGTCGAGGCGCCGGCGCGCGAGGGGCTGCAGCGGCGCGCCGACGAGGCGATCGCCGAGCGCCGCAACGCCGCCGTCGAGCAGGAGCGCCGCATCAAGGAGAACGAGCTGCGCACCGAGGCCAGCATGCAGGAGCGGCGCCAGGCGCTCGCGACCGACAAGCTCACGGCCGACATCGAGCTCGAGCGCCAGCGCGAGGCGCTGGTCTCGGCGCGCTCGGAGAACTCCCGCCAGGAGGCCGAGCTCGCGGCTTACGCGCTCGAGCAGAGCCTCGCGCCGCTGCGCACGATGGACCTCGCGAAGCTCGAGGTGCTGGCGGCCGGCTCGACCGACCCGCGGCGGGCGATCGCGCTCGCGATCAAGGAGCTCGCGACCAACGCCACGAAGGTGGGCCAGCTCAACATCTCGCCGGATTTGCTCAGCTCGCTGATCGATCCGCGGTGACCCGCCATGGCTACCCTCATCGAGAAAATCGTCGTCGTCACCCGCCAGACCCGCCTCGAAGCGCTCGTCGAGCGCTATGCGACCAAGGGCCAGGCCAAGTTCCACATCGAGCGCCAGGGCGCGGACTTCACGGGGTACGAGCGCGAGCACGCCGTCTACCATGAGGCCGTGACCCAGGTGCACAAGGCCTGCCGCGAGCTGCTGGGGCGGGTCCATGTGATCGATCGATCCTACCTGCCCACCTATCTCTTCACGCAGGCCGACCTCGTGGTGGCGGTCGGCCAGGACGGCCTCGTGGTGAACACGGCGAAGTACCTGGACGGCCAGCCGATCATCGGCGTGAACCCCGACCCCGGCCGCTACGACGGCGTGCTGCTGCCCTTCCAGGCGAGCGGCGCGGGCGGCGCCGCGAAGCGCGCGATCGCGGGCCGCGCCGGCGTGCGCGAGGTGACGATGGCGGAGGCCGCGCTCGCCGACGGCCAGAAGCTGCTCGCGTTCAACGACCTCTTCATCGGCCCGCGCAGCCACACCTCGGCGCGCTACGCGATCGCCCACGGCGAGCGCCGCGAGGTCCAGTCGTCGAGCGGCGTGATCGTCTCGACGGGGGCGGGCTCGACCGGCTGGATGGCCTCGGTCTACGCGATGGCCACAGGCCTGCGGCCGGCGCTCGGCCTGCCGGCTGCGCCGGTGCCCGACCTGCGGCTGCCGTGGGACACCGACCGCCTGCGCTTCGCCGTGCGCGAGCCCTTCCCGAGCAAGGCCACCCAGGCCACGCTGGTCTGCGGCGAGATCCCGCTGGGCGAAGCCCTGCGCATCGAGAGCCACATGGCCGAGGAAGGCGTGATCTTCTCCGATGGCGTCGAGGCCGACTTCCTGGCGTTCAACGCGGGGGCCGTGGCGACGATCGGCATCGCGCGTCGCAAGGCGCGGCTGGTGGTGCCGGCCTGATCCGCGCGTTCGAGGCTTTATTTCGGGTTAACCGCCAGGAGAAGCTGGCGACGCATGGCGGCGGTATCTTGAGATCACCGACCAGCGGAAAGGAAGTGCCCCAGATGACCCGCCGTCCCGCCTACAAGGCCACCCGTCCCGTTTCCCTCACGGCCCCCGTCTACGCGCTGCCCTTCGCGGTGGCCGCCGACCTGCACAGCCTCTCGGCGCGCCTCGGCGAGTGCCCCTCGGTGGTCGCCGAGCGCTTCCTCGCGGCCTATCTCGACGTGCTCGACACCACGCTCGGCAACGGCGGCATCGGCGCCTGGCTCGACCGCCTCTTCGAGGCCGAGCATGCCGCGACCTCTCGCGGGCGCGTGCGCCTCGACCTCCCCGAGTGGGAGGCGATGGCCATCCGCGCCTACGCGGCGATCGAGCAGACCAGCGAAGACGTCGTGCTGGCCGCGATGCTGGGCCGCACGTTGAAGGCCGCGCTGGCCGAGACCGAGGTGGTTGTCGGCGAGCCGGTCTTCGACCGCACGATCGGCGACCTGCTCGCCGAGCACCGCCCGGCCGCCTAAAACCCGGCGCCCCCGCCGGAGAGGGGCTTTGGGCGGAACATGCCGTCCACCAACAGCGGCGCGACGTCGAAGACGTCGCGCCGCGCCGCGTGGCGCACGTCGTCGGCTGGAAGCAAGTCCGGGCCTCGCGGCGGCTATATGACATGGACATCCGGAGATCGCATGACCATCAACCACGGCGCCGGCACAGGCCGCTCGCCGCTCCCCTGGCTAGCCAAGTTGTGACCCGCGGCCTCATGTTCATCGTTCTCGATCACGACCCCACCGTCGAAGTCTACGTGCGCCGCCACGCGACGGCCACCGACGCCTACGTCCACATCGCCGCCACGCGTGACGACGCGCTGCTGCGCGAGGCCACGTTGGTCGCGCGGATCACCGACGAAGGCGACTGCCTCGATCCCACCGGCCGGCGCATCGACGCGCTGCCGTACGTGCGCGCCTTCCGGGCCGCCAAGCTCGCACGCCGGGCCGCGACCCGGGCCGCGGACCCTGAGCGGGTGCACTTCTCGATCGCCGAGAACGAGGCCGGCGGGCGGATCGGCCTGACGACGGCGCTGTTGCAGGTGATCGAGCCGGCCGAGGCGCGCAACCGGATCATCTCGCTGCTGTTCCAGCCGGTGCCTGCCGAGGACTTCGCCTACGGCGTGGCCTTCGCGATCCAGGACGCCCTCGACGAGCTCGCTGTGCCCTTCGGCGCGATCGAGTCGGCGAACCTCGCGCGCGACAGCGCCGACCTGGTCCTCACGAACCGCGGCCGCTGAGCCGGCGCGCCGTCCGGCTGTGAGCCGGCTACTTGCCGCGGCCGCCGGTGGGCTCGGGCTTGTTGACCTCGCGCGCCAGGATGATCGCGTCGGCGATGTCGCGGATCGGCTTGCGGCTGTTCATCGAGAGCTTCTGGATGCGGCGGAAGGCCTCGGCCTCGGTGATGCCGTAGGTTTCGATCAAGATGCCCTTGGCCTTCTCGACCAGCTTGCGCGTCTCGAGCGCGTCTTTGAGGTTGGTGACTTCCTGCGAGAGCGTGTTCATCTCGTCCGCGCGGCTCATCGCCACCTCGATGGTGGGCAGGATGTCGGCTTCCTTGATCGGCTTCACCAGGTAGGCGAAGACGCCGAGCTCGACCGCCTGCTCGACCAGCTCGGGCTGCGAGTAGGCCGTGACCATCACGACCGGCACGCGCTTCTTGCCGGCGGCGTTGATCAGCTTCACGGCGCCCAGCCCGTCGAGGTTGGGCATCTTGACGTCCATCACGATGAGGTCGGGCGCCAGCTTGTCGGCGAGCTCCACGGCGACCTGACCGTCCGTCGCCTCGCCCACGACCTGGTGACCATGCTCTTCGAGCATCTCTTTGAGGTCGAGCCGGATGATCGACTCGTCGTCGGCAATCAGAATGCGAAGCTGCTTCTTGCTCATGGCGGGGTCGCCTCCTCGTGATTCGAGACATTATAAGGCCTCGGACGCCGGATCGTCACGCTTCCTCGATTTCGAAGCCCAGGACGGCGATGTCCCAATCCTCGCGGGCTTCGATCAGCAGCGCATCCAGCTCCTTGGCGCGCTGCTCGCCGGCCGCGCGCGCGAGCCGGCCGAGGATGTCGCGCAGGTCGCGGCGATCGCCGCTCCGCGCCCCCGCCACCAGGTCGTAGCGCACGCGGACGCGCACGGCGCCCTGACCGCTGCGCCGGGCCACCGCCAACACCGCCACGCGCACGGTGCGCCGCCGGGAGGCCGCCCAGACCAGCGCGAGCCCGGCCACGGCCAGCAGCCCGCCTGCGACCAGCGGCCCGATCATGCGGGCGTAGGTGCCATCGTTCAGCCCGCGCGGCCCAAGGCTCAGGCCTCTTCCAGGGGCGAGCCCGGCCGCGGGTGCGGGATCACCACCTGGATGCGCGTGCCCGCGCCCTGCTCGATCGTGAGCGTGCCTTTCAGGTCGTCTTTCACGAGCGTGTTCACGATCTGCCAGCCCAGGTTGCCGTCCTTGGCCGGCGAGAAGCCCTCGGGCAGGCCGATGCCGTTGTCCTGGATGCCGATCACCACGCCCTCGTCGCGGTCCTCCAGGCTCACCACCACCTTGCCTTCCGGCCTTCCTGCGAAGGCGTGCTTGATGGTGTTCTGCAGCAGCTCGTTGACCACCAGCGCGGCCGAGGTGGCCTGGCCCGAGGGCAGCGTGAGCGGCTTCGGGCAGCGCAGCTCGGTGGCGATGCGCTGCGAGGGGTCGAGCATGCTCTGCATCGTCGAGCTCACGAGGCCTTCCACGAGCTCCTTGAGGTCGACCACGCCGACGTCCTCGTGGCTGAGGTACTCGTGCACGAGCGCGATGCTCGCGATGCGCGTGATGCTCTCGTTGAGGATCGCCTTGACCTCCGGGTTCTGGCTGCGGCGCTGCTGCAGCCGCAACAGGCCGGCCACGGTCTGGAGGTTGTTCTTCACGCGGTGGTGGACCTCTTTGACGAGCGTGCTCTTCACCACCAGCTCGCGGTCCTTCTGCTTGAGCTCGGTGATGTCGTGCAGCACCTTCACGTGGTCGACCGAGAAGTCCGACGGCATGACCGGGATCGTGCGCACGGCGACCGTCAGGTGCTGGGTGACCAGCTCGCTCTCGTTGAAGATCGGGTTGGTGTGCACCTGGCGGTACTCGTGGCCCTTGAGGAACGCCTCGGTCCATTCCAGGCCCTCGAGCTGCTCGGGCATGCCGAGCCGGCGCGCCAGGTTCAAGGCCACCGCGCTCGCGTGCATGATCGTGCCGCGGTTGTTCACGAGCAAGAGCGCGTCGCCCGGCTGGATCGGCGGCAGCGCGATCGAGCTGACCTTGGCCTTGTCGATCAGCGTCTTCACCACGCGCGTGATCGCCGTGCGGTAGAGCTGGCGCTTCGATTCCGAGTGCTTGAGCTCCTCGTAGAGGTTGCGCTCGACGACCAGGATCGCGGCCACGCCGTGCTCGCCGGCCAAGGGGTAGGCCACCTGGTTCATGGGCTGGCCGTTCACCACCTTGCCCATCGCGCCCACCGCGAGCTCGCCGCTCTGGAAAGCCTGCCAGATGGCCGAGGTCGCCTCGGGCAGGAACTGCACGCCGACCTGGGCGCGGCGGTAGAAGCTCTGGCGCACGGTGGGCTTGGCTTCCGCGACGGTCACGAAGCGATCGCCGCCGACCGGCGCGTGGATCAGCAGGTCGGCGGGGATGAAGTCGGCGAGGAACGGCAGCTGGCGCGCGATGTTCTGGATCCAGTGGCGATCGCGCTCGTTCGGGATGTATTCCTGGAAGGGGAGCGACCACCCGAGCGAGCTGGCCTGGATCACGGTGTAAACACCGACCCGTCAGGGGCGGCGGTGGCCAGCTTCTTGCCGACCTGGACTACAACCCCTTCGCCAAGCACGACGATCTCGTTCGGGTCAGTGGCGATCCGATCCACGACGTATTTGCCGGGCTCTTCCTTCAGGAACTTCACGGCACCCTCTTTGAGGCGCTCGCGCGCCTGACTCGTGGAATTGGCCATCTTGAGCGCGATGAGCAGCCGGGCGAGCGGCATGCGATCGGGTACGGGGAACATGGGGAAGTCGTTCTGGCTTACGTGCCCGCCGGCCAGTTGTTCCGCCACGGCTTGGCCGTGGTACAGCGCAACAACGGACTTCGCCAGCCTCACCTTGGCATCGCGCGCCGCCAGCCGGCCCTCCGCGAGGTCGGCCAGGGTCTGCTTGATCTCGGCCGCGGGCAGGCCCGAGGCCAGCGTGTAGTAGTCCGGCATCTGGCGGTCGGCGATCGACATGACCTTGTCCCACATGATCTTGGGCGCTTCCGAGATGCCGATATAGTTGCCGAGCGACTTGGACATCTTCTCGGTGGTGCCCAGGCCCTCGAGGATCGGGTAGAGCATCACGACCTGGGGCGTCTGCCCCGCGTTCTCTTGCAGGTGCCGGCCCATGAGGTTGTTGAACTTCTGGTCCGTGCCGCCGAGCTCCACGTCGGCGAGGATTTCGACCGAGTCCTGGCCCTGCAGCAGCGGATACAGGAACTCGTGCAGGCCGATCGCGTCGCCGCGCTCGTAGCGCAGCGCGAAGTTCTCGCGCGCGAGCATCTGCGCGACCGTGGCCTGGCCGAGCAGCCGGATCGTCGAGAGCATGTTCATGCTTTCCAGCCACTCGCCGTTGCGGCGGATCTCGGCCTTCGAGAGGTCCACGATCTTGCCGAGCTGCGCGAGGTAGGTCTGGGCGTTGGCTTCCACCTCGTCCTTGGTGAGCGGCGGGCGCGCCTCCTGCTTGCCGGTGGGGTCGCCGATGCGCGCCGTGAAGTCGCCGATGATCAGCACGACCTGGTGGCCGGCGTCCTGGAAGCGGCGCAGCGCCCAGAGCACGACCGCGTGGCCGATGTGCAAATCGGGCTTGGTGGGGTCGAAGCCCAGCTTCACGCGCAGCGGGCGGCTGGCGGTCTTCGCCTCCTCGATTTTCTTCGCGAGGCCGCCCGCGGGCAGCACCTCGGCGGCGCCCAGCGTCAGGGTCTCGATCACGTCGGCAGAAACGGCGGGCACCGGCATGGCTCCTTTGATTCGGGCGGGAGGCAGAAGGTGATTATAGCATGCCGCCCCCGCCCGCCCGCGCCTACTCCCGCGCCGGCAGCGGCATGTCGAAGGTGACCTCGACGTCGACCGCCGGCAGGCGGTTGTCGAAGGTGTCCCAGTCGACCAGCTTCGCGCCGAGCGTGCCGCGCAGCCGGCCGTCCTCGCGGGTCACCGCGACGCGGTCCTTCGCGTAGCCCGGCGCGTCCGCGTCCGGCCCCTGCACGCCCAGGCTCGGGTTGATCAGGAGCGTGGGCTGGGCCTGCAGGATCGCCTCGCCGAGCGCCTTTTCGATCTCGGGCGGATAGAAGGTGATCATCACGAACAGCACCGTGTAGCGGCCCCAGGTCAGCGGCATCTGGATGTCGAGGCTGGTCTCGGGCCGCCAGCCGGCGTAGACCTTGGTCGGCACCACGGTTTCGCCGTCGAGCGTGACCTTCGCGACCGCGGCGTCGTACTTCGCCGCCTTCTTGCCGTCGATCGTGCCGAGCGGCTCGCGCACGCGATCGCCGGCCGCCACGGCCGATGCGGCGGCGGATGGCCGCGCGGCCGGCGCGGCCGGGCCTGTGGGCCCGCTGGCGCCGGGCGTGGGCGCGGCGCTGGCGCCGGGCGCCGGGGACGCGGTCTTCGCGGCCTCGACGAGCAACGGCGCGAGCTCGGCGCAGCCGGTCAGCGAGAGCAGCAGCAGGGGCAGGGCGAGGCGGCGCATGGGAATCCTCCGTGGTCGACATACCCGCCGGACGGGGCCCGCTGCCCCGATGTTCCCTCGCCCTGCCAGGCCGAGGCCACCCGGCCCGGCTGGCGGGTGAAAGCGCTTGGCGGTTGGCGGAAGGGGAGCGGCGCTGCACAATGAGGCCCAAAGGGGATGCCGGCGTGGACGATCGCCATGAATTCAGCGCCAGCGAGCCGACGGCGCCGCCGCCCGGCCTGATCGGCGCGCGGTCGGAGGCATTTCTCGGCCTCGTGCTCGAACACATGGCCGAGGGCGTGATGACGCTCGACGCCCTCGGCCGGATCACCTACGTCAACCACGTCGCGCGCGAGCGCTATCCGTTCCTCCGCCCGGGCCTGAGCGTGAAGGAGCTGGCACGCGCGCAGGCGTTGTACGCCGCGGACGGCCGCATCCGCGTGCCGCTGGCAGCGACGCCGATGGCGCGCGTCATGCGGGGCGAGACGATCAACGAGGCGGAATACGTCGTCCGCGACGGCAGCGGGCAAGCGCTGCCGTTCCGCGTGAGCGGCGGCCCGTTCCTCGAGGGCGGCCGGGTCATGGGGGGCGTGCTGGTGTTCGCGGACCTCGCCGAGCAGAAGCGCTCCGAGCAGGCGGCCCGCGCCTCGGACACCTGGCTGCGCGGGCTGGCCGCGAACGTCCCTGCGACGATCGTGGTCTCGGATCGCGCGCACCGCGTCCTCTACGTGAACCGCCGGCCCACCGGCTGCGATCCCGACGGGGTCCTGGGCCAGGACATGGGCGAATTCGTGGGGCTTGAGGACCGCGCGGCCTTCCTCGGCGCGCTGGACGAGGTGCTGCGGGCGGGGCAACCGCGGCGCGTCGAGGTGCGCGGCGTGGGCGGCCCGACCGAGACCCGCTGGTACGGCATCAGCATCGGCCCGATCCACGAGGAGGGCCGCGTCGTCGCGCTCGTCAGCGTGATCCTCGACGACACGGAAAAGCACGCGGCCGAGGAGCGCTACCGGGCGCAGGAGGCGGTCCTTGCCGAGGCGGAGGAGAACGTCGCGATGGGCAGCTGGTCGTTTGACTTCACGACCGGCAAGACCCACTGGTCGCGGGGCATGTACCGCATGCTCGGCGAGGACCCGGGCAGCCCGCCGCTAGGGCTCGAGCAGTACGTCGCCATGTTCGACCCGGCCTGGCGCGACCGGCAACTCGCCGAGGTCGAGCGCGTGCTCGCGGCGCCGCGGCCCTTCGTCCATGAACACCACATGATCCGGCGCGACGGCGCGGCGCGCGTGTTCCGCGTCAGCGGGCGGCCCGTGCCGGCCGCCGGCCAGCCGCCCCGGCGGATGACCGGCGTGGTCCAGGACATCACCGAGCAGCACCAGGCGGAGCGTGCCAAGAGCGAGTTCGTGGCGATCGTGAGCCATGAGCTGCGCACGCCGCTCACGACCATCCGCGCGCCGTTGCTCATGCTCCAGTGCGGCATGTTGGACCCGCGGGATCCCGCGGGCCGGGCGATCGTGGACATCGCCGTCGAGAGCGTCGAGCGCATGACCCGCCTGGTCAACGACATCTTCGACTACGATCGCCTGGAGACCGGCCGTCTCACGGTGCGGCGGGAGCCGGTCGACGTGGCCGAGGTCGCCGCCCGGGCGGTCGACGCCATGCGCGGCGAGGCCGAGCGGGGCGGGATACGGCTCACGCTCGCGGCCGAGCCCGTGCAGGTGGCGGTCGATCGCGATCGGGTCGTGCAGGTGCTCACGAACCTGCTCGACAACGCGCTCAAGTTCTCGGCGCCGGGCGAGGCCGTGCGCGTCGCGGTCGTGCCGCGCGAGGGCGGGGCGCTGGTGACCGTGAGCGATGAGGGGCCGGGCATCGCGGCCGAGCACCTCGAGGCGATCTTCGAGCGCTTCCACCAGGTCGACAACGCGCCGACGCGGCACATGCGCGGCACAGGCCTCGGCCTCGCGATCGCCCGCCACATCGTGCAGCTCCACGGCGGGCGGATCTGGGCCGCGAGCGAGCCTGGCGCGGGCAGCACGTTCAGCTTCACGCTGCCGGGCGCGTCCAGCCCATAGCGCGAGGGGCAGATGACCTGGCGGCGCCTCGCTCGGCCGTTGCCAAATCGACGCGGCCGCCCGACGATGGAGGCATGGCAGCGACCGACGACGACCACGAGTTCCAGGCCAGCGAGCCCACGGCCGCGCCGAGCTCACGCCCGGCGCCGGCCATGTCGCCCTGGGAGCCGGACGCCTGCGGGTTCCTCGACGCGGTGCTCGAGCACATGGCCGAGCTCGTGATCGTCGTCGACGCCCACGGCGAGATCGTGCGCCTCAACCGGGCGTCGCGGCTCAAGACGCCCTGGCTGACCGTCGGCATGAACGCGTGCGAGCTCGATGAGCGGGTCCCGCTCTACGCGGCCGACGGGCGCACGCGGATCGGCCCGGCGGATCTCCCGATCACCCGCTTGCTGCGCGGCGAGACCCTGGTGCCGACCGAGTACGTCATCGCCCCGCCGGGGCAGCCGCGGATCGTGGTCAGCATCAGCGGCTCGCCGCTCTACCAGGGCGATCGCCTGGCCGGCGCCGTGTTCGTCTCGCACGACATCACGCACCACAAGCGCACCGAGGCCCGCTTCCGCGCGATCTTCGAGGCCTCCGCGCTGGGCATCTCGCTGCAGGACGCCGATGGCCGCTTCGCGGCCACCAACCCGAGCCTGCGGCGCCTGCTCGGCTACTCGGAGGCCGAGCTCGCGCGCATGACCGCCGCCGACTTCGCCGACCCCGCCGACTTCGCCCGCGAGCGCGCGCTGCGCGTGAAGTTGCTCGCCGGCGAGATCGACGGCTACGAGCAGGAGATGCGGCTGCGCACCAAGGATGGCCGCAGGCTCTGGATCTCCAAGAGCGTGTCGCGCTTCCCGGTCGTCGACGACGAGGCCGGGCTCGTGATCTGCATGGCCCAGGACATCACAGCGCGCGTCGAGACCGAGAAGGCGCTCAAGGGGTCGGAGGCGCGCCTGCGCGCCCTGGTCGAGAACGCACCGGCCGTCGTGGCGGTGGTTGACCTGGCGTTCCGCTACCTGTACGTCAACCGGCGGCCTTCCGGCCTGCCCGAGGACGCGCTGATCGGCCGCAGCGGGCTGGAGTCCTTGCTGCCCGCCTACGTCGCGGCGGTCGAGCGCGCGCGCGACGAGATCGTGCAGACCCGCCAATCGCGCCAGCTCGAGGTCCAGGCCTACACGCACGCGGGCGAGGTCCACTGGTTCGACGTCACGCTCGGCCCGATCATCGAGGACGGCGAGGTCGTGGCCATGGTGTCGCTCTCGATGGACGTCACCGAGCGTCACCAGGCGCTGGAGCGGCTCGCGGATCACGAGGCGCTTTTGGCCGAGGCCGAGCGCTCCGCGAATTTGGGCAGCTGGCGGCTCGACGTGCGCACCGGCGAGGTCGCCTGGTCCGACGGGTTTTACCGGCTGCTCGGCTATGAGCAGGGCACGATCGCGCCGAGCGTGGAGGCCTACATGGCGCGCCTGCACCCGGACCAGCGCGCCGCGCTCTGGTATGACGAGGCCGAGATCCTTGCAGGCGAGGTCCCGCCCGGCGAGGACCACCTGATCGTCAGGGCCGACGGCGAGGAGCGCATCTTGCGGTTCGCCGGCCGCCTCGAGAACGACGAGGCGGGCCGGCCGCTCAGGAGCATCGGCGTGGCGCAGGACGTGACCGAGCAGGTGCGCACCGAGCGGGCCAAGGCGGACTTCCTCGCGGTCGTGAGCCACGAGATGCGCACGCCGCTCACGATCATCCGCGCGCCCTTGCTCATGTTCCAGCGCGGCATGCTCGACCCCCGCGACGCGCAGGGCCAGGCCATGCTCGACCTCGCGGTGCAGGGCGTCGAGCGCATGACGAGGCTGGTCGACGACATCCACGACCTCCACCGCCTGGAGTCCGGCAACGTGTCCTTGCGCCTCGCGCCGGTCGACGCCGCAGCGCTCGTGGCGGACGCCGTCGACGCGATGCGGCCGATCGCCGAGCAAGCCGGCGTCCGGCTCGTCGAGGCGACCCAGCCCCTGACGGTGCACGCCGATCACGACCGCGCGATGCAGGTGTTGAGCAACCTGCTCGAGAACGCGATCAAGTATTCGCCGAACGGCGGCACCGTCCACGTGGCGGTCACGTCGCGCGATCACGTGGCCCAGTTCTCGGTGAGCGACGAGGGACCGGGCATCCCGCTCGAGCAGCGCGAGGCGATCTTCGAGCGCTACGTGCAGCTCGGCGTCAAGAGCACCAGGCCCTCGAGTGGCATCGGCCTGGGGCTCGCGATCGCGAACGACATCGTGAGGTTCCATGGTGGCCGGATCTGGGTCGAGGCGCGCCCCGGCGGCGGCAGCGTCTTCAGCTTCACGCTGCCGCTCGAGCCCGCCCCGCCCGGGTAAAAGGGACCTATGAGCGAGACCCCCGAAGAGACCGGCCGCCAGATGGCCGAAGCCCTGGTCGCGAGCCTCGAGCTGCTCAAGCAGCGCGTCGCGGGCGGCCCCGCGGCCGACGCGGCCAGCGCGCTGCGCGCGGGCGAGCTCGCCGTCGAGGCGCTGAAAGCGCTGCTGCCCGAGGTGGCCGACGAGCTCAGGCCCCGGCCGTAGGCGCCTGCCCGCGCAGGGCGACGCGCACCGCGTGCACGGCGCCGTCCGTGAAGTGCGGCAGCGGGCCCGCGGGCACCACCTGCCCATCGACCGTCACCTGGGCCACGGCCTCGGCATCGGGCTCCTCGCGGACGATCAGGATCTCGTAGGTGCAGCCGCGGAAGGTGCGCTTCACGCGCGCCTCGGGCCAGCCCGGCGGCAGGCAGGGCGCGACGACCAGGCCGTCGAAGGTCGCGCGCACGCCGAGGATGTGCGCGAGCCCGGCCGTGAACATCCAGCCCGCCGAGCCCGTGTACCAGCTCCAGCCGGCGCGCCCGTAGTTCGGCGAGTCCGGGCCGTCGATGTTGCCGGGCAGCACGTAAGGCTCGGCGTAGTAGCGCTCCGGATCGGCCGTGCTGGCCTCGATCGGGTTGAGCTTGCGGTGCAGCCGGTGTGCCGCGGCGCCGTCGCCGAGCATCGCCTGGGCGATGATGCCCCAGGTGGCCGCATGGGTGTAGACGCCGCCGTTCTCGCGCAGGCCGGGCGCGTAGCGCGTGATGTAGCCGATGTGGCGGTCGACCACGCTGTAGGCCGGCCAGAAGAGCGTCATGCCGTTGTCGCCCTCGAGGCGCGTGGTGGCCTGGGCGAGGGCATGGCGCGCGCGCGCGGGCTCCGCGACGTCGGCCATGACGGCCCAGGTCTGGCTGTTGAGGTAGATCTGGTTCTCGGCGCAGCTCTTGTCGCCCATCGGCGTGCCGTCGTCCTTGGTCGCGCAGATGTACCAGTCGCCGTTCCAGCCATGGGTGTTCAGCGCCGCGCGCAGGCCCGCGGCCCCGGCCAGGAAGTCCGCGGCCAGCGCCGCATCGGGCGTGGCGAGCCGCTCACCCACGAGCTCGGCCCAGTCGAGCAGGATGCGGTGCAGGAAGTGGCCGAGCCAGATCGACTCGCCCTTCCACTCGATGCCGACGGCCGAGAAGCCGTCGCACCAGTCGCCCTCGCCGATCAGCGGCAGGCCGCGCGGGCTCATGCGATCGCGCACGACGGCGATCGCCCGCTCGCAGTGCTCGCGCAAGCTGCCCGCGCCCGCGTCGTAGTAGGGCACGACCTCGTCGAGCAGCGCGAAATCGGCCGTCTCGCGCAGGTAGTGGCCGAGCATGTAGGGCAGCCAGAGCAGGTCGTCGGTCATGTTCGTGGGCAGCCCCTGCTCGGTGAGCGGGTGCCACCAGTGCAGCACCGTGCCCTTGGCGAACTGGTGGCGGGCATGTAACAGGATCTGGTCGCGCATGCCGGCCGGGTCGAGCGTGAGCCAGATCTGGCTGGTCTGGAGCTGGTCGCGGAAGCCGTAGGCGCCGCTCTGCTGGAAGTAGGCCGCGCGGGCGCCGAGGTGGCCCGAGATGGCCTGGTACTTGAGCCAGACGTTGGTGAGCAGGTCGAAGGCCGGATCGGGCGTCTCGACCCACACGCGGCCGATCAGCTCGTCCCAGTGCGCGACGACGGCCGCGAGCGCGGCGTCGGCCGCCAGGGGGTCGGCGAAGCGCCGCTGCAGCGCCTCGGCCTCGGCCCGGTCCTTGGCGGCGCCGAGCGTGAAGACCAGGGTCCTGGTCTCGCCGGGCGCGAGCGTGATCGGCAGGCGCAGCGCGGCGATCGCGTCGCCCCAGCGGTCGACGTGGCCGGCGAGCGCCGGCTGGCCCATCGCCTGCGGCCGGTCGGGGCCGCGGTGGCGGCCGGCGAAGCTCGCCTTGTCGCCGTCGAAGCTCGTGGGCGCCTCGCTCGCGCCGTGGAAGGCCACGTAGTCCCAGTCCGCGTTCCAGTGGCCGCGGTCGGTGGGCACCTCCCAGAGCAGCTTGCGCGCGTACATCGCGCGCGTGCCGGCGTCGTACTCGGGCACGATGAAGAGCTTGTGGAACTCGCGGTGCGGGTCGGGCGCGCCCAGGCACCACTCGAAGTAGGTGGTGGCGCTGAGCACGCGCGGGACCTCAGAGGCGTTGCGCAGCGTGAGCTTCCAGACCTCGCACGGCGCGTCCGCGGTCACGAACACGGTGAGCGACGACTCGATCCCGCGGTGGGTCTGCTCGAAGACGCTGTAGCCGAGCCCGTGGCGGACCTGGTAGCGCTCGGGCTCGTGCGCGGTGGGCTGGTAGGTGGCCGACCAGAAGTCGCCGTCGACCTCATCGCGCAGGTAGACCCACTTGCCCCACTCGTCGCGCAGCAAGTCCTGGCTCCAGCGGTTGATCCGGTTGAGGTTGGCGTGCGTGCGGAACGAATAGCCGCCGCCGGCCTGCGAGACGACCATGCCGTAGTCGCCGTTCGAGATCACGTTGACCCACGGGCGCGGCGTGTCGGGGCGCGTGACGACGTATTCGCGGCCGTCGTCGGTGAAGTGGCCGTAGGGGGTGGCGAAGCGAGTCATGAAAGGGGTCAGGCTCCAGGCGGGGGGATTCGGGCGACCGATCCTATCATGGCTCGGCGCATGGCAGGGTCAGAGCATGTCGACGGCCTTGTAGGCCGCGAGCCCCGGCGGCAAGGCGTCGAGCCGGACCGGGCGGCTGGCGCGCGAATAGGCGACGTCGCCATGCGCCAGCACGCCCTCGAGCGAACACGCGCCGCGCCAGGCCGGGTCGGTCGCGAGCGCGACTTTCAGCGCCGGCGTCAAATCGAGCTGCGCGTCCGCCGCCACGTCGAAGGGGCCGTGGCTCCACTCGGCCAGCACCCGCCCGTCCGGGCCGACCAGCGCGAGCGCGAGCGCGACGCCCAGCAGCGGCGTGCGGCGGTCGTTGATCACCCGCACGTCGGCGGGCAGCGGCAGGCCCGCGCGCTGCACCGGCGTGGGCAGCCGCAGCGACAGGTACACCGGCGCGAACGCCTGCGCAAGCGCCGCGTAGCCGGCCTTCGGCCGCCGCAGGTGGTCGAGCACGGACCAGGTGATCGCTGGCCACCCGTCGACGAACATGAACTGGAACACGCCGCCCACCGGCGCGAAGCGCGCGCGCCGGTAGTGGTCGATCGCGTCTTTGAGCAGCTCGGCCTGGTAGGCCTGCGAGCGCGCCACGAAGTCCTCGAGCGAGTCGCCTGGCTCGATGCCCGCGATCCAGACCGTCTGCTCGTACTGGAAGTCGTGGAAGGCCCAGCGCTCCCAATCGGGCGGCCAGAGCGCTTCGGGCGGCAGGATTTCGCGCAGGGTCTCGACATTCGGCAGCGCCTGCGCGCCGAACTCGGTGATGAGCGGCGCGCCGGGCAAGGCCTCGAACGAGCGCCGATCGCCGTAGTACCAGCCCGGGTAGGGGTGCTCGCGGAAGTCCGAGTGCGAGCGCACCACCCGGCTCGCGTCCTCGGCGAGCACGGCCTGCACCAACAGCGGGTCGAGCGTGGCCTCCTGGCCGACCGGCTCGTTGTGGCAGCACCACGCCACCACCGCCGGGTGGTGGCGCAGGAGCCGCACCATGTCGCGGATCTGCCGGCTGGCCTCGGCCGCGAAGGCCGGCGTCGGGTCGTAGCTCCACTGCAGCGCGAAGTCCTGCCAGACCATCAGCCCGGCGCGGTCGCAGGCCGCGTAGAACTCGGGCCGGTTGACGTGCGCGTGCACGCGCACGAGGTTGACGCCCGCCTCGACCATCAGCCGGACGTCCTCCGCGATCTGGGCCGGCGTGTAGGTCGAGAGCCACTGCGCCGGGATGATGTTGGTGCCGCGCAGGAAGACGCGCTGGCCGTTCAGGCGCCAGGTGCCGTCGGCCTCCGCGATCGTGCGGAAGGCCAAGGGCCTCGTCACATGGTCGGCGCCGAGGCGCACCTCGAGGGTGTAGATCGGCTGGTCGCCGAGGTCCCAGCTCCACCACAGCTGGGGCGCCGGCACGCGCAGGCCGAGCACGAGGCGGTCCTGGCCGAGCGGCAGCATGGCGGTGGCCTTGACCACGTCGGCGCCGTCGGGCCTGAGCAGCGTCACCACGGCCTCGGTCTGGGCCCCCGGGCCGCGCCGGCGGGCGATGATCTCGACCAGCACGGTGGCCTCGTCGCCATGCAGGTGGGTGGTCACGCGCACGTCGGCCACGTGCGGGTCGGGGCGCCACTCCAGGCGCACCGGCGCCCAGACGCCGCCGGTGTTGCCGCGCTGGCCCTCGTGCGGGTGCCAGGCGCCCGGCCGGCAATCGTGGTGGTTGAAGATGCCCTTGATCAGGCGCTTGCGGTAGGGCCAGACCGGCCCGGCCTCCTCGCGCGGCGCGTCGACGCGCAGCATCAGCTCGTTCGGGCCTTCCACGAGGGCGGCCTCGACGTCGAGCTCGAAGGGCTGGAAGTAGCCGACGTGGCTGCCGACAGGCTTGCCGTTCAGCGAGGCCGCCAAGGCGTAGTCCACGCCGTCGAAGCACAAGAAGGGCCAGCCGCGCCGCGGCGCCGCGTCGAAGCGCAGGCAGTACCAGGCGCCGGTCTCATGGTCCGGCAGGCCGTCGACGTGCCACTGGCCGGGCACCTTGAAAGGCCGCCAGGGCGTGGGGTCGTCCGGCCCGACCTGGCCGGGCTTGAGCTCCCAGCCCGTGTTGAGCGCCTGCTTGCGCCGGCTCATCCCTTCACGGCTCCGGCCATCAGCCCTTCGAGGTAGTAGCGCTGCAGCGCGAGGAAGATCACGACCACCGGCAGCGTCGTCACCACGGCCCCCGCCATCATGAGCTCGGTGTCGGCCTGGTGCTCGCCCACCAGGTTCGCGAGCGCCACCGGCAGCGTGTAGGCCTGCGAGTCGCTCATGACCACGAGCGGCCACAGGAAGTCGTTCCAGGAGCCCATGAACGTGAAGACCGCGAGCGTGATGAGGATCGGGCGCGCGAGCGGCAGCATGATGCTCCAGTAAATCCGCCAGTCGCTGCAGCCGTCGATGCGCGCGCTCTCGATCAGCTCGTCGGGGATCGCCTCGAAGAACTGCTTGAAGAGGTAGATGCCGAAGACGCTCGCGAGGCCCGGGATCACGAGGCTCCACCAGGTGTTGAGCAGCCCGAGCTGGTTGAGCAGCAAGAACACCGGCAACATGGTCACCTGGCCCGGGATCACCATCGAGGCGAGCAGCGCGCCGAAGAGCGGCTCGCGGCCGGCGAAGCGGTATTTGGCGAAGGCGAAGCCCGCGAGCGAGTTCACGACGAGGCTGCCGGCCGTGACGAGCAGCGCGATCGCGAGCGAGTTGAGGAACGGGCGCGTGAAATCGAGCCGCGAGAAGAGCTCGCCGTACTGTTGCAGCGTGAAGGGGTCCGGCCAGAGCGTGAGCGGCACGCGCGAGGCGTGGCCCGGCCGCATGAACGAGGCCGCCACCATCCAGACGAAGGGCGCCGCCACGAGCGCGAGCAGGGCTGCTAGCAAGCCGTTGAGGATCAACCTGTGTGCGAGCGCGATCCGCATCCCTCAGCCCTCCCGGTGGCGGCGCAGGCGCATCTGCACGAGCGTCAGCGCGAAGATCATGGCGAAGAGCAGGAACGCGAGCGCTGTGGCGTAGCCCATGTGCCAGAAGCGGAAGCCCTCGCGGTACATGAGCAGCACCACCGAGAGCGTGCGGTCGAGCGGCCCGCCGCTCGTCATCACGTACGGCTCGGCGAAGAACTGGCCATAGCCGATCACGGTCATCAGCGTGATGAAGGTGGTGGTCGGCGCGAGCTGCGGCAGCGTGACGTGCCAGATCTCCTGCCACTTCGTGGCGCCGTCGAGCCGGGCGGCCTCGTAGAGCTCGTCCGGGATCGTGCCGAGCCCGGCGAGGAAGATCAACATGTTGTAGCCGAAGTTCTTCCAGACCGCGAGCAGGATCAGCGCGGGCATGGCCCAGGTCGGGCTGCCCAGCCAGTCGACGGCGCCGATGCCGAGCCAGCCCAGCGCCTGGTTCAAGAGGCCGTAGGCCGGGTGGTAGACGTAGCGCCACACCACGGCGACCGCCACCAGCGTCGTGACGACCGGCAGGAAGAAGCCGAGCCGGAACAGCGGCCGCAGCCAGACCACCTTGCTGTGCAGCATCAGCGCGGTCGTGAGCGAGGCCAGGATCGAGAGCGGCGCGCCCACCGCGACGAAGTAGGCCGTGTTGCCGAGCGCCTGCCAGAAGGTCGCCGAGCGCAGGATCTCGAGGTAGTTGGCGAAGCCCACGAACCGCACGGTGGAAGGGTCGCCGAGCGCGTAGAGGTCGAGGTCCGTGAAGCTCATCAAGAACGCCGCGCCGACCGGCAGGAAGAAGAAGACCGCGAGCACCGCGAGAGCCGGCGCCAGGAAGAGCCAGGCCGCCGAGGCGGTCTGGCCGAAAGCTGCGGACGCGCGCCCGGGACCGCTCATGGGCGAGCCTGCCGCCGCGTGGCGAGCCAGCGGCGCTTCTCGAGCGCGCGGTCGATGTCTTCGTCGAGCCCGCGCATGGCCGCCTCGACCGTCAGCTGGCCGTAGACCGCGCGCTCGACCCAGGCGCCGAGCTTGGTCGCGAGCAGCTCCCACTCGGGCAGGGCGGCGACCGGCCGCGCATCCTGCATCTGGGCGTAGAACGCCCGGGCGGCCGGGTCTTCCAGCGCCTTGCCGCGCCAGGCGCTCTTGCGCGCCGGCAGGTCGCCCGTGAGCGCATGGAACGCGCGCTGCACGTCGGGCCTCGCGAGGTAGGAGACCAGCGCCCAGGCCTGGTCCTGGCGCTTCGAGCGGGCGAACACGGCGAGCGCGCTGCCGCCGGCCACCGAGGTGCGCGGGCCGCCCGCGCGCGTGGCGGGCAGCGGCGCGACCGCCCACTTGCCCGTGAGCTCCGGCACCTTCGCGCGCAGCGCGCCGACGTTCCAGGGCCCGCTCACGAACATCGCGACGTCGCCCGCCGCGAAGGCCTGGTAGAAGTTCGTGAGCCCGCCCGTCTCGCGCGGCGCCGCGCCCTCGGCGAAGCAGCGCACGTAGAAGTCGACGGCGCGCGCGAAGGCCGGCGCGCGCGCGCGGCCGGTGAGCGTGCCCATGTCGATGAGATCGGCGCCCTGCTGCCAGGCCATGTAGAGCGGGATCGGGTCGCCGCCGGGGTTCGCGGGCAGGTACGCGCCGGCCTTGCCGCCGCGGGCGAGCGCCTTGGCCTGGGTCAAGAAGGCGTCCCAGGTCGCGGGCGGCTCTTTGAAGCCGGCCTTGGCGAGCAGGTCCGAGCGGTAGAACAGCACGCGCGTGTCCACGTACCAGGGGATCGCCCAGACCTCGCCTTCGATGGCGTTGTTGCGCCAGGCGCCCGCAAAGAAGTCGTCGGGCCGGACCAAGGCGTCGGCCTTCACGCGGCTGCCGAGCGGCGCGAGCGCGCCCAGGGCTTGAAGCTCGGTGACCCAGGTCGTGCCGAGCTGGCACACGTCGGGCGTCACGCCGCCGGCGTAGGCCGTGAGCAGCTTGTCGTGCGCCGCGTTCCAGGGGATGCCCTGGACCTTGAGCTTGATCTCCGGGTGTTCCTGGCGGAAGCCGGCGAGCACCGTGCCGACCTGCTCGCCCTCGGCGCCCATGGCCCAGAACACCAGCGCGTCGGGCGCGGGCGCGCAGGCCGCGAGGGCCGTGAGCGCGAGCGCGAGGGCGCAGCGCCTCAACGCGGCGCCTCGGCCAGCCAGCCGCCCGTGAAGCCGGCCTGGCGCAGGCCTGCTCTAAGCGCCGGATCGCGCCGCATCACCTCCCACACGAGGCCTGAGCGGTGGTTCTCGGTCATGAGCACGATCGGCCCCTGGTCGATGCCGAGCGTGTCGGGGCCGACCCAGCCCGAGGGCTTGGTCTCGTCGAAGGTCGGGTTGAAGGCGTCCTGGAAGCCGTAGGGCCCCCAGATCTCGGGGCGATCGCGCCGCCAGTGGCGCAGGGTCGGCAGCACGATCTCGGGCGCGAAGGGCAGCGAGGCCGCCGCGGCCGTGGGCGCGAGCGTGCCGTCGTCGTGGTCGTCCGGCGCGCCGCGCGCCAGGTAGCCGTGGAAGGTCACGGGCTTGCCCTTGATCGTCCGGGTCACGTCCTTGCCGCCGCCCGGCCCGTCGCAGGCCGTGAGGCCCCAGTCGAGCGCGCCGTAGCCGCGGAAGCCCTTGGGGTTGGCGATCGCGTAGCCCTGTTGCGCGAGCGTGGCGCGCCGCGAGTTCTCGAACCAGTCCCAGCCGAGCCGGGCGTTGGTGGCGTCGCGCATGCCGCGGAAGTCGACCCAGGCGTGGCTGTACTGGTGGCCGAAGAGCGGCCCGAAGGGCACGTAGCGCTGGCCATAGCGCTCGACCGTCTGGTCCGAGCGGTGGTAGGCCGCCCAGGTCGCGGGCGGCAGCGGGTGCGTGGGCGAGCCGAGGCCGAGCAGCAGCATGATCATGGCCTCGTTGTAGCCGCCCCAGTGGTAAGGCAAGAAGCCCTTCTCGGGCGTCCAGCCGAGGCTGAGGCGATCGCCGCCGTCGAGCGCCCAGGCCCAGTCGACCCGCCGGTAGAGCTGGTCGGCGAGCGTGCGCACGGCCACCTCGTCGGGAGCCTGGCCGTCGAAGAAGGCGCCCGCGAAGCGCACGCCGGCCATCAGCAAGGCCGTGTCGATCGTCGACAGCTCGCAGTTCCAGGCCCGGGCGGCCGTCTTGGGATCGATGAAGTGGTAGAACAGGCCCTTGTGGCCGGCCACCCCGCTGGCCTGCGGGCCTTGCGGCGCGCGCCAGAGCGTCGTGAGCGTCTTCTTCGCGTAGCTCGCCGCCTCCGCCCGGCTGACCCAGCCACGCCGCGCGGCCACCGGCCAGGCCGTGAGCGAGAAGCCGACCGCCGCGACGCTCGAAGGCGACCAGGCCTGCGAGCGGTCGCGCGTCAGGCCGGTCACGGGGTCGCTCTGGGCGACGAAGTAGCGGAAGTGCGCGCGGCCGATCTCGTCGAGCAGCGCCTCGTCGTCGGTGGCCGGCAGGCCTGCGCGCACCGCGACGTCGGCGCCTTGCGCGGCGTCGGCGTGGCGCTGGGGGCCGAGCGCGGCGCAGCCGGTGGCGAGGGCCAGGGTGGTCAGGAACAAGGCAGGCAATGGTCGGGGCATGGCCTCGTCATACCTTGTTCGCGGCCCGGACTAACGGCGGCGGGAGAAATTACCCAGGGTCGCCTCGACAGGCCCCTCGCCCCTAGTAGGCGCCAGCCGGCAAGAAGCGGATCAGGTTCGCGCCACCATCCACGATCACGAGCCGGCCCTGCGGATCGATCGTCAGGCCGGTCGGCAGCACCAGTGCGTCGCCGGCCTCCGGGTCGCCGAAGAACTGGCTGCCGGGCCCGGCCACCACGCTGACGGTGCCGTCCGGGGCGATCTTGCGGATGCGGGCCGCCACCTTGGGCAGCAGGTCGAGCGGCAGCTCGCGCACGCCCGGCGAGAGGCCCGCGAGCAGGCGCAGGCTGAGGGTGCCGAACTCCGCCACGTAGAGGTTGCCCGCCTTGTCGAAGCAGAGCGCGCTGGGGAAGGCGAAGGCCGCGTCGGCCAGCTTCTCGCCGGCGGCGGGCGGCGTGCCGAGCAGCGCGATGCCGGCGGCGCCGTCCACGCCGGCGTAGGCCTCGATCATGGGCTTGGCCCCCCCGGCGTCGCGGATCCGGCGGATGCGCATGTTGGCGCAGTCAGCCAGGTAAAGGTGGCCATCCGGGCCGAAGGCCAGGCCGAGCGGGGTGCTGAGCTTGGCGTCGCCAGCCTCGCCGCCGTCCCCGGAGCCGCCCTTGCTGCCCATGCCGGCCACCAGCGTGACCTCGCCGGCCGGCGACAGGCGGATGACCTGGTTGGTCTCCATCGCTGTGAAGTAGGCCGTGTCGTCGGCGGCCAGGGCGAAGTACGCGCCGTCCGAGATGCGCAGGCTGCTTCCCGGCACGCCCACGCCCTTGGCCAGGCGGTCCTGCCCGGCCTCGTTGCCCGCCACGGTCCGGATCGTGCCGTCCTTGGCGATGGCGCGGATGCGGCGGTTGCCCTGGTCGTGGAGGAGCAGCTCGTCGCCGCGGAAGATGAGGCCGGTCGGGGTGTCGAAGCGCGCCGCCGCCGCCGGCCCGCCGTCGCCCGCGAACCCCTTGGCGGAGCCCGCGAGCGGCTTCAGCTCCTTGCCGTCCCAGCGGTTCACGGTGTGGCTCGCCATCTCGGAGATGTGCAGGACGCCGTCCGGGCTGTAGGCCGCGCCGAAGGGGCCGTTCAGCGCGATGGCGTCGCCCGCGGCGTCCGCGCCCAGCGCGCCGGTGCCCGCGACGGCCTTGATCGTGCCGTCCTTGGCGATCTCGTAGACCCGAATGCCGCCGCCGTCGATCACGCGCAGGCGGCCGTCCGACAGGGGCCAGACGTCCGTGGGGCGCTCGATCGGCGACCCCGCCGCGGCGTCGCTGATCACGCGCCGGACGCCGTCGAGGCCGAGGTGCACCACGCGCCCCTCCTGGTCCTCGGTGACGATCAGGCCGCCGGCCGGGTCGGCGGCGAGGTCGCTCTGCTTTTCGCCATGGACCTCGGCCTGGACGGGCGCCCAGGCTTGCTGGCCTGGGGCGAGGCGCCAGAGCTCGTCCGGCCTGCCCTCGGCATCGAGGAAGGCGTAGAGGGCGCCGTCCGTCGCGCGCGCCAGGCCGACCACGCGGGCCCGGCCCCAGGCCGCGGGCGCGGGCTCGCGCAGGATGCCGTCCGGGCCCAGCGCCAGGATGCGCGGCGGCTCGTCGCCCTGGCCGTCCTCGCCGATCCAGAGCGTGCCGTCCGGGTCGAGGCAGAGCGTCCAGGGGCGCAGCGTGACCTCGGTGCCCGGCTTGCCGGCCGCGCTGCGCCCGGGCAGGCCCGTGCCCGCCACGTCCTCGACGGTGCCGTCGGGCTTCACGCGCGTGACGCCGAAGGCCTTGCCCGAGAGCACGAAGAGCGTGCCGTCGGCCGCGCGGGCCATGTCGACGGTGGCGTAGAAGTTGTGCTTGACCTCGCCGTGCAGCTGGTCGACGTAGGTGGTGATCGTGCCGTCCGGCGCCACGCGGCGGATGCGACCGAGCACGCCCTCGGCCACCAGGAAGCCCGCGCCGTCAGGCACGGTCGCGCGCGGGTCGGCCAGCGGCACGTCGGTGGCCTGGCGGCCGCCGCCGAGGTTGGCCTGGCCGAGCAGCAGCGCCTTGATCTCGGTAAGGGTCTGGTCGACCGCGGGCGCCTTGGCGCGCAGCTCGTCGGTGAGCTTGTCCAGGCCTGCGGAGGTGTAATCGGGCGTCTGGCCGATCAGGCCGCGCGCGGCGTCGAGGTCGCGGCGCAGGCGCTCGACCTCGCTGGCCGGCAGCTTGTCGAAGGTGGCCTGGTCGCCTTTGACGAACTGATTGAGCACGTAG
>JAKFEW010000025.1:0-9696 GCA_036675505.1 Candidatus Sericytochromatia bacterium
GGACAGCTCAACGGGCGGATTCCAGTAGCGAGTCATGGCGAACACCTCCCGGCACAACGGCCAGGATGTGTTAGATCAAATCTCAGCTCGGTTGTCGATCCCCGAAACTGATCAGGTCTCTAGCGGCCCCGATTCCCGCTCGAGTCGCCGCTTCAACCGGAGCAGATCCGCCCGCAGCCAGCGGGCCGGATCGGCGCCGATGGAGGCGGCGATGAGGCTGCCGAGGGCGCCGGCGGGCGGCTCGTAGGCGATCCGCACATGCACCCGCGTGCCACCGCCCTCGGCCGTGAAGCGCACGGTGCCGTGGTGCCTCACGGCCGAGCCGGCCAGGCTGCGCCAGGCGATCAGGTTGCCCGGGACGAGCGTGGTGATCTCGGCGTCGAACTCGATCGGCACGCCGGCCGGCCCGATCACGAGCCAGCACGAGCTGTGGCCGTCGCCATAGACCACGACGTCGCGCACGTGTTTCATGAACGTCGGGAAGCGCTCGAGGTCGCTCCAGGCCGCGAATACGCGGTCGATCGGCGCTTCGATGCGGATGGTCGCGCTGATGTGCGCGTTTTCCACCTCGCCGAGGCCCACCAGCGTGGGCAGCGGTCGGTCGGCGATCGCCCGCAACCCCAGCGCGACGCCGGCGCCGCCGAGCACCAGCGCGAGCGGGCCCCGCCGCGCGCTGGCGCGCATCATGAGGCCGAGCGCGACGCCGCCCGCCACCAGCCGCCAGCCGGTCGGCCAATGGCGCGGGAGCGCGGGAGCGAGGGCGGGACGGGCCACGTCCACGGGGCCTTCGAGCTCATTCGCCACCATCGCTGCACCCTCCCCATTTCGAACCTGAAGCCTATCTTGATGTGTTCGCCGCGTCAGTCGAACAAGCAACCTTCCCCGCTCCGGTTAACCATTCCTTGGCCTTGATATAACCCAATCTTGGGCATTTACATGCGCGCCGTCGTCGATAACCTCCCCAGGAAGACCCCATGGAACAACGCCGTTCGCCCCTCCTCGCCCTGGCCCTCGCCGCCGCGCTCGTCCTCACGGCATGCGGCCGCCCCGACGCCCTGCCGGCGTCCGCGCCACGCGCCCACGGACCCGTCCGGGCCGCCGACGCCCCGGCGCCGTCGGAATCCCCGGCGGTCCCGGCAGACGTCACGCTCCTCCCGCGGTTCACGCGCACCGCCCGCGGCCGCTCCGGCGACCCCGTGAACGTGCTCATCGCGGGCACCGAGCGGCAGATCGTCGAGGGCTTCGACCAGGCGGGCTGGCTGCCCGCGGACCCCGTCACGCTCTGGAATGCCCTGCGCATGCTCAAGGCCGGCGTCACGCGCGGAGACTACCCCACGGCGCCGATGAGCACGCTGTTCCTGTTCGGCCGCGAGCAGGACCTTTCCTACCAGAAGAACCCCCGCTCGATCATCGCGCGGGATCACCTGCGGGTCTGGAAGTCGCCGGTATTCGATCCGCTCGGCCGCCCCTACTGGGTGGTGGCGGCGACCAAGGACATCGCCGTGTACTGGAACAAGACGCACTCGACCCACCGCATCGACCCCGACGTGGACGCCGAGCGCCAGCTCGTGATCGACGATTGGGTCGCCACCGGCCGCGTGGCGAGGCAGGCCGCCTATCTCGCGACCGAGCCCGGCTACCGTGGCGCGAACGGCGAAGGCGACCCGTTCGTCACGGACGGCCGGGTCGTCGTGCTGGACCTCGTGGAATAGCCCCACGAGGCCCGGCGGCGGGTGGCGGGTCGGCTATTCCGGCAGGTCCGGCGCCATGTGCCAGTGGCGCGGCGAGCGCCAAAGGCGGCAGATGAGCAACTCGCGCTCGAAGACCATCTCACGCGGCAGGCGATCGACCAGGCCGAGGAACAGCTCCTCGTGGAGCAGCGTCTCGCGCTTCCAACCCTCGCGGTCGACCTCCATCAGCTGCTCGAACTTCTCGAAGCCGAAGTCCAGGCCGTCCCAGGTGAGGTCCTCGTAGCGCGGCATCCAGCCCAGCGGGCTCTCGACGCCGTAAGCGCGGCCATGCAGCCGGTCCACGATCCACGCGAGGACGCGCGTGTTGTCGCCGAAGCCCGGCCACATGAACTTGCCGTCCTCGTCCTGGCGGAACCAGTTCACGTGGAAGATGCGCGGCGGGTTGGTGACCTCGCGACCCATCTTGAGCCAGTGGCTCAGGTAATCGGCCATGTGGTAGCCGCAGAAGGGCAGCATCGCCATCGGGTCGCGGCGGACGACGCCGGTGGCGCCCGCGGCCGCGGCCGTGGTGGCCGAGCCCATCGTCGCGCCCAGGTACACGCCGTGCGTCCAGTTGAACGACTGGAAGACCAGCGGCACCAGCGACGTGCGGCGGCCGCCGAAGACCATGCCGCTGATCGGCACGCCCTGCGGGTCGTCGAAGGCCGGATCGATGATCGGGCATTGCTGGATCGGTGCTGTGAAGCGCGAGTTCGGGTGCGCGGCCTTGCGCCCGCAGTCCGGCGTCCATTCCTGGCCCGTCCAGTCGACAGCCCTGGCCGGCGGCGTCTTGGTCATGCCTTCCCACCAGATGTCGCCGTCCTCGGTAAGCGCCACGTTCGTGAAGATCGTGTTTTCCCGGATCGAGGCCATCGCGTTCGGGTTGGTGTCTTCGGCGGTGCCGGGCGCGACGCCAAAGAAGCCATTTTCCGGGTTGATGGCGTGCAGGCGGCCGTCCTCGCCGGGGTGCATCCAGGCGATGTCGTCGCCGATCGTCGTGATTTTCCACCCGTTCATGGACGCCGGCGGCACCAGCATCGCGAAGTTCGTCTTGCCGCAGGCGCTCGGGAAGGCCGCGGTGACGTAGGTCTTGTCGCCCTTCGGGCTCTGGACGCCCATGATCAGCATGTGCTCGGCCATCCAGCCCTCGTCGCGGCCCTGGATCGAGGCGATCCGCAGCGCGAAGCACTTCTTGCCGAGCAGGGCGTTGCCGCCGTAGCCCGAGCCGTACGACCAGATCTCACGCTCTTCGGGGAAGTGGACGATGTACTTGTTTTCCTTGTTGCAGGGCCAGGAGACGTCCTGCTGGCCCGGGGCGAGCGGCGCGCCGACGGAATGGAGGCAGCGCACGAACTCGCCATCGGCGCCCAGAGAGGCGAGCACCTTCTCGCCCATGCGGGTCATGATCCGCATGTTCACGACGACGTAGGGCGAATCCGAGATTTCGACGCCGAACTTGGCATAAGGTGAGCCGAGCGGACCCATGCAGAAGGGGACCACGTACATCGTGCGTCCGCGCATGCAGCCATCGAAGAGGCCGCGCAGCGTCGCCTTCATCTGGCTGGGCTCCTGCCAGTTGTTCGTGGGGCCGGCCTCTTCCTGGCGGCGGCTGCAGATGTAGGTGCGGTCCTCGACCCGCGCGACGTCGTTCTCGTCGGAACGGGCCAGGAAGCTGTTGGGGCGCTTCGCGGGGTTCAACTTGATGAACGTGCCGCAGTCCACCATCTCCTGGCAGAGGCGGTCATATTCTTCCTGGGAGCCGTCGCACACGACCACCCGGTCAGGCTTCGTGAGGGCGGCGACCTCCTCGACCCAGGCGCGCAGGCGGCCGTGAGCGATGGTGGTCGGGGGAGCGACGGTCGTCATTGACTGAACCTCCTGATGTGCACGGGCCGGGTGGTGAGCGGGGCCCCGGGTTAGGTCGAAATGTCCCCCCGATCCTACCAGATCGAGCGGCTCCTCGCTGTCAGTATTAAGGCCCCGCACTTCGGAAAGTGCGGGGCCTCGTGAGATCGGTCGCTCAGAAGGGGAGCTGCACCAACTTCAGGGAGCCGACCGGCACGGCCCAGGCGTCGTTCGAGCCCAGCGTGGTGCCGGCGCCGGACAACAGCTCGACCCGGTAGACGCAGCCTTCCGGGATGTCGACGGGCTTGGTGGTGGTGCCGTCCGCCTCGAGCAGCACGGAGGCCCGGATCGGCCAGTTGAGCCGGTTCGGATCCGCTTCGTCGCGCTTGCGGAACACCACGCGGGCGCCACCCAGGATGCTGGTCTTGAACGTGTGCGTCCGCGGCGGCGCGCAATCCGCGGGGGTCGGCGGGGCGGTCGGCGTGGGCTTGGGCGTGTACAGCGGAAGGTTGGGCGTCGTGGTGGCGCCCGGCGTCGGGGCCGCCTGGGGCGGTGGGGGCACCGAGGGCGCCGGCAACGGCGTCGCGTTCGGGCCGGCCGGGCCCACGTTCGTCGTCGGGCCCTTGGCGAGCGACGTGCGCAGCGCGGTGAGCTTCTCGGCGAGCCCGGGCACCTGGGCCTCGAGCTCGGCGGCCTTGAGGCCGACCGCGACGGCATCGCGGTAGTCGGGCGTGGTCGGGTCGGTGAGGGCGTTGCGCACGTCGCCGACGGCGTTCTTGAAGACGGTGGCCTCGAATTCGCCGAGCTGGCCATCCTTGCGAATGGCCGCGGCGCGGATCGCGGCCAGGGTGCTGGCGGCGTCGACCTCGACCGGGGTGGCGGCGCCCGATCGCACGAGCGCCACGAGCAGGCCGCGTTTGCCGTCCTTGTAAGGCACGAGCGCGTTCACGACCAGCGTGAAACCGGCCGGGACGTGCGGGATCGTGTAGCGACCGGCTTCATCCGTCGCGACCGGCGGCAGGCCCGGGATCGGGCGGCCGAGGCCGTCGCACAGGAACACGACCACGCCGCCGAGCGCCTGGTCGGAGACGGCGAGCAGGTTGCGGTAGTTCATGCCACCCGCGGCGACGAGGTTGCCGTTGCCGCCGGCCGTGAGGTTCATGCCGCCAGCGGCGACCAGGTTCATGCTGCCGGCCGCGACCAGGTTCATGCCACCCGCCGCGACCAGGTTCATGCCGCCCGCGGCGACCAGGTTCATGCCCCCGGCCGCGACGAGGTTCATGCCGCCGGCGGCCACGAGCCCGTTCGGGACGCGCACGGCGCCGTCGATGGTGACGCGGTTGGTGGCGATCGCCGCCGTCCCGCCGGTCGTCGTCGCGGCTGCCGGGGCGGCGTCCACCGCCGTGGGGGTGGTGGCAGCCGGCGGCACGGGAGCCGCACAGGCTGCGAGCGCGCAGGTCACGGCCACCATCGCGAGAGCACTTCGACGCATGTTCACACCTCCTGACACCCCGCCCCCCTCGAACCCCGTGGGACCAGGCGAGCGTTCGTATACCCGGCGCTCTGCTATGTCAATCGCAACAAACACGTAACAAAGCGGCTCCGCGGCCGGGACGGACGCGAACTCGCGGGCTCAGGCGCCGATCGGCGCGTGCTTCTCGGCCCAGGTCGCCGCGCAACGCGTGATGTAGTCGCGCGCATGGTCCACCGAGAACCAGCCCTCCACCGCCGGGAACGAGCCATCGAGCGTCTTGTAGGTGCGGAAGAAGTGCTCGAGCTCGACGAGACGGTGCGGCGAGACCTCCTCGAGGCGGTGCATGTGGTCGAAGCGCTTGTCGCCCGTGGGCACGGCCAGGACCTTGAAGTCCTCGCCGGCGTCGTCCATCTTCATGAGGCCGACCGGGCGGACCGGCATCACGCAGCCCGGGAAGCTCGGCTGCTCGACCAGGATCAGCACGTCGACCGGGTCGCCGTCGCCCGCGAGCGTGCGCGGCAAGAAGCCGTAGTCGACGACGTACACCATCGGCGCGGAGAGCACCCGATCGAGCGTGAAGACCTTGAGGTCGTGGTCGTATTCGTACTTGTTGCGGCTCCCCTTCGGGATCTCGACCACCGCGTTGACCTCGTTCGGCGCACCTTTGCCCAGGGGCAGGGTTTCGTAATCAATCATGGCGGGGATCATACCGCAAACCGGTCCCCCGTGGGAACCTACGGCGTCCAGAGCCAGGCGAAGCCGAGGCCCGCCAGGCCGAGGTCCCAGGTGCGCGACGCGTCGCTCGTGAGCTGGAGGTAGCGCGCGGTCCAGGGCAGCATCGTCGTGCGCACCGCGAAGGGGAGGTCGAGGCTCGTCACCGCCGGCCCGCGCAGCCGGTGGCCCGCGTAGGCGCCGCGCAGGTCGATCGCCTGGTAGGCGTGCACGGCGTCAGCTGGCCGGCCGCTGCCGTCGAGCAAGTTGGCGGCGGCCCAATCGCGGAACAGCCGCTCGAAGCTCAGGCCCTTCGCGGCGAGCCGCTTGTCCACGTTCGCCACGCCGAACTCGGGCGCCGCGACGAGGTCCGCCATGATCCTTTCGCCGGCGCGCTCGGCCAGGTAAAGCGCGAACAGGTAGGCGGCGCCGTATGAGCTGCCTTCCGGCGCCTCGTCCCAGCTCACGAGCGGGTAGTCCTCGGGGCGCGCCAGGTAGGCCGCGACGTGGTCGGCCACCACGCGCGCGCCGCTTCTGAGGCCGTAGCCGTTCGCTTCCATCGCGTACATCGAGAGCGCCTCGTTGAGCCAGAGCGCTTCCTGCCGGGTGGTGGGCGTCGGGCCGAAGAGCTTGCGGGTGGCGCTGATCAGGTGTTGGAACTCATGGGCGAGCGTGCCGAGCACGTCGGATGCGCGGCCGCGCGCCACCACGCCGGCCGACGCGAAGATGATCAGGCGGCTGTTGCTGTGCGCGAGCTCGGGGAGCTCGGGCGCGTCGTCGAGCGAGAAGAGGTCGCGGGCGCTGAAATAGCCGATCGTGGTGTTGCCGCCGCGGTCATCCACCTCGGGCGAGATGAGGATCGAGACGCGCGGGTCATGGTCGTTGGCGACAGGCTCGCCGAAGAGGCGCGTATTGGTGGGGTAGATGCCTGAGTCGAAGGCCTGGCCCATGGCGATCGCCCGCTCGTCGATCACGCCGCCGACGCTCGCGTCGACCCAGACCAGGCTGTGGCGGCCGACGTGCACGCAGCGCGCCTTCACCTCGCGCTCGTCGAACTCGTCGCCCACCTGGTCCGCGATCACCCAGAAGGTGTCCGTGTCGCCGACGGCGACCTCGGGCAGCGCCTGCAGGCGATAGCGGGCGTCAGGCCGCAGGCCGTCGAAGCGCCGGTCGAAGTGGCGCAGCGCCACGTCGCGCGCCGTGCCGTGTGCGACCTCGGGCGCATGGGCCAGGCCATAGCGCGCCACCTCGGCCCCGCCGCCCGAGAGCCGCACCTGCGCGGGGCGATCGCCGGCCACGAGGGCGACGACGGCCGCGCCGCCGGCGGCCAGCGTGAGCTGGGTGCTCGATGCGCCGAGCGTGCGGGCCACCGTGGTTGCCGGCGCTCGCGACGGGGCGGCCGTCGGCCTGGGCGTGGGCGCCGGCGTGCGCACAGCCGGCGGCGTGGGCGCGGCGGTGGCCGTCGGCGGGCGGGTGGGCGCGCCGGTCCCGCCTGAGGGCGCCGGCGTTTCGGCGGCCGGGATCGCTGCAGGGACCTGCGTATCGACGGGGAGCGCCGTGGGCGCGGCACCGCAGCCGAGCGATAGCAAGAACGCCATCGACGCGAAGATGGAGTTGAAGCTGAAACGGGCAACTGGACCGGACATGGGGACCTCGCGCCCCCATGGTACCACCTGCTTCACGTAAGTTTGCCGTAATTTGTAACGATATTTAGCTCAGCCGGCCCCATGGATCACGAGCGTGGCGCCCGGCCAGCGGTGAGCCACCGCGTCCGAGACGCTGCCCAGCACCAGCCGCCCCATGGGCCCGCGCCCATGGCTGCCGACCACGACGAGGTCGGCGCCGAGCTCGGTGGCGAGGTCCAGGATCTCCGTCGCCGGGTCGCCGATACGCACGCGGTAGTCGGCCTTCACGCCGGCCTCGGCGAGCACCGCGACGGCCGCGGAGCCCGACAGCTCGGCGTCGCGGGCCAGCGGATCGCTCAGGCCGGGCGGGTCGCCCGCGCCCACCACGTCGCCGAGCGGCACCACGCCCACCGGCAAGACGCCGGCGACCGCGACGACCTCCACGTGGCTGGTGGCGAGCGGCAGCAGCCGGATCGCCTCGCGCAGCGCGTGCTGGGCGCTGTCCGAGCCGTCGGTCGCGATCAAGACGTTCATGGGGCCTCCTCGAGCGGCGGTCCGAGCCGCCGGTCCTGGGCCCATCCTAATCGCGAGAAGGGGGCCCGGGATCCGGGTTTCGTCCGGATCTCGGGCCCCCCGTGGTCGAACGGGTGAAGCGGTGGCGACCGGCCGGCGACCGGCCGGCGGCTAGCCGGCGGCGACGGCCTCCGCCTTCGCGGCCGGCACGATCGCCTCGAGCGACTCGCGAGCTTCGGCGGCGATCGCCCTGGCGCCCTTCGGCCCCGTCTCCGGTAGCAGCCAGCCGCCGATGGCGAGGATCCACGAGAACACCGCCCAGATCGAGAGGCCGGCCACGAAGGAGCCCGAGGCGTCGTGCATCCAGCCGACCACGACCGGCGAGAACGACGAGAAGAAGTAGGCCACCGAGAAGACCGTGCCCATCATCAGCGAGACGTGCTGGGGCGTCATGCCGGGCAGCTCCATCGGGATCGTGAAGAGCGGCGCGACGTACGTGAAGAGCGCGATGCCGAGCAGCACGGCCGAGATGGTGATCACGATCGGGTTGGGCGAGAGGAACATGCCGAAGGCGGCGAAGCCCATCAGCACGCCGGCGCCGATGATGAAGGGGCGGCGCAGGCCGAGCTTCTTGGTGAGGAAGCCCGCGGCGATCGCGGTCGGGATGCCGACGAGGTTGAAGAGGCCCGTGTACTGCGCGGCGGCGACCTTGGTCATGCCGTAGGCTTCCATGTAATGCTTGGGCAGCCAGGTGTTGAAGGCCAGGTAGAGCGCGAGGGGGCCCGCGAAGCACAGCGCGATGATCCAGGTCTCGCGCATCCGCCACACGTCGCCGTAGCCGACCGCCGAGGCGGCCGCGGCTTGCCCTGGCGCGGGGGCTTCGGCCTTGATTTCGCGGCCGAGCACGGCCCAGGCCACCATCAGGGCCACCGACACCAGGCCGTAGGCGAGCAGCGTGCCGCGCCAGCCGAGCTGGGCCGCGAGCGGCACCGTGGCGAAGAGCGTCACGGTGATGCCCGTGTTCACGGCCACGTTGTTGAAGGCGTTGACGATCGGCAGCTCTTCTTTGGGGAACCACTGCATGACCATCGGGCCGAGCAGCGTGACGACGATCGCGCCGCCGACGCCGAAGACGAAGCGGGCGCCGAGGAAGGTGTAGAAGTCCGAGGCGAGCGGCGCGAGGGCGGCCGCCGAGATGAAGAGGCTGCCCAGCAGGATCGTCTTCTTGAGGCCGATGCGGACGGCCAGCAGGCCCGTGAGCAGCGGGGCGATCACCTTGGCGATCGAGACCATCGTGGTCAGCATCCCGAGCTGGGCGCCCGAGATCTTGAACTCGGCCTGGATCTCGCCGACGAGCGGCGTGATGGCGATCCAGGAGAGGCCGAACACGGCGTAGGTGAGGAATAGCAGCGTCTCGACGACGTAGCGGTATGACGTGGGGCGTTCGGTGGTCACGGGCAGGCCTCCTTTTGATCCAGTCGTTCCAGCTTAGGGGGCGGGCGTTCCACATCCGTTACGCGGGTCGCCGTTACGCGCCGAAGCGGGACGGGAACGATGCACCGGGATCGCTCGTCTGGTACCGCGGGCGGCTGCGCCGAGCGGATCCGCATCACCGGAGGAGGACGAACCCATGGTGAAGTTTCGGACCCGGCTGCTCCTGGCCGCCACGTGCAGCCTCTCGCTGACGGCCTGCCCGCTCGACCTGCCGCTCGACCCGGACCGCCCGGACCTGGGCGCCTCGCCCAGCCCAGGCGCCTCGGCCGCCGCGGGCGGCTCGCCGGGCCCCGGCGTCGCCCCG
>JAKFEW010000112.1:0-9608 GCA_036675505.1 Candidatus Sericytochromatia bacterium
CATCCCGACCTCGCCACCTGCGCGCGAGGCAGACAGCCACGCCCCCACGACCCTCGCTCGGGACCCCGAGGTGCGCGCCAAATCCGCCGGCCGCGACTTGGCCGCTAGAAGAGAAGGTTCTGGGTGGGGTCGTCTACCTTAACAGCTTCTTATCCTTCATATAGCCAGTCGGCAACCTGGACTTGCGGAACCTGAAAAGCCTTTACCGGTCGTACTGTATAATTGGGCGTCGCAGCCTATCCGGAGCCCCATGTCCCGCCGTCCCCCGCCGCCTCCCGGTCGTCGCCCCCCGCCGCCCCGTCGCCGAGCCTCCTGGCTCAAGCAGGTCTTCGTGGGCCTCTTGCTCGTGCTCGCCATGGGCGCCGCGGGCCTCGCCACGGGCGTGGGCCTGATGGTCTGGCAGATCCCGGCGATCGAGACGCTGCTCGCCGCCCGCCCACTGGGCGCGACGACGGTCTACGACCGCGAAGGCCGCGTGATCGCGAGCGTCCAGGACGGCGAGAACCGCGAGCTCGTGCCGCTCGAGGAGATCTCGAAGGAGCTCCAGCAGGCCGTCGTGGCCTCCGAGGACATCCGCTTCTACGAGCACTACGGCGTCGACCCGCGCGGCCTGCTGCGCGCGGTCTTCATGCGCGGCGAGCGCGGCGGCGGCAGCACGCTCACCCAGCAGCTCGCGAAGAACCTCTTCCTCTCGTCGGATCGCACGCCGGCCCGCAAGATCGCGGACATCTGGCTCGCGCTCCAGCTCGAGCGCAAGCTCTCGAAGCCGAAGATCCTGGAGATGTACCTCAACCAGGTCTACTTCGGGCACGGCGCTTATGGCGTGCAGAACGCCGCGCGCAAGTACTTCGGCAAGAAGGCGCGGGACATCAACGCCGCCGAGGCCGCCCAATTGGCCGGGCTGCTGCCGGCGCCCGAGTACTACTCGCCCTACCGCAACCCGAAGGTGGCGAAGGACATCCAGCTGATCGTGCTCAAGCGCATGGTCGATGCCGGCTACCTCGCGCCCGCCGAGGCCGAGAAAGAGGCCAAGCGCAAGCTGCGCTTCGCCAACACGCCGGACTACGCTTACCGCGCGCCGTACTTCACGAGCCACGTGCTCTCGGTGCTCTCCGAGCGCCTGGGCCGCGACCTCGTGATGCGCGGGGCGCTCAAGATCTACACCACGCTCGATCTGCGCATGCAGGAGGAGGCCGAGGCCACCATCCGGAGCGGCGTGGCGCGCTACCGTGGCTTCAAGGTCGGCCAGGGCGCGCTGGTCGCGATCGAGCCGGGCACCGGCGCGGTGCGCGCGCTGGTGGGCGGCACGAGCTACGACGCGAGCCAGTTCAACCGCGCGACCCAGGCCAAGCGCCAGCCCGGCTCCACCTTCAAGCCCTTCGTCTACCTCACCGCGTTCACCAAGGGTCATGCGCCCGGCACCACGGTCGCCGACAGCCCGGCCGACTTCAACGGCTACAAGCCGGTGAACTACGACCACCGCTTCCATGGGACCGTCTCGTACGAGCGCGCCATCGCGTTCTCCTACAACGTGCCAGCGGTGCGCGTGGCGGAAGCGGTCGGCATCGATGAGGTGATCCGGATGGCCCATGCGCTGGGCATCCAGAGCCCGATGCCGGCGGAGCTCGCCGTGGCGCTCGGCGCCGCCGAGGTGACGCCGCTCGAGCTCGCCACGGCCTACGCCACGATCGCCGCCGACGGCGTCTACGCCGACCCGCACGTGATCAGCCGGGTCGAGGACCAGAACGGCCAGCTGGTGGATCAGTTCCCCGTGACGGCCTCGCCGGTCGTGCCCGACCAGTCCGTGTGGGCGCTGCACAAGTGCCTCACCGGCGTCGTCACCTACGGCACCGGCGCCGCGGCCAACATCGGCCGGCCGGCCGGCGGCAAGACGGGCACCACCAGTGATAACCGCGACACCTGGTTCGCAGGCTACACGCCGGACCTGGCCTGCGTGGTCTGGCTCGGCAACGACGACAACTCGCGCCTCGCGGGCTCGGCCACCGGCGGCCAGCTCGCGGCCCCCCTGTGGGCCCGCTTCATGCGCTCGGCGCACCTGAACCTGCCCGTGCGCGCCCTGCGCACGTACGCGGGCGGCGGCACCGACGCGCTGGAGGGCGGCGACGCGACGGCCGACCCGAACGCCAGCGGCGCTGTGGATCCGAACGCCGTGAACGCCGAAGCCTCGCCCGACGGCGTGGACCCCGGCGTGCTGGTGACGCCGGCCCCGGAGGGCTCGCCGCTCGACGAGCCGCTGCCGCCGGACCAGGACTCCCCGGCCCCGCTGCCGCCGGCCGACACGCCGGAGCCGCTGCCGGACGGGCAGAACGTGGGCGAGCCGTTGCCGGTGCCGTCTTCGCCAGACGATATTCCTTGATTCCCACGGAGGTCAACCCCGCGCCCGGCGTCTACAACTGCGTCGCCTGCGGCGCCTGCTGCGCCGCGCCGGACATCTCGACCCTGAACAAGCCGCTCGGCGTGCCCTGCACGCACCTCGGCCCGGACCACCTGTGCCGCATCTACGCCGACCGCCCGGCCGTGTGCCGCGGCTACACGCCGGACTGGATCTGCGCCGAGGTCGCGCCCCTTCCTTCCCTCGCCGAGCGGGTTCGGCGCTACCTCGACATCTTCGGCCTGACCGACGAAGCAGGGGTATAATGAGCGCGGGAGGACCGTCGACATGGCCCAGAAGGACGATCTCGAGCCGCACCTCGCCGACCGCCTGGCCGACGCGCGAGACTTCGCGGACTTCGGCGCGAGCCGGCGGGCCGCCGCTGCCGGCACGTCCGAGGGCAGCGAGGTGACCCGCGAGATCGAGATCGCGGGCGCCGAGCACCTGGGCGGCCGGAAGGTCCAGGACGTTTTCAAGCGCACCGGCAAGGCGCCGGTCACGCCCGACGCGCCGCCCGCCCGCAAGAAGCTCGAGCACCACCTGGCCTCGCGGCTCAAGGAGGTCCAGGACGAGATGGTCTCGAGCCAGGGCGACGCCGCGTTGCGGGCCTACCAGGACATGCGCCGGCGCATGGGGGGCTCGTAGATGGCCAGGCGCAGCTCGCCCGCGCGTGTCCGGCGGGCGATCGCCCTCGTCGGCATCGCCTGCACCGGCGGCGCCACCTGGGCCCTCTGGCCCGGCACGGCCGCGCAGCCGCCCGCGGCGATCGCCGCCATGCCCGAAGAAGCCCTGCCGTCCGACCCGCTCGAGGCCTCGATCCGCGACGTCCATGAGGGCGTCGGCCACCTGAAAATCGCGGCCAAGAGCGGCACGCCGGCTTTATTGCAGGAGGCCGAGCGCGAGATCCTCACGGGCCTGCTCGCGGGCCTCGCGACCGCGGCGGCCGGCGGCGGGCTGGACCGCGCGCGTTACGACCGCGTCTACGCGGCCTACGAGCACGCCCAGGGCGTCTTCAAGGACCTGCCCTACCGCGTCGTCGTCGAGCCGGGCGGCGGCATGCGCGGGTTCACCCTCCCGCTCCGCCGTCACCCCTGGCTGGTGGTGATGGACCAGCCCGTCGCGGGGTGGCGGGCGGAGATGATCGAGAGCGGCGTGCGGCTGACCGCTCAATAGCGCTCAGAGCCCGCTCAGCGCCGGACGTCGTCGCGCAGGCTCTCCCAGCTGCCGCGACGCTGCTCGAGCACGCGTGCGAATGCGCTCGGCTCGCCGTTGGGGCCGTAGATGCCCTTCCACTGGTCGCCGCCATGCCGGTTGCTGATGAGCCAGTCCGCCGTGCCGACCACGAGCCAGTCCGGGCGATGGGCGAGCGAGGCCTTGAAGCGCGCCGTGTCGTTGGCCTGGGCCTCGCTGGCGGGGTCGAAGCGGCGGGCGTTCGCGCCGTCCACCCAGCCGCTCTCCGTCACCAGCACGGGCAGCGAGCGGCCCACGATCTCGCGGTTCAGCGCGTCGTAGCGGCCCAGCTGCCAGGTCAGATCCTCGACGTAGTCCGCGTGCCCGGCGTCGGCGTACATATGGTAGGGATGCGCGGCCGTCCAGGCGCGGTCGAGCGTGTGCGGCGCGACCTCGGCGATCGTGCGGACCATCGTCGCGTAGAACTCGAACTCCTGCTTGGCCTTGCCGTCGGGCGTGTTCCAGGCGCCGGCGGCGAGGCCGGGGATGCCGGGCAGGCCGCCGCCCTCGGCCACGGCCGCGGCGTAGCGCGCCCACCAGCGGCCCGCGGCGGCCGCATCCGGGCTCTTGTGGTCGCGCCACTCGTGGTAGAGGTTCGGCTCGTTGCCGATCTGCACGTAGGGCGGCTGGCCGAGCACGGCCGCCACCTGCTCGGTGTAGCGCCGCAGCGCCGCCGGGTCGAGCGAATCGTCACCCGGCTTGAGGTCCCAGCCCAGCCGCAGCTGCACCGTGATGCCGCGCGCCTTGGCCTGCGCGAGGAAGGCCTTGTCGAGGTCGCGGAGCTCGGTCGGGTTCGGGAAGGGCACGATCAGCAGCGTGTTCCGCGCGCCGGCCTTTTCGAGCAGATCGAGGACGAAGCCGATGTCGGCCGGGTCCTTGAGGAAGTTCGGGATGCCGTGGGCGCCGACCGGGTTCGCCTTCGGGTACTCATCGAGGCGCAGGGGGCGGCCTTCGGCGGGCGTGGCGGGGGCCGCGGGAAGGGAAGGGGCGGAAGGAGCCGCAGGTGGGGCGGGCGGCGTTAGCCACGTGAACAGCCGCGGGACCGCGGACGTCGGCGCGGCCGCCGGCCGGGGCTGCAGGAACGCGGGCAGGGGCATGGCGGGCACCCAGCCCGCCGGCAGCACCAGCCGGGTGCCGGGGCGCAGCAGGTGGGGGTTGGGGCCGATCGCGGCCTCGTTCAGGCGCCACAGCTCAGGCCACCGCCGCGCGTCGCCCAGGTGGCGCTGCGCCAGCGCGGCCAGCGTGTCGCCGGGGCGCACGGTGATCACGCCCTCGGCCGACGGACGGGGGCTGGCCGGCGCGGGCGGCGCGACGAACGCGTCCCGCCGGACCGGCTGCTTCGCGATCAGCTCGCTGGCGCTCAGCGGGGCGATCGCCGCCCCGTCACGCCCGCCGCCGGCCTGGAACACCACCAGGTGGCTCCAGTGGCCCATGAAGCTGCCGTCGGACGGGTCCTTCCCGGTGAACTCGACCGGCGTATCGCCCTGCAAGGTGCCGTCCTTGGCGGGATCGTCGGTCGACCAGATCGTGGTCGTGAGGCCGCGCGCGATCTCCGAGCCGTCCGGGCCCATGATCTTCACCTGGTAGCGCGCGCCCTTGTTGAGCGGGAAATCGATCCAGCCGGCCTGATCGCCGCGCGGATCGCCATCGCCCGGCCCCGGCCGGTTCGGATCGACGGCGAAGGGGAAGTCCTTGTCATGCGTCGCGCCGACCGCGATCACCTGATCGGAGCCCTCGGGCATGAGCGCGACCTTCACGCCGTTCAGCCCCCGGCCATCGGGCCCGACGACGCGCACGAAGGCGTTGTGCATCCCGTGGTTCTCGTCCGCCGTGAGCATGCGGCTGCCCAGGATGCGGTAGGCCCCCGCGCCAGCGGCGGCACCGCCAGCCACGCCGCCGCTCACGGGGCGCGAGGCGCGAGGGGGTACGGCGGGCCGCGCAGGCCCGACCGGACGGATGCGCACGTCCATGGCTCAAACTCCTCCAAAACTCCAAGGGCCTCTATCGGGGGCGCGGCCCGCCGGCTTTCTTAAGGAAGGCCTAAGCCTCGACGAAGCTTGCCCGAATCAGTGGAAGACCGAGCCCGAGCGCCGCCGCGGTCCAGGTTGCGTATGAGCCCCGGATGCGCATCCGCGCCAGGTGAGCCAAAAATAGACCCTAATGTCATGCCCAACATATGAGGAGCTGGAGGTAACGATGAGGTGGACGGTCGGACGGAAGTTGATGGGCGGGTTCCTCGTCATGGCGCTGATGACGCTGGTGATCGGGCTCGGCTCGCTCTGGCAGATGGACCGGATCAAGGAGACGTCCCGGGCCTCGGTGCCGACCCTCGCGACGCTGGGCGACGCGAACGGCACGATCTCGGACATCCAGCGGCTCGTCTTGCGCCACATGCTGGAGCCGGACGACCGGAAGTACCCGCCGATCGAGCGCGAGCTCCGGGGCTACCGCGCCGCGTACGCGGAGCTGCTGGACCGCTTCGAGCTACAGAGCGCCACGCCGCGCGAGCGCGAACAGCTCGCGCGCTGGAAGGCGGAGAGCGCGACGTACGCGCGCTCGGTTGACGCGGTCCTCGCCATCAGCCGGAAGGGCGACAAGCGGGCGGCCTACGCGTACAACGTGCGGGAGACCGTGGTCGCCTACAACCGCATCAACGTGCTCCTCAACGCGATGCTCGGCGACGCCACGCAGCTCGCCAACGCACGGCTCGCTGCGGCCGACGCGGGCTATGGCCAGGCGGTCACTGCCACGCTCGCGGTGGTGCTGCTGACCGTGGCCCTGGGCATCGGCTTCGGCGTGGCCAGCGCGCGGGACATCGCCGCGCCGCTGGCGCTCCTGACGGTGGCGGCCGCCGGCATCGCGAAGGGCGACCTCGCCCAGCGCGTCGAGGTCCGCAACCGCGACGAGATCGGCGATCTGGCCGCCGCCTTCCGCGGCATGATCACGTACCTGCAAGCCACCGCGGGCGTGGCTGACGCCGTGGCGGCCGGCGACCTGAGCCGGACGGTGGTGCCGTCGGGCCCCCAGGACCAGCTGGGGAACGCCTTCGCGCGGATGGTTGTGAGCCTGCGCTCGCTCGTGGGCGCCGTGCGCACCAACGTCGACGGCGTGGCCTCGGCCGCGGACGAGTCCGGCGGCGCGGTCCACGAGACGACCAGCGCGATGGAAGAGATGGCGGCGTCGGTGCAGCAGGTCGCGGCCAACACGCAGGCGCTGGCTGCGCGCGTCGATGAGACCAGCAGCGCGATCGAGGAGATGGCCGCGAGCATCCGGGAGGTCGCCGGGAACGCCGAGGCCCTGACGGCGATGGAGGCGGAAGCGGCGACGTCGATCCACGCGATGACCGCCACCATCGCGCAGGTGGCGGCCAACCTGGCTGCCGCCGGCGAGGTGGCGGCGCGGGCCGAGGAGGCGGCGCTCGCGGGCAGCTCGGCGGCCGATCGCTCGATCGTGGGCATGGGGCGCATCGAGCAGGTGGTCGGCGACGCCGCCGGCGTGATCGAGCGGCTCGGCAAGCGCTCCGAGGAGATCGGCGACATCGTGGCGCTGATCGACGAGATCGCGGACCAGACCAACCTGCTCGCGCTGAACGCCGCCATCGAGGCGGCCCGCGCCGGCGATCACGGCCGCGGCTTCGCGGTGGTGGCCGACGAGGTGCGCAAGCTCGCGGAGCGCTCCACCAAGGCCACGCGCGAGATCGCGGAGCTGATCCGCGGCGTCCAGCGAGAGACGGCGCAGGCGATCGCCTCGGTGAAGCAGGGCGACGAGGCGATCCAGGACGGCACGCGCATGGCGCAGGACGGCGGCCGGGCGCTCGGCGAGATCGTGGCCGCCGTCGCCGAGGTCAACGCCCTGATGGCCCAGATCACGGCGGCCACGCGGACGCAGGCCGAGGCCTCCAGCCAGATCACTGTCGGCGTCGAGCGGATGGGCGAGCTGACTCGCCAGGTCAACGTCGCGACCGGCGAGCAGGCCCGCGCCTCGAGCCAGATTGCCCATGCCGTCGATGTGATGAGCGGGATGACCCGCCAGGTGGGCGAGGCCACGCTCGAGCAACGGCGCAGCGGCGACCAGATCGTGCAGGCGCTCGGCACGATCGACCGGATGGGCCACGGCCTGATGCGCCAGGCGCGCGACCTCCAGGGCGCTGTCTCGATCTTCAAGCTCGTGCCGACCCAGGCCTCGTCGTCGCCTCAGGCCTCGTCGCCGGCCCCGGTGTCCCCAACCCCCGGCGGGCCCGTGCTGCGAATCGATGTACGGACGAGCCCGTTGCCGCGCAGCGAGGGCTGAAGAGGCCATGAAGCAGGTGTTCATTAACTGCAATTTACGTGAACCTTAACGCGGTAATAAACTCTGTTGCGCAAGGAGCGAGGCTTCCGCAGGCGATAACCTGATCATCCGAAGCGCGTTTGCGACGCCCGAGAGCGTCGAGTGAGTAGTCAGAGACTAAGAGGAGCCACCCGATGCCCGAGATCAACAAGCCCGCCGCCCCCAAGCTCAACGTCAAGGCGCTGGCCTCGCCCAGCGAGTTGATCGACCGCGGGCTGGTCGCGAAGGCCCTCGACCGCAACAGCGACGGCGTCATCGCCCGCGACGAGTTCCAGTCCGCCGGCCTGAACGCCATCGACGGCGACGCGCTCGACGCGATCAACCGCGGCGGCGACCGCGGCAACGACGTCACCGTCGAGGAGCTGACCCGCGCGCTCGGCGCCGACGAGATCCGCTTCACGGGTGAAGGCAACGTCACGCTGAACGGCGGCTTCGCCACCTTCAACGCCGGTCGCGTCGAGCGCGGCGCGCCCTGGAGCTTCCCCTACGTGCAGGGCATCCGCACGCTGGCCGAAGTGGCGCGCATCGCGCCTTCGGGCTGGTCGATGTACAACCCGGATTCGCCCTCGAGCGACTTCACCTACACCACGAAGTACAAGGATCAGCTGACCGGCGAGTACCGCAAGTACACCGAAGGCATGCAGCTGCCCGCCAACTGCTACGCCTCGGAAGCCGACGCGAACGGCGACCAGTGGGTCATGATCAAGGTCGTGAAGTACGACGAGCTCGCCTCGATCCTCCGCAACAAGGCCGAGACCATCCGCGACCTCACGTCGAACTCGAAGGACGCCGAGCTCAAGCAGATCTACAGCGAAGTCAACCGCGTCCTGATGGACTCCTACTGGAACACCGGCAGCCGCCGCGACCGCGCCCGTGACCTCTTCAACGCGCTCAAGCGCTTCGACAACATCAACGTGCCCGCGCAGCCCGAGTCGCGCCTCACCAACCTCGACTCCTCGCTCAAGACCGCGGCCACCCGCGTGGAAGAGCAATCGCGCATCGCCCGCGAGATCCCGGTCGACCGCGCCCGCACGGCCGTCGCCAAGGAAGTCGACAAGCTCTCCTCGCCCTTCACCCCCGCCAAGCTGATCGGCGCGGTGGGTGCCGCCGGCGCGGCCGGCGCGCTGGCCTTCTTCGCGGCCCACCTGGCCCTCCCGATCGTCGGCGGCATCGCCCTCGGCGGCCTGGCTCTCGGCTGGGGCATCGGCTGGCTGATCAACAACTCGAAGGCCGGCAGCCTCCGCAACGACCTCGAAGTGCTCAAGACGATCAACCCCGAGGCCAACAAGAAGCAGCTGCAGCAGCACGCCGTGATCGGCTACAAGATCCTGCAGGATGCCCGCACGGCCGACACGCTGGCCGGCGTCCGCGCCTACACCGAGAACGCCGACAAGGCGTCCGCGACGATCGGCACGATGACCAACAAGGTCGCGAGCGAGACCCAGTCGCTCCGCAACATGGAGAACGTGGTCCGCAAGTACGCGGGCTAAGCTCCACCTTCTCGACGCCCCGCCGGTCCGCCGGCGGGGCGTTTCCATAAAAATGCGGCGAGGGGACTGCCTGCTTTAGCTGGCAGGGGAATCGCCGCGCGGCGTGAGCCGCAGTACGATCCGCCGAATACTTCGCCTTCCTGTCTTTCTCGTTTTAGATGCTTGAT
>JAKFEW010000162.1:0-1573 GCA_036675505.1 Candidatus Sericytochromatia bacterium
GAGTTCGGCGAGGAACGTATCCGCGACACGCCCTTGTCCGAGCTGGGCTTCGTCGGCGCCGGCATCGGTGCGGCGCTGGGCGGCATGCGGCCGATCGTCGAGGTGATGACGGTGAATTTCAGCCTGCTCGCCCTCGACCCGATCATCAACACCGCCGCGACCCTGCGCCATATGTCCGGAGGCCAGTTCTCGGTGCCGCTGGTGCTGCGCATGGCCACCGGCGCCGGGCGCCAGTTGGCGGCCCAGCACTCGCACAGCCTGGAAGGCTGGTACACGCATATTCCCGGCCTGAAGATCCTCGCCCCGGCGACCCTCGAGGACGCCCGCGGCATGCTCTGGCCGGCGTTGCAGGACCCCGATCCGGTGCTGATCTTCGAGCATGCCCAGCTCTACAACCTCGAAGGCGAGCTGGATCAGAGCGCTACGGTGGACATCAGCTCGGCGCGGGTGCGCCGCGAGGGCAGCGACCTGACCCTGATCGCCTATGGCGGCACCCTCGGCAAGGCCTTGGCGGCGGCCGAGCAACTGGCCGGGGAGGGCATCGCCGCCGAGGTCATCGACCTGCGCGTGCTGCGTCCGCTGGACGACGCGACCATTCTCGCCTCGCTGCGCAAGACCCGCCGCGTGCTGGTGGTCGACGAAGGTTGGCGCAGCGGCAGCCTGGCCGCCGAGATCATCACGCGGATCGTCGAGCAGGCGTTCTACGAGCTGGACGCGGCGCCGATGCGGGTGTGCAGCGCCGAGGTGCCGATCCCCTACGCCAGACACCTGGAACAAGCCGCGCTGCCGCAGGTGCCCGCGATAGTCGCCGCGGCCCATGAGTTGTGCGGCTAACCCGCCGGCAAAGGATTGTCGGCGCGGGGGCGTTGGATGTAGGAGCGGGCCATGCCCGCGATAGCTTTGTGGGCATGGTGCCAGGCGTCGCGCCCGCCCCGAATCGATTCGACAGGAGCGACGCATGATCGAGTTCAAACTGCCATCCCTTGGCGCCGACATGGACGAGGGCACGCTGCTGGAGTGGCGGATCAAGCCTGGTGATACGGTCAGGCGCGGCCAGGTGATTGCCGTGGTCGATACCGCCAAGGCCGCCGTCGAGGTGGAGTGCTGGCAAGACGGCGAAGTCTTCGAGTTGCTGATCGAACCCGGCGCCAAGGTGCCGGTGGGCACACCTATCGCCAGCTTGCTGCAAGCCGGGGAAAGCGCCGCCAGCGCGCGCCGCCAGGCGCCGCCCAAGTCACCTGTTGAGCAGGCTGCACCGGCGCCAAGCATACCCGCCGAGGCCGTGGCGCCAGCCAGCCGGCCACGGGTTTCCCCGGCGGCACGCAAGCGTGCCGGCGAACTGGGCCTCGACCCGGCGGCGCTGACGGGCAGCGGGCCGCATGGCGTGGTCACCCTGGAAGACGTCGAAGCCGCCGGCCGGGCGCCGGCGCCTGCAACCGAACGCGGCCCGACCGATCGCGGCCCGTCCGATCGCCAGGCCGCCATGCGCCAGGCCATCGCCGCGGCCATGAGCCGGTCCAAGCGCGAGATCCCGCATTACTACCTCAGCGAAACCATCGCCCTGGGCCCGGCC
>JAKFEW010000014.1:0-41383 GCA_036675505.1 Candidatus Sericytochromatia bacterium
GCCCCTCGAGCGCGCGCGGCCCCGCCCGCGCGGCGGGCCCCACGGGCGCGGCCCTTGCGCCGTGGCGGCGAGAGGCCGCAGCACCCGTCGAGGTCACCACGGCGCGCCCCGGCGCCGTCGGCGGCCGACCCACGTTGATCGTGCTCGGCACCAGCACGGGCGGGCCGCCGGCCCTGCAGGCGCTGATCCCCGCCTTGCCCGCGGATTTCCCGGTGCCGATCCTCGTTTGCCAGCACATGCCGCCGGGCTACACGCGCGCGCTCGCCGAACGCCTCGACCGGCTGGCGGCCATGAGCGTCGCCGAGGCGGCGGACGGCGACGAACTCGTCGCGGGCCGCGTGCTCGTGGCGCCTGCGGGTCGCCAGCTCGGGCTGCGCCCGGGACCGCGGGGGCCGCGCGTCGTCTTGACGGACGATTGCCCGATCGCCTCGTTCTACAGCCCGTGCATCGACTACACCTTTCAGCAGGCCGCAGCGGTCGCCGAGGCCGGCCTGCTCGCGGTGGTCATGACCGGCATGGGCGCCGATGGTGCGCTCGGGCTGCGGGCGGTCAAGGCCGCGGGCGGCACGTGCTGGGCCCAGGACGAGGCTTCCAGCACGATCTTCGGCATGCCGCGCTCGGCGATCGAGACGGGCCTGGTGGATGCGGTCGTGGCCCTCGACGCGCTCGCAGGGGCCCTGGTGGCCCAGGCCGCCAAGGCCCCTGCGTCCGCCTGAGCGGCGCCCGGTCCGGACGCGCCTAGCGCGCCCTGCCGGCCGGCAGGGCCGGGATGACGACTTCGATGCACTCATCCGCGCCGATGGCCCGCGCCGCCTCACCCCGCGCGTCGTCGCGGAAGAAGCGGATCGCCTCGGTCAGCGAGCGGCTCTGGCGCTGGAGGTCGGTGGACATCCGGTTGATGCTGTCGAGCGCCTGGACCACCTGGGTGCCCGAGCGGGTCTGCTCGGACGTGGCGCCGGATACCTGCCGCGTGAGCACCCCCATCTGATCCGCCGCGACGGCGACCTTCTCGGACACCTCGGCCTGTTCGCGCGTGGCCTGGGAGACCTGGACCGTGAGGAGGTTCATGTGCGCGACGGCGCCGGAGATCTCCGTGGCGGTCGTCCGTTGCTCCTGGGTGGCGCGCGTGATCTGGCCCATCAGCGTCGTCACCTCGCCGACCGACGTCACGATCCGGTCGAGCGATTCACCCGCCTGGCGCGCCAGCGTCGTGCCTTCCTGGATCGTCGTCTGGCCCTGCTGGGTGGTGGCGATCGCCCGATCGGCTTCGCGCTGGATGCCCGCGATCAGGCGCGAGATGTCCTGGGTCGCCCTGGCCGAACGCTCGGCCAGCTTGCGGACCTCGTCCGCCACGACCGCGAACCCGCGGCCATGGTCGCCCGCGCGCGCGGCCTCGATCGCCGCGTTCAACGCCAGCAGGTTCGTCTGATCCGCGATGTCGTCGATCAGCGCCACGATCTCCCCGATCTCCCCGGACGAGCGACCCAGGCCGTTGATCACCTGCACGATGTCGACCATCACTGTGTCGATCCGCCCCATGCCATCGATGGTCTGCGCGACGGCCCGGCTGCCGCCATGCGCGGCGGCGTCGGCGTCGTGGGCGATGCGTTCGGCATCCTCGACGGCCGCCGCGACCTGGCGGACGGTCTCGGCGAGCTGGCCGATCGACGCGGCGGTCTGCCCGACCGCCGAGGAGAGCGTGTCGGCGTTGGCGGCGACCTGCTGGTTGCTCGTCGCGAGCTCGCCGATCGAGGCGCCGGTGTCCGCCGCGCTGGCGGCGAGCGTCTCGGCGTTGCCCGCGACCTGCTGGATGCTCGCGGCCATCTCCTCCATCGACGCGGACGTCTCGTGCACTGCAGCGCCCGTCTCGTCGGCCGCCGCGGCGATCGACCCGGCGGCGTCGCGGACCGTGCCGACGATCTCGCGCAGGCTGCCGACCATCAGGTTGACGGCCTGGCCCAGCTGGTCTTTCTCGCCCTTGATCGCCGCGGTGCGGCTGAGGTCGCCCTGGGCGAGGCCGTCGGCGACGTGGGCGATCGCCCGCAGGTATGCGGTCATCTCACCGAACGCGCGGGCGAGGTCGCCGAGCTCGTCGTCGTGGCGGACGGCGATCGCCTGGTCGAGGTCGCCTTCGTTGGAAATCGCGCGCGAGACCGCCGAGAGCTCGGTGAGCGGCGCGAGGATCCGGCGGCGGATCAAGGCGATCGCCCAGGCGAAGAGGACCAGGATGCCGAGCGACGCGGCGACCAGCAGGCCGACCACCTGGCGCTCACGCGCCTCGGCGGCGGCGACGTTGCGGCTGGTGTCGTGGCTGACGGCCTCGGACATGGCGAGGATCGAGTCGATGCCACCGGTCGCCGCCTTGATCCAGGCCGCGGCCTCGACCGGGTACTCGCCCTTGCCGGCGCCCGCGTAGACCTGCACGCGCATGCGCTCGAAGCGTCCCTGGAACTCCGCCTGGAGCGCGGCCATCGCCTTGCGCGGCTCGGAGCCCGGCGGGGTCTGGTCGATCAGCGCCGCCAGCGTGGCGAGGTTCAGGTCGACGATCGCCCGGTAGCGCCCGAGCAGCTCGCGCTGTTCCGGCATGAGCGGCTGCTTGCCGGCGATCGCGGAGCCGAGGGTGGCGCGCTCACGGCCGGCGTATTCGCTCGCCAGGAACACGATCTCCTTGATCTGGAGGTTGTTGCGGTAGGCCTCGTCCAGCGGATCGGTCGCGACGAAGGCGTCGCGGCGGACCTGGGCGAGCGCTTCGATGAAGCCCGTCATGGTGCCGATCCAGACCTTCGGCGCGAGGCCGGGCCGCTTCGCGTCGAGCGCGCCGTCCACCGCCCGGCGGGCGGTCTCCAGCGCCTGCCGCCGATCCGCGAGCCGCTTCAGGCTGGCGCCGAGCGCCTGCCCGCGGCGCGCCTCGCGCAGGCCGTCGGCCTGGGCGATCGCCTGGCGGTAGAACCCGTCGCCGTCTGCGCGCAGCTCGTGCAGCTTGGCGACCTCGTCCGGCTTCGCCGCCGCCGGGTCGGCGAGCAGCGTGGCGGTCAGCCCGCGCTCGAGCGCCTCGATGCCCGCGGCCTTGATCGCCGCGTCGGCGGCGGCGTTGGCCTGGCCGATCCAGGCGGCCTTGCGGAAGCCCGCGGCGACGTCGAGGCCTTGCTTGACGAGGAACCCGGCGCTGATCAGCGCCAACGCGCCGAACAACGCGAGCAAGACGTGGCGGATTTTCAACCGGTTCATACGCAACTCCCTCTCCCTCTGGGCAGGCCTACCGCAGCGGCGGCATGCCAGGCTATCACCGCGCCGATACGCGCGTTGAGGGTCCTGGGCCCCGACCCGCAGGGTCGCGAGTCCCGAGATCGCCGACCAGCGCGCCCGCCGCGAGGTAGAATCGGGTACGATGCGCAACCAACCCTTTCCCATCCCCCAACCCTTCCCCATCCCCCAGCCCATCCCCGTCCTCGCCGCCCTGATCGCCGCATGCCTCGCGCTGCCAGCCGCGGCCCAGCAGACGACCACCGGGTCGACGCCGATCCGCGTGGGCGATCAGGTGGGGCGCTTGCCCCCCACCGCGCGGCCGCTGAGCTACCGCGTGCACCTCACGCCCGACGTCGCGCACAGCACCTTCACCGGCCGCGAGACGATCGCGCTCGCCGTGGACGCGCCCACCGACGTCCTCGTGCTCCATGCGCACGAGGTCACGGCCAGCCAGGTGCGGCTCGACGGCGCGACGGCCCCGCACGCGATCCGGATCGACCCCAAGGCCCAGACCCTGACGCTGCGCTTCGGCGAGACGATCCTGCCGGGCCAGCACCAGCTCGAATTGCGCTTCACAGGCCGGATCAACACGTTGCCGCGCGGCCTCTACGCGATGCCGTACCAGGAGGCCGGGCGCCCCAAGACGATGCTCGCCACCGAGCTCGAGCCGGCCGACGCGCGGCGCATCTTCCCGCTCTGGGACGAGCCGGCCCACCGCGCCGCCTTCACGCTCAGCGTCGACATCCCGAAGGGCCAGATGGCCGTCTCGAACATGCCGGTCCGGCGCAGCACGCCTGCCGCGGGCGGGCGGACGACCGTGGAGTTCCAGGCCTCGCCGCGCATGCCGAGCTACCTGCTGGAGCTCGCGATCGGCGAGCTCGAGTCGATCGGCCAGCGCGTGGCGGGCGTGGACGTGCGCGTCGTGACCACGCGCGGCAAGAAGCACCGCGGCCGCTACGCGCTCGACGCCGTGGCGCGCATCCTGCCGTTCTACAACGAGTACTTCGGCACGCCCTACCCGCTGCCCAAGCTGGACCTGATCGCGCGGCCGGGCGGCTTCGGCGGCGCGATGGAGAACTGGGGCGCGATCACCTTCTACGAGCCGCGCCTGCTCTACGACGCGGCCACCTCGAGCCAGGCCGAGAAGGAAGACATCTTCACGATCATCGCGCACGAGCTCGCCCACCAGTGGTTCGGCAACCTGGTCACGATGAAGTGGTGGGACGACCTCTGGCTCAACGAGGGCTTCGCCTCCTGGATGGAGGTCAAGGCGGCCGATCGCCTGCACCCGGAGTGGCGGCCCTGGCTCGCCGAGCGCGGCGGCAAGGACCGCACGATGGCCGACGACGCGCGCACCACCACCCACCCGATCCAGGTGCCGGTCGTGAACGCCACCGATGCCGAGGCGGCCTTCGACAACATCACCTACGGCAAGGGCATGAGCTTCGTGCGGATGATGGAGGGCTACCTGGGCCCCGACGCCTTCCGCGCCGGCATCCGGCTCTACATGAAGCGCCACGCCTACGGCAACACCGACACCACCGACCTCTGGGCCGCGCTCGAGGCCGCCTCGAAGCAGCCCGTGCGGCGCATAGCCTCGGCCTGGACCACGCGGCCGGGCTTCCCGCTGGTGGGCGTCGGGCTCACCTGCGCGGGCGACGACAGGCGGCTGATCCTCTCGCAGAAGCGCTTCATGGCCGACGGCGCCGACGTGGCAGCCGAGCCCTGGCCGGTGCCGGTGGTGTACGCGGTGGGCGACGAGGCGCGCCAGCACCTGTTCGAGGCCGCCCGCGACGAGCTCGCCGTCGCGCGCTGCGACGCGCCGATCGTGGTGAACCGCGGTGATTCGGGCTTTTACCGCGTGCAGTACGTGCCCGCGCTGATGGCGCGGCTGCGCGAGAGCTTCGGCCGGCTGCCCGAGGCCGACCGCGTCGCGCTCCTGGCGGACAGCTGGGCGCTCGCGCAGGCCCGCCGCGTGGAGGCGGCGGCCTACCTGGGGCTCGCCGACGCGATCGGCGCGGACGCCGACCCGGCGGCCTGGGGCCAGGTGCTCGCGGCGCTCGACAAGGTGCTCGATTACCAGCGCGGCGAGCCCGGCCTGAAGGGCTACGAGGCCGCGATCCGGCGCCGGCTCGCGCCGCTCGCGGAGCGCCTGGGCTGGGCGCCGCGGCGCCTGGAGTTGAACGCCGCCACCAAGCTGCGGCCGGACGTGCTCGCGATGCTCGCGCGCGCGCGCGACCAGAAGGTGATCGCCGAGACGCGTAGGCGCTGGAACGCGTTCCGGCGCAAGCCGGCCTCGCTGCCCGCGGATCTGCGCGAGGTGGTGCTCGGCACGATCGGGCGCTACGGCACGCGGGCGGATTTCGACGCGCTGGTGGTGCTCGCCAGGGCGGCCGAGGACGTCGAGGCGCGCAGCGACTTCTACTTCGCGGCGGCGGAGACCGAGAGCCCCACGCTCGCGAAGCTGGCGCTCGCGCTCACGCTGCAGCGCGGCCTCGACCCCACGCTGGCGATCGCGATCGTGCGGCGGGTGGGCTACCAGCACCCCGGGCTCGCGCGCGAGTTCCTGCAACGCAACGCCACGGTGCTGCTCGACGGCCGGCCGCCGCAGGACCGCGCCGAGGCGATCACGGGCGCGTACAGGGGCTTTTACGACGCGGCTGCGGCGGACGAGCTCGAGGCTTACGCGAAGGAGCACGTGCCCCAGGAGGCCTGGAGCGAGGTGCGCAAGGCCGCCATGCGGATCCGGCTGGACGCGGCCATGAAGGCCCACCTGGTGCCGGCCTTCGACGAATGGGCGCGTAACCCCTAGCCGTTTGCGCTGGCCTCGGGCGTCACCTGATGCCCAGAAGGTCCACCTCGAAGATCAGCGTCGCGTTGGGCGGGATCCCGTCCGTGCCCGCCGCGCCGTAGCCGAGCTTCCCGGGGATCACGAGCTTGCGCTTCTCGCCCACCTTCATCCCCGCGACGCCTTCCTCCCAGCCCGCGATCACGCCCCCCGCGCCGATCGTGAACTCGAAAGGCCCGCGGCCCTCCGAGCTGTCGAACTGCTTGCCGGTCGTCAGCCAGCCTGTGTAATTCACCGAGACCTTGTCGCCCGCCTTCGCGACGACGCTCGACTTGCCGGGCGCGAGGATCGTGTACTTCAGCCCCGACGGCGTCGTCACGTCGGCCTGGGCGCTCGGTGCGGGACGCTGGGCGGCGCCGGGCAGCGACGAGCAGCCGGGGGCGAGCGCGAGCACGGCGGCGAGACAGAGGGCGGTGAGACGGCGCAAGGCGGTTCCTCGGGAGGCGAGCGGGGCTCCGCCATTCTACCCGCCCACGGCGTCCCCGCGCGCCGGGTAGAATGTAAGGGTCCGGCTAAGCACCGATGCCGGACAGGTTGTCGAAGCCCCGAGCGCCCGTGAGCCTGACGATGTTCCAGACCCCGCCCCGCTACATCCCGTTCGCCGACGGCCGCTACACCGTCACCGCGCGCCTGCGCCTGCTCGGGGCAGAGCCGCATTTCCAGCTCGACGCGCACTACCCGGACTACGTCGCCGCGAAGTACGCCAACCACCGCCGGGCCCGCCGCGACTACCACCTGCAGGACGGCCTCACGCCGGCGCTCGAGCGGGCGATCGCGGCCTTCGCCCTGCGCGCCCTGCCGGCCCAGCACCCCGCGGCCTTCTCAGCCACCTTCGACGGCCCCCGCGTCCGCTTCGAGAACCGCCTGCTCGGCCTCGTGCTCGAGGTCGACCTCGACGCCCGCCGGATCGTCGCCCAGGCCCGCACCACGCCCTTGCTCGCGGGCGGCGAGGCGATCCATGCCGAGACCGACTTCACGGCCCTCGACCTGCTCGAGGCGCTCGCCCTCCAGACCCAGGAGGACTGGGCGGTGGTCGCGCGCGACCAGGCCGCCGGCACCGACACCACGCCCGCGATCCACGTGAGCTTCCCGAGCCACTGGCGGCCGGTCGACAAGATCGGGCGCCCGTTCGTCGAGGTCCACAAGCCGATCCCGGGCATCGACCCGCTGCTCAAGGCCGCGCCGAGCCTGATCGACACGATGATCACGAAGGGCCCCTGGGAGCGCTTCACCTGGACGCTGCCGCGCTACGCCGATCTCGACGAGCACGTCGACGTCGTCGCCGCGCGCCCCAGAACCCCGCTGCCCACGGCCGCCGAGGCCGGCGCCGCCGCCTGGCTGCGCGTCGAGCGCCAGGTGATCCGGGGCTTCCCGGAGGCCGAGGGCGCGCTCTTCTTGATCCGCCTGCACCTCACCCGGCTCGACGAGGTGGTGGAACACGACCCCCCAACCGCCGCCGCCCTCGCCTCGGCCGTGCGCAGCAAGACCGAAGCCCAGCGAGCCTACAAGGCCCTCCACGACTGGCACGAACCCCTCCTAGAATATCTCGACACCCTCTCCCACCCCTAAACCACCGAAGTGACTTCCTCCAGCATCTCCCCCGCCTCCGCCGGCGTATCCACCCGCCGCCCCGGCCCCGCCAGCAGCAGCAAGACCCCCAGCGTGAACAGCGGCCCCGCGACCAGATACGTGTTCGTCAGCCCGATCACCTCCGCCAGCCCGGACATCGCCAGCGCCGCGAACGGCTGCATCCCGAAGAACGTGATCTGCGTGACCGCCGAAACGCGCCCGCGCAGCCGGTCCGGCACGCGCTCCTGCACCGTCGTGTTCACCAGCCCGAAGGTGAAAGCCAGGCAGATCGAGAGCCCGAACAGCACGATAGTGGACAAAGGCGCCCAGTGCGACAGCGCGAGCCCCACCAGGCCCGCACCGACGCCGAGGGCCGCGAGCGCGAGCGCCGCCGGTCGTTCCCCGCGCCGCACCTGCAACAACAGGATCGATCCTAGCAACGCGCCGCCGGCGTTGATGCTCATCATCAGGCCCATGCCGAGCGAATCGAGCCCGAGCTGGCGCGCATAGAGCGGCAGCAGCACCATCAGCACGGGCATCGGGAACGCGGTGAGCAGCGCCATGATGCCGACCATCGCGAAGGTGGGCGGGTCGCGGCGCACGTAGGCGAGGCCGGCCTTGATGCCGCCGTCGTCCGTCTCGCTCTCTTCCTGGGGCTCGACCTTCTTCTCCGGGATGCTGGCCAGCGCGATCATCAGCGGGACGAAGCTGAGCGCGTTGGCGAAGAAGGCCACGGCGGGCCCCCAGGCGGCGATCACCACGCCGGCCAGCGCCGGGCCCACCAGGCGCGTCATATGGAACGTGGAGCGGTCGATGGCGAGCGCATCCTGGATCTCGTCCTTCTCGACGAGCTCGGGCACCAGCGAGGACACCGCGGGCATCTCGAAGGCGTTGACCACGCCGGCCAGGGCGGCGATCGCGATGATGTGCCAGATCTGGATCGCGCCTGCGTAGATGAGCAGGCCCATCGTCGTCGCCAGCGCGATCTGGGCCACCTGGCACACGAGGATGATCGCGCGCTTGGGCACCCGGTCCGCGAGCGCGCCGCCCGACATCGTGAGCAGCAGCATCGGCAGGCCGGTCGCGAAGGTGACCATGCCCATCATCAGGGCCGAGGCCGTGAGCGAGGTCATGAGCCAGCCTTCGGCCATGACCTGCATCCAGGTGCCGGTGGTCGAGAACGATTCGCCGATCATATAGCGGCGGAACGGCCCTGGGCGCAACACCTTCATCGAATCGCGCAGCCCGCGCCGCGCTACTTCCGCCATCCTCGTCGTGCCTCTCTCCGCTCGTCGGATCGCTCAGGATACACGAGCGTCCGGGAGGCCACTATACCCGCGTGGTGGCCGGGACCGTCCCGGGTACGAAGCCGGCGAGCGTTCGCGATTCATGAGGCCCCCCTTGGCTGACTCCATCGACCTGACCGACTACCACCCCGACCCCGACGTCGCCGCGGCATCCACGCTGCCCGCGCGCTGGTACGTCGAGCCGGCCTTCCACCTGCTCGAGCGCGAGCGGATCTTCGCGCGCACCTGGCAGTACGTCGGCCACCTCGACCAGCTGCCCGAGATCGGCTCGTACTTCACCGCCACCGTCGCCAACGAGCCGGTGGTGGTGGTGCGCGGCGACAACGGCGAGGTGCGCGTCATGTCCAACGTCTGCCGCCACCGCGCGCGCACCGTCGCGGAAGGCGCGGGCAAGTGCAAGATCCTGCAGTGCCGCTACCACGGCTTCAGCTACACGCTCGCAGGCAAGCTCATCACCGCGCCGGACTTCGACGGCGTGAAGAACTGGAACCCCGAAGACTTCGCGCTGCCGCCGCTCCGCCACGAGCGCTGGGGCCCCTTGATCTTCGTCTGCCTCGAGCCGGGCGCCCCGCCGCTGCACGCGATGCTCGGCCCTGCCCCCGAGGAGGTCGCCGCCCGCGGCGTGAGCTTCGACGCCATGCGCTTCGTCGACCGCCGCGAGTACCGCGTGCGCTGCAACTGGAAGGTCTTCGTCGACAACTACCAGGAGGGCTACCACGTCCCGGTCGCGCACCCGGGCCTTTTGAAGGAGCTGGACTTCAAGCAGTACCGCATCGAGCCGCGCGCCTACACCACGCTGCAGCACGCGCCGATCCGCGTGAACCCCGGCGAGCAGCGCCGCTACGGCACGGATGCCGCGCTCGACGAGGCGCTCTACTACTGGCTCTTCCCGGGCTTCATGGTCAACGTGTATCCCGACAACATGGACGTGAACTACGTGCAGGCGCTGGGCCCCGACGAAACGCGCGTGGTGATCGAGTGGTTCGCGACCGACCCCGACGGCTTCCGCCCGACCTTCGAGGCCCAGGGCCTGGCGTTCAGCGAGCAGGTCCAGCAGGAGGACATGGTGATTTGCGAGGCCGTGCAGCAGGGTCTGGGCTCGCGGTTCTACCGGCAGGGGCGCTTCTCGCCGAAGCAGGAGCCCGCCGTGCACCGCTTCCACCAGCTCGTCCACGCGTTCCTGACCCACCCGGGCGCCGGCTACCCGGCCGCCACACCGCCGCTCGTCGCGCCGCGTTAGCCCTTCGATGGCCGAGCACGTCCTCCACGACCGCTTCTGGAAGCTCATCATGCGCTTCTGGCCGACCGGCTGGTCGAAGCAGGTGCCCTGGACGCCGCTCGCCAGGCCGCTCGCCGAGGCGCGCGTCGCGCTGGTCACCTCGTGCGGCGTGCACCTGGCCTCGGACATACCCTTCGATACGCACCTCGCCCACGGCGACGTGAGCTTCCGCGAGCTCCCGGGCGACCTGCGCCTCGAGGACGCGATGATCACGCACGGCCACTACGACGCGCGCGACGCGCGGAAGGACCTGAACGTGGTGTTCCCGATCGAGCGCCTGCGCGAGCTCGCGGCGGAGGGCGTGATCGGGTCCGTGGCGCCGCGACACTACGGCTTTATGGGCTCGATCATGCGCCCCGGCCGCCTGATCCGCGACACCGCTCCCGAGGTCGCCCGACGCCTGCGCGCCGATGCCGTCGACGTGGTGCTGCTCACGCCCTGCTGACCGCTCTGCAATCAGACGGTCGGTCTGATCGCGCGGATCTGCGAGGCGCAGGGGATCAGCACGTGCTGCCTGACGCTGGTGCGGGAGGTGGCGGCGCGGGTGAAGCCGCCGCGGACGTTGTTCTTGCGCTGGCCGTTCGGGAACCCGTGTGGGGAGCCGGGGAATCGGGCGCAGCAGCGGCGGGTGGTGCTGGATATGCTGGAGGCGGTGCGGGGGCTTGGGGAGGCGGGGGCGATCGTGGACTTGCCGTATCGGTGGCGGCGGGAAGATTGGGGGGCGGTGGAGGGATTGAAACTGCCTTAGCAGGGTGTTATGGGAGTCTATCGAAGGTGTTGACTGCAATAGAGCCCAGATTGCCAGTCCAACACCTCCGTAAGGCTCTACAGGTAGTACCTAGGATGCTCCTCAGGCTTTGGAGGCCTCACGAATCGCCTTGAATGCTCGTCACAGGCACCCATTTCCTGAAAGTTTCTACGCCCAGCTCTGAGGGTGATGTGATTGGGACCTGAGATGACGTTCAGGTCCCAGTCTCCGTCGTCCTCCCAGAAGCACACAGAGCATATCTCGAAACAGCCAAGGTCTCCCAACGTGTAGTAACCACAGCAGGGGCATGGAAAGCCCTGGAGCTGTTCGAAGTCTTCTTGAGACAACTTGAGAAGGTCACGTGCTTCGACTGCACAATCTTGGCAAATCAGGACCAGCATGCGGTCCTTGTTTTGAACGACGACTTCAAAGGCTCTATCTTTGTCGGCGAAGCCCTCGGGTGTCCCATCCAAGTACAGCCAGTGCTCCACTCCATCGGATAGGCTGGGCATCAGGTCAACCAGGTCACCCAACGCCTCTGAGGTGGCCTTGTAGTAACTACCCTTATTTACCTTGCAGACTGGGCATATCAGCATATCGTCCGACTCTAATACTCGAAATACATAGGATGCTCTTCGGGTGCCGGTGGGCGGACTCGGCTCCTGAATCGCTCGTCGCTGGCGCCAATCTCCTTGTAGTTCTGCCGGGCCTCACGTAAAGTTACATGTGAGTTTTCGTCCAGAGCGAACAGGTTGTCATCCAGCCAGCAGCAAACTGGGCAAAGATTGATACCACCGAGCACGTCAATGGTGTAGTAGCCACAGCAGCGACACCTGTCGGCGCGCAGTCGCTCAAGCTCAAACCGGTCCAGTTCAAGCGTCTCGGTGGCCTTCTGAGCGCATTCACAACATAGGAAGATAAGTATCTTGTCCTGTTCGGTTTCGGCCTTCTTGAAGGCGAGATATGGGTCGTAACGACGACGCTTGACGCCCTTTGGGATGCCACCGACGAGTTTGCCGTCCTCGAAGCGAAGCGGGATATCATATTCTTTGGGAACCACCCACCTGACCCCTACGGATTCATACTTGTACCGGATTTTGAATTCTTCTCGGCTCGTAATGGGCTTGTCCCAGAGCAGGAGCCACTGGTTTGCGGCCTCCGCGATTGATGGGTTAAGCCCCAACAGACGGCTCAGCGGTTGAGTGAACGCCCTGTAGTAACTACCTTTGCGTTCCTTGCAGACGGGACATAGCAGCATATCTCCGTCTCTGTTCTGGGCCGAGACAACGCCCTAAACTCGTGGAGGGTTGTGCCAGATTATCACAGGACTCGGAGCGACTCGTAGGACTGACTCCTGCTGACCTTCATTCCATCTATATAGAACAGGTTCATGGTCGACCCTAACCCAGATAGTTCCTCACCAAGGGGCCTCCTATGTCAGCTCCATCCAAGGAAACTTGCTCTTCCTGAGCGCTTCATCGAACGTCCACACCAGCTCGTCCTGGCTGCTTCAACCTAGCGTTTCAGTTCGATTAGTTGTTTCATCCGAGTTTCGACGGCGGCTCGAAGTTGTCCCTCACCGAGATACCATCCTGGCCTGGGTTCTTCCGCTCTGCATTCCTTCAAGAATTCCTCATCTTCAATGTAGAATTCAAGCTCCGCCGCTATCCCATCCAACAATTTGAACATTTCCTCGCTCATTGGCCGTCCCTCACTCCTGAATCGATGAAGATAGCGGTCACGAAGCTCGGCACCGGTGGTCTCGCCACGGAGGTAGGCCTTCAGCATTCGCGTGTATGAGTTCTTGGGAGTATCCACCTGGCTTCGCCTCTCGTCTTGCCTAGAACCACTCGGTGTAGAGTGACTTCTCAATCAACGCCTCGACGCGCCATCGGTCTTGGTAGTACTGAATGATGAGCTTTTCGCCGATCTTGGCCTTGATGCGCTTGGCTGCGATCTCCACCCCCACGGCATCAGCGAAGGCATTCTCGTCATTGAACGCCTTGCGAAGGTTTCTGGCCGTGTCTCGTCGAAGTGCCATTGGCTGCTCGATTCTCGCGCGGGCTCACGGTTCCGACTCTTCCATCTCCTCCGGCGCGAACAACTCGGCGAGCGGCAGCTCGAAACCCGGCAGCAGGGGAGTGGTGAGCACGTCGCCGGGCTCGAGCAGGATCGGGCGATCGAAGCCGCCTGCCGGTGCCTGCCGCAATACTTCCACCTGGTCGAGGTCGGGCAAGACCATCCAATACTCGCGCACGCCGCACGAGGCATAGATTTCCCGCTTCTTGACCGAGTCGAGGCGCGGATCTCCCGGCGAAAGGACCTCGACCACGAGGTCAGGTGCTCCCGCGACTCCTCGGCGGGTGACTCGAACCGAGTTACCTCGCGTGGTTGACCGCTCGGTGGCTAGGTGGCGGGACCCTGGAGGAGGGCATCCCATTCGCTGAAGTCATTGGTGTAGAAGTCGTAGTTGTAGTTGATGACCTTGTCCTCGGTCTCGCCGTTCCCCCAGGTGCGGTGCGACGTGAACTTCACGCGGACCGGATACACAGTGTCGGAGCGGATGCCGTCGAACTTGTCCCTCTCGTTCGGCGCACGCGTCGCGCCGAATTGAATCTCCTGGAAGTCGACGGTCACGGACTTGTGGGACGAGCCCACGCCCGTCGCGAGGTTCTGCTCTTTCCGGGTGACGAACTTTTTGACGTCCTCTTCGGTCAGCTTGCCAGCCGCCTTGGGGGCGGTGGGTTGGCCGGCCGCCTGGGAGGCACCGGGCGCGGGCGTGCCGGTGCTGCTGGTCTTGCCGTCGCAGCCTGCCAGGGCCGAAGCCTGTAGCAATACGATCGTGGTCATCAACGCGAGGCTTCTGTTCATTCGCTCCTCCTCTGGGGCTGCCGGCGAGGGATGAATTATCGAGGGGGCGGCTTTTCCTGTCAAACAACGGCGCAGCGTGGTCAAACCTGCCCCGTCCAACCCGCGCCGTGCGCCGTGAACGCCGCGCGCAGCGAGCGCACCAGCTCACCGGGCGGCGGTCCTGCCTCCACGATCGCCACGTTGCGTCGCAGGTTCGCCGCGTTACCCGTGCCGGCGATCGCCGTCCCCACGCCCTCCGCGAACGCCGAGAAGCGCAGCGCGAACTCGTCCCAGGCCAGAGGTGCGGAGTCGAAGCCCATCGTCTTCATGCGCAGCCAGTATTCCTCGGCGTAGTTCCCGTGCGGCCGGTCGGCGAAGCGCCATGGCGCGTTGCCCAGCGGCCGCTTCGCGATCACCCCCACGCCGCGCGCCGCGGCCTCGCGCACCAGGGTGTCGAGCGTGCGCAGGTCGAAGGGGTTCACCGAGCACTCGATCGCGCCGAACCGCTCAGTGGCGAGCGCGTAGGCCAGGTCCTCGTTCTCGCCGGAGTAGCCCGTCACGCGCACCTTGCCGGCCTGCACCGCCGCCTCCAGGGCCTCGATCAGGCCGGGTCGCTCGAGGACGTGGCGCGGGCAGGAATGGAACAGCATCACGTCGATGTAGTCGGTGTTGAGCCGCCGGAGCGCCGCGTCGATGCCCGCCGTGACGCACGCCGGCGTCCAGTCCTCGACGCCGTCGATGCCGTAGCCGCACTTGGTCGCGAGCACGAAGTCGCCGCGGCGGTGCGCGAGGTGGCGGCCGATGCGCTCCTCCGAGAGGCCGTAACCACGCGCCGTGTCGATGAACGTCACGCCGAGATCGACGGCGAGGTTCAGCAAGGTCCCGGCGTCGTCCTCGCTCATCTCGGGGCTGCCGATGTGCCCTGCGCCGAAGCCGAGGGCGGAGACGGTGAGGCCGGTCTGGCCGAAGGGACGGGTGTGCACGCGGGGCTCCTCTCTGGGCGCGGGATCAACGTCGAAGATCCAGGACCATGTGCTCGTCGTCGAAGAACTCGTCGCCGACCCTGATCGCCCGTGGCTCATACCCGTAGGGCACGAACCCGGCCCGGTGATACAGCTTGCGGGCCGCCGAGTTCGTGGCGAGCACGGCCAGCGTGATGCGCTCGAGACCCGGCATCGCCCTGGCACGCGCCAGCACGGCCGCCACCAGGGCGTCGGCGATGCCGAGCCCCCGGTGTTCGGGCGCGACGAACACGCCCCACAGCATCGCCGTGTGGCGCGCCTTCAAGCGGGCCTGGCGCGCGAGCCCGGCGGTCCCCACCAGATCGCCCGCGAGGAAGGCGCCGAAGATCGGGCTGTCGACGTTGGCTGCCGGGCTGAAGCGGGCCGCCAGCTCCTCGAGCGGTTGCGCTTCGGCCTCCTCCACGGACTGGAGAAACGCCGCGGGGGCCGACGCCAGGGCCCGCAGGCGCAGCGCCCGCCAGGCGTGCACGTGGTCCGTGGTGAGCTCGGCGATTTCGACCATGGGCGTGGCTTCTCCGGCGCGGGCAACCTTTCTTCTTTACCCGAGCCGGTGCGCGGCGATTTCAGTAATTGGTGGTCGCGTTCGTCGGATCGAACGTCGGCGCCGTCCACGACGGCACCTCCCCCGCCACGACCTCGAGCGTCCGCGCGAATCGGCCGTTGTAGCCCTTGAAGTTGACGGCGTAGGTGCCGACCGTCGTCGCCGTCGTCTGGCCTTCGAAGCGCTGGAGGACGATGGCCGCGATGCACGCGACGCCTGCCGGCGGCGGCTTGAACATGACGTCGACGGTGATCGTTTCGGTGATGCCGTTCTCGTCGATCGCGAGGCGCTTGAATTCGCCGCAGGCGGCATCGACATCGACCACGACGGGGAACGGCCGGCCGACCTGGACCTTCGGCGGGACGTGGATGCGCATCGCCGGACGCGATTCGAGGGCGATGTTTTCCAGGGCGGCGCCGCAGCCCTGGAGCAGCAGGAAGCCCGCCATCACACCGATGGCCCAGCGCGGAGTCAGCGAGTCAGAACGCACGCGAAGGCCTCAGGCCGCGCGCGAAAGCGCGACCTGGATGCGGGCCTTGCCGTCGCGGCCGAGGTGCATGAGGTAGTGCGAACGCTCGGCGCCTTGCGGCTGGCCAGCGGCGTCGAAGGCCGCCCAGCTGACGTCGACGGAGGCGAGGCCGTCGCTCATGAGCTCGACATGCTCGATGGTCGGCCGCGTCGACATGAGGCCCCTCTGGCGGTAGTCATCGATCGAGCTGGCGAAGAACGATCGGACCTCTTCGAGCGTGGCGATCGGGATGGCGCCCTGATCAGCGAGCACGAGGCCGGGGACTTCCCAGTGTTCGGCGACCCCCTGCGGGTCGCCCTGGCTCAGCGCCGTACCGATCTCTTCGAGGGAGGTGCGGATCTGGTCTTCGGTCATGGTCGTGCTCCCCTGGTCGTCGATGTGGATTGCGAACATCGTACGACCGAGGAGCGGCGACCAAAAACAGTCTGGCATACGGATTGCATGGCCAGGCGATCTGTACTAGCGACGGCACGGTGGTCAGCCGCGTGGGATCCGGATCCTCAGTCCCAGCGCCTCACCTCGCGCTCGAACTCCTCGCGTGAAGACCGATTCATGCGGGCTCGCAGCTCGCGCTCCAGGCTGCCGGGGCCCCAGCGCCGCCAGGCGAAATAGGCAGCCACGCCCAGGACCAGGACCAGCAGGATGGTGTTGATGTTCACGACTTCACGCCTCGCAATGAAGGTGACGATTGCTCATACAAGCCAGGAAAGGTCATACCCGGATTTTGCTCGGAGGCAACCGAGCATATTGGGGACCTCGCTCAGAACATCCGTCGACTCGTTGAGCCCAAAGTCGTGCCCGGGCCTTCCCGGTTGCCGGCTACTTGATGCCGTACACCAACATGCGCACCTGTGCGACGCCGTCGCGCACCATGGAGCTGTTGCGGAAGCGGTCGATCCATTCCAGGCCGAAGGAGTTGCCGCCGGCGCCGTCGTGGCCGCGGCGGAACTGCTTCGCCACGCGATCGAAGATCTCGCCCCAAAGCGAAACGCCCTTCGCGGCCTCCTGCGCCGTGATGCGAATCTTCTCCTTGCCCACGCCGACCGTCATCGGCGCGACCGGGTTGCCGACCATCGCGCGATCGCGGACCAGCTTCATGGCGCGCCGACCCTCCTTCTGCAAGATTGCGCCTTCCTTCTCCAGGCTCCGCGCGAGCTGACGCTCGGCAGGGGTCAGGTGGCGCTGGAAGTGGCGGGCGGCGGTGCGGCTCAGGCTCATCGTGAGGTCTCCGTGGATCGCGTACCTGACCGATATCGGCGTCCCGGTACCAAGTTCGGTTATCTTGGTGTTAACGCATGGGAGACGTTCGGTTGTGGCAATCCGGGTTACCCGCTCGCCTCGGATGCCGTTCGGGCCCCGGTCGCCTGTTACCAGGCCACCTCGCGAGCGAGCCGCAACCGCTGCAACACCCACACGACCGCCGCCGTGAAGTCCGGCTCGCGCCAGCTCAGCCCGTGCCGCGCCCGCCGCGGATCCGCGTGGTGGTTGTTGTGGAAGCACTCCCCGAACGTCACGAGCGCGAGCCAGCCCACGTTCCGGCTGTCGTCCCGCGTCTCGTTCGGCCGCGAACCGAAGCGCGGCATGTGGCAAATCGAGTTCACCGAGAACGTCGCGTGCGCGAGCACCACCACGGGCAGGTAGAGGCCCCAGAGCAGGCCGCCCAGGCCGAAAGCGGCGTAGATGGCGCCGGCGATGGCCAGGTGCGTGAGCCCGTACACCGGCGGCCGCTCCAGCCACCGGCACCACGCGTCGCTGCGCAAGTCCGGCGCCAACGTGCGGAACTCGCGGTCGAGGTCCGGGTTCAGGCGGAAGGCCCAGGCCACGTGGGCGTGGAAGAACCCGCGGGTGGGCGAGTGCGGGTCGTCCGGCCCCTCCACCGAGGCGTGGTGGCGGCGGTGCACACCCACCCACACCACCGGGTCGCCGCTCAGGCTGGCCGCCGTGCCGAGCGCGAAGAACGCGCGCAGCGGGGCCACGAGCACGAGCCCCTTGTGCGCCAGGCTGCGGTGCATATAGAGCGTGGTCGCGAGGCACATCCAGGTATAGACGCCCGCCTTCAGGGGCAAGAAGCGCAGCTCGAAGGGCTGGGTGAGCGCCGCGAGCGCCAAGAGGTGCAGCAGGCCCATGGCGCCGACGAAGCCCGGGTTGATCGGGGCTGTCGCCATGCGGTCCGCGAGGCCCACGCGGGGCACGGGGATGGTTGCTGATTCGGCGAGGTCGGGCAGGGGCGTCGTCATGGCGGTGCGGCCATCATACCCGCGCCGCGGCTCGCTCAGCGCTTCGCGGGCCGGGTGATCGCCACGAAGTCGCCGAGGGTGCTCATGCTCGCCGGTTGAAAGGCCGGGTAGCGCTGGTCAGGGACAATCGCGAGCACGACGGTCCGCGCGCCCGGGCGGTAATGCCGCAGCGCCTCCGGCGTGCCCATCCCGCCCGCGGCGTGAAACACGCCCGTGACGTGCACGACGAGGCCGGGGTTCGCGCGCAGCCAGTCGGCCATGGTCGCGGCCATCGTCAGGTCGCGCAGCCACTGCGCCTCGAACATCGTGCGCAGCATCGGCTCGGGCGCGGGGCCGTGGCCGGGGCCGCTGGCTTCGGCGGCGAAGGCGCGGAACTTGGTGGTGTAGGCCAGCGACGGGCTCGGCCACGGCGAGGGCGCGAGCCAGTCGTGTGCGGGCGCCGGCAGCTCGGCGAGCGAGGGGGTGCCGAGGCGGCCCACGCGGCTCACGTAGCGCGCCGGCGGGTCGGCCGCGAGCACGGGCACCCGCCGCTCGCGCGCGAGCTCGACCAGCGGGCGGTAGGCCGCGCCGTAGTTGGGCCAGGGGCGGGCGGCGGCGTGGAAGTCCTTCTCGCGGATCAGGCCTGGGAGGTATTCGTCGAGCACGGGCTGGACGTCGCGGTCGAACATCTCGAGCGAGAGCGCGACGGGGCGCGGTCGGCCGGCGCCCGTGGCGGCGTCGAGGACGGCCTGCTCGAGGGCGTGGGCGGCCGCGTCGTCGTGGTGCTCGCCGATGAAGAGGACGTCGGCCTGGTGCGCGGCGGCGAGGACATCGGTGAGGGTGGCGGGGCGGCCGTCGGCGTGGAAGAGCACGGCGGCGGGGGGCGAGGGTGTTGGGGGGGCGGGGGTGGCGGTGAGGGCGGCGGCGAGGGCGAGGGAGGCGAGGCGCATGGGGGGGAGTATAGCAGGGGTGGCTCGTTTCCCGCTGCTCGGGTGATTCGAGGGCTATCGCAACGTGGCGTTGCTACCTGGGTGCCGCTTGGTCGATGCGAGGCTTTTTTGCGGCGTACATGGCGGGGTAGCGGTCCTAACGAAAGTTGCGCCTCCGGCGGTTCGGGATGGCCCCTTCCTGAGGCGAATGCGACATGAGAAAGCTCTAACGTCCGGGAACCAACCGACGGGCGGTCCAGTCTCCACCCTCGACCCCTCCGACCCGCCCGAAAGGAAACCCATGCGCGCCTTCGCGACCCGCCCCTCGGCGGCGCTCGCGGCTCTCGCCGTGCTCGCCTCGCCCCTCGCCTTCACCGCCCCCGTCCTCGCCGCGCCGGCCCCCGACGGGCCGGAGGCCGGGCTCTTCGCCCAGACCAGGGACGGCAAGCGGCAGCCGCTCACCCTCGAACACACCGAGGTCGACGCCCGCGTCGACGGCAACCTCGCGCGCGTGACCGTCACGCAGCGCTTCAAGAACCCGTTCGAGAAGCCGCTCGAAGCCCTTTACGCCTTCCCCCTGCCCGAGAACGCGGCCGTCGACGACATGCGCATCCGCGTGGGCAAGCGCGTGATCGTGGGGCAGATCAAGAAACGGGCCGAGGCGAAGCAGATCTACGACGCCGCCAAGGCCGAGGGCAAGACCGCCGCCCTGCTCGACCAGGAGCGCGACAACCTGTTCACCCAGAAGGTCGCGAACATCCTGCCGGGCGAGGCGATCGAGGTGACGATCGCCTACAGCGACAGCCTGCGCTTCGAGGGCGACGCCTACGAGTTCTTCTTCCCGACCGGCGTCGGCCCGCGCTACGTGCGTAGGGACCGCGTGCCGGACGCCGAGAAGGTCGCGCTGCCCGCGCTGCCGGTCGGCACGCGCTCAGGCCGCGACATCGCGCTGACGCTGCGTGTGCGCGCGGGCGTGCCGATCGCCGCGATCGACTCGCCGACCCACCGCATCGACGTCGCCGGCACGCCCGAGGAGCGCGTGCTGGTCCTCGCGCCGGACGATCGGATCCCGAACCGCGACTTCGTCGTGCGCTACCGCGTCGCGGGCAAGCAGACGGCCGCCACCGTGCTTGGCCAGCGCGACGCGCGCGGCGGCCACTTCGCGGCCTACCTCGTGCCGGCCGTGAAGTACCGCGACGACGAGGTCGTGCCGAAGGACGTGGTGTTCCTGATGGACACCTCGGGCTCGCAGGACGGCGAGCCGATCGTGCAGAGCAAAGCGCTCATGAAGCGCATGATCGATGGCCTCAACGGCGAGGACACCTTCGCGATCATCGACTTCGCCGACGCCGCGACGCGCCTCGCGCCGCGGCCGCTCGCCAACACGGCGGCCAACCGCGCGAAGGCCCACCGCTACATCGAGAAGCTCCAGGCCAACGGCGGCACCGAGCTCATGAACGGGATCGAGACCGCGCTGAAATTCCCGGCCAGCCGCGCGACGCGCCTGCGCAGCTTCGTGCTCGTGACCGACGGCCTGATCGGCGACGACGAGCAGGTGCTCGCGCAGGTGAAGAAGCGCCTGCCGCACGGCAACCGCCTCTACTGCTTCGGCGTAGGCTCCGAGACCAACCGCTTCCTGCTCGAGCGCCTGGCCGAGCTCGGCCGCGGCGTGTGCACGATCGTGAGCCCGGACGAGCCGCTCAGGCGCGTCACGGAGCGCTTCTACCGCCAGATCAACGATCCCGTGCTGACGAACATCGTGGTGACCTGGGAGGGCCCCGGGCCCGCGCCGCAGCTCTACCCGGCCGCGCCGCCGGATCTCTTCGCCGCGCAGCCGCTCGTGATCTTCGGCCGCAAGCCGGACGGCGCCGGCGGCATCCTGCACGTGCGCGGCACGCAGGCCGGCGGCAAGCCTTTCGTGGCGATGGTGCCCGTGGGGTTCGCGGCGGCGGCGGACGGCAACCCGGCGATCGCCCAGCTCTGGGGCCGCCAGCGCCTCAAGCAGCTGATGAGCGACATGAACTTCGGCGAGACCGAGGCCGGCAAGGCCGCGGCCACGGCCACCGCGCTCGATTACCGGCTCATGTCGAAGTTCACGTCTTTCGTGGCCGTGACGCAGGAGGTGCGCGTGGCGCCCGGCGAGGGCGTGAGCGCGCGCGTGCCGCAGGAGCCCGCCAAGGGGCACACCTTCAAGGCCTACGGCGATCCGCACGTGGTCACGGGCGACGGCCTGAAGTTCGACCTCAGCCTCATCGGCGAGTTCGTGGGGTTCGCCTCGCGCGCGGGCGACTTCGCGCTGCACACGCGCGTGGGCCCGGGGCTCGTCGATCGCCAGCACACCTTCAACCTGGCCGTCGCCGTGCGGCTCGGGCAGGTGGTCGTGGCCTACGATGCGGTCACGCGGCGGCTGACGGTCGACGGCAAGCCGCTGCTGCTGCTGGCCGGCCAGGAGCGCCGGCTTGCGGGCGGGGCGCTGGTGCGTGCGTTGCCACGCGGCTGGGAGCTCGTGTCCGCGCGGGGCGATCGCGTCTGGCTCACGCCTGCGGGCGACCACCTGGACTTCCGCGTCGAGCCGGCACCGGGCCGGCCGGACGGCGATATGGTGGGCGCGCTGGGCGCGCTGGATGCGGACTCGCGCCCGGAGAACGACCTGCGCGATCGCGCGGGCGTGGTGGTGACGCCGCCGACCGGCCCCACGAGCGAGGCACGCTTCCTGGAAGGCTGGCGCGTCCAGCCGACCGAGCGCCTGCTATCGCCGGAGATCGCGGGCCCGGTCCCCTTGCCGGTGGCCGGCGGCGCCTCGGCCGGCCGGCGGCCGCGCTGAACACCGACAGGGCCCCCCGGGAACCGGGGGGCCCTGCGGTCGCGCCGGGCGGGATTGGGGATGAGGAGCGCCCGGCGCTGGTATGGGCGGAGTGGTTCTGATGATGATACCGGGACGACGCGTCGTGCGTTATGTTGAATTCGGACAACGAACCTCGCCCTATTGGGTGATCGGAAGGCGGCTAGCGGGTCGACACGGCCGGGCGGCGATCCTTGAAGGTCAGCTCCGCGATGCCGGACTTGTCGAGCTCGCCCAGGCCCAGCTCCGTCATCCGCTGATACTGCTTCCACGTCGCCTCCGCGAGCGGCAGCTCGAGCCCGGCCTCGCGGCCGAGCGTCGCCGCGATGCCGGAGTCCTTGGCGGCGTGCGCGGCCGAGAAGTAGCAGTCGTGGTCGCGGTTCTGCATATCCTCGCCGTCCGTCGCGAGCACGCGCGAGTTGGCGCCGGTCTGCGAGAAGACCTCGCGCAACAGGCCGAGATCCAGGCCGAGCGCGTCGCCGAGGGCCAGGCCCTCGGCCAGCGCCGCCGTGTTGATGTTCATGACCATGTTCACGAGCGCCTTCACCTGGGCCGCCTGGCCGGTGCCGCCGATGTAGCGCGGGCTCTCGCTGAGCGCGTCGAGCACGGGCCTCGCGCGATCGAACGTGGCGCGCTCGCCGCCGCACATCAGGTACAGCGTGCCCGCGCGGGCCTGCGTGATGCTCGAGGCCATGGCCGCTTCCAGCGACTGCGCGCCGGCCGCCCGGGCCGCCTGCTCGACCTCGGCGTGCACGCCGGGCGAGAGCGTCGCGCAGTTGATGAACAGCTTGCCCGCGGCGGCCTGCAGCAGGCTGTCGCCGCTCGGCGCGAAGATGGCGCGCATCGCCGCGTCGTCGGTGATGACGGTGATCACCACGTCGCTCGCGGCCGTGACGTCGGCCAGGCGCTCGCAGGCGGTCGCGCCGATCTCGCCGGCGAGCGCCTGCGCGGCGTCTGATCGCACGTCGTAGAGCGCCGTGACGGCGAACCCCTGGTCCTTGAGGCGGCGGGCCATGTTGGCGCCCATGCGCCCGACGCCGACGAAGCCGATGCGGGTGCTCATGTGTTGCTCCTTGGGTGGGCTCACGCCTTGGCGGCGAACTCGGGGTAGAACGGGTTGTTGCGCTTCTCGAGGCCGACGGTGGTGAGCGGGCCGTGGCCCGGGCAGATCACGGTCTCGTCGGGCAGCGAGAAGATTTCGCGGCGGTTGTTCGCGAGCGCGTCCTCGAACGAGACCATGCCGCCGCCCATCGAGCCCGCGAAGAGCGCGTCGCCGACCACCACCAGCGGCACGGCGAGGCCGGTGACGTAATAGCTCGTGCCGCCCACCGAGTGGCCGGTGGTCTTGCGCGCCTCGATGTGCAGCGCGCCGACCTCGAAGGTGCGGCCCGGCTCGATCGGCGCGGCGCCGGCCACCGGCTCGCTGGCTGCGACGTAGGCGGGCGCGCTGGTGGCGCCGATCAGGGCGTCGAGCTTCAGCACGTGGTCGAGGTGGGTGTGGGTGACCAGGATCAGCTCGAGCTCGAGCCCGCGCGCCTTGACCTCCGCGAGCAGGTCGTCGACGTCGGAGCCCGTGTCGAAGGCCACGGCCCGCCGGGAGTCCGGATCCCACACGAGGTAGGCGTTCACGAAGAAGTCGTCGTAGGGCGTGTTGAAGCCCAGCAGCCCGTCGGGCGGCGCCACGTCGGGCCTGTAGTTCCCGTGCGCGAGCGCGAGCAGGCTGTCGGCACCCAGCGCGAGGTGCGGGGCGATCGCCCGCGCCGCGGACACGTCGAGGTCGCCGTCGAGCAGGCGCTGCACCGCGGCCACGTCGATGCCGGCGCGCGTGGCGAGCTCTTCGCGGGCGAGGCGGCGGCCGCGGAGGACCTTCGCGATGACGTCGTTGAAGTTGTCTTCGAGCGGGATCGGCATGCGAGACATTGGAACATGCCGACGATCCCCTGTCACGTCAGAGGTCCCGACGTGTCACGTCAGAGGTCCAGGCGCGTGCCCGCGCCGGTTGCCATGGCGCGGTCGTAGAGCAGCTTCGCCGTCACCATGTCGTCGATCGCGATGCCCATGTTCATCGCGAAGATCGTCTCCTTGTCGTGCTGGCGCCTGGGCTTGCGGCCCGTCACCACGTCGCCGAGGTCCGCGTGGATCACGGGCGGGATGTTCTGGAAGAAGACGTGGTGCGCCTTGGTGGCGAGCAGCTGGTCCACGTCGTCGGCGATGAAGCGATCGCAGGCGGCCATCGCCTGGCCCGACCAGGCCGAGTCGTAGTCGAGCGAGACGGCCAGCGCGCCTTCCTCGAGCATCCCGAGCGCCATCGGCGGGGTCGGCTCCTTCACGATCGGGATCGCGGTGGTCACCACGTCGGCCCTGTGCGCGACCTCGCGCGGCGAGTCGCAGACAGTGAACTGCAGCCCGGGCAGCTTGGCTGACATCTCGCCGATGAAGTTCGCGGTGGCGGTGCGGTAGACGTCGTAGCAGCGCACCTCGCGCAGCGACGGCATGACCTCGAAGAGCGCGAGCAGGCTCGTGCGCGCCTGCACGCCGCAGCCGACGAAGGCCGCCACCGTCGCGTGGTCGCGCACGAAGTACTTCGCCGCCACGCCGACGCTCGCGCCGGTGCGCATGGCGGTGATCCAGGCGCAGTCCATCACGGCGATCGGGATGCCGGTGGCGGGGTCGTTGAGCACCAGCAGGCCCGTGATGTAGGGCAGCCCCTTCTCGAGGTTCTGCGGGTAGCCCGAGACCCACTTCACGCCCGCCGCCTCGACCCCCTGCACGTACGCCGGCATCGCGTGGATGAAGGCGTCGCCCGAAGGGTGGATACCCGGCTTGGGCGGCATCTCGGTCTTGCCTTCGCCTTTGAGGCGAAAGCCCGTCTCGACGGCCTCGAGGACTTCCTTCATGCCGACGCCCAGGGCCTCGACGTCCGCGCGGGAGAGGTACAGCAGCTTCATAGGCCGCATTTTATCACTGAAGCGAAGGCGCCGGCTCCCCGGAGGGAACCGACGCCTTCGCGGCGGAGGGTACCGCTGCTTTTACGACTACTTGAGGAGGTTGGCCTTCTTCAGCGCGTCGCGGATCTCGTCGACGGCCTTCGTGAGCTCCTTGAGCTCGTCGCCCTGGGCGGGCACGGGCACGCCGGCGGCGGTCGCGAGCTCGCGCGAGAGGCGGCCGATGGGCGAGTTCGAGACGTCGCGCACGACCTTCGCGCCGGTGTTCTCGGCGAGCTCCTGCGCGGCCTTGACGGTGGGGTTCTCGGCGATGTCCTTGAGCGCCTTGGCGAGCGGGGAGGTCGAGAAGTCCTCGGCGGCCTTGGCGTACGAGCTGATGCCGAACTCCTTCACTTGCTTCACGGTGGCGTTCTTGCCGACCTCGTCCGCGAACTGCTGCGCGGCCTTGGCGGCGGGCGAGTCGACGAGCGCTTCGGCGGCCTTGACGGCCGGGTTCTGGAGCAGCTCGCGGGCGGCCTTCACGGCGGGCGACTCGAGCAGGTCCTGCGCGAGCTTCAGCTCGGGCAGCGTGCCCCGCAGGTTGGCGAGCAGGCGCTCGTACTTGACGTCTTCATGCTTGCTCACCAGGCCGTCGTGGATCAGCTGGTTGAGCAGGGTCTGGTAGCCGGTGTTCAGCTCGGTGGCGAGCGTCTTGGCGAGCTCGAGGTCGTCGGTGGCGACGCGCAGCGAGATCAGCTTCTTGGGGCCCGTCTCGCCGGCCTTGCCCTCGACTTCGGCCTCAACCGGCTCGGCGACTTCGGGCGCGCCGGTGGTGGCGGTTTCGACCGTGGAATCGAGCTGCTCTTCGGTGAGGATGGGGTCGGTATGCGTACCCATGATCGGGCTCCTTTCGGGGGCGGATTTGTATATACGATATATACAGTATATACGTGTATATACATCTGTCAAGCGATGGATCTGGAAATTCCGAAAGCCGGCGCCGTAGTATGATGAGCGGGCTATGCAGCCAGCGCCCCCGCCCGCGATCATCGCCGCCGAGCCCGCTTCGGCGCCTGCCGAGATCGGCCTCGTCGACGCCGACGGCCGGCCGTTCACGCTCGCGGAGCTGCGCGGCAAGTGGGTCTGGCTCTACCTCGGCTTCGCGAGCTGCCCCGACGCCTGCCCGCGCACGCTCGACAGGCTGGTCTCGGCGTTCGCCGCCCTGCCGGAGAACGCCCACGTGCAGCCGGTCTTCGTCTCGGTCGACCCGCTGCGCGACACGCCGGCGCGGCTCAAGGCCTACGCCGGGTTCTACCACCCGCGCCTCCTGGGCGCGAGCGGGCCGCACGGCGCGCTCGACGCGCTGACGGCAGCGTTGGGCACGCGCTACGAGGTGCCGGCGGGCGCCCGGCCGGATCAGGCCTACCAGGTGGCCCACCCGGACGAGGTCTTCGTGCTCGACCCGCGCGGGCGCTACGTCGCGCGCATCGACGCGCGCAAGCCGGACCTGCCTGCGCGCCTCGCGGGCGAGTTCGCCCTGTCGCTCGCCGAGTTCGCCCGCCGCGGGGCGACGCAGCCCCAGCCCCCGCCTCCGCCGTCGACCTCGGATGCCTGGTGCGGCTTGCCGGACGCGGCGGCGCTCGCCGATCCCGACCCGCTGCGCGACCCGCGCATGCACCGCGGCGCCACGCTGGGCTCGGGCACCGCCGTGCTGCCCGGCATCACGCCCATGCGCATGTGGGCCTGGAAGAACGCGGACTGGTTGTGGATGGCGCACCTGAACGCGGCCGGCGGCGTGGCTGCGCCGCATGTGCCTGGCCAGGCGACGCGCTTCGGCGTCGAGAACTGGCAGAAGCTCATGGGCACGCGCTATTGGGGGCCCGGCCTGGCGGACTTCCGCCTGATGACGAGCCTCGAGCCCTGGACCTTGCCCGCGGAGGGCGTGCCGCAGCCGCTGCAGATCGGCATGGGCCACAGCAGCTTCGATGCGCGCCCGGCGCACCACCCGCTGCTCGAGCTGGCCGGGCGCTACACCTGGACGCCCACCGCGTTTTTCTCGCTGTTCGGCTACGGCGGCCTGGTCGGCGAGCCGGCGCTCGGGCCCGGCGCGGCCATGCACAGGCCTTCGGCGGCCGACCTCCAGGCCCTGCCGCTGGCCCATCACGCGCTCGAGGCGGGCCACGGCGCGCACGGCGTGGCGACGCTCGGCGCGAGGCTGGGGGAGGTCCAGATCGAGGTCTCGCGCTTCAATGCGCGCGTCCCGGATGCCCTGCGGCCGACGCTGCAGCTCGGCGCGCTCGATTCCTGGGCCTCGCGGCTGAGCTGGTTCCCGGGGCGGAACCTGGTCGCGCAGGCGTCCTATGGGGCGCTCGCGGGGATGCACGGGCGCGGCAGCGAGGCGCGGCGCGCGACGGCGTCGGTCATGAGCGTCTTCGCGACGCCGTTGGGCCGCTGGTCCGCGGGCCTGACCTGGGCGCAGGCCGAAGACGGCATGGCCGGCGGCCCGTCGCGGGCGTGGGGCCTGGAGAGCCAGCTCGATCGGGCCGGGCGGCAGCACTTCTACGGGCGCGCCGAGCTGCTCACGGGGCCGGCCTGGCCGGTGGCTGCCGCGGGCGGCGTGGCGGCGGTGACGGTGGGCTATGCGCACGACCTGGGGGCGATCGACCGGGTGGCGCTGGCGCTGGGCGCGGATGTCACGGCCTATCCGGGCGCCGGTGGGCTGGTCTACGGGCCGCAGCCGACGCTGTGGCGGGCCTACTTGCGGCTGCGGCCGCCGACCTTGACGCACCCGGACGATCGGAACCAGGCCGCAGACGGCTGAGCGGCGCCCGGGCGGGTTACTTGGTCTCGCTCTTCACCGCGGGCACGGTGCGGAGGTAGGCGATCAGCGCCTTCATGTCCTCCTTGTCCATCCCGTTGTACGACGGCCACGGCATCACCGGGCTGATCACCTTGCCGTCCGGCCGCTGCCCGAAGCGGATCGCGGCCTCGATCTGCTGATCGGTCCAGCCGCCGATGCCGGTTTCCTTGTCCTGCGTGATGTTCGGCATGATCATGGCGTGGCCCTTGTCGCGGAACGCCTGGCCGCCGGCCAGGTCCTTGCCCGCGAGCGGCTTGCCCTTCTCCCGCGGCGTGTGGCATTCGGCGCAGCTCGCCATCTTGAGCACGTGTGCGCCACGCGCCAGGCCTGACTTGGGCGCCGCGGGGACGGCGCTCTCGAGCGGCTGGGGGATCGTGTTCACGATGACGCTGAGCGGGAAGTCGAGGTCGGTCTTGGGCACCGCGTTCTTCACCGGCTTGAGCGAGCGCAGGTAGGCCACCACCGACTGCACGTCCGCGTCGCTCATCTCCCGGAAGTTGGGGTAGGGCATCAGCGGGAAGAGCGCGTGGCCGTCCTTGCTCACGCCCTCGCGGACGGCGCGCACCACCTCGCCGTCGGTCCAATCGCCGATGCCGGTTTCCTTGTCCGGCGTGAGGTTCGTCGCGTAGATGTCGCCCGGCAGCCCGTCGGACCGGCCGAACAGGCGGCCGCCGGCGCCTTCCATCCCCGGTCGGGGCAGGTGCTGGTCGGTCAGCGGGCTGTGACAGGCCACGCAGCCGGCCACGTGCTTCGCCAGGTATTCGCCGCGTTTCACGCGCTCGGGCGTCAGCGCGATCTTCAAGTCCGGCGCGGGCCGGCTCGCAGCCTTCACGAGCGCGCAGCCGGAAGCCGCGAGCACGCACCCGACGGCGAGGGCGGCGTAGAGGTTGCGGTCGAACATCGGCAAATATCTTCCGGGGGTGTCGAGCGGGAAACGGGGGCGTATTGTAGCATCCCCGTCCGCTTACTTGCAGGCGACCGTGTAGGCGCTCGCGGCGACGGACTCGTCGATCTGGTCGCCGCTCACGGCCGGGGTGGTGAAAGTCAGGGTCGACTGGTTGTCGTTCGAGAGCTTGGTCTCGGCGGTCGCCACCTTCACGCCCTCGGCGAGCAGCCGGTAGGCCTGGCCGGCGCGCAGGTTGGTCATGGTGAACGTCTGGCCGGCGTCCGCGAGGGCCACCGTGCGCGTGTGGCGGGTGGTGAGCGTGCCGTCCGCCGCCACCTGCGACAGCGTGAGCCGCACGTGGGTGAGCTTGTTGTCGAGGCCCTTCGACACCGCCACCTTGAACGACCCGGTGCCGGCGTAGGTGCGGTCGAGGAGCTTGCAGCGCAGCGCGACCACCGCGACCGCGGCGTCGTCGATGCTGTCCACGCCGTTCGTGGGGGTGACGGCCGGCGTGGCGAAGTCGGTTGTGCTCGCGTCGAGGTCGCTGATGCAGGTGGCGCTGGATTCGTCGGCCGCCGAGTAGGCCTCGGCGCGCAGGCGGTAGCGGGTGCCTGCGCGCAGGTTGCCGAGGGCGACCGGGCTCGCCAGCGCGGCGGCGGCGACGGCCTTGGTGGCGCCGGTCTCGCGCCAGCCGCCGTCGTCGGCGAGCAGCACGAGCTTCACGTGGTCCACGTCGGCGGCCGTGTACGCCTTGAGGGTGGCCTGGAGCCGGTAGCCGAACGCGACGCGGGCGGTCATGGGCACCGCGTCGGCGGAAGTCACGCCGGTGGGGACCGCCACGCCGACGGGCGCTGAGCAGCCCGTGAGCACCGCCGCCAGCAGCAGGCTCAGGCAGGCCAGCCAGGCGCCCATCGTCGCGTCCTCGGTTCGCTCGTGCCGGCCTAGAAGGTCTCGTCGCTGCCGGTGTTCACGATCGTGCCGTTGGTGACGGCGACGCCGCCGTTCGACGCCGCGTTGCCGGCGTAGGTCTTGTCCTCGAGGCGCACGGGGATCGTGACGGCCTTGGTGGCGTCGTCGACGTTGTCGCCGGCGCTCGCCGAGACGAGCGAGGGGGTCGTGAAGGTGATCGCGCAGTCGGCGTCCGAGCCCGTCTCATCGACGTTGTCGATCGCGATGGTGCCCGCGGCGTCGGCGTAGGCGTGGGCCGAGATCTTGTAGCGGGTCGCCATCTTGAGGTTGCCGAGGTTCACGGCCGCGGCGAGGTCGGCGCCCGCGATGGTCTTGGTGGCGCCGGTCGCCGCGAAGGTGCCGGTGCCGTCGTCCTTGAGGAGCGTCAGCGTGACGTGGTCGATGTCGGCCGTCGCCCAGGCGGTCAGCGCCATCACGCGGTAGCCGGAGGGGCCTGTGACCTCGAGCGCGCCGGTCACGGGCACGGTGTTCTGGGCGGCGGCCTGGGCCATCGCGGCGAGCGCGCCGCCGGCGGGGCCGTTGGCGGGGGTGGCGCTGCAGCCGGCGAGCAGGGCGGCGACGGTGGCGGTGGCGGCGATGAGGTGCAGCTTCGACATTGGGTGAATCCTCCATCCCTTCCGGAAATCGACCTTCGATTTTCGGGTTGACCTCTGGGCGATCCAGCGGGCCTTGATGTTGGATTTCTCGGTCGTTGTGATCGGGACTATAGACGACAGGGGAATGTACACAATCGTGTAACAGTCCCCGCGCCGTCGCGGTCCTGGAATGGGGCTAGAGATCTGCCTTCGGGATGCGTTTGACCTGCTTGTGGCCCACGTCCACGATCCATAGCGCGCCGTCCGGCCCGAACGACAGGTGGCCGGGGCGCAGCAGGCCGTCGTCGACGCCCGTGCCGACGAAGTGGCGGCCGCCGACGCCCGCCACGGTCTCGAAGGCCTTGAGCTTCGGGTCCCAGCGGATCACGACGTTGTTGTCGCGGTCGGCGAAGTAGAAGCGGTAGTCGGCGTCGATCGCGAAGCCTGAGTCGTCGTTGGCCAAGAAGCCCTCGCCGCCGCCCACCGTGGTGAGCTTCACGCCCATGTCGGGCAGCCAGGCGAGCACCTGGCTGCCGGCGTTCAGGATGAAGAGCTCCTGGGCCGGCCCGAGGGCCAGCGAGAGCAGGTTCTGGAAGCCGACCTCCTCGGGCACGATCGTCTCCACCTCGCCGGTCGGGCGGATGCGCTTCACCGTGACGCGGTTGTCGAACATGTCGACGCTGCGGTGGTCGGCGACGTACGCGGTGCCGTCCGGCTCGACGACGAGGTCCGAAAGCATGTCGTCCGACGTGTGGAGGGAGGTGATGCGGCCGTCCGTGGCGATGCGCCGCAGGGAGTAGGTGCCGTAGCCCTGGTTGTCGATGAAATACAGGTTGCCGGCGGTGTCGAGGCGCAGCGTGCGCGGCATGTCCAGCTTCGCTTCAGCGGCCGGCCCGCCGTCCCCGGCGAAGCCCTTCTCGCCGGTGCCCGCGAACGGTGAGACCTTCCCGTCGGCGTCGATGCGCACGATCCGGTGGAGCCCCTCGTCGGCGACGTACATGCCGCCCGCGGCCAGCGGCGCGACGCCGGAGGGCTCGTCGAGCGCCAGGTCCTGCGCGGTGCCGGTGCCGGAGGCGATCGTGCCGGCGGCGAGCGTGAGCGCCCCGTTGGCCACCCGGTAGACGCGCTCGCGCCCCTGGGCGACGAAGGCCGTGCCGTCCAGCATCAGCGCCACGCCGTCCATCTCGAGCTTGGCGTCGGCCGGGTAGGCGGTGAGCAGCTCGCGCGTGAGGCCGTCCGGCGTCCGCACGATCAACCGGCGCGCCGCGTCGAGGTAGAAGACGTTGCCTGCGGCGTCGACGCTGAGGCCTTGCAGGCCGTCGGCGGTCAGGCTCATGACGCGCGTGAGCGCGCCGGTCGCGGGGTCGAGGGTGTAGACCACCTGGCCCTCCGCGGGCGCGCCATTCTCGCCGGAGCGCACGTTCGCGCCCAGCCAGATCAGCCCCTTCGCGTCGCGGCCATAGCGCTCGGTGGACCGGACGACGGCCTGCTTGTCGGCCGGCAGGGTGTGGCGCACCTGGCGGGTGCCGTCGGCGGCGATCGCCACCAGCTCCGCCGACTCGTTCCACATGCCGCCGCGCACCACGAGCACCTCGTCGCCCGCGCCGGGCACCGCGGCGACGCCGAAGCGCGAGTCGGACCAGAGCTCGCGCAGCGTGCCGTCGGCCTCCACGCGCGTGATGCGGTCGACCGGGTAGTCGTCGTAGCCTTCCTCGAGGATGATCACGCGGCCCCTGGCGTCGCGCATCGCGCCGGTGGGGGCCGTGAGCCCCGCGGTGGCTGCCGGCTCGCCGTCGAGCGATTCGGTGGTGGGGCCACCGCCGCCCGCGAGCGTCGTGAGGCGGCCGTCCGGGCCGAGGCGCCAGAGGCGGCGATCGCCCTCGGAGGCGATCAGCAGCGCGCCGTCGGGCAGCGGCGTCAGCATCGACAGGTAGCCGAGCGCCACCTCCGTGCCCAGCCGGCCCGCGCCGAGGTCCGACAGGCCGGCCGGGATCAGCAGGCGGCGCACCGCCTCGAGCTGGTCGTTCAGCCCCTTGTCCTTCGCGCGCAGGCCTTCGACGGCCGCGAGCACAGTGGCGTCGTCGAGCGCGGTCGGCGGGGCCGTGCTCGCCGCGAGCGCCGCCGCGGTGCGCGCGCGCGTTTCGGCCTCGACGGCCGCAGGCAGCTTCTCGAGCGTGGCCTGGCGGTCGGGCTGGGTGGCGACGTACTTCTCGAGCACGTAGACCGTGGCGAGGGTGCTCACGTAGTCCACGTCGAGGGCCTGGCGATCGGCCGCGTCGCGCGGCGCCAGGGCCCGCAGGCGGCCGCCTTCGCCCGGCAGCTCGGCGGTCACGACCCAGTGCCGGTCTGGCGGCACGTTGGGGAAGCTGTAGGCGCCCGTGGCGTCGGTCTCGACCGCGACGGGCTGGCCGTCGGGGCCGCGCAGGAAGTCTCCGCGCGCATCCACGAGCCGCACGCGCGCGCCGGCCACCGGCACCTGGTCGGGGATGGCTGCCAGGCGGTAGCGACCCCGCGCCAGGCGGTACGGCACCCGCGTCTGGCCGACCAGGCTGCCGCCGTTGTTCGCGACGATCGACCCGCCGTTGTTCGACACCAGCGACCCGCCGTTGTTCGACACCAGCGACCCGCCGTTGTTCGAGACCAGGCCGGCCGGCATCTTCACCTTGCCCGCAAGGCTCGCGCCATTGTTCGCGACGATGGGCGCTTGGACTGGCACGAAGCTCGGCAGGGGCGCGGTGGCCGAGACCGGCGGCCCGGGCGCGAAGAGCCCGGGTGGCTGGCTGGGCGCGATCGTCGGCGCGGGGGTGCCGGCCGGGGGCGGGCCGGCCTGGGCGGGATCGTGCGAGGCGCCGGTCGCGGGCCGGCGCGCCTTCACGCCGACCTGGCCGGGCGGCACGCTGCAGCCTGCGAGCAGGCAGGCGGCGAGCATGATCCGGCAGGATTGGGTGAAACGGGACATAGGCCCTCCGCATTCCTGATACCCGGATCGCACGCGCTGAAAACGCCGAAACCCGCTCCCTGAGCGGTAGGACTAGGAATTTCAGGGAGCCTTCGTGCGCAATCGGTCGCCTGCCGCCCAACTGGCGGCCGGGAGGCGTCAACCGGCGTCCGGCGGGCTCCGCAGCACGTCTAGGAACGCGCGCACCGCGGCATCGGGCGCCGCGCCCTCGCGCAGGGCGAGGCCGAAGCGACGGGACAGCGCGAGCCCGCGCGGCGCCAGCGCGACCAGCCGTCCTTCCTGGAGGTCGCGCGCGGCGGCGCGGGCGCTCACGGCGGCGTAACCCAGCCCTGCCGCGACGCAGGCCTTGATCGCTTCGACGCTTTCAAGCGCCATCACCGTGCGTGGCGCGACGCCGGCGGCAAACAGGCCGGCTTCCACGGTCGCGCGGATCGGCGAGCCCGCGCTCGCATGGATGAAAGGCGCATCGGTGAGGCGCGCGGGCTTGAACGGCCGGCCCGCGAGCGGGGCGCCCGGCCAGCCGATGAAGACCACGGGATCGTCGAGCCAGGGCGCGATCGCCACCCCCCGATGGGCCGCCGGCAGCCCCACCACCCCCACGTCGAGCTCGCCCGCGGCGACGGCCGCCAGCAGCTCGGGCGTGCCCGCCTCGCGCACGAAGAAGCCGACGCCGGGCCAGCGCCGCCGGAAGGTCGCGATGAGCCCGGGCAGCAGGTGGATCGTGGCCGTGGTGCCGCCGCCCACGCGCACCTCGCCGGCCTGGAGCCCGGCCAGCGCGCGCAGGTCGTCGCCGAGCCCGGCGAGCTCGGCGAGCGCCCGCACAGCCCGCGCCACGGTGGCGCGCCCGGCCGCCGTGAGCGCCACGCCGCGGCCGCGCCGCTCCACGAGGACGACGCCGAGCTGCCGCTCCAGCCGCCGCAGCTGGTGCGTGGCGGCCGGCTGGCTGAGGTGCAGGCTGGCCGCCGCCTCGGTGACGGTGCCGTGCGCCGCGAGGGCGACGATCAGGCGCAGCGGCGCGAGCTCGAGTTCTGATTCATTCATGGGGTGAATTGGATGCCTGACAAAGATGCATTTCATTTATTCCCGGGCCGGGCGTACGATGATCATGTCGGACGGGCGCCCGATCCCTCCCTCGAGTCTTTCACGACCGACTTGCCCGGAGGTGCCCCATGTCCATCCTCGTCGTCCTCGCCCTCCTCTTAGCCGGCGTCGCCGCCGGCTCGCTGACCACCATCGCCGGGCTCGGCGGCGGTATTCTCCTGGTCGCCGCGCTCAGCCTCTTCTGGTCGCCGGCGATGGTGCTCGCCACCACGACCCCCGCGCTGTTCGTGGGCAATGCCTCGCGGGCCTTGATGCTGCGCGACGCGATCGCCTGGCCGGTGGTCGGCCGCTTCGCCCTCGCCGGCGTGCCCGCGGCGTTCTGCGCGAGCCTGGCCGCCGTCGCGTTGCCCGTCGACGTCGTGCAGGGCGTGATCGCCCTGTTGCTGCTGGCCTTCGTGGTCCACGAGCTACACCCGCGTGCCCGTGGGCCCGAGCCCGCGCTCGGCTCGCCCTGGCTCGCGACGGCGGCGGGGGCGATCGCGGGCACGGTGAGCGGCCTGGCTGGCGGTGCGGGCTTCGTCGCCACCCCGCTGCTCGACCGCCTCGGCCTGCGTCCCACCGCGCTCGTCGCCACGGGCGCCGCGGCGATGGGGCTGGTCCACCTCGTGAAGGGCGTCGGCTTCGGCCTGGCCGAGGTGCTCACCCCCACGGCGCTGCCCGCCGCGGCGGCGCTCGCGGTGGGCGTGGTGGCCGGGAATGCGCTGGGCGCGCGGGTGCTGCGCCGACTGTCGCGCGAGCTGTTCCGCCGGTTGATGCTGGGCGCGCTGCTGCTGGCCGCAGGCTGGCTGCTGCTGGCTTGAGCCACGCCCGGGACGGCGGACCCCCCAGGCGTCACATCGGGCCGGCGTCGTCCTGGCCTTCAGGGCGCTCGCCGCGTTCGCCATGTTCGCCTTCGAAGCCGCCGCGCGAGTCCCGCATGGCCACTTCCTCGCCGAGGAACTCGTCGCCGGCGCGGCTGCTCAAGTGCTCGCCCCGTTCGCCGTGCTCGCCCTCGAAGCCGGCGTTCGATTCCCAGGCGACTTCCTCGCCGATGAACTCGTCCGCTTCGCCGCCGTGCAAGGGTTCGACGGGGTTGCGCGGGTCTGCCTGTTCACTCATGAGCTGATCTCCTCCGTGACCGGATCGTGCGGTCCCGCGCGTCCGTGGCCAACAGAGGAGCCGGCGTTGCGCGCCCCTGGAGCGAAATCTATGCTCGCCACGGCGGGGGTCTGCCCGCCGAGGAGGACAGTGGCATGAAAGTATTTCATGGGTTGTTGGCGCTGAGCCTGGCCGGCGTGCTCGTGGGCTGCGGGACGCCCGTCGCGATGGGGCCCACGCCGGTGGGACCTGCCCCGACCGGCGACAACATGTTGCCCGCCGAGGGTGCCGTGGCGCCGCAGCCGCTGCTGGGCGACCACCTGCCCGGGGCCCAGGCCGAAGAGGTCGGCCACGACGCCACCACCAGCACGCAGCGCTCGGACGACTCCGGCGGCCCGCCGATCGGCGATCTCGGCGCGATCGGCGGCGGCGGCGGCGCAGCCGGCGACGACGACGACGACGACCTCGGCGACGATGATGACGACGACGACGATGATGATGATGACGACGACGATGATGATGATGACGACGACGATGATGACGACGACGACGATGATGATTGGGTCGCCGAGGATGGCGACATCGGCGGCGGCGAGGATCTCACCGACGAAGAGCTCGACGCCCGCGGATGAGGACGCCCAGCCGTAAGACCGTCACGCGGGGAGCGGCGGTCATGTTCCTGGCGGTGGGGCTCGCGGCCTGCGGGCGTCAGCCGCCCGCGCCGGTGCCGGTCATCGACACGCCGGTCGCGGGCGGCTCGCCCACCATCGTCCTGGTGCCGGCGGATGCGAGCCCGGCGCCCGCGGACGCCAGTCCGCTGGCGCCGGCACCGACCCCGCTGCCGTCGCCTTCGCCGATTCCATCGCCTTCGGCGGTGCCGACCCTGCCGCCTTGAGCGGGCTTCACGGCAACCAGAGCACCCTTTCCCTCTCCCCCACCGAGGGGAGCAAAAGGGTGCCTTGGTGGCTGGGATCGCTGGCTAGAGCGTGCCGATCGGGAGGATGGTGTCGGCGCGCTTGGCGGCGATCTCGTTGCCCGCCGGGTCCGCCACGCCTTCGACGCGCGCGCGGATCGCGGCGGCGGAGGGGTGGAAGAAGCGCGGGCGGCCCGCGATCACGACCCACACCTTGCGCGGGTTACGGTCGTCGAGCTCGACCAGGACCGAGCCTGCGACCGCGCCGGCGCGGGTCGCGGCGAACGCGGCAGGCGCGAAGCGGAACTCGCGGCCGCGCTCGCCGTCGCCGCCCCACGACGTCGCGGTGAGCGGATCCACGACGCGGGCGTCGTTCTCGCCGTCGAGCGAGCGGTCGGCCAGCTCGTCGGCGCTCTCGTCGACCGCGAACGAGAAGTTCGCGAGGTCCGTCGCGTCGTCACCCAGCGAAGACGCGATGAAGGCGCCGGTCGTGCCGTTGAAAGCACCCATCGGCTCGTCGAAGGTCAGCTCGAGGCGGGTGTCGTCGCCGATGTACACGGCGCGGACGCCGAGGAGCGAGGGGGCCTGCTCGTCGCGGGTGAGCTCGAAGCGCACCACGTCGTCGTGGGTGGCCGCCCAGCGGGCGTCGCGGGAGCCTTCGGCCAGGCCGTCCACGGCGTTGAGGCGCAGGCGGCGGGCCTTGAAGACGCCGGGCACGAGGTCGCCGGCGGCGGGGTAGGCGGTCTGCGAGCCGGCCGCGTCCGTGCCGAGCTGGTTGCCGTCGCGGTCGCGGATGCGCTGGTCGGCGCCTGCCGAAACCAGCACGAGCTGGTAGGCGCAGGCATCGTCGGCGGCGGTCAACAGCGGCGCGTCGAAGCTCAGCGTCGCGGCCTTGCCGGTGGGATCCCACTCGACGACGGCGGCGCGCGTCGGGTCGTTCATGAAGGTGCTGCCGGCGCGCAGGGCGTACGGCGCGACGGTCGCGGCGCCGTCGACGGTGACCGCGCGCGGGTAGCCGTCGTCCTCGCCGCGGGCCAGGTCGGTGGTGGTGCCGGCGGCGCCGCCGTTCGCGGCGTCGTTGGCCGGCAAGAGGCGCAGCGCACGGGTGAAGCGCGCGCGGTTCTCGGCATCGAGCGGCTCGCTCAGCTCGAGGCGCACCTTCACGCCATTGGGAGCGACGTCCTCGCTGTTCGTCGCGGGCGTCGTGCCCACGATCTCCGGGAACGCCGACAGGTAGAAGGCGGCGGCGAGGCCCTCGCCGCCGGACGACGCGCCGAAGTCGAACGTGTTGCCGGCGTCGTTGGTGTCGTCGAACGAGCCCACCCGGCGGCGCGAGGTCCAGCCGTCCTTGGTCGCCACGATCTCGAGGTTGGCGCCCGACGGCACGTCGTTCAGCACGTACGAGCCCGTATCGGTCTTCACCTCGGCCTCGAACGGCGCCTCGGCGGCGAGCGAGCGCGCCCGCACGGTCACGCCCGAGAGCGCCGCGCCGTCGGCGCCGTAAACCATGCCGGACACCACGACCTTCTTGTCGGGATCGACGGCCTTCGGCGAGGGCGAGGGCTCGTCGTCCACGGGCGCCACCGTGGGCGCGGGCTTCGGGGTCGGGCTCGCGGCCTTGGCCGCGGTCGGCTTGGTGGTGGCCTTGGCCGTCACGGCGCGGCTCGACTTCGAGGTGGGCGACTTCGTGGCCGAGGGGACGGCGCCGCAGCCGGCGACGGCGATCGCGAGCGCGAGGGCGCTGGCGGCTGTGAGGGAGAGACGGGGCGCCTGGAACATGATCGATTTCCTCGTTCTTAACCTGAATGACATAGAAGGATTGCCGGAAGACAACCTTGATGTCGGCGGCCTGGGGCGCGCACTTGCCTCGCCCGGGCCAATAAATGCGTGATTAAACCAATCATAATATGGATTTAACAAATCCGGCAAGATCAGCCCGACACGCGGATGCGCGCCGGCTGCTAGCGGGCGATGGCTGCCTGGCCGGTATAGACGTCGAGCAGGCGCGCCCGGGCCGGGTAAGTGGCCTGGAAGGCCGGCAGCGCGTCGCCGCCGTCGGCGATCGCCTGCATGTACGCGGCGTAGGCGTCGGCGAAGTCTTCGACGAGCGTGCCGGTGGCCGCGAAGGCGTTGCGGCTGTAGTCGGAGAAGAAGGTGTCGTCCGCAACGGCGGCCTCCGTCCATGCGGGCGGCGGGGTCGAGGTGCCGAAGCGCATATGGGCCAGGCAGTGGCCCATCTCATGGAAGACCCGCCGCCGCGACACCCGCCAGTCGCCCGGCGGGGTGTTGCGGTAGAAGACGATGATGCCGGCCTTGGCGCTGGCCCAGAGCTTGAGCTCGGGCTGGTTCAGCTGGCGGGCCTTGCGGGCGTTGGCGGGGTACTCGCCGGGGTCGAAGGCCACGGTTCGCAGGGCGGCCCTGTGCTCGGCCGGCAGCTGCGCGAGGAACCCGTCCAGGCTGGTGAGCAGCCTGGCGGCGTGCGTCTCCTCCACCTCGAGCGGGAGCCAGACCTGGATCGGCGTCTCGTCGAGCGCGAGCGGCACGACCCGGGAGGCCGCCTCGCCGCTCGGGTACCGGAAGACGCCGACCGACTCGTCGAACGGCGCTGGCGGCGCGAGCGTCTCGGCGTGGGCGGCCGGCGCGCCGGCGAGGCCCGCCGAAAGGAAGAGCGCGAGCAACATGGATCGCATGCATCCCTTGTTCCCGCCGAGGGCCTTCTGTGAACGGCCCATTGACGCCATTCGTGAGCGAAATCACACGGCGAACGTGCGACCAGTCCTGGATCACGGCCGCCCGGCGGATTACGATCGAGGGGTCACCTCGCCAGGAGCCCGAACCCCATGCGCCCCCGCCCCCTCGCCTGCCTCCTCGTCCTCGCCGTCACCGCCCTCGCGGGCTGCGGCGCGGTGCCCGGGGTGCGCGTCGCGATGGCGCCGGAGCCCACCGAGGCCGCCGCGCGCGTGGCCCGCGCCGACCAGCCGCCGCTCGCGTTGCTGGATTGCGATCGCGACGGCCTGGTCTCGCTCGACGAGCTGCGCGCCGGCTTCAAGCTGCAGCAGCGCGCCGTCACCGACGACGAGTTCACGGCGGCGGACCTCTCGCGCGACGGCAAGTGGAACGACGCCGAGTTCTCGCGCTTCCTGAACCACCGCGCCGTGCGGTCCTGGTCGGTGTACCGGACCTGCCCCGCGAAGGCCGATCAGGGCGATCGCTAGATTACGTTCGAGCGGCGCGCGGAGCCTGGCTCGCTCACCCCGTTCGCGGGTGTGATCGGGGCACATGTCGGCCGGCCATGCGCTGCAGCGCGAATCGCTGAAACATAAGTGGCACGGAACTTTTCGCGACTGATAGGAGTCCGTTAAGTGTGTGTGGAATCAGGTCATCCATCACAAATTCGGCGGAGTGGCCGCTGCTAAGGTGAGGGTGCCCGGGTGATCCGGGACACGATTCCGCGTTCAAGGAGGAACACCATGCCCCGCTTCATGACCTTCGTTTGCCCCGAGCTCGACACCACCTACGAGGCGGTGTACCAGGAGCTGGCTTCATACCTCGAGATCGATGTCGAGGCGGCGGCTCGCCGCTTCCTGCCAGACGACGCCGTCGCGCGCGTCCGCTACCACCGTCGCCAGCGCCAGCGCCAGACGGTGCAGCTGGACCTCGCGGAGGCCCTCGGCGTGGATCCCGCCGCCGTCTACGCGGCGGTGTCCGACGAGGGCGCACGCATCCTGCTCGACGCCCTGCGCGCCAAGGAGACGGGCGGCGGCTGGCAGGTCAGCGTCGTGGTCGCCGCCGAGGCGCCCTCGCCGTTGATCGACGAGATCGAAGATATGATCTGCCGCTGAGGTGGCCCAGCCGCCCGCGGGCGGCGGGACAACAGAAGGGGGGCCGGGCATTTGCCCGGCCCCCTTCTGGTTTTCGCGATTCGCGGCGTTAGCCTTCCTCTTCTTCCGAAGGGAGCTCCTCGTCCGGCTCTTCCTCCCCGCTGTCGCCGCCGCCCGCGCTGTTGTTGGCGGCGTCATACTCTTCCTTACTGATGTAGCCGTCGCCGTCGGCGTCCACGATGCTGCCGGGCTTCGAATACAGGCAAGCCTCGGTGGGCGGGATCGGCTTCTCGTCGCGGTCTTCGGTGCCGTTGCAGTTCTGGTCGGCGAAGCTCCACATGATCGTATCGGGCGTCGCGTTCGGTGCAGGCGTCTCGTCGCCGGGGCCGGGCGTCGGGCTCGGGTCGAACTGGCCGGGGCCCGAGTAGCCGCCGTCGTCGACGATGGTCACGTTCTGGTCCTCGGGATCCACCGCGCCGTTGTTGTCGGCGTCGTAGTCTTCCCAGTCCGCGACGCCGTCGCCGTCGGTGTCCTTGGTCCACGAGGCGTCGTCGAGGCTGGTCTCGTTGGTGCCGTCGTTGGTGTCGTCGGTGTCCCACTCGTCCGGCACGCCGTCGCCGTCGGCGTCGGTGCCCTTGTCTTCGTACGAGTCGGGGATGCCGTCGGCGTTGGTGTCGTCGGACTCGAAGTCGTAGTACTCGCTGTCGATGCTGGTGTCCTTGGAATCTTCGATGAAGTCGAAGTCCCAGTCATCCATCGCGTAGAGCGCTGCCCAGTCGAAGTCGGCCGCGACCTCCCAGCTGGCGGCGTCGGTGTCGTTCGGGTCGAAGTAGTCCGCGACGCCGTCGCCGTCCGAGTCCTTGGCCTCGCCGCTGTCGGCGATGCCGTCGCCGTCGTCGTCGTTGTCGGCCGCGTTCGGCGTGCCGTCGTTGTCCCAGTCGGTGTCGGTCGCGTCGCCGGTGCCGTCACCGTCGGTGTCCCAGTCGGCCTCGTCGGCCCAGCCGTCCTCGTCGAGGTCGTGGTCGTTGTCCTCGACCGCGATGTCGGCCGTCGTGTCGTCGAGGCCGTCGCCGTCGTCGTCCGCGTCGGTTTCGTCGGCCGTGCCATCGCCGTCGTCGTCGCGGTCGACCGCGTCGGGCTTGCCGTCGTTGTCGTCGTCGGTGTCGAGGACGTCGCCGACGCCGTCGCCGTCGTTGTCGTGGTTCTCCTGGTCGTTGTAGGCGTACTCGCCCTGGTCCTTGTCGTCGCCGGCCTTGTCGCCGTCGTCGTCGGTGTCGACGTTGTCCTTCTGCCCGTCCTTGTCCGAGTCGATCTCGGCGAGCGGGTTGTTGGTCGTTGCGCCAGTGCCCGCATCCGCGTCGAACGAGAGCTC
>JAKFEW010000003.1:0-9265 GCA_036675505.1 Candidatus Sericytochromatia bacterium
CCGGGCAAGGTACCGCGGTCGCCGGAAGAATCTCTTCGATTTGAGGCGGCACGCCGCTGTCCACAACCTTCACCTGGTGGACCGGCTCTTGCGCGCCGCCTCTTAATTGGTCAGGTCTCTAGCCCGGCTGGGTATGTAATCCGGGGCCGGCCGGTGGCGGCGGGTCCAGGAGAATGCCGTCCATGCCTCGTCCATCCGGCGCCTGGCTGCTGATCGCGGCCCTCGTCGCGGCCTGCGAGCCGACGCTCGCCGTAATCCCCGGCCGCACCGTGATCGCGGCCGTGCCCGTCGCCACGGCCTCGGCCGAGCCGAGCGCGGCGGCCGCGGCGGTCGCGCCCGCGATCATCGAATCCACGCCCTACGCCGGCCCGTGGGTGTCGGCGACGGCCGCCCCGGGCACGCCGGCGAGCCTCGCGCCGGGCGCCGCGAGCCCTGCGGTCAGCGGCTCGCTCGCTCCGCCGCCCGGCTACCCGAACGTGGTGCGCCTGCGCGGGCGCCTCTTCGACGAGGGCGGCACGCCGATCGGCGGCGCTTCGGTGCGCGTGCGGGCCCTGCATTACGATCTCTGGTACGACCGCACGGTCACGACCGGCGCCGACGGCGCCTACCAGCTCGAGGACGTGGCTTCCAACGTGAACATGGAGATCACGGCCCACCGGGACGGCTTCACGGAGCGCCGCCGGATCGCCGCCTTGCCGCCGCGCCCGGACTGGCATACCATCGACTTCGGCGCGGCCCCCGGCATGGCGACCGACGCCGAGGTGACCCCCGGCGCGCCGCATTACCTGTCGAACCGGCCGGAGATCGTGCTGGTCAGCCCGGATGAGGACGAGACGCTGAGCCCGGGGGGTGAGGTGGCCTTCGTGCTCGAAGTCTCCGAGCCGCTCGACGACGTCAACCGCGACCGGCTGGCGGCTTCGCTGCGGCTGATGCCCGCGAGCGCCGCGGCGGTGCCCGCAGGCCGCACCGGCGGGGCGCCCGACCTGCGCGACGCCGGCCGCGACGACGTGGACGTCGACGGCCCGAGCGGCGATCTGGCCTGGGCGATCCGACCGGGTACGCGCTTCCCGGCCGACGTTGGCCCGCCCGCGAGCACGGCCTGGCGCGGCGCGACCCGCCTGCGCTTCCACGTGCCGGCGGTGCTGGTGGCGAGCGCCACGGACGACGTGCGCTACCAGCTCGGCCTGGTGACGCCGCCTGACGGCGCGCGCATCGAGGACGCGGCCTACCACCAGCTCGGCACCGACGCGGTGGGCGACCTGAACGGCTATCCGCCGCCCGGCCAGCTGATCCGCCACGTGTTCCTCGACGCGGATTTCGAGGACGCCTGGGAGGACCACGACGTGGACGACGACCCGCGCGATCGCTGGGCGGCGACGCACCGCGACGCCGTCGTGGCCGCGCTGGCGCGCGACGTCCGCGCGCCCGGGCTCGCGGGCATCGATGCAGGGCGCGTCGAGGCCGACGCCGCGATCACGCTGATCTTCGACGAGCCGATGGTGGCCTACGACGGCAGCGCCACAGGCCACCGCGGCCCGGGCCTCGCGGCGACCACGGACGGCGCGCTGGCCTTCACGTTCGCGGTGGCCCAGAGCGAAGCCGAGCTCGCAGGCGTCGCGCTGGACGGTGCCGTCGACGGCGAGGGCTCGGTGGTCGACGCGCGCGCCGCGACCTACCTGGGCGTCGAAACGTTCGGCCGCGAGCTCGCGTTCGTGGCGGAGAGCGCCCGCGCGACCCGCGAGGGCGCGCCGCCCGGCAGCGTGGTGGTCGTGCCGGATCCGACCGACGCGCGGCGCGTGCGCCTGCTGGTGGTCGGGCGGCCGTTCTTCTTCAAGTACGCGGGCGCGATCAAGGTGCGGGTGACCGGCTTCGGCGATCCGGCCGGCAACCTGCGCGGCACGGCCCAGGCGGACGCCGAGGTGCGCACCCGGCCGCTGCCGACGCCCACGCCGAGCTGATCGACACCCCAAACGCAAATTTCAAGTCCACTTAACCCGGAATTATATCCCCGATAAAGGGGTTCGCCATCCCGGTCCCCGATAAACCCGTATGGCCCGTCCGACCCTCCTGCCCACCCTCCTGCTCGCCAGCGCCGCCCTGCTCGCCGCCTGCGGCACCTCCGCGCCCGGCGCCGCCACCCGCGCGCCCGGCGCGCTGCGCGCCGCCCAGGCCGATCCGGCCGGGATCCTCGCGCCGCGCCTGCCCGTGCCGCGCTTCGCGACGGCCGAGGTCGACGTGCTCTACGACGGCGACACCTTCCCGGCGCTCGAGGCGATCGTCAAGCGCGCGCGCCGCTCGGTGCGCATCGACTACTACATCTTCGGCGGCCCGACCGCCGAACGGATGGCCGACACGCTGATCGCCAGGCGCCAGCAGGGCGTCGACGTGCGCGTGCTGCTCGATGCCAAGCTCGGCAAGATCCCCGAGATGGTCGGCCAGTGCAAGCCGATCTTGAAGCGGCTCAAGGACGGCGGCGTGCCGGTGGCCTTCCACAGCCGCGCGGCGATCCCGCCGAAGACGGCCGGCGACACGATCGACCACAACAAGTACGTGGTGGTCGACGACGCCGAGGCGCTGGTCGGCAGCATGAACCTCGCCAAGAAGTTCTACAACTACCACGACCTCATGCTCCACCTGCGCGGCGACGTCGTGCGCCAGCTCACGGCCCAGCACGAGGTGGACTGGTACCACGCGACCCACCCGGAGGCCCCCGCGCCGCGCGAGGAAGTCACGCTGCCGGTGGGCGACACGCCGCAGCTGGGCGCGCCCGAAGGCCCAGGCGCCGTGCGCGTGGTCGGCACAGGGCTCGGCCGCAAGACCAGCTTCGGCTCGCTGTTGCCGTTGATCCAGGGGGCCGCGCGCAGCATCCACGTCCAGATGCACGAGCTCGGCCCAGGACCTGTGCTCGACGCGCTCATCGCCGCCCGCGACCGCGGCGTCGCCGTCCAGATCCTGCTCGATCCGGGCAACGTCGACCCCTTCGTGCCGGTGATCCACAAGGCCCCGCGCGGCGTGGTCAACGCCGTCGCGCTCGACGCGCTGCTTGGCGCCCACATGGACGTGCGCCACTTCAAGGTCGACGACCAGCTCACCACCGCGCACATGAAGAGCGTGGTGATCGACGGGGCGATCCTGCACGCAGGCTCGACCAACTGGACCAGGGGCGGCTTCGAGGCCGTCGCCGAGACCAACCTCGAGGTCTGGGGCGGCCGCGCGCCGCGCCAGGCCGAGGCGATGTTCACGCGTGACTGGACCACCCGCTCGGTGCCCGCCGAGCCGCCGAGCGCCGTCGCCCTGCAGCTCTGCCGCCTCTACCAGCGCCTGGGGTCCTGAGGCCGCCGGGCATAAGCGGCAGCCGAGCGGGTATGACATACCCATGCGCGCCACGCCGACAGCCCAACGATTCGCCACGCTCGCGCTGCTGCTCGGCCTGATCGTGGCCTGCGGCCCCGTCGCCGTCGAGGTGGCGGCGCCCACCGACGCGCCGGCGAAGAAGAAGTCGACCAAGCCCAGGGCCACGGCGAGCGCGAGCCCCCCGGCCCCTGCCCCGATCAAGCCCAGCGCCTCGCCGTCGCCCTCGCCCTCACAGGGCGCGGCAGGCTCGCCCTCGCCGCCACCGACCTCCCCCACCGCCTCCACCACGCCGGCGTCCCAGGCCCCCAGCGCCTCGCCCACCGCATCGGCCGCCGCCAGCGTGGCGCCGCCGACCGGCGACTGGTCAGGCACGCCCTCCGAGGCCGAGGTCCAGGCGTTCACCACCTTCGTGTTCGAGCCCGTGGGCCGCAGCTGGGTGTTCGACTCCACGGCGGAAGGCGCGCCGCTGCCGCCCAGCGACACGACCTGGACGGTGAAGGCCGTGAGCGCGGATGGCGCGACCGTCGAGATCGCGAGCAGCTTCGAGACCAAGTCCAAGAGCTTCCCGCGCACAGCCCCTGCGGCGACGTACACGAAGGAGCGGATCACCGTGCCCGCCGGCACCTTCGACACGCTCAAGTACGAGACCACCGAAGCCGGGGCGCCGGTCAAGACCTGGCTGGCGAAGGACACGGGCCCCGTGCAGATCATCACGTCCCAATCGTTGCTGGGCTCGACGATCACGGTGACCCTCAAGCTCAAGTCCTTCAAGCCGACCCCCTGAGGATCGGGGGCGCGATCGCCGACCCGGACCCTGGTCGCTCGCAGCTTGCCCGCCCCCGGCGGGTTTGCTACCATGGGCGCCCCAAGCGGGGAAAAGCTGGAAAGCGGGCCACCATGCGATTTTTACACCTCGAACACCCGGCCATGGGGCTGCACGTCTTGCCCACGGACAAATTCAAGACCAACACGCTGGTCCTGAACATCCAGCGGCCGCTCGAAGAAGGCCGCGTGACGCGCACCGCGCTCTTGCCCTACGTGCTGACCCGCGGCACCGAACGCTTCCCGAGCGTGCGCGACATGCAGCGCCAGCTCGACCGCATGTACGGCTCCTACCTGCACGCCGACGTATTCAAGCTCGGCGAGCGCCAGATCGTGCAGTTCCGGCTCGAGCTGCCGAACGGCAAGTACATCCCCGGCAAGCCCGAGCTCCTGAAAGAAGGCATCGCCTTCATGCACGCGGTGCTCACGCAGCCGGTGCGCGAGCACGGGGCGATCAAGGCGAGCTTCGTCGATCTCGAAAAGGAAGCCCTGCGCAAGCGCGTGGAGGGCCTCTTCAACAACAAGTCGCAGTACGCGCGGATCCGCTGCGTCGAGGCGATGTGCCCGGACGAGCCTTACCGCCTGTACTCCGGCGGCCGCATCGAGGACCTGCCCGCGATCGACCCCGCGGCGATCGACGCCGAGTACGCGCGCATCCTCGCCGAAGGCCCGATGGACTGCTTCGTGGTCGGCGACGTGAACCCCGAGGCCGTGGCCGACGAGCTGCGCCAGGTCTTCACCTTCCCCGAGCGCCGGCCTTCGCCGGTCACAGGCGAGACCCTCGGCCACGCGCCGGCCCAGGCGAAGCACATCGTCGAGTGCCACGAGGTGAACCAGGGCCAGCTCGTGATGGGCCTGCGCGCGCCCGTGCGTTACGCCGACCCCGACTACTACGCGATGCTGATGTACAACGGCATCCTGGGCGGCTTCGCCCACTCGAAGCTGTTCATGAACGTGCGCGAGCGCGAGAGCCTGGCCTACTCGGCGCGCTCGCGCTACGACGCCCACAAGGGCGTGCTGTTCGTGCAGGCCGGCATCGACATCGCGAACTACGACCGCGCGCTCGCCGTCGTGCAGGAGCAGCTCGCGGCGATGAACGCGGGCGACATCACGGATCAGGAGATCGATCAGACGCGCGCGATGCTCATCAACACCTACCGTGAGGCCTACGACAGCCCGGGCGCGCTGATCAACCTCGCCTTCGAGTCGATCGCCGCGGGCCGCGAGCGCAGCATCGAGGAGCTCGCCGAGGCGGTGCCCGCGATCGGCAAGGCCGAAGTGGTGAAGGCCGGCCGCGGCCTCGCGCTCGACACCGTCTACTTCCTGCGCGATCCGCAAACGCAGGCGCCTGCGGCCGAGCCGCAAGCGGCGAAGCGATAAGAGGCCGCCATGCAGACCAAAGTTTACGCCACCATTCAGGAGCAGGTCCTCACCGAGACGCTGCCCAACGGCCTGACCGTGCAGCTCGTGCCCAAGCCCGGCTACGCGAAGACCTACGCGGTCTTCACCACGCGCTACGGCTCGATCGACAACCACTTCCAAATTGAAGGTGCGCCGATCCGGCAGGTCACCGACGGCATCGCGCACTTCCTCGAGCACAAGCTCTTCGAGGAGGAGTGGGGCGACATCTTCCACACGTTCTCGGCGCAAGGCGCCTCGGCCAACGCCTACACGAGCCACAACCGCACGGCCTACCTCTTCTCGGCCACCGGCCAGGTGGACGAGAACCTCCAGACGCTGCTCGACTTCGTGCAGCGCCCGCACCTCACGCCCGAGAACGTCGAGAAGGAGAAGGGCATCATCGAGCAGGAGATCCGCATGTACGACGACATGCCGTTCTGGCGGGCTTACCGCCACCTGCTCGAGGGGCTGTTCGCCGTGAGCCCCGTGCGCATCGACATCGCGGGCACCGTCGAGTCGATCGGCCGCATCGACCGCGACGCGCTGATGACGTGCTACGAGACCTTCTATCATCCGAGCAACATGATGCTCGCGGTGGTCGGCGACTTCGAGCCGGGCCGGATCATGGCGCTCGTGCGCGAGAACCAGGCCAAGAAGACCTTCACGCCCCCGCGGGTGATCAAGCGCTTCTTCGCGGCCGAGCCCGCGCGCGTGGCCAAGCCGCGCCACGAGGTGCGCCTCGCCGTCTCGCGGCCGCTCGTGATGCTCGGCTGGAAGGACAAGGCCGCGACGGCGTCCGAGGAGCACCTGAAGCGCGAGCTGCTGATGGGCCAGATCCAGGACGTGCTCTTCGGACGGGCTTCGGAGCTCTACCAGGCGCTGCTCGACCGCGGCTTGATCGACGACCCGATCTCCTACGACTACGAAGTTGGCCAGGGCTACGGCTTCTCGTACGTGGGCTGCGAGACGGACGACCCTGTCGCCTTCCGGGCGGCGATCGAGGCCACGATCGCGCGCTTCCTGCGCGACGGCCTGCCCGACGACGAGTTCGAGCGCGCGCGCCGCAAGCAGATCGGCGACTACCTGCACACGCTGAACAGCCCGGAGGCCGTGGCGAACCAGGTCACGGAGGTGGCCTTCAAGGACGCCGACTACTTCGCGATCCCGGACCTCATCGCGGCCCTGCGCCGCGAGGACGCCGAGGCGCTGCTGCACGAACACTTCGACGCCGCCCAGGTGGCCGAGTCGGTCGTGCTGCCCAACGGCGAGGAAGCCGCGGCCGAGCCGGCGGGAGAGGGCTAGGCGCTTGCCGGATCCCAGGGACGACGAAACCGCGCGGATGAACGCGCTGCTCGCCAAGCTCCAGGCGGGCGGCGCGCCTGGGGCGACGCCAGGGGCGACGCCCGCGGCGGCGCCCACCGCCGAGTTCGACGCGCTGCCCGTCGCGCAGCGCGCGCTGCGGCTCGGCGAGCTCGCCGACCGGCCGCCCACGTGCGGCGCCGACCAGACGCGCTTCGGCCTGCTTGCGGCCTCGCTCGCGCGCAGCGCCCCCGACCAGCTCACCGCCGATTTGCTCGCGCGCGTGGCGGGTAGCCCGCCCGGCGCCCGCGGCTTCATGAGCGGCGTGACCGGGATGGCGCCGGCCGAGCGCGCGCAGCTGCTCGGCGGCCTGCCCGTGGAGTCGCGCAAGCAGCTCTTCGACGAGCTCGGCACCGACGGCGCGGACCTGCCCCACTCGCTGGCGCTGGTCGCCTCCTTGCTCGTGGCCGATCCGGACCTCGCCGGCGAGGCCGTCGAGTGGGGCGGCCAGGCGCTGGCGCAGGCGCTCGCCGACCAGCTCGGGCCGGGCGGCGTCGCGGACCTGCCCACAGCCGTCCAGCGCGCCCTCACAGGCCAGACCCGCCCGCCGGAGCCCACCTGACCCGATGACCGCCGACCTGGAACAATCCTGGCTGCTCGACGCCAAGCTCCGCGCCCCGGTCCCGCCCGCCGACCGCGTGCGGCGGAGCTGGGCCGGCTTGCCCGAGCCCCTGCCGCCCTTCGTGGCGCTCGAAGGCGGCCCCGGCGTCGGCAAGACGCTCGCGCTCGCCGACCTCCAGGCCCGGCTCGCCAAGGGCGGGACGAGCGTCCTCTGGTATGGCGTGGACGAGGACGACGCCGACGTCGCGACCTTCTTCACGCGCCTCGTGGCGGGCGCCCGCCGCCAGGTGCCGACGCTCGGCGAGGCGGTGCTCGCGATGGTGCGCGACGGCCGGCTCGCGCCGCGCGGCCTGTGGCGCGCCTTCTTCGGCGACGTGAGCGCCTTCGGCGTGCCATCCTTCGCGCTCGCGCTCGACGACGCCCACCACCTGCTCACGGCCGCCGACCTGCTGCCTGCGCTCGCCGAGCTCGCCGAGCTGTTCCCGCCGCCGCTGCGCGTGCTCGCGAGCTCGCGCAAGCCGCTGCCGATCGGGCGGCTCCTGGCCGCGGGCCGCGCCGCGCGCCTGGACGACGCGGCGCTGCGCTTCACGCCCGAAGAGGTCCAGGCCTACTTGCAGGCGCGCGCGCGCGGCCGCGCCGTGCCGAGCGCCTGGACCAGGCACGCGCCGGGGCTCGAAGGCTGGCCGCTCGGCCTCGCGCTCGTGACCGCCGGCGGCCCGGACCTCGCCGACGCCAGTGAAAAGCTCCCTGACGACGCGCTCGCGGCCTACGTCGCCGATGAGCTCTTCCGCACGCAGCCGCCGGAGCGCCGCGCCTTCATGCTGCGCGCCGCCCTGCTGCCGCTGCTCGACGTCGAGACCGCGGCGACGGCGCTCGGCGAGCCGACAGCGGGCGCGCTGCTCGCCGCCTTGCAGGCCGACCACCTGGTGCGCCGCTTGGACGCGGCCACGCTGGAACGCAGCACCTACGCCTTTCCCAGCCATCTGCGCGAGTTCCTGTGCGCGGAGGCGGAGCGGGCGATCCCCGCGGCCGAGCTCGCCGCGCTGCATGGCCGCATCGCGACCCGCTTGGCCGGGCGCGGCCAGCCGGCGCTGGCGCTGGCCCACTTCGTCGCCGCCCAGGCCTGGCCCGCGGCGCTCGCCGCCGCCGCGGAAGCCTTCCCGGCCCTGCGCCTCGAGGGCCGCCACGCCGAGATCGCGCGCCACCTCGCGGCCTTCCCGCCGGCCGTGCGCGCGGCCGAGCCGGTGCTGGCGCTCTGGGAGGCCCACGGCCACGCCCGCGGCGGCCGCACCGAGGAGGCCGCGGCCGCCTACGAGCGGGCCCGCGCGGGCTTCGCCCAGCGCGGCGACGTGGCCTGTGAGCTGGCCGCGCTGGCGCGCCTGGCCGCAGCCGCCGCCCACGCGGGCGACATGCCGCGCTTCAACGTGCTGGTCACCCAGGCCGCCGCGCGCGCCGCGGAAGCCCGCCCCGAGGACCTCGCCGAGCTGCACCTGGCCCGCGCGCTGGTGGCCGAGCGGCGCGGCGACACGGCGCTCGCGCGCGAGTGCAACGAGGCCGTGCTGGCCCTCGACGGCGTGGCCGCGGCCCACGTCCACGCCCGCCTGAACCTGGCCGAGACCGGCTTGCGCGCAGGCGAGATCGATGCCGCGCTGCGCCATGCGGGCCACGCGCGCTGCGCAAGGCCGACGTCGAGGTCGTGATCGCGTGATCGTCACCCTGACCGCCAATCCGAGCCTGGACCGCACCGTCACCCTCGACGGACCGCTCG
>JAKFEW010000138.1:0-40288 GCA_036675505.1 Candidatus Sericytochromatia bacterium
CGCGGCGGGCCTGGCGCTCGGTCCGGCGCTCGCGCCGGCGCTCGGGCCGGCGCTCGGCTGCGTGGTGGTCGGCGCCGGGCGGCCGTCGCTACAACCGGCGGCGGCGAGGACGAGGGCGGTGCTGGTGGCGATCGCCAGGCGACGGAAGGGGGCGTGGGCCATCGGGAAATCTCCTCTTTCGGGGGTGTGGAAGCTATTCGGTGGGTCGCACGAGGGGCAAGACGACGTTGCCGCCCGCCTGGTTCAACAACACGGCCTGGTCGCCGGAACCTGCCGGCAGCAGGACGTCGAGCAGGTTGCCGTGGCGGGCGGGCAGGCGGCCGCCGAAGCGCTCGGCCGTCGTCGCGGACATCACCTGGCGGATGCGCCCCGGCGCGAAGCCGTCCTGGCCCGCGAGCGTGACGAGGAAGGCCCAGCTGCGGGGATCGCCCGTGAGGCGCGCCTTCGGCACGAACGCGCGCACCTCGCCTGCGAGGCGGTCGACGGCGACGGGCACCTCGCCGCCCTTCTCCCCGCTCGGCTCGTAGAAGCCTTGCTGCCAGCCCTCGACCGAGACGGCCAGGCGCCAGGGCCGGTCGGCCGCGGCGCCGCGGGCCTCGAGCAGCGGCGTGACCGGCGGCAGGCGGCCCTCCACGAACAGGCCGGGCGCGACGTAGGCGTCGAGCGTCACGAGCGAGAGCCCGATCGGCGAGCTCCAGGGGTCGCGCACCTCGCCGAGCTGCCAGGTGAAGGCCCAGTCGCCGCCCTCCTCGGCCACCTCGAAGCGCTTCAGGTCGACGCTCGCGCGGGTGTATGCGCCGCCGGTCGGCAGATCGAACGTGCCCGGCCCGATGCCGGGGTCGGGCGCGTCCACGAGCGCGACGAGCGGCTTGCTCGCGAGCACCGGCACGCGCAGCTGGAGCGGCTGGGCGGGGAACACGGCGTCCTGCGTGCGCAAGATGAGGCTGACGGGGTCGCCGGAGCGCACGCCGAGGTCCGCCCAGCGGATCGCGAGCTCGCTCGTGCCGCGCCCATGGCCCGCGCGCAACGGCCTGGGCTGCCCGGGCTTGCCGGGGAGGCCCATTGCCGCCGTGCCGTCGGCGTTCACGTCGATGCCCGCATGGACGAGGAAGGGCGCGGGCGGGATCGGCTGGCCACCGCCCTTCGAAGGCAGGCCGAGCAGCACCGCGAAGGGCTTGGCGTCCCCGCCGTGCTGGACCGCGAGGTAGAGGTGTTCCTTGTCCCAGCCGTAGAAGAGCGCGTCGAAGGGCCGGCCGCCCACGGCCATCACGCCGCCCTCGGCGAACAGCGAGCCTGCCTTCGCCCATTCCGTGCGGTCCATCGGCCCGTTGATGTTGGGCTTCAGGTAGGCGCTCGGCGCGCGGGTGGGCTTGGCGCCGACCTGGACGATCGGCAGGGCCAGGTCGGCGGGCGGCTTCTGGCCGAGGTCGCGGTGGGCCGCCATGAGCAGGCCGCGGTAGGCGCTGTCGAACTCGTGGTCGCGGCCGGAGTCCTGATCCTGGCCGTACCACCAGAACCAGTCGCTGCCCTCGGCGGCGTGGATCTTCGCCATGGCCTGGCGGTAGGCGCGATTCGCCTCGCCGTGCCGGCGCCCGAAGGCCGCCACCGCCTCGCGCGTGCGGAACAGCAAGTCCCAGGCGCGGTTCTCCTCGTCCTCGCCGATCCAGGTGGCGTAGCTCGCGCCGATCCAGGAGCCGGACCAGAGGCGCTCCAGCGGCGTGGGGCGGTTCGTCGCCAGGAACTCGGCCGGCGTCACGGTCTTGAAGCGAGCGTCGGTCGTCAGGCCCTTGTAGAGCGCGCGCAGGAAGGCCTTGCCGTCGTCGGGGTAGTTCTCCCAGGCGTTTTCGCCGTCGAGGATGATGCTGACGAGCGGCTCGCCGGCGCGCGGCCAGCGCGCGATGGCCGCGAGCTGGTCGAGCAGGTCGCGGGCCGCGGCCGCGCCGCTCATCTTGCTGTAGCGGAAGCCTATGTCGTCGGAAAGCTTGCGGTCGCGGAACACGATCGCGGGCCCGTCCTTCACCTGGTACGGCCGGTAGAGCGCGCTGCCGCCTTGCGCCGTGAGGTGCTCGCCGTCGCGCAGCTTCATGCCGAGTGAGCGCGCGAGCACGTCCTCGTCGGTCGCGATCCAGCCGATGCCGGCTTGCTTGAAGAGCGGCGCGACCGCCTGGGACACCGAGCCCTCGCCCGGCCACATGCCGCGCGGCGCGCGGCCGAAGCGTTTGGTGTAGTCCGCCACGGCGGCCGTCACATGGAACTTCGCGTCATCCGGGCGCTGGTAGCGGCCGCCGGGCATCGGCGCTTGCGGCAGCGCCTCGCGGGCGAGCGCGCTGTCGTACACCAGCGGCAGGATCGGGTGGAAATAGGGCGTGGTCGTGACCTCGAGGCGCCCTTCGTCCTGGAGCTTGCGGTGTAGCGGCACCACGTCGGCCATGATGCGGCGGTGCTCGGCCAGCACCAGCCGCTTGTCGGCCTCGCTGTAGCCGCGGCCCCTGGCCGCGAGCGCGGCGAGCGGCGGGCGGGCCAGGAAGTCCGGGTCGGTCCAGGCCAGGTGGAAGAGCGTGGCCGCGTCGCGGTAGTCGGCCTGGGCCCAGCGGGCGGCGGGCAGCGCTTTCAGCTGCTGGAGGCGCGGCCAGCGGCCGATCATCGGCCCCGAGACCTGGAAGAAGCGCTCGCGCGCCTCGGCCTGTTCGGCCGCGGTCAGCCTGGCCGCGGGCCTGGCGGCGAGCTCGGCGTGGCGATCGGTGTCGCCCGTGAGGTAGTCGTCGAGCTGGGCGAGCAGCACGGGCGTCAGGTTGATCGTGAGCTTGAGCCCGGGGAACTCGCGGACGATCGCGGCCATGTCATGGTAGTCCTTCGCCGCGTGCAGGCGCACCCAGGGCTGCTCGTATACGCGCGTGCCGGGCCGCTTCGGGTACTGCGGCTGGTGCTGGTGCCACACCAAGGCCACGTTCAGCGGCTCGGCGCCGAAGGGGACCCCCAACCGCTGCTGCGCAGCGGCCCCTTCGTTAAGGACTAGCGCGGCGGCGGGGGCGGCGAGGGCCAGGAGCAGGGAGGCGAGGGTTAAGGTCAGGCGCATGGCCGGGCAGTATAACAGAACCCCTGGTCGCTTAGCGCGTTACGGTTAAGCTAGATCGGGTGCCGATCTCGGGACGCCTGCTTGATGGATTGGCGCACCACGCGCCTTTCAGCCACTTTGTCGGTGACAACTGTCACCAGGGCGGTGAAACAGCGGGCGGGCGGGGGTAAAATCCTGCTTGAACGTTTCTTAATTCAGGAGGAAACATCCATGCGGTCCCTCGCCGTCAAGGCCGCCCTCGCTACCGTGATGTTGCTGGGCACGGGCGCTCCTGCGCTCGCCTACTACCCCGACGACCACATCTGGGAAAAAGAGTACCAGAGCGGCGTCGAATGGAACTACCCGGTCCACCGCAAGCCGGTGCCCTGGGTCTCCAGCGTGGCCTGGCGCGAGCGCTACCCCACGGCGCCCGCCTGGTGGCAGGCGTACGCCACCAACGCCTGGCAGCCGGCCAACTACACTGGCGGGTACGACTGGCGCTGGGACCAGAGCGCGTACACCAGCGCTTACACCAACGGGTACACCCGGCCGGCCGCCGTCCCCACGGCATACATGCCCGTGGCCACCAGCTGGACCGGCGCCAACCGCACGGCGACCAACGCCTGGGACACCAACATGAACTGGAACGTGGCGTGGTGGGACAACTCCTACCGCCCGATGTCGAATGCCGGCTACCAGAAGGCCGTGTTCGACTCCGCGCAGAACCCCTACTCCGACACCCGCCTGAACAACGAGCTGCAGGTGGCGGCCGCCTACGGCGACCTGTACCGCGTGAAGGCGCTCGTGGGCGCCGGCGCCGACATCCACGCCCGCGACTGGGAAGGCTACACGCCCCTGACCTGGGCCGCGCAGCACGGCCGGCGCGACGTGGTCGACTACCTGCTCACGCGCTACGCGCAGCCGAACGCGGTGGACCGCTGGGGCTACACGCCGCTCATGTGGGCGGTGCAGCAGGGCTACACCGACGTCGCCGCCACGCTGCTCGCCAAGGGCGCGAACCCGCGCACCTCGACGCGCTTCGGCGTGACGCCGCAGGTGCTCGCGACCTACGCCTCCGGTGGGCGCTCGCGCCCGCTGATCGAGGCCGCGCTCGCGGGCCGCAAGATCGACTACAACTACTACAAGACCCTGCCCACCGCGGGCTGGGCGCCCCAGGCCTACGCCGCCCCGGCCGCAGGCCAGACGTGGACCCCCGAGGCGATGGGCCAGGCGGCCGGCATGGTCGGCCAGGCGGCCGGCGCGATGCCCCAGCCCGGCGCCGTGCAGCCCCAGGTCGCAGCCGCCGTGCAGCGCATCGACCCGATGGTGGGCTACGCCAAGCTCGCCGGGCTCGCCACGGACTTCGGCCAGGATTTCAAGACCTTCCTCGCCGAGAGCACCTCGGGCGGCATCGGCCTCAACACGCTGACGGCCTTCACCGGCGGCGACATGGAGGCCGGCAAGGACCTGAGCCTGGTGTTCACCAACTTGGTCAAGGACCGCGACCTCAAGAAGACGCGGACCGAGTTCGACGCCGCCAAGGTGAAGATCAAGCCGACCTCGCGGTTCGCGAAGTACGTGATGAGCGTCGAGGAGACCCTGCGCGGCATGGGCTACTAGCGCTTCATTCGCCCTGGGCAACGCTCCCCCGCCTTCGGGCGGGGGTTTTTCATTTCTCGTCGGCTTCCGCCGCCTTCGCCATGCCCTTGTCGCCGTCGAGCTTGCGCAGCGCATCCGCGACCGCCTGCGGCGCGTACTTCGCCATCCGGTCCAGGTGCGCCTGCGCCTCGCGCTGCGCCTGCTTGTCGTCGACCTTGTCCGCGATGCGCAGCCGCACGGCCTGCGATGTGGGATCGTTGGGGAACTGCGCGAGCAGCGTGCAGCCCTCGCGCAGGTTGGCCTTGAGGTCCATGCCGAGGGTTGAGCTCACGATCTTGCGGATGAAGAAGTTCCGGTCGGCGATCGCGTACATCCCGCGCGCGTAGGCCTGGGTCACGTCACGGTCGGTCGGCGCGAGGGCCACCGCCTGCCGGAGCGCCTCGTACGATGCCTTGCCGTTGCTCTTGCGGCTCACTTTCATCAGCGCGAGCTTGCCGAGCGCGCCGCTGCGGGCGAGGAAGCAGATGCCGCGGGCCTCGCCGCCGAGGCCGGGGGTGGCCGCCTTCGCGCTGGCCTCGCCAGCCAGCGTCTCGAGCTCCTGGCGGGTCATGTGGGGGATCTTCATGAAGCTGCCGCGCGCCCACGTGATCGCGGCCTGATCGGAGAGCGCGACGGTGTCGGCGCTGGCGCGGACGGCGGCGCCGCTGCCCTGCGGCGCGCTGGCGCGGGCGCGGAGCGCCAGGGCGGGCACGCGGGGGGATGTGGCGACCGGCTGCGTCATAAAAAAATCTCCTCCAACACGCGACACAGGATCGTATAGGGCGGTGGCGGCGCGGATTTGCCCAAGACGGTTTTAAGTAACCGTTAAGGCATTTGGCGATCGGGGAAGCGTCGACCTGGTCGAAACGAGCGCCGGGGGGGACTTCGGGGTGCTCGCGAGGCGAGAAACATGGTAAATTGGGTCCGCCATGAATGTCGGGCTTACACATGAAGAACCGCGCGCGGACGGGACCAGGCCCCTGACGGTGAACGCCTTGCGTGCCCTGCTCGGCGCCATCGCGGTCGGAACGTCCGTCCTGTCCTGCGTGCCTGCCCGCATCGATATGGCGGCCGGGCTGCGCTTCGTGCCGGCGACGCCCCCACCCGTTGGGCCCGCAGCGCCGAACGTGGCGCTCGACGACCACGCGACCGGGGCGTCGCCGCCGCCGCCGGCCGCGTCGCCCGCGAGCCTTACGCCATCGACCGAAAGCCCGACGAACGCGCCGCCGAGCGCGTCGCCGACGGCGGCGATCGCCGTGGCATCCGAGCCGCCGGTGGCGGTCGCGCCGCCCGTCGCGTCGGCGCCGCCGGCGATCGTGAAATTCGAGGCCGAGGACTGTCGCTTCACGGTGCCGCCCGGCTTCACCCAGGAAACCTATTCGCTGCCGATCAACCCCAAAGCGACGGTCCGTGCGAGTTACACGGACGGTGCCCCCGCGCCGAAGACCCTTCATCTGGGGTTGCTGACCGTCGCGGACTACTACTCGCTCGACTCCTCCTCCAACGAGGGCGGGAACTTCGACAATCCCTACCAGACGATCCCCGACCTCACCTTCAAGCCCGGCATGTCGACCTTCGAACACACCTTGAAGGAGCTCGAACCCTGGAACGTCAGCGGCCTCTACGGCCGATACCACGAATTGAGGAGCCTGGACAGCGCGGGCGCCGAGGCCAAGACCTACATCGTGGTGACGGTCCTCGGCAACAAGGCGACGATGCTTTACCTGCAAAGCAGCGTGAAGCGTTTCGTCGACTACCGCGCGGCGCAAACGATCCTGAGGCCTGCCGTCGACTCGCTCAGGCTCAACGGGACGTCGAAGTGGGATGAAGACCTGTGACCATGGGGCGGCGTGATCGGCGACCGAGGATGATCGACATCGTGCGAAATTGGGCGATCGGCGGCGTCGGGCTGGTGCTCGCGCTCAACCTGAGCGGGTGCGTGGCGGTGCTGCAGACCTGGAATCAACGCGCGGCGGTGCCCGTCATCGAGCAGGAGACCGACACGCCGGAGGGCAAGCGGCTGGTGGTCTCGCCGGCCAAGGCCGCTGATGCGTTCTGGCCCGGCTACCTCCTGGATGCGGCGGTTGCCGGGAACGTGGTGCGGCTGATCGTCACCTTCGGGTCGGAGACCGACGCGCTGATCGGGACGGCGCTCGGCGCGGCGTTGACGCCGCTGCTCGATGGCGCCGCGGCGGAGCTCCTGCACCTCGGGCGCCCGCGCCCGGCGGCGGTCACGCTGGGGTCGAGCGCCGGCGACCTCTCGGTCCGCGTGCCGCTCGTGGTGCGGGAGGGCCGTTACGAGGCGTTGATTCCGGCCGATCTCTTCCGCAACGATCAGCCGATGCAGGCCGCCATCGTCGACGCCGGCGGCAACTTGCTCACGAAGGCCACGCTGCGGCCGTTCCGCATGGCGCGCGGGCCTGAGCCGTCGGCGGCGCCCAGCCACGTCTCGGTGGATGTCGATGAGCCGCTCGCCTACCAGGTGGCCCCCGATCCGGATGCGGTCGCCCTGGTGATCGGCGTCGAACGCTATTCCAACGAGGTCCCCCCCGTGATGTACGCGGTCCGTGACGCCCGGGCGATCGCCCGCCACCTGCGCGACGTGCTCGGCGTCGACAGCGGCAACGTGATCACCCTGCTCGACGAGCAAGCGACCTCCACGAACATCCGGGTCGCGGTCGAGCGGAAGCTGGCCAATCGCGTCGTCGCGGGGCGCTCGACGGTCTACGTGTACTTCGCGGGCCACGGCGTGGCCGACCCGAAGGACCGCGTGCCGTACCTGGTGCCGTTCGACGGCGATCCCAAGTTCCCGCACGACACCTGTTACGCGACCGCCGGGCTGTACCAGGCCATCGGGCGCCTCAAGGCGCGGCGTGCGCTCGTCATGCTCGACGCCTGCTTCACCGGCGTCGCGAGCCGCGAACCCCAGCCGACGGCCTTGATGCCGACGGTGCGGCCCTTGATGGTCGTGCCGATCGTGCCGGCGGTGCCGAGCGGCGTGACGGTGCTCGCGGCCTCCGGCGCCGACGAGATGAGCGCCGCGGCGCCGGACAAGCAACATGGCCTGTTCACCTACTTCCTGCTCAAGGCGCTGCGCGGCGAGACCGCGGCGCGCCGGGATTTCTCGCTGCGGGATGTCTTCACCTACGTGCGGGAAAACGTCCAGAAGGGCGCTCGCCGGCAAGATCGCGAGCAAACGCCTGTATTGATGGGGGCAGACGCGGCGGAGTGGAAACTCGGTCGGTGAACTCGTCGGCCAATGGTACGATACCGGCATGACCGCGCCCGTCTTCCTCACTGCCGCCTGGCGCCACCTCGCGATGGTCAACTGGGAGATCGACCCCGCCCTGCTCGCGCCGCGCGTGCCGGCGGGTTGCGAGCTCGATTTCTTCGCCGGGCGCACCTACGTGAGCGCGGTGGGCTTCCGGTTCCTCGAAACCAGGGTGCTCGGCGTGCCGATCCCCTTCCACCGCGATTTCGAGGAGCTGAACCTGCGCTTCTACGTGCGCCGGCGCGGGCCCGAGGGCTGGCGGCGCGGCGTCGTCTTCGTCAAGGAGATCGTGCCCAGGTGGGCGATCGCCACCGTGGCGCGGCTCGTCTACCACGAGCCCTACGTCGCGCTGCCCATGCGCCACGCCATCGCGGTCCAGCCTGGCCCGAGCCCGCTGCCCGGCGGCGTGCTCGCGCCCGAGGGACGCGTGGCGTATGGCTGGAAGCTGGACGGGCGCTGGTGCGAGCTCGCCTGCACCACCACCGGGCCAGACGAGCCGCTCGTGCCCGGCTCCGAGGCCGAGTTCATCGCCGAGCACTACTGGGGCTACACGCCGCAGCCAGACGGTTCGACGCTCGAGTACCAGGTCGAGCACCCGCCCTGGCGCGCCCGCGCCGTGCGCGAGGCGCACCTCGACGCGCCGGTCGCGGCCCTCTGGGGGCCTGCGTTCGCGGCGGTGGTCGCGAACGAGCCCACCTCCGCCTTCGTGGCCGAGGGCTCGTTGATCGCGGTGCGGCAGGGCGTGCGTCTCGCCTGAGATGAGCAACCGCTACGCCGTCGATCCGGTCTCGCGCCTCGCCGCGTGGTGGCACCGTCCGCGCGCGAAGGCGGTGGAGTGCGCCTGGATCTTCGTCGGCTCGGCGGTGCTCGCGTTCGCCATCCGCGCGTGGGTAGCCGAGGCGCGCTACATCCCGTCGCTGTCGATGCTGCCGGGGCTCGCGGTCGGCGATCGCCTGATCGTCGAGAAGCTCTCGATCAAGGTAGGCAGCCCGCGCCGCGGCGACATCGTGGTCTTCGCGCCGCCGGGCCGCGCGCGCGACCTCAAGAACGCGCTGATCAAGCGCGTCGTGGCGCTGCCCGGCGAGCACGTGCTGATCCGCGGCGGACGGGTCTGGATCGACGGCAAGGGCATCCGCGAGCCTTACGTGGCCGAGCCGATCGGCTACGCGGAGCCGGATTGGGGCGCGGTCGGCATGCCGGGCGGGCGGGTGCCACGCGGCATGATCTTCGTGATGGGCGACAACCGCAACAACAGCCAGGACAGCCACGTCTTCGGCCCGGTGCCGATCGACCACGTGATCGGCCACCCGCTCGTGCGGTTCTGGCCGCCTGGCCGGGTGGGGTTCGTGCGCTGGTAGCTACTTGCCGGGGTAGTCGACGAGCGCCCTGCGGCGGAACGGGCTCTCGCCTGCTATCATGGGGCGCTGAAAGGAGCCTCATCTTGCCCAAAGCGAAAGGCCGGCTGATCGTGATCGGCGGCGAGCAGAAGAAGGCCCCGCCCGATCCCGTGCTCATGGCGAAGGTGGCGTTCCATGCCGGCGGCGTGAAGGGCCACATCGTGGTGATCGCGGCGGACTCCGGTCCCGGCGGCCGCGGCGCCGGGGCGTACCGCCGGGCGCTGATGAGCGCCGGCGCCACCAGCGTCACGGCGCTCTCGCTCAAGAACCGCTCGCAGTCGGAAGATCCCAAGGCCGTCGCCGAGGTGGAGGCCGCCACCGGCGTCTTCCTGGCCGGCGACGATCCGGACCGCCTGGTCGACCTGCTCGCAGGCTCCCCGCTCGCCAAGGCGATCCGCGAGGCCTTCCGGCGCGGCGCCTGCGTGGCCGGCACCAGCGCCGGCGCGTCCGTGCTCGCGGACCGCGTCGTGGCCGAGGGCGCCACCGACATCCACCCGCGCGTGGGCCTGGTCAAGCTGGAGCCCGGCCTCGGGCTCTTCAACCGCATCGTGATCGACCACCATTACTGCGAGAAGCAGCGCCTCGGCCGGCTCGTCACGATCGCCGCCACCGCGCCCGACATGCTCGGCGTGGGCGTCGACGCCGGCACCGCGCTGGTGGTGGACCCCGCCAAGGGCATCGAGGTGGTCGGCCATGGCGCCGTCACGGTGTTCGACGGGCGCACCATGAGCTACTCGAACCTGAGCGCGGCGAGCGAGGGCCAGATCCTCGCGCTGTGCAACGTCGGCATGAACCTCCTCCCCTCGGGCTTTTCCTTCAAGATCCGGCGGGGCGGCGAAGGCGTGCTGCCGGGCGGCTACCGCGTGGCGCCGAGCTTGCAGGCCATGATCGAGGCCCTGGCGAGCACGCGCTAGGCGCCGCGCGCTCATCGATTTAAGATTTCGTTCACACAGGCGACCGACCCTCGGCGTTACAATGGGGGCAGGGTCCGCTCGCTTCGCCCGACCGGTCCCGAGGGGGAGCCACGTGACCGTCATGGTGGAGGCGCTCGAGATCGAGCTGCTCGCGCTCATCTGCGAGCGCGAAGACTTCATGAACCGCGACCAGGTCCTGCACGTGATGCGCGTGCAGGAACAAGCCCACGCGGCTGCCGGCAACAGGCCGGCCTTCCAGGACGTGGCTGTGCACTTCAAGCTCGTGCTGCCCGCCGACATGAAGTACGCGATGTCGATCGCCGACAAGCTCGCCGTGGCAGCCGGCCAGCGCCGCCCGCTGGGCTACTACCTGCTCGAGATGGGCGTGCTCAAGCCCTCGCAGGTGCTCGAGGGGCTGGAGGAGCAGGCCTTCTACGGCTCGAGGCTCGGCGAGATCCTGATCCGCAACGGCTGGGCCACGGATGCGGACATCGAGCGGGCGCTCGCGCTGCAATCGGAGCGGCACCAGGCGGTCGCCTAGGCGAACCGGGCGCGAAGCGGCGGTCGACGGGCACGTTCGGGTCGGTCCGGCTCGGGACGGATGTCCCGCTGATCCGAGGACAAAGCTCCGTGGCTCGGTTCGCCCCGATGGGCGAAGATGAGGTCCTCGGGCAGCGGCGACCGTGCCCGTCCGAACCCCGGGTTGCTTAATAAATGTTCAGGGTGCTCTCTTGGCACATCGGCTAAAATGATGGACCTGCCAAGCAGGCTCTCGCTGTCCCCGGATCGACCCGTTCCATGACCGCCCACCCTCTGTTCATCTTATCCACAGCCTTGATCGTCGCCACGACCGGGGGCACCGGGACGGTGACGGTGCTCCCGGGCGCATCCGTCCAGGCAGCGCTCGACCGCGCACCCGCCGGTGCCGTGATCGTCGTCGAGGGCCACCACGCCGAGGCGCTGACCATTCGCAAGCCCGTGACGCTGCGCGGCGGCGCGGGCGCCCGCCTGAGCGGCGCGGCCGTGCCGCTGATCGAGGTGATCGGCGCGCGGGGGGTGCTGATCGAGCGGCTCGTGGCGACGCAATCGGGGCGCGCCGCCCCCCGTTCCAACCACGGCGTGATCGTGGTGCGCGACGCGGAGGCCGAGCTGCGCGCCGTGCGCATCGAGGGCGCCACCGCCGGCCTCGTGGTGACGGGCGGCGCGAAGCTTCGCGCCGCCGGGCTCGAGGTCAGCCGCTGCGGCGGCGCGGGCGTCCTCTTCGCGGGCGGCTCGACCGGCGAGCTCACGGGGTCGGAAATCCACCACAACGCGGTCGGCGTGTGGGCCGAGGACGACGCGGCGCCCATCTTGCGCGACAACGCCTTCACCGGCAACCGGCTCGGTCTGCTCTTCACCGGGCACGCGCGCCCACGCGTCGAGGCCAACCGCGTCGTGCGCAGTACGGGCCGCGGCGTGAGCGTCACGGGCGACGCCGTCCCCGCTCTGATCGGGAACACCATCGAAGGCAGCGGCGAGGAGGGCCTCGTGTTCATCGAGCGCGCCCGTGGCGTCGCCCAGGCCAACCGCGTGCGCGGCAACGTGTACGGCGTCTTCGTCGGCGATGACGCGGCACCCACGCTGCGGCACAACATGATCGAGGCGAACCGCAAGGCCGGCGTGCTCTTCCGGCATGGCCGCGGCGGCGGCCTGCTCGAGGGCAACCTCCTCCATGCGAACGATCGCTTCGGCGTCCAGCTCAGCGGCCCGGCCGCCCCGACGCTGCGCGCCAACACGGTCGTCGGCCACCTGCGCTGCGGCGTGCATGCCGCGAATGGCGCGTCGGCCGTGCTCGAGCGTAACGTCGTGACGGGCAACCGTGTGGGCGTCTCGAACGAGGCCGCGCTCGTGGCGGACGAGTACCGCGGGGCCAGCAACGGCAAGCTCGCGCTGACCGGCGACCTGATCGCGGGCAACGCCGACGCCGACCTGGTGGCGGGCAAGGGCGCCGACGTGGGGCTGCTGGCCGCCGACACGGCGCTGCGCTTCGCGGAGGGCGGCTGGTTCGTGCTCACGGGCGCCGCGGCCACCGGCACGGGGCCGCTGGGCTGGGCCGGCCCGCCGGCTGGCGCCGCGTCGTTGCTGCCGGGGCCCGTGATCGCCGTCCGCCCCAGGGCCGCGGCGCCATCGCCCGCGGCCGGGCCGGCCCAGGCCCGTCCCGCGAAGCCCGAGCTGGTCGCGGCCGCGGACCTCAAGGCGATCCAGATCGTCGGCGAGGAGTTCGAGGCGGCCTTCATGGAGGCAGTCGAGGAATCCGGCAACGCCGAGATCCCAGGCCGCTTCCTCAGCCGCGCCTTCGCCGAGCTCGAGGCGCGCGACGTGAACCTCCAGCGCCTCAAGGCCGCGCGGGAATACCTCAAGCGTGCCCAGCGCGCCGGCGAGACCGCCGTCTACGGCCCCGCCTTCCACGAGCTCGATCAGTTTCTCCGCAGGCACGGAGTTTGAAGTTGCGGCGCCGGCTCGCTCGATCCGGTGCCTCTGACGGCCGCGTCTCCGATGACCGGCCCGCCCCCCAAGGAATCCCGGATTCAGGAGGAAAGATCCCCATGTTCCAAGGCAAGATCGCGAAGGTCCTGGTCATCGGCCTCGCCGTCGCTACGCTCTCGGGCTTCAAGGAGCAGTCCAAGCCCGTCACGACCGACGAGTCGGGCAAGCCGAAGATCGTCGACATGTCCGGCCCGCGTCCCGAGTGGGTGGGCTCCGACAACGACAGCTACACGCAGGAAGGCAAGGCGTTCTACCGCGTGGCGCTCGACAACCAGAACAACCTGACGCGCGGCATGGACCTTGCGAAGAACCGCGGCTTCGCGGCGATCCGCGAGAGCGTGCTCTTGAAGATCGGCTCGGCGTTCGGCGTGGCGTCGAGCTACAAGTCGACCGAAGGCGACGACGAGGGAGCCGACGAGGCGCCGGACTCGGCGGCGATGCACGAGCTGTCGAGCATCGCGAAGGCTGTGCACCTGCCCGGCATGAAGCAGGAAGCCTCGTGGTGGGAGAAGACCATGGTCGCGAAGGACGACGGCACCGTGAAGCCCGCCTACAAGATCTACGTGCTGGTCTCGATCCCGACCAAGTTCCTGAACAAGGCCCAGAACGACGCCGCCAAGGCCGCGATGGGCTACGCCAGCAAGACCAAGAACACCGCCGCCAAGAAGGCCCTCGAGGAGTCGATGGACGATATGAAGGGCACCGACGGCGAAGAGCATGGCGGTGGCGGTACCCGCGACCACGGCAAGGGCGCCGGCACGGGCAACGGCCAGGGCCACTAAGCGCCAGGCTCGCACCCCCACCCCGGCGACGCCGGGGCGGGGCTCCCCACCCGCGCCGGCGACGCCGGCGCGGTGATCGAAAGGATTTCAGGGAATGCTCCACCGTTTGCTTCGCGTCCTGATGACGACGGCCTGCGCGCTCGTCCTGGTGCCCCAAGCCCCCGCGAGCGCCGCTGCGAAGCAGCCGGCCGCGGCCGCCCCTGCGCCCAAGCCGCGCGTGGACGCCAACCTGATCGAGGCCTCGGGCCCGAAGCCGGCCTGGGTCAGCCAGGACAACGACTTCTACCTGCAGGAAGGCAAGCGCTACTTCCGGTCGGTGCTCGACAAGCAGGACGATCTCCAGCTCGGCATGGAGGCTGCGAAGGCCTCGGCGATGGCCGACGTGCGCAAGAGCATCGTCACGACGGTCGCCGCGGAGTTCGGCCAGATCCGCGAGACCGGCTCGAACAACGCGAAGGAGGCCAACGCGGTCGACGCGCCGGAGTACCAGAACCTCACGCGCAGCCAGGTGGCCACCGTGGCCCGGGCGATGCAGCTGCCGGGGATGCAGCAGGAGGCGTCCTACTGGGAGCTGCGCAAGGCCAAGGACGCGAACGGCGAGGCGGCCGAGGCGTACCGGATTTACGTGCTCGTCTCGATCCCGGAGAAGATCCGCCTCAAGGCCCAGGCGCAGGCGCAGAAGGCGATCGAGGGCATGACCAAAGATGCTGGCGCCGCCCGCGAGAAGCTCCAGAACACCATCGAAGAAATGAAGTAGCGAGTTGGCCGGAATGCGCGCGTTCGCCCTCGCTCTCGCCTTCGTTTGCCTCGGCGGCATGCCCGCCGGCGCGGCCACGGCCGCTGCTGCCGCCCCGACGGCGGTCTGGCAACGGGGTGAGGCGGCGTATGACGTCAAAGGCAACGTGTCCGACGAGCAGGCCCGGAAAGAGGTTCAACTGCGGGCCCGCTCGAACGCCATCGAGCTGCTGATGGGGCGCGTCGTGGCCGACAAGTTCGTGAACATGACGATGAAGCGCGACCAGAAAAAGTCGAGCTTCATTCTCCGCGAGCTCTCGGCTTCCGTGCATGGCCTGGTCGTCGACGTCGGCGAGGAGCGCTGGTCGTTCAAGCCGATCATGGACCGCCAGACGGGCGCCTTCCTGTACACCCAGTACCTCTACAGCGCGAACTTCAAGGTCGCGCCCCCGCCCCCGCCCGACCTGACCTTCGGCGTGGAACTGAAGCTCTCGACCACGAACATCTACGCCGGCGATGCGCTGCGGTTCGAGGTCGACGTGACCAAGGCGGCGCACCTGATGGTCTTCAACCTGGCGGCCGACGACCGCGTCAACATCATCTACCCGAACCGATTCACAGGCGCGATCCTGGCCACGCCCGGCCATACGCTCAAGCTGCCGGCGGCCGACCACAAATTCGAGATCACGCCCTACACGCTGGAAGGGCACGCGATGGACGCCGAGAGCCTGCGGGTGATCGCCACGCGGAACCCGGTCAAGCCGCCCCCATCCAAGGATGGCAGCCTCTCGATCATCGAGTTCATGCGCTGGCTCTACGCCTTGCCGCCGTCCGAATGGAGCGAGGCCGAGCAGTCCTACACGATCGTGGCCCGTAAGCCCTAGTCCGCCGGCGATGGCCTTCCGGCCCGCCGAGCCCGCCCATGGAGACTCGATGCCCAACCACCTGCCCTTCGCGTTCCGGCGTGCCTGCGCAGCCCTCGGCCTGGCGATCGTCCTCTCCGGGTGCGCGGCGACGACTCGCCCGCTCGAGCTCGACCCCGTGGCCGCGGGCAGCGCGAGCGCCGAGCTCGTCGAGCCGTCGGAGCCCGAGGTCGAGGCGCGCACGGCGCCTTCGGAGCCGCGGCTGTTTCGCGGGGTGATCGTCGAGACCGATCCGGAGGATGCGGAGATCGTGGCGAGCGGCCGCTACAAGAGCAAGAACGGCCGCCTCGAGGTGCCGATCAGCGCGGACGCGTACGCGCTGCCACGCGCGTTCACGGTGACGATCCGCCACCGCGACTACCCCACCGTCCGCCAGACCATCGCGTCGCGGATGGACTGGGTGCGCTTCTTCATGATCGCAGGGCCGATCTCGCTCGTGGCGATCGGCAACACCTTCCCGCTGCTCGACCCGGCGCAGACCACGGCCGTCAAGCTCGCCGGCGGCCTCACGGTCGCGGGCACGCTCTTGTCGATCGGCCAGATTTACTTCCAGAGCCACAAGTTCGACGACGTGTACGTCATCGACCTCGAGAAGGCCTCGGCTCGCTGAGCCTGGTATCCACACGCATCCATCATCCCAGAAAGGATCCCCGATGAAGCCGATGAAGAAGGTAATCGCCGCGCTGCTGGTCGCGAACGCGTTGAGCGGCTGCTACATGCAGAAGTTCTACGTCGAGCAGCCGGACGTGAGCATGTCCGACGACAAGCGCCCGGTCGTGAAGCACTTCAAGGCCCAGGAGCGCTCCTGGTGGCTGTTCAACGGCCTGGTGCCCCTGATCCAGCCGAACCTGAACGACATCGTCAAGCGCGAGGCGGTGGGCCGGCCTGTGAAGAACTTGAAGATCACGCACGAGATGACGCCGCTGGACTTCGTGCTGACCTACGGCCTGATGGCCGGCTGGGTCACGGGCGTGACGTCGATTTACCCGAACAAGGCCGACATCATCTTCCCGTCGGCGATCGCGGTGGTGCTGGCGTTCCCGCGCTTCGCGACGATCACGCTGGAAGGCGACGTCGTGAACGCCAAGCCCAAGGGGCCGGCCAACGAGTACACCGACGACGAGGATTAGCCTCACGCCAGGACTGCGCCTGGGTATGATGGCGTGCGAGGCGTTTCGGCCGCCCTGTGGTCGGTTCACCTCATCACTTTTGGAGCCTCCTGATGTCCTGTCGCTCTGCAGCGATCACCCTGCTCGTCCTGTCCCTCGCCCTCGCCGCCTGCAAGCCGGGCAAGGACCAGGACAAGGACCAGGGCGCCGCGACGCCGGCCCCGTCGGCCACGTTGCCACCCGCGGTCCTGGCCTCGCGTCCGCCGGGGGGCATGCCGGCGCCGGGCAAGCCGAGCGCCGCCGACGCCAGTCGTGGTGTGATGTCGAGCGCTGGAGGTGGCGTCATGTCGAGCGCCGGCGGGGGCGTGATGTCGAGCGCCGGAGGTGGCGTGATGTCGAGCGCCGGCGGCGGCATGCGGCCCCCTGCCGAGGGCGCGAGGCGTCCGGCTGGGAGCCAGAAGCCGCTCACGCTGCTGCCCACCGCCGGGGCCGTCGCGCCGCAGGGCGAGCATCCCGGTGCGCGATCGGCCGTCGTCGCCGAGAATGACAAGCCTCCTGCGGATAAGCGTCCCGAGCCCGGTACAGACAAGGGTGACAGGCCTGTTGTGGCCATGAGCGACGCACCCGTCGCGACGACGTCAGATTCACCGGCCGTCGCGATCGCCGTGAGCCCGCTGCCGGCCCCGAGCGCGACTCTGGCCGCGAGCGCAGCTCCCGCTACGAGCGTGGCACCTGCAGCTGGTGAAGCACCTGCAGCTAGCGTGGCGCCTGCAGCGAGCCCGCGTCCTGCGGCCAATGTGGCGTCTCCCGCCCTCCGGACCGCGGCCGCCGTGGCCCCCCGGCCCCGCGTCTTCACCGTTCCCGGCCAGTTCGGCGACGCGATGCTGGTCGTCGTATTCAAGGACGGCGCGACCGAGTACCGCGGGACGATCCAGGCGGTGAGCCGGGCGGTCCGGGTCGCCGTGCCCGAAGACCGACCGCTCGTCGTCGAGCTCCGCAATGGCCTGACCGGCGTCCGCCTGGCCGGCCCGCGCGAGATCGTCGTGCCGTCCGGGGCGTCCGACGCCCCGCTGCCGCTCACGTTCTAGGCCGCCGCATGCACGACTTCCAGCGCTACCGCCTCGTGAGCCGGCTCGGCGAGGGCGCGATGGGCGTCGTGTGGCTCGCCGAAGACGCCGCGACGGGCGAACGAGTCGCGCTCAAGGTCATCACCGGCGCGTTGAGCGCCACGGCCGACGCGCGCACGCAATTCAAGCAGGAGTTCCGGCTGATGGCGCAGCTGCGCCACCCGAACTGCTGCGCGGTCTATGATTACGGCCTCTCGCCCGACGGCGAGCCGTTCTTCACGATGGAGGTCGTGCCAGGCAAGGGCCTCGACGAACTTCTGCCGCTTCCACCGGACCGCTTCGAGGACCTCTTCGCCCAGCTGATGCTCGCGCTCGGCTACGTCCACCAGCTCGGTTTCGTGCACCGCGACCTCAAGCCAGCCAACGTACGGGTGACGCCCGAAGGCGTGGTCAAGCTGATGGACTACGGCCTCATGGAATCGGGTGGGAGCGCCGGCGGGCCGGTGCGCGGCACGCTCGCGTACCTGGCGCCCGAGGTGCTCAAGCGCGGCCCGATCGATCGACGGACGGATCTGTACGCCGCGGGCGCGCTCGCATACGAGCTCCTGACCGGACGGCCGCCCTTCGTCGGCACCAAGCCCCTCGACGTGATCCTGGCGCACCTCGGCCAGCGCCCCGAGGCGCCTGGCCGGCTGCGACCGGGCGTCGCGCCGAAGCACGAGCGCGTCGCGCTGAAATTGCTGGAGAAAGAGCCGATCGCGCGCTTCCAATCCACCGGCGAGGTGCTCTCGGCGCTCGGCCGCGAGGCGCCGTCCGGCATCGGCGGCAACCTGCTGGCTTCGCCGATGGTCGGCCGCGATGACGCGCTGGCAGGCCTCGCGGGGCGGCTCACGGCCGTCTCGCGCCGCGAGGCCGGTGCGGCGATCGCCCTGGGCGGTCCCGCGGGGGCAGGCAAAACACGGCTCCTCGAGGAGTTCCGCTTCATGGCGCAGCTCGCGGAGGTCCCCTGCGGGTACGTGCGGGCCCGCGAGGGCGATCTGGCCCCCTACGGCCCGGCCGCGGCGTTGTTGCGCGCCCTGTTGCCGGCGCTCCAGGCGGCGGTGCCTGGCGATCTCGCGACGCACGGCCCTGTGGTGTCCCGGCTCGTGCCCGAGGCGAGCGACGCGATTGCACCACCGTTGGCGGGGCCGCTCGAGGAGAAGGCGCGGCTCGAGGGTGCGTTCGTCGCGCTGCTGGCCTCGCTCGCCTCGGCGGCGGGCCTGGTGGTGCTGGTGGACGGCTGGGAGTGGATGGATCCGCTCTCCGTGGCGCTCTTCGATCGCTTGCTGCGGGCCTCCCAGGGCGCTCCCCTGCTCTTCGTCGCCGCTGGCCGCGGGCAGGCCGCCGACGGTGCCACGCCCTTCGAGCACTGGCCGCTCGCCCCGCTCGCCGAGACCGCGGTCGGCCGCATGATCGCCTCCATGCTCGGGCAGGACGCCGTCGCTTCCGCGTTCGTCGGGCGGCTCACGGCGCTGGCCGCGGGCAATCCGCTGTACCTCGAGCGGCTCCTCGACCATCTGGTCAAGCAGGGCCAGCTGGTCCGGCGCGAGGGCGCCTGGGCCACCGACATCGCCATCGCCGACCAGGCGGTGCCCGCCAACCTGGAGGCCCTGTTGCGCGCCCGGCTGGCCACGCTGTCGGATGACGCCCGCGCGGTGGCCCGGGCCGCGGCCGTGCTCGGCCATGGCTTCGATCTCGCCCTGCTCGACGCCGTCACAGGCCTCGGGCCCGAGCGGACCTTCGACGCCCTGCGCGAGCTCGCCGGGCACCATGTCCTGGCTCAGGACGAGGACGGGACCTGGGGCTTCGCCCAGGTCGCGATGCAGGTGCTGCTTGCGGGCGAGCTCGAGCCGGCCGAGCGTGCGCAGGCGCACGGGGCGGCTGGCCGGACCCTGGAGGCGCGGTTGGCCGGGCGACCGTCGGCCGAGGCGTCGGTCGCGGAGGTGACGGCGATCGCCCACCATGCCTTGCGCGCCGGCGACGCGGCCGCGACGATCCGCTTCGCGCTCGAGGCCGGCCGCCGCCATGCCGCGCTGTTCGCGAACGACGAGGCCGCGCGCTACCTGCAGGCGGGCCTGGTGGCCGCGCGCGCCCAGGGCGGGCCAGACGACGCCGGGGTTCGCCTCGACTACCTCGAGGCCCTCGGCGACGTGCTTCGCGTGGACGCCCGCGAGGCGGCGGCCCGCGACGCCTACCTCGAGGCGCTGCCGCTCGCGCGCGCCGCGGGTGACAGGGCCCGCGCCGGGCGCTTGCTCGCGTCGCTGGCACGCGCGCTGCAGGCGCTCCACGAGCTTCCCGAGGCCAGGCGCCGCTGCGATGAGGCCGTCGAGACCAGCCTCGCAGCGGGCGACGCCGGCAACGCCGCGCGGGCGCTGCTCACGGGCGCCCGGATCCGCAGCTTCCAGGGTGACGACGCCGGCGCGTTGGCCGACGCCGAGCGCGCGGTCGCGCTCGCTGGCGAGGCCGGGGAGCGGGCCAAGGTGGCCGAGGGGCTGGCGTTCCTGGGCTACCGCCAGGTCGTGGCGGTGACCGGGCGCGCGGCCGACGGGATGGCGAACCTCGAGGCGGCGATCGCGCTCTACGAGGACCTCGGCGAGCGGATCGGCCTGGCCGGCGCGTACACCATGCTGGGCGACGCCCAGGCCACGGGCGGGGAGTACCTCGCGGCGCGCGCGTCGTTCTTGCGCTCGCGTGCGCTCTGCGAGGATCTGGGGTACCGGCACGAGTTGACGTTTGTGCTGCTCAACCTCGCGGGCGTCGATCTGGCGCTGGGCGAGCCGGTGACCGCGCGTGCGCACGCGACGGAGGCCCACGCCCTCGCGCGGGCGCTGGCGAACCGGTACGCGGTCGGCGTGGCCGAGGTCGAGCTCGCGCGCGCCGAGGCCGCGCTGGACCCGTCGGCCGACGTCATCGGCCGCATCGACGACGCGCTCGCGATCGCCAGCGACCTGGGTCACGCTTACCTCGAGAGCTACGCCCGACAGGCCGCCGTCGAGCTCCACCTGGACCAGGGCCGCGCCGACGACGCGCGCGCGGCCCTCGAGACGTTCGAGACGGCCGGGTATGGCGACGCGGACGGCCGGATGGCGCTGGACCGCGCCAGGCTCCAGGGCCTCCTCGGCGATCCGCAAGGCGGCCTCGGGCATGCCCGGCGCGCGCTCGCGCTCGCGATATCAACCCGGGCCCGGGGCGTGCAGGCCCGCGCGCTGCTCGTTTGCGCTCGCTTCGAGCACGAGCTGGGCCGCCCCGACGAGGCCCGGCGCCTGGCCGACGAGGCGCGCGCGCTGGCGGAGTCGCTCGGGGCCCGTCCGCTGGCCGACGAGGCCGCGGCGCTCATCCCAGCGCCGCGTAGCGCCGAGGCCAGGCCGGCGGCCGCGCTACCGCTCGGCATCCGGCCCGGCATGATGAACATGTAATCGCCGGGTAGGGACATCCGCCCTCTCATTCGCGGGATACGCGTCCCGAATGCTTGAACCGAAGCGGTGAACGCGGCATACTGTCGCTTGGCTCCCCCACGCGGCCTCTCCGAAGCACGATGAACGACGATTCGACGCTGACCACCGTCATAGAGCGGGTCATGAAGACGATCCGCGCCGATCGCGGGTTGCTCCTGCTGCTCGACGCCGCGGGCGCCATCACCGCCCGGGTGGCCCGCGCGCGTCCCGACGTGGCCACGGACGAGGACTACAGCATGACCGTCGCCCGGCACGTGCTCACGACCGGCCAGAGCCTCTGGCTGACGGACTTCACGCGCGACGAGCGGTTCCAGGAGAGCGACAGCCTGCACGCGCGCGACTGGCTCACCGTGATCTGCGTGCCGATGCGCTGGGGCGATCGCGTGCACGGCCTGATTTACGTCGATCGCCAGGAGGCCAGCGACGCGTTCAGCGAGGACGACCTGCGCCTCGTGGAGGAGCTCGCGGGCTTCGGCGCCCTGGCGCTCGAACGCGCCGAGCTCGTGACCCGCGAGGCCGAGGCGCGGCTCCAGGCGACCCGCGCCGAGGAGCGCACCCGCGAACGGGAGGCGGTGATCCAGCGGATCCTCCACGACCTCCAGAGCTCCATGCAGGGCCTCGCGCTCATGAACCTGGACCCCGCCACCCGGGGGTCCGAAGCCTCCGCCGTCGCGACGGCGCCGCCCAGCCAGCCGGCGCGCGAGGCCACGCCGCGGCCGGGCCGCCTGGCCCAGCTGACCGACCGCGAGCGCGAGCTGGTGGCGCTCGTGGCGCAGGGGCTCGACAACCGCCGCATCGCGGACGTGGCATGCCTCAGCGAGAAGACGGTCAGGAACTACCTGACGACGATCTACGAGAAGCTGGGCGTGGAGAACCGGACGCAGGCGGCGCTGCTGCTCGCCCAGGCCGAGCCGTCGTCTCATCGCTGAGCGCTGGTGGCGCGATCAGAGGGGGTAGTCTATGCCTTCGGGATCTTCGGCATCGCCCACGCCCCCCTCGGCGCCGAAATTGACCTCGCGGACGTCGCTCGAGCCGACGCGGCGACGGCGGGTCCTCCCACCTTCCACGCTCGCCGTGATATCGATGATCATCTCGAGCGGGATGTTTCCGACGGACCACTCGCCGGTGGCCGTCGAAGTGTCGGTGCCGATGACGGTCACAGTACCGAGGACCGACGCGATGACGATCGTCGCGCCCTCGATCGGGTCGCCGTCCTCGTTGTAGACGTATCCGCCGATGGTCTTGGTGTCCGGCGTCTCATCGATCGCCGAGCCGGCGTCGCTCGGCTCTTCGTCGTTGGCGAGCGCATCGTCGCCGGTATCCTCCTCGTCGTCACCCCACCATGCCAATTCGTCGAGATCGGCGGCATCACCGATCGGCGCCGCCGACGGGGCGAAGCTCGGCAGATACGAGGGCGCGTAGCTCGGCAGGTAGGAAGGCTGGTAACTCGGTGTGTAAGTGGGGGTGCTTGAAGGCGAGCTGCCCGGTGGAAAGGACGGGCTGTAGGTCGGCATCCGGGTCGTCGCCGAGCCCGAGGACCCCGAATTCGCCAATGCGGTCCCCGTCGACGCACCCGGGGGCGCCACGTTGACCGACGGCGAGTAGGGCGTGGCCGCGGTCGAGACGCTGGTCGCGCCAGTCCCCGCCGGCGCGCCGAACAGGCGGCCGAGTCCACTTGCCGTGAGGTTCGGCGGCAGACAGCCAGTCAGGAGCGTGGCGGTGAGCAGGACGGCGAGCCGCGCGCAGGTGCTGGACTTCATGCTCACTCCTTGAGCGGCCGATCCTCGGCCCGCTGGTCGATCAGCTGCGGGCTCTGCTCGCGGCCCATCCGGCGGGCGCGGCGCGTCACCTGATCCTCGATGTAGCCGTGCAGCTTGCGCACCGTGAGCCCGTCGGCCGGCAGGTCCTCGCCGCGCAGGGCCTTGAGCAGGAAGTACGTGAACAGGCCATGGCGCTTCTCCGGGTAGGCCGAGCTCAGCTGGCTCGGGCCCGCCGCCGCGAACACGGTCACGCCGGCCGGCACCGTGGGCGCGAGCGCCTGGATCAGGAGCGGCCGGGTGCCCGCGACCAGCAGCTGCGGCTCCTTGCCGCGCCCGTCCTGGCCGGTGAAGCAGGCGTCGAGCATGACCGTGACGTTCTTGGCGCCTAGCGTGCCGAGGCTTTCGTAGAGCCTGGACGCCGGGTAGCAGGACTCCACGGGGTAGTTCGGATCGCCGTCGAACGGCACCAGGTAGGCCGACTTCGTGCTGGGGTCCGGCGCGCCGTGGCCCGCATAGAAGACATACACGTTCGACTTGCCGGGGGTGATGAGGTTCTTGAGCTTCCGCTCCACCGCCACCTGCATGCCCGCCTTGGTCGCGCCCTCGTTCAGGAGCGTGAGGATGTTCTCCTCCTCGACGCCGAGCACGTCGCGCATGTAGCGCTGGACGGCCTGGGCGTCGCGCTGCGCGAACGAGACCGCAGGCACCTGGGTGCCATAGCGCTCGATGCCGATCACCAGGGCCACGGCGTCGCGGTCCGGCTTCGCCGACCGCTTCAAGGGCTGGTCCACGTCCACGATCAACTCCGGCGCCTCGGGGGCGGCCGTGGCGGCGGGCCTGGCCGTGGCGGCTGCGAACTCGACGACCTCCGGGGCGCTCTGGCCGAGCGCGACCGTGATGGTGGCGTCCTGGTTCGCCTCGGCGCGGCTCTCGCGCAGGCGCACGGCGAGCGGCAGCGTCGCCGGCCCGTCGTAGGAGTTCCGCACGAACAGCGAGAAGTGCGCGATCTTCCAGCCGCCGGCCGGGATGTCGCCGACCTCGACGCGCTCTTTGCCGGCGGCGAGCAGGTCGGCATGGCGCCGCTGGAGCTCGGCGGTGACACCTCGCGCAGGCAGCCCGCCCGGGTTCTTGATCAGCACCTTGAGATCGATCTGTTCACCGCGCCGCGGAATGCTCTCGCCCGTGGCGGTCGTGACGCCGACCTGGTCGATCTTGAGGCGCACCGGCTCATGGGCGCGCAGCTCGAAGGCGAGGCGTGCCGGGGGCGCGTCGAAGCGGTTCTGGTCCTCGACGATCACCTGCAGGCTCGCACGGCCCGGCCGGAGCTTGCGGTCCGCCGTCAGCGGCACGCGGACGACCTCGGTCTGGCGCGCGTCGAGATCGCCGATGCGCACGGTCGCCGGGACGCCGAGCCCGGTTGAATCGCCCAGGAACGAGACCCTGGCCACGACGCCGATCGCCGGGGTCGTGCCCTTGTTGGCGACGGTGAGGACGAGCGTGCCGCCTACCCCCCCGTGCACGGCCCCGTCGCCGACGGGCTCCTCGAGCCCGACCTGGGCGTTGAGCTTCGGCGGCAGCGCCGCGCGGGCCACGGCCGGTCTGGCTACATGAGCCGGCTTAGCGGGAGCCGGTGAGGACTGAGGCTGGTCAGGGGGAGCCAGGACGGCAGGAGCCGACGTGATGGCGGGCTTCGCCGGCGCCTTGGCGGCGAGCGGCTCAGGGCCGAGGGGGAGGCGCCTGGCGGCGGGGCGCCCCTGGGCCGCGACCGTCGCGGCGTGGGGCACGAGCCAGGCGGCGTGGCCGACCTTCCGGCCTTCGGCATCGACCAGCTCGATGACCATGGTCTGCCCCATGGCCGTGTCCACGGGCGGCACCCTGAGGGTGAGGCGATCCAGGCCGACATGATCGAGCGGGACGCGCGTGGGCAGGTCCGCCGAGACGAGGTAACGTGGGCGGGTGGCGGGCTGGCGTCCGGCGCCGAAAGTCAGGTTTCCGAGGAAATCGGCGGCGATCGCGAGGCCGGCGGCCGTGGCGACCCACTGGTACGCGGCGGTGGCGTCCTGGAACTTGCCGGCGCCGAGGACCGTATTCCCGACGAAGAAGCCAGTCCCGAGGTACAGGCCGATATCTTGCCAGCCGAGCGTCGTGGCCGCCGCGGACCGACGGACCAGCACCAGCGGCGTGCCTTGCTTGCTCGACGGGCCGTCGGCCACCGCCTCGTATTCGGGTGTCGGGTTGAGCGAGACCCGCAGGGCGGTCGCGCAGCCGGAGAGCATCACGGTGGTGACGGCGAGGCTGAGGACGTAGCGAAACGGCTGGCGCATGGTCGACTCTCTCGGAATGAGCGTGGGTTACTGCGGTGATACGCTCAGAATGGTCGGTGCCCTGGAGGGCTCGGGCGTGGGCGACGGCGTGGCCGTGGGTTCCGCGCTGGGCGCGGCCGTTGCGGCGACCGAGGCCGGGCTGGGCGCGGCCGTCGCCGCTGCCGGGGTGGGACTCGCCGTCGGCGAAGGGCTCGCCACCGGCAGGGGGCCGAAGCGCTTCTGCAACGTATCGACGCTCTTCACGACGTCCGCGCGCAGCTTGGTCCAGGCCGCGAACTCGGCGTCCTGGCGCAGCTTGTAGTACGCCGCCGAGTTGCTCGCGAGCAACGTCGGACCCTTCACGCCGACGGCCTGGTAGGGCGCGAGGTAGGTGGCCGTGCGGATGTCCATCGTGATCGCCACGAGCGTCGTGCGCGCCTCCCAGAACGCCCGGCCGCCGAAGGCGTCGAAGAGGTTCGTGGGCTGCTCGTCGGCCAGCTGGTAGGTGGTGTTGCCGGAGACCAGCAGCAGCACGTCGCACTTGAAGCGCGCGCCGAGCAGGCGGATCGACTCGATCGTGGTGCCGCTCTTGAGCAGGCCGGTGGGGATCAGGATCGTGTCCGTGACGACCCCGGTGCCCGCGAGCGCTTCCTTGAACTCCGCGATCACCTGCTGCTCGTCCTCGGGCTTGAGGCCGGTCTCGAAGTCGTAGTACGCGATGCCGACGGTGATCGGGAAGGTCAGCGTGATCGGCTTGTCGAGCGTGGCCTGGGCCTGGACGTCCTCGGGCGCGACGAGGTTGGTGAGCGGCGACCTGTAAGGGGGCGCCGAGGCTCCGGTGCCGGTCGGCGCGGCGGCCGGACAGCCGGCGAGCGGCGCGAGGAGCAGCGCGAGCACGAGGGCGTGGCGGATCGAGGGGGACATCGGGAATCGCTCCTTTGGTCGCGGGGGCTTGCTGCCGCCTTCGGCGGCCAGGCGGGTCAGCGGGCAGGCTCCGCCAGCGTCTCGACCAGCGCGTCCTGCAGCTGGCGGATCTTCGTCGCGGGCCCCACGAAGCCCGTGGTCATCACGGCCACCACGAGCGTCTCGCCGTCCTGCGTCTCCAGGTACCCCGCCAAGCCCGACACGCCGCTCATCGTCCCGGTCTTCGCGCGCAGTCGCCCGCGCGTGGCCGGGCCGATCAGGCGGCGGGCCAGCGTGCCGTCCACGCCGGCCACCGGCAGGCCGATCATGAAGGCCGGGTAGGCCAGCCGCTGGGTCGGCAGGTAGCCGAGCAGGCGGGTCAGCTGGGCCGGGCTCACGGCGTTGTAGCGCGACAGGCCCGAGCCGTCCGTCAGGCGGTAGGAGTCGTTGGCCCAACCGGCGCGCTCGAGGAAGCCGCGCAGCGTGGCGAGGCCCTTCTCCCAGGTGCCGGGGCCGCCCTTGCCCTTGACGCCGAGCTGCAGCAGCACGGTCTCGGCGAGCAGGTTGTCGCTGTCCTTGAGCATCTCGCGCACGATGTCCGCGAGCGGCGGCGACTGGTGCAGCGCGATCGTGCGCGCGCCCGCGGGCACGGCGCCGAGGCGCGGCTGCCCGCGCAGGGCCACGCCCTGGCGGCCGAGGGCTTCTTTGAAGACCGTGAGCGTGAAGCGCGCCGGATCGGCCACCGCGAGCTGCTCGGTCTCGGCGGCGGCGCCCGCGGTCAGGCCGCCGCGCACGTTCAGCGCCTCCTGCCAGGAGCCGGGCGCGAAGCGCTCGAGGCCGAAGCCGAGCGTGCCCTGCTCGCCGCTCGCGAGCGTGCGCGCCGTGTTGCGCAGCTGCAGGTAGTTGGTGGGCGGGGTGATGTCGACGCGCAGCGCCTCACCGCCGCGGGCACCCGGCGTGACGGTCACGGTGACGGCGTTGCGGTGCAGCGTGAGCCCGCTCGCCGTCGCGCCGTAGCCGGCGTCGAGGTCGTCCCAGGCCCAGCCGGCCGGGCCGCGCCCCTCGGGCGAGAAGGCCGTGGCGTCGCCCACCAGGTCGCCCGCGATCTCGCGGATGCCCTGCGCGCGCAGGCTGGTCGCGAGCTTCTCGAGGTCCTGGGCCTCGAGCATCGGGTCGCCCTCGCCCTTGAGCACGAGGTCGCCCTTGAGCACGCCGCTCTCGACCGGCGCCTGGATCAGCAGGCGGGTCACGAAGCGCTTCTGGGCGCCGAGCAGGCCGAGCGCCGCGGCGGCCGTCGTGAGCTTCTGCAGCGAGGCGGGCGTGAAGAGCTTGTTGGCCTCGCGCGCGTAGACCACCTCGCCGGTGCCGAAGCGCACCACGCTCACGCCCACGTGGGCCTCGGGCGGCGCGAGCCGCTGGATCAGCGCGTCGACCTTCGGCCCCACCTCGGCGGCCGTGGCGGCCTGGACGGGGGTGGCGAGGGCGAGGGCGAGGGCGACGGCGGGCAGCGCCTGCGGCCTGAGGCGATGGAGAGCCCTGAGGCTGTTGATGACGGGCAACGAATGGCGCAGCATGGGGGCGATTTTAACACGCGGCGGGCGAGCGAGCGAGGCAAGCCTAACCGCGAAGTCTTGATAATGGCAGTTATCCGGCGACCAGTTCACCCTGCGAGGCAGAACTCGCTGTGCCAGCGAGCGGTCAACGCACCGGTGTCGAGCTCGAGCGGACGGCCGCCGGCCGGCGTTTCGGCCGGGGCGCCTCGGGCGCCGGCAGCGTGAACCAGAAGGTGCTGCCCTCGCCGGGCGCGCTCTCGACCCCGATCGCCCCGCCGTGGCCCTCGACGATCGCCTTGCTGATGCTGAGCCCGAGCCCCGTGCCGCCGACCAGGCGGGTCGCGGAGGTGTCGATCTGGGTGAAGCGTTCGAAGATCCGCGGCTGCAGGCCCTTGGGGATGCCGGGGCCCGTGTCGCGGACCTCGAGCCGGACGGCGGACCGCTCGCGCCGCACATGCACCTCGATGCGGCCCCGCTCGGGCGTGAACTTGATCGCATTCGAGAGCAGGTTGAGCATCACCTGGCGCACACGCTCGGCGTCGGCGGTGAGCTCCGGCAGGCCGTCGGCGAGCATCACCGTGAGCTTCTGGTGGCGCTGGCGCGACAGGGCGGCCAGGTGGGCGATCGCGTCCTCCACCACGCCCGCGAGGTCCATCGGCGCCGGGTAGATCGCGAAGCGGCCGGCCTGGATGCGGCCCATGTCGAGCAGGTCGTTGACCAGCGCCAGCAGCCGGTCCGCGCCGGCCGAGATCTGCGCGACGTAGCCCTTCTGGGGCGTTGTCAGGTGGCCCGAGAGCTCCTCGCACAGCAGCTCCGCGAAGCCCGTGATCGCCGTGATCGGGGTTTTCAGCTCGTGGCTCACGATGCTCAGGAACTCGTCCTTGTAGCGGACGGCCATCGAGAGCTCGGCGGCCTGTTCGCGCAGCTTCGCGTTCTGGCGCGCCAGGTCCAGGAAGACGGCCGCCTTGGCGCGCAGGTAGCTCGCGTCGAAGGGCGTCGGGAGGTAATCCACGGCGCCGAGCGCGTAGCCGCGGGCCTGGAACGAGCCGGTCGCCTCGCTGGCGCTGGTGAAGATCAGCGGGACGTCGCGGGTCTTCGGCCAGGCCTTGATCATCTGGGCGGTTTCGAACCCGTCCATGCCCGGCATCATGATGTCGAGCAGGATCAGCGCGAAGTCCTCCTGGAGGAGGTGACGCAGCGCCTCCTCGCCGCTCTCGGCGAGCACCACGCGCTCGCCGAGGCTGTCGAGCGCCGCCGCCATCGCCAGCCGGTTCTCCGGCCGATCGTCCACCACCAGGATGTTGAGCTTGCTCGGCCCCGGCATCGCTCAGGCCTTACCGGCATGCGCCTTGGCGATCCAGCCGCGCATCACGTCCATCAGCTTGTCGGCGTCGACGGGCTTGGCGACGTAGTCGGACGCGCCCGCCGCGATCGTCTTTTCGCGATCGCCCTTCATCGCCTTGGCCGTGAGCGCGATGATCGGCAGCCCGGCGAAGGCCTGAATCGCCCGGATCCGGCGCATAGCCTCGTAGCCGTCCATGCCGGGCATCATGATGTCCATCAGCACCACGTCGATCTCGGGGCGCTCCTGGAGCACCTTGATGCCGTCCGCCGCGTTCTCGGCGAAGAGCACCTTCATCTGGTAGCTCTCGAGCACGCTGGTGAGCGCGAAGATGTTGCGCACGTCGTCGTCCACCACCAGCACGGTCTTCCCCACCAACGGGTCGGGCCGGACCTCGTCGATCAACCGCCGCGTCGGCGCCACCCGGCCCTTTGCGAGGTAGCCGGGCCGCAGCACCCGCTCCAGCGTCTCGGCGAGCGCGGTGGCGGAGTCGACGCCCTTCTGGACGATCTCGACGGCGTTCTTCTCCAGCCGCTTGCGCTCCCTGGCCGTGAGGATCTTGACCGTGTAGATGATCACGGGCAAGCCCTCGAGCAGCCCGCGCTCGCGGGCCTTGTCGAGGAACTCGAAGCCGGACATGCCGGGGAGCTTCAAGTCCAGCACGAGCGCGTCGAAGCGCTGCCGCTCGAGCGCCGCGAGGGCCTCCTCGGCGGTCGCGAGCCCCTCGACCGTCATGCCTTTCTCCCCGATCAGCGACTCGAGCACCTCGAGTTGCGGCTTGACGTCCTCCACCACCAGCAAGGCGACGGCGGCGGGGACGTGCGGGCGCGTGTCCGCCGCGGCGGGCGGGGCGGCCGGTACGGCACTCGCCCATCGCGACTCGGGCACGGCCTGCGTGGGCCTGAACGGACGCTCCACCGCGGGCTGGGCCCGCGGTTCAGGCGCAGGCGGTGCGGGTGCCCGCGCCTCGAGCGCGCGCGCTTCCGGCGCGCCCGCCGGGTGCCCGGGCAGCGTCAGCCGCGCATCCGGCGCGAACGTGACGGGGCCGGGCATCGTCAGCCGCGGCGCGGGCGCCTCGAGCAGGCTGCGCTCCAGGCTCGGCGCCGGTCCCGCGTAGGTGTCGGGCAGGAAGAGCGTGAACGTGCTGCCCTCGCCCAGCCGGCTCATGAGCTGGATCTCGCCGCCCAACAGGCGCGCGAGCTCCCGGCTGATCGTGAGCCCGAGGCCGGTGCCGCCGTACTTGCGGGTGGTCGAGGCGTCGGCCTGCTGGAAGGCCTCCCAGATGACCATCTGCTTGTCTTCGGGGATGCCGATGCCCGTATCGGCGACCGCGATCGCCACGACCCGCGACGCCTGCGTGAGCGTCTCGCTGCGGAAGCGCGCGGCCGGGTCGGCCAGGCCGACCCGCACGGTCACGCCGCCGCGCTCGGTGAACTTGAAGGCGTTGGAGAGCAGGTTGCGCAGGATCTGCTCGAGCCGCTGGCGATCGGTGGCGATCGCCACGGGCGCCGCCGGGTCGATCGCGATGGCGATCGCGACCCCCTTCTCGTGGGCCAGCGGCATGAACGTGGCGCGCAGGCCTTCGGCCACCTCGGCGATCGGCACGGGCGTCACGTTGACCTCCATCTTGCCCGCTTCCACCTTCGAGAGGTCGAGGATCTCGTTGATCAGATTTAGCAAATCGGAGCCTGCGCCCTGGACCGTCCTCGCGTACTCGATCTGCTTGGGCGTGAGCGTCCCTTCCTTGTTCTCGACCAGCAGCCTGGCGAGCAGCAGCAGGCTGTTGAGCGGCGTGCGCAGCTCGTGGGACATGTTCGAGAGGAAGTCCGACTTGTACTTCGAGACGAGCGAAAGCTGCTCGGCCTTGTCTTCGAGCGAAGCGCTCGCGAGCTCGACCTCGCGGTTCTTGATTTCGAGCTGGCGGGCCTTCTCCTCGAGATCCTTGGCCTGGCTCTCGAGCTCTACGTTGCTGCGCCGCAGCTCGCCCAGGAGCTCCTCGGTCCGCATGGTCGCGGCGATGGTGTTGAGCACCACGCCCAGGCTCTCGCAGAGCTGCTCCAGGAAAGCCTGGTGGATCGTGCTGAACGGCTGGAACGAGGCCAGCTCGATCAGCGCCTTCACCTCGCCCTCGAACAGCACGGGCAGGACGATGATCTGGAGCGGCGCCGCCTCGCCCAGCCCGCTCGCGATCTGGACGTAGTCCGGCGGCACGTGCGTGAGCAGGATCGGCTTCTTCTCCATCGCGCTCTGGCCGATCAGGCCCTCGCCCAGCCGGAAGCGGTTGCTCACGTTCTTGCGCTCCTTGAGGGCGTAGCTCGCGATCAGCTTGAGGACGGGCGCGGCCTGCTCCGTCTCCATCAGGTAGAAGGCGCCGTAGTGCGCCGACACCAGCGGCGGCAGCTCGCTCATGATCAGCCGCGAGACCGTGTCCAGGTTCTTCTGGCCCTGCAGCAGGCCCGAGAAGCGGGCGATGTTGGTCTTGAGCCAGTCCTGCTCGGTCGTCTTGCGGGTCGTCTCCTTGAGGTTGCCGATCATCTGGTTGATGTTGTCCTTGAGGTCGGAGACCTCGCCCTGCGCCTCGACCGTGATCTGGCGCGTCAGGTCGCCCTTCGTCACGGCGGTCGAGACCTCGGCGATCGCGCGCACCTGGGTCGTGAGGTTGGCGGCGAGCTGGTTGACGTTATCGGTGAGGTCCTTCCAGGTGCCGGCCGCGCCCGGCACTTTCGCCTGGCCACCCAGTTTGCCCTCGATGCCCACCTCGCGAGCGACGCTCGTGACCTGGTCCGCGAAGGTGCTCAGCGTGTCGATCATGCTGTTGATGGTGTCGGCCAGGGTCGCCACCTCGCCCTTGGCCTCGAGCGACAGCTTGCGCTTCAGGTCGCCGTTGGCGACGGCCGTCACGACGCGGGCGATGCCGCGCACCTGGGTCGTCAGGTTGCTCGCCATCAGGTTCACGCTCTCGGTGAGGTCCTTCCAGGTGCCGGCCACGCCCTTGACCTGGGCCTGGCCGCCCAGCTTGCCGTCGGTGCCCACCTCGCGCGCCACGCGGGTCACCTCCGAGGCGAACTTGCTCAGCGTGTCGGTCATCGCGTTGATGGTGTTCGCGAGCGCCGCGACCTCGCCCTTCACCTCCAGCTGGAGCTTCTGGTCCAGGTCGCCGTTGGCGACGGCGGTCACGACGCGGGCGATGCTGCGCACCTGGGTCGTGAGGTTGCTCGCCATCACGTTCACGTTGTCGGTGAGGTCCTTCCAGGTGCCCGAGACCCCCGGCACCTGCGCCTGCCCGCCGAGCTTGCCCTCCGTGCCCACCTCGCGGGCCACGCGGGTGACTTCGGACGCGAAGGCGTTGAGCTGGTCCACCATCGTGTTGAGGGTGTTCTTCAATTCCAGGATCTCGCCTTTCACGTCCACCGTGATCTTCTGCGAGAGGTCGCCCTTCGCGATCGCGGTGGAGACCTGGGCGATGTTGCGCACCTGGTTGGTGAGGTTGCTCGCCAGCATGTTCACGTTGTCGGTGAGGTCCTTCCAGGTGCCGGAAACGCCCTGCACCTGGGCCTGGCCGCCGAGCTTGCCCTCGGTGCCCACCTCGCGCGCCACGCGGGTGACTTCGGACGCGAAGGCGTTGAGCTGGTCCACCATCGTGTTGATGGTGTTTTTCAATTCCAGGATCTCGCCTTTCACGTCCACGGTGATCTTCTGCGAGAGGTCGCCGTTGGCGACCGCCTTCGCCACCGTCGCGATGTTGCGCACCTGGTTGGTGAGGTTGCCGGCCATGAAGTTCACGTTGTCGGTGAGATCCTTCCAGGTGCCCGAGACGCCCTGCACCTGGGCCTGGCCGCCCAGCTTGCCTTCCGAGCCGACCTCGCGGGCCACGCGCGTCACTTCCTCGGCGAAGGAGTTGAGCTGGTCCACCATTGTGTTGATGGTGGCCTTGAGCTCGAGGATCTCGCCGCGGGCGTCCACGGTGATCTTCTGCGAGAGGTCGCCGTTGGCGACCGCCTTCGCGACGTTGGCGATGTTGCGCACCTGGTTGGTGAGGTTGCCCGCCATGAAGTTCACGCTGTCGGTGAGGTCCTTCCAGGTGCCGGCGGCCGTCTTGACCTGGGCCTGGCCGCCCAGCTTGCCCTCGGTGCCCACCTCGCGGGCCACGCGCGTCACCTCCGACGCGAAGGAGTTCAGGTTGTCGACCATCTGGTTGATCACGTTCTTGATCTGGAGGATCTCGCCGCGCACGTCCACGGTGATCTTCTGCGAGAGGTCGCCGTTGGCGATCGCCGTCGCCACCCGCGACACGTCGCGCAGCTGGTCGGTCAGGTTGCCGGCGAGCAGGTTCACGTTGTCGGTGAGGTCCTTCCAGGTCCCGGCGAGGCCCTGGACGCGCGCCTGGCCGCCCAGCTGGCCCTCGGTGCCGACCTCGCGCGCCACGCGGGTGATCTCGCCCGCCATCGCGTCGACGATGCCGACCACCTCGTTGAAGTCGCGCGCGACCTCGACGATGATGCCTTCGCCCTCGACCGGCAGTCGCACGGAGAAGTCGCCCGCCTTGAAAGCCTGGAGGGCCATCTGCAAGGCTTTCAGGTGCTGATCGCCTTCCTTGGCGAGGGTGGTGGCCTTCTTCGCGGGCATCGGGCGTCCTCCTTCGGGCTGGCGGCAGGCGCCAGCATTCCCAACATAGGCGGGATCCGCACGCGGCTCAACGCTTCCTCGGCGAGGCGCGGAAGGCGAAGCTTCGCGGCGGGCTCTGCCGCCCAGCTTTCGCCCGCTGTCGACGCGCGGGGAACTCAGAGAACCAGGTCGCCCGGCGCGGGGTCGCCCGGCGTCAGCCCGTGCTCGTCCGCGAGGTCCCGGCCGCCGCCGTCGTCGCGGAGATCGGGGCCCGTGCTCCAGACGCGGCCGCCCACGAAGCGCAAGGGCGCCCCGCTGGCCGAGAAGGGGTCCGCCGGCACGGCCGGAAGGTACTTCGGCACGAGCGCGCGGAGCGACGCCGGTGCGCCCTTGTGCTCGCGGCGATACAGCTCGCAGGCGAGCTTCACGCGCCAGCCGTCGACGCGCGCGTCGGCGGCCCAGACGGCGCTCATGGCGCCGTCCAGGCCGCTCGTCAGGCGGATCATCGTGAGCGCCGCGGCCTCGGCGGGGTGGAAGATCAGCGCGAGCTTGTCCTGGGCCTCCGAGACGCCGGGCGTCGCGTTCGTCGTGGCGATGCCCGTGAGGTCGCGCCGTCCGAAAGCGGGCAGCAAGCGATCGAAGCGAGGCCGGAACAGCACGGCGCCTGCCTCGGCATGCGCGGCCACGCCATGCCGCACGATCCATTCGCGGTGGCCGAGGGCCATGTCCTGGGGCGTACGCCGCTCCCGGGCCCGGGCTTCCAGCTCGGCGAGCAGGGCCTGCAAGGCCGGGGTCGGCGCCGCGAGCACGGCCGCGAGGTGGAGCTGGAGATCCCGCGACCAGGCGCTCGTTCGTTGGCTCCCGTCCGCGGCGACGAACAGCGGCTCGCCCCACGTGCGCCCGTAACGGCCGACCAGCGCGAGCGTATCGGCCGCCAGCCCGAGCCCCGCGCCGCCCTGTCCGTCCAGGAACGCCGCGTGCAGGGCCACCCGGCCGAGCCCGATCAGCCGGTGGTAGGGCCTGCTCACCTCGACGTATCGCGCCATGCCGTCGGTGGGCCCGAGGACCTGGAAGGCCGGGTGCGCGTGGCCCGCGCTCAGGGCGGCGATCGCGTCGCGGTGATCATGCAGGCCGCGGCGGTTCGCCGCGACGAACCGCCGCGGGTCCGGCGCCGAGGTGGGCGATCTCCGCAGGGGCGCGTCGTCGATCGCGAGGTTCCCCAGGGCCTGCGCCACGGGCAGGTACACGACGGCCGCGTTGCCGCCCGCGGCGGTCCCGACCTTGAAAGGCGGGATGGTGGTCGCGGCGGGCGGCGGAAGGACGGGCCGGGACCAGGTCCAGGCCGCCACCGCGAGGGCAACGAGGGCGCCGAGGGTGCCGAAAGTGGCGCGGGCGGCGAAGCTCATGGTCATGGTGCCGCCACTATAACAGGAAACCAAGGGGCCGTGCCTCCGTAGACTCCACCGGCGTCGCGCCGAACCCCTGCTCGATCCGCGTCGCCACGCGGACCCCCGGGTACGAGATCCCTATGACCTCACGCCCGCCCGTCACCTATGCCGTCAACCTCAACCCCAACCGGATCTGCCCGGACTTGTCGGTCGAGGGCCTCAAACGCGGTCAGGAAGCCGCCTTCAGTCGCCTGGAGGACCTCGGCGCGGGCGGCGTGCGCATCGATCTCTTCTGGTCGCACCTCGAGCCGGCCCAGGGCGTGGTCGACGTGGCCATGCTGGCCTGGTACCAGGACTTCCTGGCCGAGGCCGCCTCGCACGACCTCCAGGTCTACGCGCTGCTCTACCACCCGCCCACCTGGGCGATGGAGCTGCTCAAGCGCGACGAGGCGGCCTTCATCGCGGCCTGGCGCAACTTCTGCCGCCTGGTCGGCCGCGAGCTCGGGCACGGGTTGGCGATCGCCCAGGTCTGGAACGAGCCGAACAACTTCCTCGCGGCCTTGAAGGGCGACGCGGCGCTCTTCCGCACGAAGCGCATAGGCCCCGTCGACCTGCCGGTGGGCGTGCCGTGGGACCTGCTCGCCGCGCTCTTCCGCGCCGCGCGCGCCGAGCTGCCGGCCGAGGTGTCGATCGCCTTCAACCCGCTCGCCAACTTGCTGCCCTTCCTGCCCGTCGGCGGCACCTGGCTCGACTGGGAGCCCTTCACGGACCGCCTGCTCGCGCTGGCGGGCGACGCGATCGACGTGGTGGCGATCGACCACTACCCGGACACCTGGCACCCGGGCACCGGGCCGCTCGAGTGGTCGTGCCTCGAGGTCGCGCGCCGCAAGGCCGCGGACCCCGCGAGCCCCTGGTTCGGCAAGACCGTGATCGTGGGCGAGGTGGGCTATTCCAGCGCGGCGAACTTCCACCTGCTCGAGCGCCCGTTCAAGCTGGGCCGCTTCTTCCCGGACGCCCAGCGCGACGAGGAGACGATGGCCGAATGGTACGCCGCGTGCCTGCCGCACGTGGCCGAGCGTCTCGCCCCCACGGCCTTCCCGGCCAACCGCTTCGCCTGGATCAACGTCTACGAGCTCTTCGACCCGCCCAGGCCCTGCGGCGGCCACCCGGCGCTCGCCGTCGAGGACCACTTCGGCCTGGTGCGCCGCGACGGCACGCCCAAGGCGGCCTACGGCGTGCTGCGGGCGCTCTGCCGCGGCGAGCAGGTGACCGCGCCCGCGCTCGCGCGCCGCAAGGCCCCGCTCTACTGGCGCCTGGGCACCTGGGCGCGCCGCGCCGAGGCCCGCCTGCGCGGCGCCGAGCTGCCCGCCACGCTCCTGGGCGACGCGCTCGTGCTCGAGCGGGTGATCCCGCGGGCCGCGCAGGCGGTTCCGCGGACTTAACCGGGGGTTAGCCGGAGCGGGTGGAGGGTTCCGCGGGCTTGGGGTATGAGGACGATATGGCGGAACCGACCGACCCTTCCGAACCCAAGCCCCGGCCCCTGCGTCCCGGCGCCCCGCCGCCGCCGCGCCCCAAGACGGTGGCCTCCTCGCTCGACGACCCGGCCAAGGCCGCGGCCTGGGCGAAGGAGTCCCAGCGTCGGCTGGCCCTGATCGCGGGCTTCACCAGGGACCCGGCGAGCAACCCGATCTACCAGGATCGCGCGATGATGGTCACGATCCTCACCGAGGAGCGCACCTACCAGTCCTCGCTGGCGCGCAGGCACCAGACCGCGCTGCGCAAGCTGCCGCCGCCGGCCGAGGCGATGGGCATGACGCCCGAGCAGGCTGCCCGGATGCCCGAGTACGACGACCTCGAGCCGCGGCGCGCCGCCCTCGAGCAGCAGTACCGCGTGGCCGCGGGCCGGGAAAGCGAGCTCGCCGGGTTGCTCAAGCAGCGCTTCGGCGTCACGTGATGGAGCCTGTCGAGCCTGTCGAACCTTCCGAGCGTAAGGCCTCGCAGAGCGGCCTCTTGCGCTGGGCGCAGGACGCGAAAGCGCGCAGCGAGCAGGACTTGCCCAGGCCGCCACGACCGGACGAGATCGTGCCCATCGCCGTCCCGCAGCGCCCTGGCGCGTCGAGCGAGGACCCGGCCGACGCGGCGGCCGCGGCCCGGGAGTCGGATCGGCGCATGGGCCTGATCGTGGCCTACATGAAGGATCCCGCCGGCGACCCGGCCTTCCAGGACAAGGCGCTCATGTACACGATCTTCACCGAGGAGCGCACCTACCAGGCCGGCGTGGCGCGCGGGCACCAGGCCGCGTTGCGCGCGCTGCCGCCGCCCGCCGAGGCGATGGGCTTGACGCCCGCACAGGCCGCGGCGCTGCCCGAGTACCACGGCCTCGAGGCGCGACGCGCCGAGCTCGAGAAGCTGTTCCATACGGCGAACACCCGCCAGGCACAGATCTTCACGCTGATGAAGCGGCTCACGGGCTCCGAGTCGCGCTCGGGCGGCACGGGCCTGCTGACCCCGCCGCCCGACGCCATGCCGGCGCCCCCGCTCACCGCGAACGCCAACGACGTCCTCGGCGAGCTGTTCGGGCCGTGAGCGGGCGCCCCGGCTACTTCTTGCCGGTGCCCTTGCCCATGAGGCGCTGGAGCTCGTAGTAGGCGTCCGACTTCGTGCCGTCCGCGCTCACGAGGCCCGGGTGCTCGTCGTGGGTCTTCTTCCAGAAGAAGTAGCTGCGGGTCACGGCGTCCATCTCGACAGTCGCCCTGGCGAAGTCGCCGTTGAACGTCTTGGCGTTTTCGACGCGCGGCTGGCTGGCCTCGGTGATGTAGACGCTCGGCGTCTTGCCCGTGGGCGTCTTCCAGTCCCGCTTGGCGTAGTCGTTCACGATGAAGCCCAGGGAGCGGGGGTCGTTCGCGGGCTTGTTGGCATCCTTGTCGTACGGATGCAGCCCGATCTCGTCGGCGTAGAGCGTGGGGTTCCCGTCCTTGTCCTTCGTCGCCGCCGCGGCCCGTTCCAGGTACTCCGGGTGGCCGGAGTCGAGGCCCCCGGTGATGACCTTGACGTCGTCCTGGGCGTTCGGGTGGTTGTGGACGGCCTCGTAGGTCTTTCTCAGCGCCTCGCCGAACTTCTCGGCGGGCAGGCCCGGCTTGTACGCGTCCTCCGTCGCGGTCTTCGAGCGGTTGTTGGGCTCATCAGGCTCGTTGAAGGCCTCGACGCTGTCGACGTATTGACCGAGCTCGGCCATGGCCTCGTTGACGCGCGGGAGGTACGACTTGTCCATCCAGTCGTCGAACTTCTTGTTCCAGGCGGGGGACTGCGTGTCGACGGGCTTGTTCTCGGAGTCCTCGGGCTCCGGGCAGCCGTCCGCGAACTCCTTGCCGAGCTGCAGCGTGACCTCGATGCCGGCCGCCTTGTACTCGGCGAGCTTGGCCTTCATCGCCGCCTGGGTGTCCTTGTTGTAGTTCATGGCGCTGAGCGTGATCCGCGCGCCGGTCGCCCCGAACTCCTTGAGCTCCGCGGCGCTGGGCAGGTCGTTCGGGTGGTCGTTGAGCACCACGCCGACCTTCTCGGGGGGGACCGTGGGGGCCGCGGCGGGCTCGCTCGGCTGGGCGGAGGCGGCCGCCGCGGCCGGCGGGGTCGCGGGGGCGGCCTGGCTGGCCGGGGCCGCCGGCGGCTTGGGCGCCTCGGGCTTGGGCGCCTCGGGCTTGGCGCCCTTGGCCTCGGTCATGAGCTGGTCGAACTCGGCGGCGTTGACCAGCCCGTCGCGGTCCTGGTTGTACTTGTCGATCAGCGCCTGGGCCTTCTTGCGGTCGAGGCCGCCGGCCTCCAGCATCTCCTGGAGGGCCTGGCTGGTCACGACGTTGTCGTTCGCGAGGCCCCCGATCTGCGACTCGATCGCCTGGACCCTGGTCGTATCGCCGGACTTCTGTGCCTCGCCGAGGTCCTTCGCGAGCTTCTGCAGCAGCTTGGCGCGCTGGGTCTTCTCGAGGGCGTTCGCGTCGGCGAACGTGGGCAGCTTCTCCATCACTTCAGCTCCTTCTTACGGCCGCTCGACGCGGGACAGGTCGCCTGTGAGGCGCAGGGCGTCGAAGAGCATGCGGGTGACCAGGTCGGCGTCTTGCGGGTGCTGCCGGACGTGCTCGGCGGCTTCTTCGGGCGGCGGCGGCGGCGGTGGCGGGGCCTGCAGGGGGCCCGTCCGGGGCGGCAGTGGTCCGGTGGCGCTCATCTGGTTCCCTCCCTCTCGCCCGCGGCTGCGCGGACGTCTCCCTCTTCTACCCGCCTGTTGTCGGCGGCGGGTTCACAGGACGCTCACAAAGGGACGCTCGAGCGTTTAAGTTCCGATTATGGCGCCCAGGTCACCCGCCGGCGCGCGCTAACGCGCCAGCCTGCCTGCGATCGCCGCCGCCAGGGCGCCCAGGCGTGCCAGCGTGCCGATCGCCCCGCGCGCAGGGTCGGCGATGCGGCCCGCGTCGAGGTAAATCAGGCCGTGGAGCCGTTCGCCTTCCACCAGCGGCACCGTCCACACCGTGCGCAGGCCGAGCGCCATCACCGATTGCCTCTGCGACAGCTCGCCCGCCTCCGACACATCCACGATGTGGAGCGGCTCACGGTGCGCCAACACCCAGGCGACGATCGTGCGGCTGACCGCCGGGTCGCCGCCCAGCGCTGCACCGGTGGCGAGAGCTTCCGGCGTGTCGCCGAGCAGCACCCAGCCGCGCTCGGCGCCCACCAGCGCGGCGCCCGCCGCGAGCACGGCCTCGAGCGCCGCGGCGGGCGTGGCGCCGGCCGTCTGGAAGGCGAGGTCGGCGAGCACGGCGAGCGCGTCGGCCTCATCGGCCAGCGCCTCGCGCCGCCGGGCCTGGTCGACGCCGATCGCCGCGGCCTGCGCGAGCGCCTCCGCAAGGGCCATGTCGGCGGGCGTCCAGCCGGCGCCGATGCGCCGGCTGTCGGCGAGCATCACGCCGATCACGCTGTCGCCCAGCTTGAGCGGCAGGCCCACGGCCGAACGCAGCGCGAGCGCGCGCACGCTCGCGCGGCCGGCGAGCGCGGCGTGGCCCGCGAGATCCTCGATCCAGAGCGGCTCGCCGGACCAGAGCACCTGCTCGGCGAGGCCTGTGCTGTACGGCTCGCCTGCGTCGAGCCCGTGGTAGATCTGCGTGGTGACCGCGAAGCCTTCGTAGAGCAGCACGAAGCCGCGCTCGGCGTCCGCGAGCTCGACCAGCGCCGCGAGCGCCGCGCGCAGGACGTCCGCGAGGTCCGGCGCCGTCGCGATGCGGCCGATCAGGTCGGTGAGATGGCGCAGGCGGGCGAGCGGCACGCCGCCGGCGGGCGTCGCATCGGCCACCGCCCAGGCCCGCTCGGGGAAGCGGAAGAACGCCGCCCTGGCATCCGGCGGCAGCGCCGCCACGAGGTCCTCGAGCGCGCGTGCGGCCGCCTGCCTGCCGGCCCAGTCGTCGCGCGCGATCGCGCGGCCGGCGCGGGCGAGCAGCGCGAGGGGGCGATCGCCGGCCGCTTCGGCACCGGCGGCCGCGT
>JAKFEW010000094.1:0-38822 GCA_036675505.1 Candidatus Sericytochromatia bacterium
CCGCCGCCACCGCCGCCGCCGCCGCCGCCACCCCCGGCGCCGCCCGCGCCGCCTGCGCCCACGCCGGCCGCCCCCGTGGCGACGGAGAGCGATCCGCTGCTGCGCCGCGGCGCGAGCGGCGGCGACGTGAAACGGCTGCAGGAGAAGCTCAAGGCCCACGGCTTCGATCCAGGCCCGCTGGACGGCGAGTTCGGCCCAAGGACCGAGGCGGCCGTGCGCGCGTTCCAGCAGGCGCGCGGCATCGACGTCGACGGCGTGGTCGGCCCGCAGACCTGGGGCAAGCTGAACGAGAAGCCGCCCGCCGAAGGCCCGAAGCCCGCGCCCTCCACCGGCGACGGCTCCGGCCCGCTGCTCAAGAACGGCCACCGCGGCGGCCCCGTGCGCGAGCTGCAGGACCGGCTGCGCGCGCTCGGCTTCGACGCGGGCGCCAGCGACGGCGACTTCGGGCCGAAGACCGAGGCGGCCGTGCGGGCGTTCCAGGCCGCGAAGGGCCTCGACGCGGACGGCAAGGTCGGCCCCCAGACCTGGAAGGCGCTCGGCATCCACGTGAAGGGCGAGGTCCAGACCGACGCGCCAGCAGGCCCCGGCCCGGGCGGCGAGGCGGTCCTCGACGGCAAGCCGATGGTCTACCGCAACGGCAAGCCGATCCACCGCAACCTGTCGGCCGACTGGGACCGCATGGTCGCGGCCGCGGCGCGCGACGGCGTGCGCCTCTCGGTCACCTCGGGCTACCGCTCGGTCGCCCACCAGCAGCAGCTCTGGAATGAGGCGCTGCGCAAGTACGGCAGCGCGGACGCGGCCCGCAAGTGGGTCGCGCCGCCGGGCAAGTCGAACCACCAGGCCGGCACGGCGATCGACGTCGGCGCCTCCGACGGCCACGCCTGGCTGCGCGCCCATGCCGCCCAGTACGGCTTCCGCCAGCCGATGAGCTGGGAGCCCTGGCACTGGGAGCACCCGGTCTGATCACGGGCAAATAGATATATCAAATGTTTGTTAAATAGAGAAAGCTATGCAGGTCTGTTCCCTATATCTCTTCTCGTGGGAGAGGGAGGGACGGACATGCAGCGCATCTTCGAGTGGCTCGGGCGGGAACAGCAGGCGCGCCGCCGCGTGAAGGCGATCGCCGAGGCCTACGTCGCCTGGCTCGCGGTGGATCACCCGCACGTCTACGACGCGCATGCGCAGGCCCTGGCGGCGCTTGCCGAGGTGCGCTGCGAGGCCGAGCTCACCACGCGCATCGCGCGCCTCGACCGGCTGGTGGCGCGGGCCGCATGAGAAAGGGCCCACCGCTTACGCGATGGGCCCGAGCCACCTGGTCGTCAGAGGCCGCCGATGAGCTTCTTGCCCCACTCCTTGGCCTTGTCGACGCCCTTGCTGACGGTATCGCCGACCGCGCTCGCGGCATCGCTCACCGCGCCCCCGACGGCGTCCACCGCCTTGCCTGCGCCTTCCGAGATCGCATCCCAGTTCTCGATGCCGGTCGCCACCAGGTCGAGGCCGACGCTGACGCCGATCGCGGCGAACTTCGCCGGCGGCGGCAGCACGGCGCCCGCGATGTTCGCGACGTCCGCGCCGATCTTGGCGAAGGCCGCGGCCTTCTCGCCGGTCGAGCTGGTGTCCCAGTTGTTGACCAGCTCGGAGCCGTTCTTCGCGATGTCGAGCGACGAGCTCGTGATCGCGAGGACCGGGTTGAGCTTGCTCGCGATGCCGGACTTGCCCGCGACGTCCGCCACGCTCGCGACGGCGCCGCCGGCGGTGACGAGGTCCTTGCCGACCTGCACGACCTCGCCGACGCTCGCGCCGTCCGCGAGGGCGCCGACCGAGTTCGGCAGGTTGCGCACGGCGTTGACGCCGTTCACGACGTCGCGCGCCGCGCCGAGGCCCTTGGCGGCCGTGCCGAGCGTGTCGGCGCCCTTGGCGATCGTGGCTGCGGTCTTGGTGTTGCCGGCGACGGCATCCACGGCGTCCTTCGCGCCCGAGGCGGTGCTCGCGAGATCCTTCGCGAAGCCCGCGGCGTTCGCGACCGAGAAGTCGTTCACCAGCGCTTCGCCGGAGCTGCCGAGGTTCATGGCGGACGTCGCGCTGTTGTAGGCCGACGAGGCGCCGGCGAGCTTGGTCTTCGGCGCGCCACCCGCCGGGGCGGCGGCGTCATCGGCCCGCTGGGCGCGGTAGGCCTGGGCCTTCGCCTTCACGTCCTGCAGCTTGGAGACGTCCTTGAGGACAGTGCCCGTCGTCTGGGCGGCCTCACCCCACGGCAAGGTGCCGAACTCGGCCCCGCCGGCGGCGGCGAGCCGATCGGTGCCGATCGAGCCGGGCTCCTCCTTCGGCGGTGGCGGCGGCGGCGGTGGCGGCGGTGGCGGAGGCGGCGGGGGTGGCGGCGGCGGGATGTACTCGAGACGTCCCGTCCCGTTGATTCCGTTGACTCCTGACATCGGCCTTCCTCCCTCTCTTCGACGGGCACCCGATCAGGGTGCGTCGCCACACTGCCCTGGTTATGCCCCGGGGCAGCGGATTCGTGCGTTATTTGACAGACTTTTAACAGGCATTTGATGGAGCGGGCGATCGCTCAGTGCCCGTGGGGCAACAGCCGCTCGACCAGGCCGAAGACCAGCGCGCCGGCCACCACCAGCGGCACGCCGCTCGCCGTGCGCAGCGCGACCGGCACGACCTGCGCGAGCACGACGTAGATCAGCACGCCCGAGGCGAGCGGCAAAGCGACGCCGAGCGAGCCCGAGGCGCCGCCGAGCGCGAGCGGGACGGCCATGCCGGCCATGAACGCGACGCCGGTGGCGATCGCCGCGCGCCGGGCGTAATGGGCCGGGTTGCCCGCGGCCAAGACGACCGTGGCGGCCAGCATGCCCTCCGGGATGATGTGGGCGAGCAGCCCGATCATCACGAGCAGCCCGACCTTGAACTCGAGCGCGAAGCCCGCGGCCATCGCGACGCCGTCGAAGAACGTGCAGACCAGCAGGCAGCCCAGCGCCGAGCAGGCGGCGCCGTGCGTCAACAGCGGCGCCAGCGGCCCCGTGTCGTGGTGGTGATCGTGGCCGTGGCCGTGACCGTGGCCGGGATCGGCGCAGTGAGCATGTTCAGGCTCGACCGCGCCGCCCGGGCTGAGGAAGGTCAGGTGCGGCGCCACGTAGCGCTCGAAGGCCAGCACGCTCAGGATGCCCGCGAAGGCCCAGCTGAAGGCCTGGTTGCCGCCGTGCTGCAGCGAGGCCGGCAGCAGCTCGAAGAAGAGCACGGCGAGCAGCAGCCCGCCGCCCAGCGCCATCAGCGCCGAGAGGCGCTCATGGGTCAGCCAGTGGCGCGGCCGTGAGGCGAGCCACATGCCGCCGGCCATCGTGGTGGAGGCCGTGACGAGGCCGTAAATGAGCGTGGTGTCCATGGAACCGAACCAGGGCCTGAGGCCGTCTATTGCAATACCTTGACAATAACTGTATATTTACTGGCCGTGCCTGTCAAGCGAACCATGAGGCGCCCGCCGAGCGTTTGACAACCCTTCATGGGCGAGCTAGCATACTCGCTCGCTTCCCAGCCCGGACGGACGCTTTTTTGATGAATCAACGCCGGTCTTTGGCGATCGCCGCAGCGTTCGCCCTCGCGCTCCCCGCCACCCAGGCGGCCGCGGCGCCCAAGCCCCAGCCTGCCCCTGCCCGGCCGGCGCCGCGGCCCGCCACCTCGCCCTCGCCCTCGCCGACCCCGACCCCGCCGCCGGCCGACGACCTCGAGCAGCTCGAGCGCATGCTCTCGGACGACGGGCCCTCGCCCTCGCCCGGCGCCACCTACGCGCCCTTGCCGATGCCCTCGCAGTTCACCACGATGCCCACCGGCGCGTTCGGGCTCGGCATGGGCACCAACATCATGAACCCGAACATCTCGGTCATCACGGACGTGGCTGCCGCCGCGTTCTCGGGGCCCAACCTGCAAGGCGGCGCGCACGACCCGACGAAGAACGGCTTCAGCCTCCAGCAGGTCGAGCTGAGCCTGAACTCGCCGGTCGACCCGTTCATGCGCTTCGACTCGAACATCGTCTTCTCCCTGTTCGGCGTCGAGATCGAGGAGGCCTACGCCACCTCCACGGCCCTGCCGCTCGACCTGCAGGGGCGCGCGGGCCAGTTCCTCACCCGCTTCGGGCGTGCCAACACGACCCACCCGCACAGCTGGGACTTCGTCGACCAGCCGATGGTGCTCGGCAAGTTCATGGGCGGCGAGGGCAACCATGCGCTCGGCGCCGAGCTCTCCTGGCTCGCGCCCTTGCCCTGGTACACCGAGCTGGTCGGCTCGGTCACCGAGGCCGGCGGCGGCGGCACGGCGCGCTCGTTCTACGGCAACGACGACCTGGGCGTGCGCGGCCCGCTGGACCTGCAAGGCACGACCAGCCTGCGCCAGTTCTACCTCCTGCACCGCGATTGGTCGCTCGCGACCGGGCTCTCGGCCATGACCGGGCCCAACCCGACAGGCCGGGCCAACCGCTCGGACATCCTCGGCGCGGACCTCTACCTCAAGTGGCGCCCGCTCGAGCTGGGCTCCTTCACGATCGTGTCGCTGACGGTCGAGGCGCTGCAGCGCCGCCGCCAGGTGCCCGCGGGCCTGCTCGTCGACCACGGCGGCTACGGCGCGCTTTCCTGGCACATCGCCCAGCAATGGGGCGCGGCGATGCGCTACGACATGGCGACCGGCCTGCCGGGCGGCATCGACTACCTCGACCCCAGCTGGACCGGCGACCGCGGCAAGTGGACCGCCAACGTCACCTTCTGGCCGACCGAGTTCTCGCGCCTCCGCCTGCAGGGCAGCATGGACCGGCCGAGCTGGCAGCCCGAGCCGATCTATGCGACTTTCCTCACGATCGAGACGGTCGTCGGCGCGCACGGCGCGCACAAGTTCTGAGCCTGGAACACGAGGTACCCATGTCCTGGAAACCGTTCATCACAGCCCTTTGCGCCGCCGTCATCGCGCTCGCGCCGGCCGAGGCCGCGCTCGCGAAGGTCCGCGTGGTCGCCACGATGACCGATCTCGCGGCGGTGGCCCGCGAGGTCGGCGGCCCGGACGTGGAGGTGACCGCGCTGTCTTACCCGACCCAGGATCCGCACTTCGTGGACGCGCGGCCGAGCCTCGTGATCACGATGAACAAGGCGGACCTCCTGATCCTCGCAGGCCTCCAGCTCGAGATCGGCTGGCTGCCCACCTTGATCAACGGCGCGCGCAACGCGGGCATCCAGCCGGGCACGCCCGGCTACTTCGACGTCTCGACGGTGGTGCCCTTGAAGCAGGTGCCGACCCAGGCGATCGACCGCTCGATGGGCGACCTCCACCCGGGCGGCAACCCGCACTTCATGGCCGACGCGCGCAACGGTGCGCGGGTGGCGGCGGCGATCGCCGCGCGCCTGAGCCAGCTCGACCCCGAGCACACCGCCGGCTACCGCGCCCGCGCGCGCGCGCTGGTCGCCAGGTGTGCGGCCCTGAGCAAGCAGCAGATCGCACGCTACGCCACGATCCCGGCCGATCGCCGCCAGATCGTGGTCTACCACCAGTCGCTGATCTATCTGCTCGACTGGCTCGGCCTCACCCAGGTCCAGACGCTCGAGCCCAAGCCCGGCATCGCGCCGTCGCCCGGCCATGTCGCGACGGTGCTCGGCTTGATGAAGAAGCTCGGCGTGGAAGCGATCATCCAGGAGGAGTACCGGCCGCAGAATCCCGGCCGCCAGGTGGCCGAGCTCGCCGGCGCCAGGCTGGTGGTGATCCCGGGCGGCCCGAACTTCGATCAGGGCCAGGACTACCTGTCCTACGTGAGCGAGGTCGTGGACGCGATCTACCCGGTGCTCAAGCCATGACGATCCGGCCCAGGCTCGCGCTCGCCGCGCTGCTCGTGGCCGGCTGCGCCACGGCGCCCGGCACGGGCTTCGCCACCGTGACCGGCGGCCGGGTGGCCGTGCCCGCGGTGCTCGGCAAGGCCCGCCTCGACGAGGCCGGCCGCTGGAAGACCAACAACGGCTACGTGCTCGCGCTCGATGAAGGCAAGCTCGGCGTCGAACTGCGCGAGGTGGCGCTGCAGGCGCCGGGCGCCGCGGCCGCGAGCGGCGGGGAGATCAAGATCGATCCGGCCAACCCGCCGCCCGGCTACACCTTCTGCCACAACCAGGACTGCCACACCGCCGACGGCAAGGTGAAGACCTTCGACGAGGTCCGCGCCGAGCTCGCCGCAGGCGGCGCGGCCGCGGCCGCGCAGACCGTGGTCGCCCTGCAGCCCGCCGCCGCGCGCCTGAACTGGCCGCCCACGGCCGCCGCCGAGTGGACGCTGGCGGGCTGCGAGCCCCATTGCTTCCTGGCCCAGGGCCTGCTCAGCCAGGCCGTGCTCAAACTCGGGCGCGTCGTGGCCGCAGGCACGGTGGCGCCCAGCGTCGGCGGCGAGGCCCGCCGCTGGACCCTCGATCTGCCGATCGCGGGCGCGGCCTTCCCGGCGGCGATCGCGGCCGAGGTCGGCCTCGCCACGCCACGCGAGATCAAGCTTTCCGGCACCTTCACGCTCACCGACAAGCTTTTCGACGGCCTGCCCTGGGACCGCCTGCGCGAACGCAGCGGGCCAATTGCGCTCGAGGCGGACCAGGCGGCGGCCGAAGTGCTCGCCACGAACCTCGCCAAGAGCACCTGGTCCGCGACGCTCACCACCACCCCCTGATGGAGAAGAAGACCCCATGACCAAGCGTTTGATCCCGCTTGCGGCGCTCGCGGCCCTCACGGTCCTCGCCTGCAGCACGACCGTCGCGCCGCCTGCGGCCACGCCCTCGGCTTCGCCCTCGGCGGCCGCGAGCGCCGCGGCATCGCCCGCCGCGAAGCCGACCGCCGGCACGTCGCCCGCCCCGACCACCGCGCCTGCGACGAACGCGACAGCCAGCCCCGCGGCGAGCGCTGCGCCCGCCGAAGTCGACGTGGAAGGCTGCGAGCACGGCGAGGAAGGCCCCGCCAAGGCCGTGACCGCCAACCTCGTCACGATGAGCCGCGAGCGCGCCCGCGTCGCCGACGACCACAACCGCTACGACGTCACCCTCGTGCAGAGCGCCGGCCAGTACGAAGGCTACGTGATCTTCGAGAACGACGACGTGGGCGATTTCCACTTCTACCTGAACAAGGACGTGCCCTTCAAGCTCATGCAGAACGGCAAGGACGTCGCGTTCGAGAAGACCACGAAGCCGCTGGCCCTCTGCCCGGACGTCGTCAAGGCGTCGTACGTCGCCGAGCTCGCGATCGGCCAGGTCGAGCTCCACTGGGGCCCCACCAGCGAGTCGAGCGTGGGCGTCGTGATCGAGTTCGCCGCAGGTGAGCATGGCGACGAGTGAGGTCGTCTCGGTGGGCGCCCGGCCGGTCGTGCTGGGGGCCCGCCGCCTCGTGGTCGGCTACCACGGCAAGGGCATCTTGCCGCCGATCGACCTCGAGATCCGCCGCGGCGAGAACTGGGTCGTGGTAGGCCGCAACGGCTCGGGCAAGTCCACCTTGCTCAAGACCTTGCTGCGCCTGCTGCCGCCCGTGGACGGCGAGCTCATCCGGCCTTCCGGCGTCGAGGTCTCGTACGTCGCCCAGCGTCACCACGTCGAGCCGACCGTGCCGATGCGCGGCGTCGACCTCGTGGCGATGGGGCGCGACCAGGACTGGTCGTTCCTCAACCCGTTCCGCACGCCCGACAGCTACGCCGATGTGCTCGAGGCGCTGCGGCGCGCGGGCTGCGAGTCGTTCGCGATGAAGCGCTTCGATGCGATGTCGGGCGGCCAGCAGCAGAAGATCATGCTCGCGCAGGCGATCGTCTCGAAGCCCGACGTCATGATCCTCGATGAGCCGACCGCCGCGATGGACGTGGTCGCCGAGCGCGCCACGCTCGACGTGCTCGGCCAGCTCCGCCAGGACCTGGACACGGCGGTCATGCTCGTGACGCACCGCGTGTCGACCGGCCTCAGGCAGGCCGACCGGGCCTGTTACGTGGATCTCGAGACGCAGTCGATCGTGATCGGCGCACCCGACGACGTCCTGCGGTCGCCTTCTTTCCAGCGCCAGTTCGGCGACCATGTGAACTGCGACCCGGGGCACGAGGATCACCATGCCCACTGAAGCGCTCGACGCGCCCACCTTCCAGCAGCTGATCGACGCCTGGGACCTGTTCCGCGATCCCATCATCGTCTCGGCCTGCGCCGGCGGCGTGCTGGGCTACCTGGGCGTGTTCGTCGTGCTCAGGCGCATGGTCTTCGCGGCCATGGCGCTCGCCCAGGCGGCCGGCTGCGGCGTCGCGTTGGCGTTCTTCCTCGAGATCCACGCGGGCCTGCCCAAGGGGCTCGCCAACCCGCGGGCCTGGTCGCTCGGCCTCACGCTGCTCGCGACGCTCGCGCTGCAGTGGCCGGGCAAGAAGGTCATCACGCGCGAGGGCTTGCTCGCGCTGGTCTACCTGGTGGGCGGCGGCGGCGCGCTGCTGATCGGCACGCGCATCAGCCAGGAGGCGCATGACATCCAGGCGATCCTCTTCGGCACGGCGGTGGTGGTGAGCGAGACCGACGTCCATCTCGTTTTGGGCTTCGGTGCGTTGATCATGGTCTGGCAGCTCTGGTGGCAGCGCGGCTTCCTGTTCGCGAGCCTCGACCACGAGTGCGCCCAGGTGCGCGGCCTGCCCGTCGCGTTGCTCGACGCGGCGCTCCTGCTCATGTTCGCGGTCTACGTCTCGCTCGCCACCCGCGCGCTCGGCGCGCTGCCGGTCTTCGCGTTCAGCGTGCTGCCCGCGATGGCGGCGGTCGCGGTCTGCTCGAGCCCCAGGCTCGCCTTCGCGGTGGCGGCGACGCTCGGCGTGGTGGCGGGCGCCGGCGGCTACGTCATGGCTTTCTTCTACCAGTTCCCGGTGGGCGCGAGCCAGACGATCCTGGCCGCGGCCTTCGTGGTGGTGGCGCTGGCGGTGCGCGGCGTCATGTTCGTGGTCCAGCAAGTCTTGCCCGCCACCTCGACCGAAGCCCAGCCCCAGCCCGCTCAAGGCCCCTGAGGCCCAGAGCGCGCTGAAGCAGCACGGCCGGCCCTCCGTGCGGGAAGGCCGGCCGTGCCGAGGCGCCCGCTAGCTACTTCACGACCTCGACCTTGCCGTGGTCGTCGCAGTGGCCGTCGTGCGTGTGGTGCAGCACGCCGTCCACCAGGTAGTCGGTGTGGTCGCCGTGCGGGACCGCCGGGTGGCCGCAGTCGGCGCCATGCTGGTGGGCTTCGGCGTGGTCGGTGGGCTTGCAGGCCGCCGGGTTCACGTCGGAGACGGCGATCACGTGCTCGTCGCAGTGGTCGCCGTGGCCATGGTGCAGGTGACCGTCGTGCAGGTAATCGACATGTCCCTCGTGCTTGATGGCGACATGGCCGCAGTTCTCGCCGTGCTTGTGGTCGTGGACGGCGTGGGTATCGTGTTGGGTCATGAGCTGGCCTCCTGAAAAGTGGCGAACCGATCCGCAACGATGCGAATTGCTGCGCCCAGCGTAGCACGTCGGCGGTGGGCCTGAAACCGGGAACCAGCCCCTGGTGCGAGCTCTCGTGACGCCCCGCTTCAGAGCGGACCCGTGCGGCTGCGGCGGCTGAGCGCGCCGACGCGCAGCAGCGCGACGCGCGGCGCTTCGGCGGCCGGCGCGGCGACCTCCACGGCGGCCACGACCGCCGCCACGCGGCGCTGTTGCCGCTCGAGCAGCGCGAGCGCGGCCCAGCCCAGGCCGAACACGCCGACCAGCGGCAGGCCGAGCCATTCGAAGGTCTCCTCGTCGATCGCGAGGCCCGGGTAGAAGTGCGAAACCACCGTGTAGCCCACGATGCCGAAGGCCAGCGTGACCGTGAACCAGCCGATCGCCCGGCGGCAGCGCGCCGCGTGGCGCGTGCCCTCGGACATCGCGAGCACCTTGCACATCGCGAAGCCGTAGATCGCCGAGGTCACGACCATGCCGGCGGTGAAGGCGATGCCGGCGCCGAGCGCCGCGGTCGGTCCGCCATGGGCGGACGCCGCCAGGCCCCAGGCCGCGGCCTGCACGACGCTGTCGAGCATCAACGCGAAGACGACGCCCGTCGCGAGCACGACCGCCGGGTGGCCGGCGTCGCGCAGGCGCCGCGGCAGCAGGCCGGCCTTGAAGCTCACGGGCTTGAAGGGGGCCGCGTCGGTGCGCAGCAGCGCGTGCAGGTTCAACCCGCCGACCAGCAACAACAGCGCGACCGGCGCCCACATGACGAGGCCCGCCGTGGTGGCCGACATGGGTAGATTTTGGCCGAGCAGGCCCACCACGACGGCGATCGCCGTCACGACAGCGCCGTGGCCCGCCGCGAAGATCGGGCCGACCCAGGGCGCGAGCGCCGGCCGGCGCTCGCGCACGCTGAACGTCATGCCGTCGATGGTGGCGACGTGCTCGGGATCGAGCGCATGCCGCATGCCGAAGGCCGCCATGGCGACGAGCCCCGTGTAAGCGACCAATTCCCCGTGCGCCAAATCTCGATCCCCCAGAGGTTAAGACAATATTATGGCATTGTAATCTTAGTTTAACGTGGCGTCAAGGGTCAAAAAGGCGCGAGATCACCGTTTGCCGCCCTGATCGCGTTATTGCGATCGTATTGCATTAGCCGCGCGCCCGAAACAGCCGGCCGCGCCACGGCCGAGATGGCTGCCTCGACGGCGCCCTGACTGGCGGGCCACGATCACTTCGGGTATGCTTGCTCCCTCTTACGAGGAGGACTGCCGCCATGATCCCGTCCCTCCCCTTCGCCGCGGCGCTCGCGATCGCCACTGTCAGCGCCACGCTGGCCCAGGCGGGGCCTGGGCGCCCGGTCTCGACCAGCGCCACTTCCATGCTCGGCCGACCGCGCTACGACGCGAACGAGCAGGGCCTGCGCGTGCCCTTCGCGGGCACCGTGCCGATCTACACGCGCGGCACGCTGAAATCGCCGCCGCGCATCTTCCTCGACTTCGACGCGCCCACGCGCATCGCGACCGTGGTCAGCGAGGGCGTGCCCAACCACCCGGTCTGGCTGAGCTGGGCGATGGCGCCGCGCGACAAGGTCAAGACGCGCCTCACGATGGTCTTCCGCCGCGACACCTCGATCTCGGTGCGCGTGGACCGCGACCGCGGCTATATGCTGATCGTGCCGCGCATCCCGGCGCCGGACGAGGCGCTGCGCCCGGTGACCGGCCCCACGCCGATCGACGAGTCGCTGCCCGCGCTGCCCGAGGCCACGCCGCTGCCGCGCCGCACCGCGACGCCCATGCCGCTGCCCACGCCGGTCATGCCCCGGCCCACCATGACGCCCTGGATCCCGCCCTCGCCGAGGCCCATGATGACGCCCTGGATCCCAGCCTCGCCCAGGCCCACCATGACTCCCTGGATCCCCGTGCGCACGCCCACGCCGCTGCCCACGCCCTCGGCGCTGCCCACGGACCTCGGCCTGATTTACCTGCCCGGCTCGCCGGAGCCCGCCGAGACCCCCAACATCACGATCTCGACGCCGACCTCCGCGCCGCTCACGTCGGTGCCGACGCCGCCTGCCGCCATGCGCGGCATGGGCGGCGCGGACGTGCTCGCGCAGACCTCGGTGGCCTACGGCTACTTCGACGAGGTGCCCGTGGGCGCGACCATGGCCGCGCGCGCGGACAACCAACGCATCACGGGCACGCGCCTGCTGACCCGCCTGTGGCCCGGTGGCCGCGCGGCGGTGGTGGCGGACGGCTGGCTGCCCTGGTGGGGGCTCGGCTTCGACCTGTACGGCTCGAACGTCGCCTACACCGACCCCGCGATCATGAGCGCCCTGCACACGCGGCAGGAATGGCGCACGCACCTCGCGCTCACGCGCGGCATCCGGCTCAGCCCGCTCGAGCTGCAAGGCGGCGTGGGCGTGGTGGGGCGCTACGAGAACGCCTGGACGGCCGGCACGCCCACCGGCGCGGTCGGCACGGCCTGGCGCGCGATCGTCGCGCCGGAGTTCGTGCTGCTCGGCCGGGTGCCGCTCTTCGCGGGCCTCGAGCTCTACGGCGAGGGGGCGATGGCGCCCTTCGCGCTGACCTGGGTGCCCGCCGCCGCCGCCGCCGCGCCGAGCCTGAGCGGCAGCCGATTCGAGGCGGGCCTGGCCGGCACCTGGTCCGGCCTGCGGGTCGGCGCCGGCTATCGGCGCTGGAGCATGACCGGCGCGGGCTACGGCGAGACGTTCCAGGGCCCGGTCTTCACGCTGGGCGGCTGGCTGGACCCGCAGCCGGTCGCGCCCTGAGCACCGATTGAGGCACGATTGAGGCACCCATGATCGAGGCGATCGGACTCACCAAGCGGTACGACACCCACCTGGCGCTCGACGGGCTGGACCTGCTGGTCAAGCCCGGCGAGGTGTTCGCGCTGTTCGGCGGCAACGGCGCCGGCAAGAGCACCACGATCAACCTGTTCCTGGGCTTCGTGCCGCCGAGCGGCGGCCGGGCGCTCGTGAACGGCGTGGACGTGGCCGCGCGCCCGGCCGAGGCCCGCCGCCACCTGGCCTACGTCGCCGAGAACGTGATGCTGTACGGCCACGTCAGCGCGCGCGACAACTTGAAGTACTTCGCCGAGCTCGGCGGCAAGCGGCTGAGCGCGGCCGAGGCGGACCAGGCGCTGGCGCGGGTCGGCCTCGACGCGTCAGCCTTCGGCCGCCCGGTGCGGCTGCTCTCCAAGGGCATGCGCCAGAAGTGCGGCCTCGCGATCGCCTTCGCCAAGGGCGCGCCGGCGCTCTTCCTCGACGAGCCCTTCTCGGGCCTCGACCCGCTCGCGGCCACCGAGCTGCAGGCCTCGATCGCGGCGCTGAAGGCCGACGGCCGCGCGATCCTCATGAGCACGCACGACCTCTTCCGCGCCCGCGCGCTCGCGGACGCCGTGGGCATCATGCGCAAGGGCCGCATGGTGCGGCGTTTCGCGGGCGAGGAGCTCGCCCACGTCGACCTCGAGAAGGTGTACCTCGAGACGATGGCGGGCGACGCGGTCGCCGCGCCCGGGCCGGCCTGATGGCGCACCTCGCGGTCGTCCGGATGGAGCTCGCGGACGCCCTCCGCCAGCCGCGCACGCTGATCGTGGGCCTGGTCGCGCTGGTGTTCTTCCTGGTCGCCTTCGTGCAGGGCGCGGCGCGCGTGAACGCCGAGATCGCGGCGGTGGCCGCGGCGCAGGCCGAGAACCGCCAGGCCTGGCTCGCCCAGCCGCCCCAGAACCCGCATGGCGCCGCGCACTTCGCGGTGCTGCTCGCCAAGCCGCAGGCCCCGCTGGCGAGCCTGGTGGCCGGCGCCGAGGGCGCGCTCGCGGGCCACGTCTTCACCGACGCCCACCGCCTGATCCCGGCGGCCGGCAGCCAGGCCGCGGACCTGCCGATCGGCCAGGCCATCGGCTCGCTCGACGCCGCCTTCGTGATCGGCGCGGTCTTGCCGCTGCTCGCCGTGCTCGCGGGCGCGGACCTGGTCGCTGGCGAGAAGGAGCGCGGCACGCTCCGGCTGGTCTTCGCGAACCCGGTCGGCCGCCGGCGCTGGCTCGCGGCCAAGCTCGCGGGCCGCACGCTCGTGTTCCTCGCCGTGGTGGGGCTGGCCGCCGCCATCGCCTGGCTGCTCAGCGGCGGCCTGCCGATCGGCGACCCGGCCAGGCTCCTGGCCTTCACAGGCCTCTCGGCGCTCTACCTCGCGGGCTGGCTCGCGGTGGGCGCGCTCTGCTCGGTCGCGGCCCAGCGCGTGGCCTCGGCGGCGCTCGCGGCCGTGGCGCTCTGGATCGGGCTGGTGATCGTGGTGCCGCGCGTGATCGCGACGGTCGCCGAGCTCGGCGACCCGATGCCCGCCACCTCGCCCGCGCGCATGGCGACGCGCGTCGAGGAGGTGCGGCTGCGCCGCAAGCAAGCGGCGCTGGTCAAGGCGCTCAAGGCCCGGGGCGCGCTCAAGGACGCCAGCCCGACGACCGCCGCCGAGGGGCCTGCCGAGGTGCGCGACGCGATCGACGCCGAGGCCGCGCGCGCCCGCGCGAAGGCCGACGCGCCCGCCGAGGCCTGGCGCGCCTCGCAGCTGCGCAAGCTCGACGCGCTCGGCTACGCCTCGCCGGCCGCGCTCTACTTCCGCGCCGCCGCCGGGCTCGCGGGCACCGACGGCGATCGCCACGCCGACTTCCTCGCGCAGGCCTTCGCCTGGCGCAAGGCCTTCCTCGCGCGGCTCAACGCGCTGGAGGACCGCAAGGTGGCCGAGTTCAAGGACTACGACGCGATCGCGCCCTTCACCTTCGTGGAAGCGTCCGCCGCCGAGGTCTGGTCGCGCCAGGCGCCGCGCACCGCCGCGCTGCTCGGCCTGCTCCTCGCGGCGGTGCTCGCCGCGTTCTGGCGGTTCCACCGCTACGACCTCCGGTAACCGCCCATGCCCTTGCCGCTCGCCCTCGTGATCGCCCACCGCCAGGCCGATACGGCCCTCGCGGGCCGGCGCGGCCTGCTCGTGATCGCCTTCTGGACCTTGCTCGTGGCGCTGGCTTGCTGGTCCGGCGCGGTCGCGGCGGGCGGTGAAAGGGCCGCCTACGTCGCCGGCGAGCAGGCGGCCGAGGCGGCCTTCGCGGACTGGCGCGCCGCCTACGAGAGCGACCGCTGGCTGCCGGTCCAACTCGGCGCCGAGCACCCGATCGTGATGCACCTGCCGCCAGCACCCGCCCGCGCGCTCGCCGCGGGCGCCGCCGACGCCGCGGGCGCCTGGGCCCAGCCCGCGGGCTACCACGTGCGCGAGCTGGAGGGCCGCAAGGGCGAGCTCACGCCGCTCGGCGCGCTCTTCGGCGCGCTCGATCCGGCCGGCCTGGTGGCGGTGGCGGGCGCGCTGCTCGCGATCGCGCTCGGCTACGACGCGGTCTCGGGCGAGAAGGAGCGCGGCACGCTCGCGCTGCACTTCGCCAACCCGATCGACCGCCGCACCTTCCTCGCGGGCAAGCTCCTGGGCGCGTTCTGGGCCACGCTGGTCGCGCTCTGGCTGCCGCTCGGGCTGGGCCTGCTGGTGCTGCTCGCCACCGGCGCCGTGCCCGCGGGGCCTGGCGGGCTCGCGCGCACGGGCGCCTTCGCGGCCGTCGCGCTGGCCTACCTCGCCTTCTGGTCGGCCGCCGCAGTCACGGCCTCCACGCTGGCCCGCTCCTCGGCCGCGGCCTTCGTGGGCCTGGTCGGCCTCTGGCTGGTGCTCGCGATCGCCGCGCCCAAGGTCGCCGTCGCACACGCCGCGAGCCGCCACCCGGTGCCCGCGCCGGCCGCGCTGGCGCAGGCGCTCTCAGGCCTGCGCGAGGAGGCGAACAAGCAATACAGGCTGCGCTTCGACGCCTTCAAGGCCCAGCACAAGGCGCCGCCTGCCGGCAAGGACGTGCAGCAGATGCGCCTCGACTACTACGCCGGCTACTTCGCCGCGATCGACAGGGCCACCGCCCCCCACACCGCGGCACTCGCGGGCCGGCAGGGCGTGCTCGAGGCCGCCGCCGCATTCTCGCCCGCCTTCGGCTTCCAGCTCGCCGCCGCCGAGCTCGCGGGCACCGACGGCGCGCGCCACCGCCGCTTCATCGCGGCGGCCGACGCCTACGCGCGCGAGCTCAGGCTGTGGCCGGATCGGCGGGCGATCGCGGGCGTCAAGGGCCGGCCGACCTGGGCCGAGCTGCCACGGCCGGGCTACCGCGAGGCGGCGTCGAGCGCGCTCGCGCCGACCTTCTTCCGCCGGCTGCTGTGGTTGTTCGCCGCTTGCCTCACGGCGCTGGCGATCGCGGGGCTCGCGTTCGCCCGCTACGACCTGAGGCTGCAAGGAGCCTGATACAATCGAAGCGCGCCCCGCCCGGATCCCCACCATGACCTACCCCGACTCCGCCATGGCGCTCCTCAAGGAGCGCGGCTACCGCCAGACCCGGCCCCGCCGGCTGGTGCTGGACGCGCTCGACCGGGCCGACGCGCCGCTCTCGCCCTACGAGATCGCCGAGCGCATCCGCGAGGCGGGCGAACGCGGCGACGCCGTGAGCGTCTACCGCATCCTGCAGACGCTCGAGGAGAACGATTTAGTCCACCGCGTGCTCTCGACCGGCAAGTTCCGCAAGTGCCAGCTCACGCCGGAGCACGACTGCCACCGGCCGCAGGCCCAGCACTGCCACCACAACCTCGTGTGCCGCCAGTGCGGCCGCATCGAGGAGATTCATTGCCCGGGCATGGAGCTCGTCGAGCAGGCGCTCGCCAGCGAGTCGAGCTTCCGCATCGAGGGCCACCGGCTCGAGTTCACAGGGCTGTGCGCGAGCTGCGGCGCGGCCTGACGCTCGCGCCAGGGCGAAGCGTCAGCGGCGGGTGTGGGTCAGGGACAGGCGGTCGCGCGCAGCCACGGGGGTCGTGGCGCGCCGCGCCGGCGTGAAGCGCACGCGCGTCACGCCCGGCCGCAGCTCGGTCGTCTCGCGCTGCAGCTGCGCCACGCCGTGACGCTTCGCCCAGGTCTGCAGATCCCGCAACATCGCATTCATGCGATCGTGGTGCTTGGGATCGTTGTGGTCGATCACGACCTCGAAGACCGGCGTGGACATGGGCTGGCGGGCCTAGCTCAGGAAGCCGGGCCGGCTGGCCTGGCTGGCGAGGTTCTGCGACTGGGCCTGCGCGATCTCCGCGGGCGAGAGGCCGCTCGGGTTGGTGGAGCAGCGGCAGCCGAAGACCTGCTCGGCGGGGCTGCCATGGCCGATCGGGCCGACGCCCAGGGCGTTGAGGTCGATGCTCGCGCCGGGCGCCTGCGCGGCGGGCGCTTGGGGGGCCTGGGTGGGCTGCCAGCTCAGCAGGCGGCCGAGGCCGTTGGTGCTCCAATCGCTCATGCGACGACTCCTCCTCCAAATTCCGGTCCGGCGATCCCGACGGTCGCCTTGATCCTTATCGGGGAAAGGCCGGCGGCGGTTTCTTATGGTTGGGTTGTCTGGAATTTAAATCACGCCAGTCGCGGCCGACCTCGCGCGGGCCCGGGCCCGCCAGGAGCCGCACGACGGTCGAGAGCTGGGCCGGCGTGCCCAGCACCAGCAGCGCGTCGCCGGGCTCGAGCTTGTGGGCCCCGTCGGGGTTGTTGATCGGCTGGGTCTGGCCGCGCGGCCGCACCAGCAGCACCTCCACGCCGGTCCGCTCCTTGACCTCGTGCTTGCTGAGCCCCGCGACGGCGGCGCCCTCCGAGAGGCTCAGCCACATCGCCGCCGTGCCGTCGGGCGAGTCCGCGAGGCCCGCGAGCGCGGCCGAGAGGTCGTGGCCCGGGTCGCCCAGCGCGCGCATGCGCGCGAGGTAGTACTGGATCACGTTCGGCGACCAGCCGAGCCGCACCAGGCACGAGCGCACCAGCGCGCGCGCGGCCTCGAGCTCGGGGCGGATCACCTCGGTCGCGCCCACCTGCAGGTAGGTCTCCGGGTCGTCGCCGGGGTGGGCGGCCAGCACGATCTCGAGCCTCGGGCTGATTTCGCGGGCCTGCTCGACGACCAGGCTCGCGGCCGACGGATCGGGCAGCGCGACCACCAGCAGGCGCGCGCGCTCGAGGCCCGCGTGCGCGAGCACCTCGCCCATCGCGCCGTCGCCGTACATCGTCTCGACGCCATGGTCATCGAGCACGTCGAGCAGCCGGCGGTCGAGGTCGACGACCAGGAAAGGCACGCCGCGCTCGTAGAGGATGCCGCCGAGGTGGGCGCCGACCCGCCCGTAGCCCACCATCACGACGTGGTCGTGGAGCTCGGGCGGGCTCGGGTGGGTCGGGTCCTGGCCGGCGGGCAGCACGCGCGCCGCCCAGGCCGCGAGCAGCGGCGCCACGCGCATCAGGGTCGGCGTGAGCAACATCGTGAGCAGGGCCGCCGCGAGCAGCAGCGAGAACTGGCTCTCGGTGAGCAGCCCGGCCGTGCGGCCCTCGCGCGCGAGCACGAACGAGAACTCGCCGATCTGCGCGAGGCCGAGGCCGATCAGCAGCGAGGTGCGCCAGCTGAGCTTGAGGCCGAGCGCGATCACCGTGCCGAGCAAGGCCTTGCCGCCCATGATCGCGAGCGCCAACACCACGATCGCAGGCCCGTTCGCGGTCAGGAAGACCGGGTCGATCAGCATGCCGATCGACGCGAAGAACAGGGTCACGAACAGGTCGCGCAGCGGCAGGAGCTCGGCGAGCACCTGGCGGTGCTCGTCCGACTGGCTGATCACGAGGCCGGCCAGGAACGCGCCGAGCGCCAGCGAGAGGCCGAAGGCGGCCGAGGCCGCGGCCGTGCCGAAGCAGAGCGCGATGACGGCGAGGAAGAAGAGCTCCTTGTGGCCGATCGCGGCGACCCAGGCCAGGATGCGCGGGAAGAGCGTGGAGCCGAGGCCGTACATCAGGGCCAGGAACATCACGACCTTGCCGACCGCGAACACGAGCGGCAAGCCGGCCGCGAGGCCCGCCTCGCGCCCGCCCGCGAGGTACGGCACCACGACCAGCATCGGCACGACCGCGAGGTCCTGCAGGATCAGCCAGCCGAGCATCGTCTTGCCGTGCACCGAGTCGATCGCGCGCTTGTCGATCAGGATGCGCAGCACGATGATCGTGCTCGAGAGCGCGAACACGAAGCCCGTGAGCACGCTGCCACCCAGGGGGTAGCCGAACGCCTGGCCCGCGAGCGCGGTGAGCCCCGTCGCGAGGATCAGGTAGAGCGCGCCGCCCACCACCACCAGCGAGCGCACGGGCCGGAACTGCGCGAGCGAGAACTCCACGCCCAATGCGAACATGAGCAGGATCACGCCGAGCTCGGCGAGCTGCTTGACCGTGTCTTCGGCGACGATCAGCCGCAGCCCGGCCGGGCCGATCAGCATGCCGGCGAGCAGGTAGCCGACGAGCACGGGCTGGCGCAGCTTCTGGGAGGCGACGCCTGCGATCAGGGCCGCGCCGAGGACGACTGCGATGTCGCGAAGGAAGCCGAAGGTGTCCATGTTTTCGCCCCGACCCCCGGACGGGGAGAAGGCCGAGGGGCCACGATCAGTTTATGCCGCGGGCCGCCCGTTTCAAACGGCTGACCGCTCCGTTGCGGCTCAGAGCATGTGGTCGTAATGGCGCGCGATCAGCGGGCGCAGCGCGTCGGGGTCGCTGTGGAACTCGCGCGCCAGGTACCGCCCGGCCGCGCCATCGGGCGCGGGCAAGACCGGGCTCGCGAGCGCCTGGGCGAAGGCCGCGCGGGCGCGCGGCGTGTCGCCCAGGCCGGCGTGGCAGGCGCCGAGGTCGTAGTGGAAGCGCGGGCTCTCGGGCAGGCGGGCGACGGCCGCGTGCAGGTGGCCGATCGCGCGCGCCTCGTAGCCGGGCGCCGCCTCCGCGAACTCGGCGCGCGCCAGCGCGGCATGCGCATAGGGCCAGGCCGGGTCGCGCCGCACGGCCTCGGCGAGGAACGCCCGCGCGTGCCCGACGTCCTGGTAGAGCTTGAGCCGCGCCCAGCCGCGCCAGAAGGGCGCGCGCGGGTCCGCCGGGCCGAGCGCGGCCGCCCGCTCGAGGTAGACGTCCGCGTTGATCGCGCCCATATCGCCGTGGTGCGTGCCCTCGAGCCCGACGCGCGCGAGCCAGTCGCGGTCGGCCATGAGGAAGCTGAGCACGCCCATGCGCAGCCAGAGGCCCGGGTCCTCGGGCACCCAGCGCTGCACCTGGTAGAGCAGCTCGAGCGCCTTGTGCCAGCGCTCGGCGGTCTCGTGCGCGTCCGCCTGGTCGAAGAAGATGCTGTGGACGGAGTGGCGCATGCAGGGATCCATGGGTGTCTCGCCTCAGGCGCCGGGGGGACTCGCGCCTCAGAAGAGCTTGGTGTTCAATGCCTTCCAGAGCTCGCTCGTCGCGGCCCTGAGGCGGCGTGAGACCTGCATCTGGCTGATGCCGAGCTTCTTCGCGATCTCGGTCTGGGTGAGGTCGTCGTAGAACGCGAACTCGATCACCTCGCGCGACACGGCGCGCAGGCGCCCGAGCGCCGCGTCCAGCATGATGCGGTCTTCGGCCGCGAGCTGGAAGCTCGAATAGCGGTTGTCGATCAGCTGGTAGCGCCAGGAGCCGGTCTCGGTGTCCATCTCCTGGTCGAGCGAGGCCGGCGCGAAGTTCTCTTCGAGCGCGAGGACCTCCTGCACCTTGAGCAGCGGGAGGTCGGTGGCGGCGGCGATCGCCTCGGCGGCGACCGGCCCCTCGGCGTCGTGCGAGAGCGCGGACTGGGCCTGGAGCACACGGCTGCGCAGCTCGACCAGCTCGCGCGGCGGGCGCACGAGCGGCACGTGGTCGCGCAGGTAGTGGCGCATCTCGCCCGCGATCAGCGTGTTGGCGTAGGCCTCGAAGGGCTTGCCGAGCGACGCGTCGAAGCGGTCGATCGCGCGCAGCAGGCCGATCGCGCCCACTTGCAGCAGATCGTCGCAGAGGTCCGGGCGGCTGTGCGCGAAGTGCTGGGCGATCGGGCGGACGAGGTGGATGTAGCGCTTGACCAGCGCACCTTTGGCGCTCGTCGAGCCCTCGTCCCGCGAGGCCGCCATCAGGGCGGAGAATTCCAGCTCTTCGATGATCTTCATCGAGCAGACCCCTCCGTATCCATCCGCCAGGATGGTGATCCCCCCGTCGCTACTTGATCTTGTTGACGATGTCGAAAATGGGCAGGTACATGCCGATGACGATCGAGCCGACGATGCCGCCGATGAGCACCATCATCAGGGGCTCGAGCATGGAGGTGAGGGCGTGGACCGCGGCCTCGACTTCTTCGTCGTAGAAGTCGGCGATCTTTTCGAGCATCGCGTCGATCGCGCCGGTTTCCTCACCGATCGCGACCATCTGCGTGACCATCGCCGGGAAGACGCCCGCGCGCTCCAGCGGCTTGGCGAGGCCTTCACCCTCGGAGACCGAGAGGCGCAGGTCTTCCATGACCGCCGAGACGACCAGGTTGCCGATCGAGTCGCGCACGATCTCGAGCGCGCCGAGCAGCGGAACGCCGGACTTCAACAGCGTGCCCAACGTGCGCGAGAAGCGCGCCACCGACACCTTGCGGATCAGGTCGCCGGCGACGGGCAGCTTGAGCTTGTACGAGTCGATCATGTAGGCGCCCTTGGGCGTCGCCTGGAACATGTTGAAGCACCAGACGAAGAGGCCGACGAACACCACGATCAAGATGGCGTAGGGTGAGCAGAGGAAGTTCGAGAAGTCCACCAGGAACTGCGTGAAGGCGGGCAGCTTGGCGCCCATCTGCTCGAACATGCCGGCGAACATCGGGACGATGAACATCAGCATGACGCCCGAGATGATCAAGGCGAAGAACATGACCGTCAGCGGGTAGGCCATCGCGCTCTTCACCTGGGTGTTGAGGCGGTTCTGGTTCTCGAGGAAGCCGGCGACGCGCAGCAGGACGCCGTCCAGCACACCGCCGGCCTCGCCGGCCTTGATCATGCCGCAGTAGAGGTTGTCGAAGGTCTGGGGGTAGCGCGCCATCGAGTCGGACAGCGACTGACCCTGCTCGACCTGGTCCTTGATGTCGACCAGGATGCGCTGCAGCTTCTTCGACTCGGACTGCTCGGCGAGGATGCCCAGCGAGCGGACCATCGAGACGCCGGCGTTGATCATGGTCGCGAACTGGCGCGAGAAGATGGTCAGGTCTTTGAGCTTGACCTTGCCCTCCATCAACGACTTGAGCTTCTCCTGGACGCCGGCGAGCCCGCCGGCGCCAACGCTGCTGCTCGCGCCTGCGCCCTTCTCCTTGATGCCGACGACGGTCAGGTTCTTGTCACGCAAGGACGCCTTGACCGCTGTGGCGTTGTCGCCCTTCACGGTCTTCAAGAAGGTCTTGCCCTTCTTGTCCTTGACCTTGACTTCGAATACGGTCGCCATTCAGCACCCCAGCCAGGCCGACACATGGCGGCCCATGTTCAAAGTTCCCAGTTCCGACGCCTATTAAACGGTGCGGCTGCCGCCTTCAGCGGTGCTTGCCACCACAGCCGGCGTCAGGCCAGGTGACGCAGCGCCTGGCGCCGCCATCCCAGCCGCAGCCGCAGCCGCAACCGCGCCCGCCCGTCGGTCGCCGCGTCGAGCCGCGCTTGTAGCGCCGTGATCGCGGCGCGCAGGCGAGCCGCACGCGGGCCCCCTCCGCTGACATCTCCGCCCGTGGGGCGCACCAGGCGGTCGACGCGCGCGAGGGCGCCCGCGGCCTCCGCCACGATCGCCTCGATCGCGGCGTCCTCGGTGGCGAGCCGCGCCCGGCCGACCTGCTCGCGCAGCTGCGCGCGCAGGCCCGTGATCGCCGGGCCCACCGCGTCGCCCTCGGCGATCTTGAGGTCGAGCTCCTTGAGCCCGATCTCGAGGCCGAGCCGGCGCACGCCGGTGCGCGAGCTGGCGAGCTGGGCGCGCTCGGCGGCGTGGCGCAGGTCGAGGAAGATGCGCCTCGCGTTCGGGTCCTGGGGCTCGCCCGCGAGGTCGCGCTCGGCCTGGGCGAAGGCGATCGCGACCTGCTCGAGCTGAAGGCCCGTGCGCCTGCGCAGGGCCACGAGCGCGAGCCTGCGCAGGCGGGCGATGAGCGGCCTGGCCGCGGGCTGGAGCCAGGCCGGGCCGCTCGCGGGCTCGCGCAGCCGCACGAGGTAGCGTGGCCACGGGAGCGCGCGCCCGCGCGCGGGCAGCCGCAGGCCCGCGACCGCCTGCGGTGGCGGCTGGTCGCCGGTATCGGCCTTCGCGCCGCGCCGCTGGAAGAGGCCTGACAGCTTGCCCGACTTCGCCAGGCGCCCGCGCTGCTTCGCGAGCTGCTTGAAGAGCGCGGGCATCGGCACGAGCCGCTGCGTGAGCGCGGCGAGCGTGGTGTGGAGCCTGGGCCAGGCGCTGGCGAGCCGGCCGAACAGGCTGCCTGGCCTGGCCTGCGCGCCGAGCTGCCCGAGCAGCGCGCCGTCCTCGGCGTCGAACTCGTCGGCCGGCGGCGCGGGCACGGCCTGCGCGCCGAGCCGGCCCAACGCCTGGTCGAAGGCACGCATGTGGTCGGCCGACGAGCGGTCGACCGCCTGTCGCGCGGGCTTCGCGGGGCCGGCCGGCGGGCTCGCGGCTGGCTGGGCCGCGGGTGGCGTGGGCAAGGCGACGCCGCCCGTCGGGCCAGGCGGCGGGACGGGCGGCGTGCCGGGCGGGCGCTGCGGCCCGCCCCCAGGGGTGATGTTCAGGTTCCGGACCCTACTTCTTCATCGGCGCGCCGTGGCCGGCCGGGGCGGTCGCGGCGCCGGGACCGATCATCTTCGCGAGGTCGTCGGGCTTCGACGACTTCGAGAGCGCGTCCTCGAAGGAGATCTGCTTCGAGAGGTACAGGTCGCGCAGCGCCATCTCGAGCGTGTGCATGCCGTACTTGCCGCCGGTCTGGATCGACGAGTAGATCTGCGCCGTCTTGCCTTCGCGGATCAGGTTCGCGATGGCGGGCGTGACGACCATGATCTCCTGCGCCATCACGCGGCCGCGCTTGCCGGGCTCGACCTGCACCTTGGGCACGAGGGCCTGCGCGAGCACGGCGATCAGCGAGTTGGAGAGCTGGACGCGGATCTGGGTCTGCTGGTGGGGCGGGAAGACGTCGACGATACGGTCGACGGTCTGCGAGGCCGACGAGGTGTGAAGCGTGCCGAAGACCAGGTGGCCGGTTTCGGCGGCCGAGAGCGCGAGGCGGATCGTTTCCAGGTCGCGCATTTCGCCGACCAGGATGACGTCGGGGTCTTCGCGGAGGGCCGCTTTCAGCGCGTTGTCGAAGCTCTTGGTGTCGGCGTGCAGCTCGCGCTGGTTGACCAGGCTCATCTTCGACTGGTGCACGAACTCGATCGGGTCTTCGATCGTCAGGATGTGCTCGGCGCGGTGGCTGTTGATGTGGTCGATCATCGCGGCCAGCGTGGTCGACTTGCCCGAGCCGGTGGGGCCGGTGACCAGCACCATGCCGCGGGGCTTGTGGGTCAGCTCGCTCACGATCGGCGGCAGGTTCATGTCCTCGAGCCTGGGCGCGCGGCTGTTGATGGTACGCAGCACGGCCGCGTAGTTGCCCTTGCTCTTGAACGAGTTCACGCGGAAGCGGCCCAGGCCGACGACGCCGTACGAGCAGTCGAGCTCGTAGGTCTGCTCCAGCTGCTTGCGCTGCTCGTTCGAGAGGATCGAGAAGATCAGGCGCTGGGTGTCTTCGCCGCTGAGCGGCTCGTAGTCCGTCTTGGTGAGCTTACCGTTGATACGGATGATCGGCGGCACGTTGGCAGATAGGTGCAAGTCCGACCCGTCGCGGTCGAACACCATCTGCAGCAGCTCTTCCATGTACATGGTGGATGGTCTCCTTTACTTAAGCCGCTTCGGGCGCTTAGATCGCGAGAGTCGGGGCCGGGGTGCCGCAGTTCGAGCAGGCCTTCCAGCCTTCCTCGATACGTTGGTTGCACTTGACGCAGAGATTCTTGAGGTTGGTCGAGCAGAACGGGCACTTCACGTAGTCGTCGCCGACCTCGTTGCGGCAGCTCGGGCAGAGCTTGGCGGCACCTTCGTCCGAGAAGCAGACGCGGATGACCTCGTCGATGTCGGTGTGGCCCATCATCGCGAGCTTGAGCGCGTAGTCCTTGAGCTGGACCATGCCCGAGAGCTTCGCGGCGTACCGGATCATGGCGGCGCCACCGCCGCGCGCGACGACCTCGCGGATCGCGTCGGTCATCTTCATGATCTCGTACACGCCCATGCGGCCCGAGTAGCCCTTCACGCACTCCGCGCAGCCCTCGGGGTTGTGCTTCTTCATGACCAGCGGCTGCGTGGGATCGTACTTGAGGCTGACGAAGTCGATCGTCACCTGGTCCGGCGTGTACTCGATCGCGCACTTCGCGCAGACCTTGCGGACGAGGCGCTGGGCGATCACGCCGATCGTGGCGGCGGCGGTGAGGAAGCCTTCCACGCCCATCTCGTCGAGGCGCATCATGGCGCCCGGCGCGTCGTTGGTGTGGAGCGAGGTGAACACCAGGTGGCCGGTCAGCGCGGCTTCGATCGCGATCTTGGCGAGGTCCTTGTCGCGGGTCTCACCGATCAGCATGATGTCCGGATCCTGACGCAGGAAGGCTTTCAGGATGCGGGCGAAGGTGTAGCCGATTTCGGGCTTGGCCTGGCACTGGGTGATGCCGGCGCAGTCGTACTCGATCGGGTCCTCGGCGGTGGAGATGTTCACGTCCGGCGTGTTGCGGTTCGCGAGCACCGAGTACAGCGTGGTGGTCTTGCCCGAGCCGGTCGGGCCGCAGACGAAGATGATGCCGAAGGGGCGGCTGACCATCTGCATGACGGTCTCGTAGTCGTGCTCGAAGATGAACAGCTTGTCGAGCGGCACGCCGGTGTTCGTCTTGTCGAGGATGCGCATGCAGATCTTCTCGCCGAACTTCGACGGCAGCGTCGAGACGCGGAAGTCGATCTCCTTGCCGCGGAACTTGACGCTGATGCGGCCGTCCTGCGGCAGGCGCTTCTCGGCGATGTCGAGGTTCGACATGATCTTGAAGCGCGAGACGATCGCGGGCAGGATCTTGCTCGGCAGCTCCATCTGCTTCTGGAGCACGCCGTCCTGGCGGAAGCGCACCACGATGGCGTGGGCCTGCGGCTCGATGTGGATGTCCGAGACCTTGCGGGCGGAGCCGAGGGCGTTGGTGAGGATCGTGTTGGCGAGGCGGATGATCGGCGCGTCGTTGGCCTCTTTTTCGAGGTCCATCGCGTTCTTGCCGTCTTCTTCGTCGTCCTCGTTCATCTCCATGTCGTCGTCGGAGAAGTTGGCGAGGAGCTCGTCGAGCGAGGCGGCCTGCAGGTCCGCGACCTCGACCTTGAACTGGCTCTCGAGGAACTGGTAGTACTCGTCCTCGGTGATGATGACCGGCTGGACCGCGACGCCCTTGAGCAGGAAGCGCACGTCGTCGATCGCGATCAGGTTGGTGGGGTCGACCATCGCGAGCGTCAGCCGGTTGTTGGCGAACTGGATCGGGATGATCTGGTGCTGGCGGATCAGGTTCTCCGGCACCATCTTGAGGACTTCGGGCGCGACCTTGATCTTGCGCAGATTGACGTAGCGCAGGCCGTACTGGAGCTCCAGGGCGTCCTTGATCGAGGCTTCCGAGATGTAGCCCTGCTTGATCAGGATCATGCCGAGAGACTCTTTGGTCTCCTTCTGGATCTCGACCGCTTTCTTCAGCTGGCTCTCGGTCACGAGGTTGGCGTTGAGGAGAATTTCCCCCAACTTCATCTTTACGAGAGCCATCGGTTCCTCCTGAAGAATTGGTTAGCCGAAAGGGTCGGGATGGTTCATCCCCACGCGCATCGGGACGAGACTCCTGTGTCCGACCGGGGCTCAGGCCTGTCCCAGAGCACCCCCGATCGCCGCCATGACGCCGCCGATATCCATCGCCCGGCCCTCATGGGACACCACGACTAGAATACCCATGTCGGCGGCGGTCACTAACATGGCGCCGGAAGCGGTTTCCAGGATGATTCGGCGCAGCTCGCCGCGCCGCATCTTCTCTAGCTGCCCGCGATTGCCCATGAAAAGGTTGGTTGCTTGGGCGCCGAGGTAGTCGGGATCAATTTCGGACGGTAGGCTGCTTGCGATGATCAAGCCATCGTAGCCGACGATGAGCGAGCCGGCCACGCCCGACGTGCGGTCGATGGTCGCGAGCAGGCCATTGAGGTTCACGCCGTTGGCGAGCGCCAGGATCGTGGGCGGCGGCAGGCGGAAGCCCATGCCGATGGGCTCGGGCGCCAGCGTCTCGCTGGGCGCCCGCTCGACGTCCCGGATCGGCGTGTTGGGCGCAGGGATCGCCTGCGGCGCGGCCGTTGGCGCCTCGGACACGATCGGCTTGTGGATCGGCCGCGGCGCGGCCGCCGTGGCCTCGGGGCCGGCTGGCACGACCTCCCCGGCCATGGGCTTGGGCGGCGTGAGGCCGAACTCGTCGAAGAGGGGCCTCTCGGGCGCCGCGGGCGGTGAGACCGGCGTTGGCTCGGTCGGCGGGATCGGCGGCGGCACCATGCCCGTCTCGAGCCCGGAGAACAGCGCGTCGAGGGAGGTGTCGAGCGCATCTTGCGAGAAGAGCTTGCCGTCGGCCGGGGCCGCCTGGGGCTGGGCGGGCGCCGGGCCGCCGAACTTCGGCAAGCTCGGCGTGGGCGGCGCATACCCCGCCGCCGCGGCCGCCTCGTAGCTGAGCGCGTCCGCGAACTCGCCGGCCTCGCCTGGCTGGTCCATCGAGCTTCGCTCGTTCCCTTCGGTCATCAGCCCGCCGTGCGCGTCGTAGTCCGCGAAGGGCGAGGCGTCGGCCTCATCGGCCGCGTAGCTGAGGTCGCCGGCGTCGGCGACCTCGGCCGCCTCGTCCGGCCGGCGCTTGCGACGGCGCTTGCCGGCACCCTTCTTGGCCTTGGGTGGCGGCGTGCGCTCGAGGCCCAGCTTGCCGAGCAGGGTGCTGAAGAAGTTCGGCTCACTCGGAGGCTTGCGCCCGGCCATGGTGGCTCCTACCTATAAGGTCCTATGCGCGCAGCGTCGCGCCGAAGCGGGCCTGCAACTGGTCGACGATGCGCTGGTGGACGGGCTCGACGTCGCCTGCGGTCAGCGTGCGCTCGGGCGAGCGGTAGACCAGGCTGAAGCCCAGGCTCACCATCCCCTGTGGCAGCTGGCCGCCGGCGAAGCGGTCGAACATCGTCACCCGCTCGAGCAGCTCGCCGCCAGTCTCGTGGATCGTGGCGATCGCGTCGGCCGCCGTCAGCGACTCGGGCACGACCACCGCCAGGTCGCGCAGCATCGCGGGCTGACGCGAGAACGTCGAGTAGCGGTGCTTGCGGGTGAGGTGGTGCGCGAGCGCCGAGAGGTCCAACAGCCAGGCCGCGGCAGGCTGGTTGGGCGGCAGGTCGTAGTCCTTGACCACCTGGGGGTGCACCTCGCCGAGCTGGCCGACGACCTCGCCCGCGAGCAGGATCTCGGCCGCGCGGCCCGGGTGCAGGCCGGGCAGCGCCTCAGCCTGGCGGAATGTGAGCTCGCCTTCCACCTCGAGGCGGTCGAAGACGGCCTCGACCACGCCCTTGGCGTAGAAGAAGTCCGCCGCGAGCGGCTCGGGCGTGTGTTCGGGCAGCCAGAGGCCTTCCCAGACGGAACCCATGATCGCGCCGCCCAGCCAGAGCTTTTCTTCAGCTTCCGAGCCGCGGGCGCTATGCTGGTCTGCGCCGGCCGGAGCGCCTGCGGCTTGAAGGGGATGATAGGTCCGGCCGACCTCGAAGACGCCCAGCCGCGAGAGGCCCTGGTACCGGTTGTAGCGCAGCACCTCGAGCAGGCTCGGCAGGAGCGAGGTGCGCAGCACCGCCATCTCCTTGAGCGGGTCGGCGAGGTGCACGTGCTGGGCGGCGCGGACGCCCGCGAGTTGCTCGGCCTCGGCGGTGGTCAGCGACTTGGTCATGACCTCCGAGAGCCCGAGCCCGATCGCGATCGCGCGGGCCCGCCGCTCGAGCAGCGTGAGCGCCGGCTGCTCCGGCCGCTCCACCGGCGCAGGCAATACCGTCGGGATGCGGTCGTAGCCCCAGTGGCGCGCGACCTCCTCGACGAGATCGACCTCGCGCGAGACGTCGTGCCAGCGCCAGCCGGGCGCCGTGACATCGTAGGAGTTCAGCTCGAACACGCCGTCGGTGTGGCGGCTCATCTCGAAGCCCAGCGCCCTGATGATGCGCTCGACGTCCTGGTTCGGCACGCTCATGCCGAGCAGGCGCTCGATCGCGTCGAGGCGGAAGCCGAAGGACTTCAGCGCCGGGAAGCCGCCCTTGCGGTAGGTCTGGATGCTGCCTGTCACGTCGCCGCCCGCCACGTCGAGCAGCAGGTCGCGGAACAGGCCCATCGCGCGCTCGGCGCCCAGCGGGTCGACGCCGCGCTCGAAGCGGTAGCTCGACTCGGTGGCGAGCCCGAGCCGGCGGCCGGTGCGCCGCACGCCCGAGGGCTCGAAGTAGGCGCACTCGAGGAAGAGGTCCTTGGTGTTCGCGTCGACCTCGGCGTCCAGGCCGCCCATGACGCCGGCCACGACCAGCGCGCGCTCGGCGTCGGCGATCACGAGGTCGGTCGGCACCAGCTTGCGCTCGACGCCGTCGAGGGTCTTGAGCGTCTCGCCCTCGGTCGCGCGGCGCACGCGGATTTCGGCGCCCTTGATCTTGGCCTGGTCGAAGGCGTGGGTGGGCTGGCCGGTGAGCAGCATGACGTAGTTCGAGACGTCGACCACGTTGTTGATCGCGCGCATGCCGCACGCGTCGAGGCGCTTCACGAGCCACTCGGGCGACGGGCCGACCTTCACGCCGGCCAGGTTGAGGCCGAGGTAGACCGGGCAGCCTTCGCTGTCGAACGAGCCCAGCTTGACCGCACCGGCGGTGATCGTGGCCTCGGCCGGCCGGGGCGCCTGGAGCTTGAGCGTGAGGTCCGGGCGGGCCACCGCGAGCTCGCGGGCCACGCCTTCGGCCGAGAGCTGGTCTGGCCGGTTGGCCGTGACGGCGATGTCGACGACCAGCTCGCCGAGCTTCATGGCGGCGGCGATCGGCGAGCCGATCGGGGTGTCGGCGGGCAGCACCAAAACGCCATCTTCTCCCGCCGGCAAGCCGAGCTCGGCCAGCGAGCAGTACATGCCGAAGGACTCGACGCCGCGCAGCTTGGCGGCCTCGATCTTCTTGTCGCCGGGCAGGTTCGAGCCGACCAGCGCGACCGGGATCTTGTCGTTGAGCTGCACGTTGGCCGCGCCCGTGACGATCTGGATCGGCGAGGCCTCGCCGATGTCGGTCTGGCACACGCGCAGCTTGTCCGCGTTGGGGTGCGGTTCGACCGCCACGATCTGACCCACCACGACGGTCTCGAGGCCGGGGGCGCTGTACTCCAGCGACTCCACCTCGAGGCCCACGCGGGTCAGGATCTCACGGACGGTCTCGGCGCCCAAAGGCCTGGGGGCGCCCGTGGCCCGATCGGCGAGAAGGTCGTTCAGCCAGGAAAGCGGGATGCGCATTTCGTTACCTCGAGTATTGAGATTTGAGTTTTGCGTTTTGAGTTGCCGGGGAGCGGGTTCGAGTAGGGTTCTGAGTTCGAGGGACGGGACAGTACCCGTCCAACTCAAATCTCAATACTCAAATCTCAAAACTGTTGCAAAAACCGGGCGTCGTTCTCCCACAGGTGGCGGATGTCGTTGAAGCCGTAGCGGATCATCGCGACGCGGTCGATGCCGAAGCCGAACGCGAGGCCGGTGACCTGCTCGGGGTCGTAGCCGACCGCCTTGAGCACGTTGGGATCCACCATGCCGCAGCCACCGAGCTCGATCCAGCCTGAATACGAGCAGGTGCCGCAGCCTTCGAAGTTGCAGAACGGGCACTGCACGTCGTACTCGGCCGACGGCTCGGTGAAGGGGAAGAAGCTGGGGCGCAGGCGCATCTGCAGCTGCTTGCCGAACAGCGCGTGGAGCATGCCGGTCAGCAGGCCCTTGACGTGGCCCATGTGGGTGCCCGGCTCCACCATCAGGCCCTCGAGCTGGTGGAAGATCGGGTAGTGGCGCTTGGTGACCTCGTCGCGGCGGTAGACGCGGCCCGGCATGATCAGCCGCAGCGGCGGCTTCTGCTTCTGCATCGCGCGGATCTGCACCGAGGAGGTGTGGGTGCGCAGCAGCATGCCGCCCGGAGCGCCTGCCGCTGAAGGGCGAAGATAGAAGGTGTCCTGGGCGTCGCGCGCGGGGTGGTCGGCCGGCGTGTTGAGCGCCGTGAAGTTGTGCCAGTCGTCCTCGATCTCGGGGCCCTCGGCCACCGCGAAGCCGTAGTGCGAGAAGATCTCGATCAGCTCCTGCTTGATCGCGAGGACCGGGTGCGCGTGCCCGGCCGTGGTGCGGCGCGAAGGCAGCGTCACGTCGATCCGCTCGGTGGCGAGCTGGGCGTCGAGCGCTTCGCTGGCCATCGCCTGGTGGCGGGCGTTGTAGGCCGCCTCGAGCGCCAGCTTGCCCTGGTTGATCGCCTTGCCGACCGTGCCGCGCTCGGCCGGCGGCAGCTGCGGGATGTGGCGCAGCAGCTCCTGGATCTCGCCCTTCTCTTTGCCGAAGTACTTGATGTGCCAGGCGTCGAGGGCCGCGAGGTCGGTGGCCTTTGCGAGGGCCGACTCGGCGTCCTTGATGACTTGTTCGAGCGTGGCGAGGTTCATGCAGGAGACCTCCGGTGGAGATGCCGTGGCGATGGGAGTTCAGGGCGACGGGGGGCAGGAGGGACGCTTGTACGTCACTACCCTATTCCCCCCGTTGCCGTGTTGTTTAACCGAAACGTCCTCCCCGGACGGGGAGGACGGTCAGAATCACTCGATCACGTACGCCATCAGGGCGATCTCGCGGGCGCGCTTGATCGCGTCCGAAAGGCCACGCTGGTGCTTGGCGCAGTTGCCGGTGACGCGGCGCGGCAGGATTTTGCCGCGCTCGGAGATGTACTTCTTCAGGCGCACGGTGTCCTTGTAGTCGATCAAGACGACCTTGTCGACGCAGAACGTGCAGACCTTGCGGCGCTTCATGCGACCGCCGCTCTTACCACCACCACCCTTGGGGGCCATAATCATTACCTCTCAGAATCAACAGGGCCTGGGCCCGTTTTAGAAGGGGATCTCGTCATCGAAGTCCGCGGCGGGGGCCGCGGCCTTCGGCGGGGGCGCTGCGCGCCTGGCGGGGGCCTTCGCCGCGGCTTGCGGCGGCGAGACCTCTTCCAGATCCCCGAAATCGTCGTCGTACACAGGACCTTCCGGCTCCTCGCTCGTCCGCGGACGAGCAGGCGCGCCCCCACCGGCGCCCTTCACGGGCGTGACGGCGCTGGCCTCGACTTCAACCGTTTTGCGGCGCTGGCCGTCGCTGGTCTCGTAAGACCGGGTCGTGAGCCGACCCTCGACGACGACGAGCTCGTCCTTCTGGACGGCGTCCCGGACGCGCTCCGCGAGGTTCCGCCACGCGACGACCCGGACGTAGTCCGTGATGTCGGGCTGGCCGTCTTGACGGGCCGGCCGGGTGACGGCGACGGTGAAGGACGCGTTGGGAATGCCGGATTGGGTCATCCGGAACTCCGGGCCGCGGTCGATGACGCCCATGAGCGTGATGTGGTTGATGCCCATGTCAGGAAAACTCCTACGTGAGACGATTCCGGCTGCGCGCAGGGCGCGGCGGAATTACTCTTCTTCGGGACGAACGATGAGGTGACGGATGACGTCGTCGTTGAGCTTGAACAGACGCTCGAGCTCCGCGATGTTCTTCGGCTCCGCCTTGAAGTTCGTCAGAACGTAGAAGCCGTCCTTGAAGTCCTTGACTTCGTAGGCCAGGCGCTTCCGGCCACGCTTTTCGGTCTTCTCGAGCGTGCCCAGGCTGGTGATCTGGTCGTCGACGCGCTTGGTGACGACGTCGATCGCCTCTTCATCAAGCGTCGGCTTGATGATGTACATAGTTTCGTAGTCGCGAACCATTTAGGTTCCCTCCGGACATCGTGGCGATGACCCCCGCGAGGGGGGCAGGGACGTGACAGGGACGCCGGCTGGCGTCCCGCTGCGCCGCCCGCGCCGGTGAGGCATCGGGTGGCAGCTGTTCAGCCTATCATAAGCCCGGCTTAACCGCAAGCTGACCCGATCGCAGCCGCCTCGGTTGCCAGCCAGGCTTGCATGGGCATAACATACGTCGTTCGGAGGTCCTTTCCATGCGTCGTCCTCGCTTCGCCCTCGCCGTCCTCGCGGGCCTCATCCTGACCGTCCCCCTGGGCGGCTGCCCGCTGGACGTGGCGTCGCTCGGCGGGCCGCCCACGCTGTCGGGCGGCAAGTTCGGCAGCATCCGGACCAACGTGGACCCGGCCAAGACCTCGGTGAGCGTGGGCGAGACGCTGTCGCTCTGGGTCGACACCAACCTGCCGGCGAGCGGCCTGAGCTACAGCTGGTCGGCCACGGGGGGATCGCTGTCGTCGTTCAGCAGCCACGTCGTGCAGTGGACCGCGGACGGCACGCCGGGCCAGCGGGTTCGCGTGACGTGCGTGCTGAGCAGCGGCGAGGACACCCGCCAGGCGGAGTACCTGTTCACGATCCGGTGAGTCAGGGCATCCTCTGGGGCGAGCGAGGCAACCTTCGCTTCTGTACACAGAATTGTCAGCAAATCTGTGGTTCATCATCGGGTACAATGTCGTTACTGGGCCTGATGACGAGGCAGGAGGTGTTTCATGGCCGTCGAGAAGGAGAAGTCGCCGTCCGTGCGGATCTCCCAGGCTGCCTTCGCCGCGCTGGAGCACCTGGCGAAGGTGACGGGCAAGAGCAAGGTCGCGCTGTTGGACGAAGCCCTGGCGGCGTACGAAGAGCGGTTGTTTTGGGCTGGCATGGACGCCGGGTACGAGCGACACGGTGATGCGATCAGGGCCGATATGACGGACGCCGACGGCTCGCTCGCGGATGGTCTCGCGGGCATTCCGGTCTGATGCCGCCGGTCGCACCCATCACCCGGGGCAGCATCTGGTGGTGCGACTTCGCGCCCGTCGCCGGGCGGGAGCAAAATGGCCGCCGCCCGGCGCTCGTCGTCTCGAGCGACGGCCTGAACCGAGGCCGCTCTGGCCTGGTGATGGTCGCGATCATGACGGGGCAGGCGCCGAAAGTGCCCTCGCATGTCGCGGCGCCTGCCGCCGTCACTGGCTGTGAGCGGGATGGGACGGTGATGTGCGAGCACCTCCGCACGGTCAGCGTCGAACGCCTCGATGCGCGGCCAATCGGGCAAGCCGACCGCGCGATCATGGCCGAGGTCGACGCCCGGCTTCGCCGCTTGCTCGCATTGTGATTGAGCCGGTGACGGTCAGGGCGCCTGCCGGAAAGCGATCACCGCCAGGCCGATCCAGGTGGCGAGCCAGGTCAACCCGCCCAGCGGGGTGATCGCGCCGAAGGCGCCGACGCCGGTCAGCACCAGGGTGTAGAGGCTGCCCGAGAAGAGCACGGTGCCCGCGAGCAGCCCGAGCGGCAGCGCGCGGCCCGGGGGCAGCAGGCCCGCGTGCATGGCCACCGCGACCATGATCAGCGCGAGCGCATGCCACATCTGGTACTGCGCGGCCGTGTGCCAGGCGTCGAGGCGCTCCGGCGCGAGCAGGCCGGCCGCCACGCGGCCTTTCAGGGCGTGGGCGCCGAAGGCCCCGCACGCCACCGCCATCGCCGCGCTCGCGGCCCCGAGACCCAGCCAGATGCGTTCCATACGCCGATCTTACAGCACGCCGCCCCGGCTGTCCCCTGGCCCGCCGGCGGGCGACCCCGGGGGGCTCAGCGCGCGATCCGGAAGACCGGGCCGCGGGGCGGGAAGGGCAAGGTGGCCCCGCCAGGCAGCAGGTAGGCGTGCTCGCGCCGCACGCTGAGCCGATCGCAGGCGCCGTCGGTGATGATCAGGAGCGGGCCGTCCGGCGGGAAGTCCTTCGCGCGCTCGAGCAGGTCGACGCCGGGCTGCAGCACCGTCCCGCCGCGGCCGCGCACGCGCACGCGGTCCATGATCGCCTCGGGCGGCATGTAGCCCTGGTCGTAGGGGTGGGCGTCGCAGAAGACCACGCGCGCGGCCGGCACCTCGCGGGCGAGGGCGTAGGCGGCGATCGCGCCGAGGCCCTTCGCGAGCGTGGAGCGGTCCATCGAGCCGCTGGTGTCGAGCAGCACGCCGAAGGTGCGGCCGGCGATCGCCTCCTCGCTGGGCGGCACCCAGCGCGCGAGCGGGATGTCCGGCACGGCCGCCTGACGCCGGCTCGGCCGCGCGAAGGTGCGCCGGCGCTCGGGCGGCGGGAAGAAGCGGTCGAACCAGCGCGCCAGCGCCACGTCCCAGGGGATCGGGCGCATGTCGAGGGCGCGGATCTCCTCGACGAGGCCCGCGGGCACGAGGCCGCGCCCGGCGCCCTGGTGGTAGGCCAGGCCCTGGCCCAGCGCCCGCCGGTAGAACTCGTCGAGCTCGAGGCCCTCGCCGCGCGCCCACCAGCCCGGCCGCGGGTCGAGGATGTCGCCGACGCCGCGCCCGGCGAAGGTCGCGAGCTTGCGGAGCGTCCTGAGATCGCCGGTGATGAGGTCGTAGAGCGACTCGGCCGACTCGGCTGCGAGCTCCGGGTCGTAGAGCGCGCCCACCGCCGGCATGACGCCTACGCCCATTTGCACGAGCCAGGCGTTGATCACGTAGTCGCAGGCCACGTTCCAGAGATAGGGGTCGCGGCCCTGGCGGCGCGCGTCGTGGCGCAGGCCGGCGTGCAGCAGCTCGTGGGCGATCACGAAGCGGTACTCGGGCTCGCTGAGGCTGGCCGCCGGGTTGAGGTAAATCTCGCGGGCCTCGGGGCTCACCGCGGCGACCTGGACGTCGAGGTGCTGGCAGAGCACAGGATCCTCGATGTACGTGAAGCCGGCCGCGAGGCCGCCGAGCAGCGGGTAGCTCGCGACCACCCAGTCGCGGGCCCGGCGCGCGGTGAGGCTCAGCTTCTCGTCGCCATACGGGCGCGGGGCGGCGCCCGCCGCGGCCTCGACGGCCGCCGTGACCGCCTGGGTCAAGCCATAGCCGAGCAGGTCCTGCCAGGTCTCCGCGCGGCCGCTCCAGACGCGGAAGGGCACGTCCGCCACCATGTCGCGCCGCGTCCCGGCCATGCCCACGCTGTGCAGCGCGGCCGGGATGCCCTGCTCGAGCATGGTGGCGTAGAGCTTGTCCTCGCTCTGGGCGGCGATCGCCGGGCTGCCGTCGACGTCCGCCGGCGGCCGCCCGATTTTCAGCGACCCGAGGAACCGCGCGACGTAGGCGCAGCAGGCCGCGTTCCACTCGGTGCCCTCGCGCCCGGCCGGGTCGAAGTGCCCGAAGCCGAGGTGCAGCAGCAGGTGCGCGATCACGTAGGCCCACTCCTCGGGCGTGGCGCGGCGCGTGGGGTGTGCCACGATCACGCCGCGCCGGTCCACCGTCGCCCAGGCGTCGCCCGCGAGCGGGAAGCGCTTGTCGCGCAGCACCGAGCAGGCCCCGTAGAGCGCGCCGAGCAGCGGGTGGCCGCGCACGATCGCGCAGCCGGCCTGGAAGGCCTCCTCGGCCGGATCGCGGGGCTGCCCCTTCTTGCCCATCGCCGGCCTAGACGCCCGCTTCTTTGCGCTCGACCAGCCGCGGCAGGTCGCGCACGACCTCGACCAGCAGCCAGCCAGGCAGGCGCGAGCCGTCCTCGCCCTCGGCCACGACCATCTGCGCGATCTCGAGGCTGGTGGCGGTGAGGTCCTTGAGCAGGGCCTTCGCGCGGTGGGCGAGCTCCTTGTGCCCGGCCGTCACGGCGCTGCGCTCGGCGGGCAGCTCCTTCACGAGCTGGCCGCGGAAGCTCTGGGCCAGGAAGTACAACACGTCGCGCTCATCGGGCGCCGTGGGCCAGCCGGCATCGCCCTTGAGGATCGAAGCCAGCTTGTACTTGCTGCGCACCTGCTTCACGAAGGCCTTGAACTGGCCGGCGTGGGCCGGCGTGAGGCAGCCGTAGGCCAGCACCTCGAGCCAATCGTCGGTGAGCCTGGCACCGTACTCGTGCAGCGCGTCGCTCAGCATGTGCCAGGCGCGCGGCGTGGAGAACGGCTCCTCGTGCTTGGGTGGCTGGCTCCAGAGGTGGTCCGGCCGCAGCGCGATGTATTCGACCACCAGCGGGTGGATGCCGACCGTGCCCGCCCAGTCGAGCCACTCGCGCGGCGAGGCCTTGAGCTGCACGTGGACCAGCCGGTTCATCAGCGCCGACGACATCGGCCGCACGATCGCGGCGTCCTGCGCGCGGTTGCCGGCGCCCACGATCACCGAGCCCGGCGCCAGCTGGAACTCGCCCACGCGGCGCTCGAGGATCAGGCTGTAAAAGGCCTTCTGGACCTCGTGCGAGCTCGCGTTCAGCTCGTCGAGGAACAGGACGTAAGGTTCGTCGCGGGCGATGACGGTGGGCGGGCAGAAGCGGCTCTTGCCGTCCACGATCTGCGGCACGCCGATGAGGTCCTCGGGCGCGAGCTGGCTGCCGAGCAGCGACACGCAGGGCAGGCCGACGGCGTCCGCGAACTGGCGCACCAGCGCGGACTTGCCGATGCCGGGCGGGCCCCAGATGAACACGGGGCGGACGGGGGCGACCTGGAGGAGGAAGTCGAAGAGCTGGGACGGGGTGATCGAGCGGGCGACGGTCATGCCGGGTACGTACCCCGCCGCGCCGGGCGATCGGCAGCGTTCGGGGCAGGTGGTATGATGATGAATCAAGACCGTTCTCGTCCGAAATCGCCGGAGGCCGCCATGAAGCAGATGACCCAGCGCAAGTTCTTCGAGCTCGACCAGAGCCTCGTCGAGCAGGTGCTCGACCGCGCCCTGAGCAACGGCGCGGACTTCGCCGAGATCTTCGCCGAGGACAAGACCTACGGCTCGATCCAGGTGCTCGACAGCAAGGTGAAGGAGTGCCTCTCCGGCCAGGACTACGGCGCCGGCGTGCGCGTGCTCTACGGCCACGAGGCGATCTACGCCTACACCAGCGACCTCAGCCTCGAAGGCCTGCTCACCGTGGCCGACCAGGTCGCCAAGGCCAAGGCCGCCGAGGGCCGCCACCCGCGCGCGGCCTGGCAGCAGCCGGTCTGCCACGCGATGCACACCCTGCGGATCCACCCTGACGACGTGAGCAAGCAGGCCAAGGTGGCCGTGCTGCAGAAGGCCGACAAGGCCGCCCGGGCCCACTCCGCCGAGATCACGCAGGTCGACGTGGCGGTGGCCGAGGAGTTCCAGCGCGTCTTCATCGCGAACTCCGAGGGCCTGTGGCTCTCCGAGGATCGGCCCTACATCCGGATCATGATCAACGCGATCGCGAGCGCCAAGGGCGAGAAGCAGTCCGGCCGCGAAACCCCTGGCGCGCTGGCGGGCTGGGAGTTCATCGAGGAGCAGGACATCGAGGCGCTCGCGCGGTCCGCCGCGCAGACGGCCATCACGATGCTGCACGCGGGCTACGCGCCCTCGGGCAAGATGCCCGTGGTGATCGAGAGCGGCTTCGGCGGCGTGATCTTCCACGAGGCCTGTGGCCACCTGCTCGAGACCACCTCGGTCGCCAAGGGCGCGAGCATCTTCGCGGGCAAGCTCGGCGAGCAGATCGCCCACCCGAGCGTCACGGCGGTCGACGACGGCACGATGCCGGGCGAATGGGGCTCGCTCGCCATCGATGACGAGGGCCACCCGACCCAGCGCACCGTGCTGATCGAGAACGGGATCCTCAAGAGCTACATGGTCGACCGCGTCGGCGAGCGCAAGACGGGCTACCAGCGCACGGGCTCCGGCCGGCGCCAGAGCTACCGCTTCGCGCCCACGAGCCGCATGCGCAACACCTTCATCGCCGCGGGCCAGGACAAGGTCGAGGCGATGATCGCCTCGGTGCCCTACGGCCTGTATGCCAAGAAGATGGGCGGCGGCTCGGTCTCGCCGGGCACGGGCGACTTCAACTTCGTGGTGCTCGAAGGCTACATGATCCGCGACGGCAAGATCGCGGAGCCTGTGCGCGGCGCCACGCTGATCGGCAATGGCGGGGACATCCTCCAGAAGATCGTGATGGTCGGCGACAACTTCTCGATGGCCGCGGGCCGCTGTGGCTCGATCTCGGGCACGATCCCGACGAACGTGGGGCAGCCGGCGATCAAGGTCAGCGAGATCGTGGTCGGCGGCCGGCAGTAGCGCCAGGCGCCGGGCCCCGCGACATGCGCCGCCCGATCGGGTCGACGATCGCCCTGATCCTCGGCGTGGCCGCGCTCGCCTGCGCCCCGCCGCCCGGCGCCGGGGGGACCGAATCGGTGCTCGCGCCCCGGCGCGGGGCGGCCACCCAGGCCCCGGCGTCGCTCGCGCCGCTCCCGACCATCTCCGGCGCGCCTTCGTCGCCCCGGCCGCGGCCG
>JAKFEW010000105.1:0-124310 GCA_036675505.1 Candidatus Sericytochromatia bacterium
CGTCGCCCCGGTGGCGGCGGCCGGCCCCGAGGCGCTCGCGCCTTGCGCCGCGGGCGTGGCGGCCTACGTGCTCGCGCTCGCCCGCGAGGGCGAGACGCGCCCGGTGGCGCTCGAGGCGCTCGCGCTCATGCGCGCCCGCGGCCTGCGCCTGCCGCACGGGCTGCTGCCTGACGCGCTCGACGTCGGCGACGCCGCGCTGCGCGAAGCGCTCGGGCCGCTGATCGGCACGCGCGGCGCCTGGCTCGCGGCCTTTCGCACCGACTGGGCCTGGGCGCGCGCGACGGGCGCGGCGGCCGCGGAGGCCCTGCGCCTGGCCTGGGAGGATGGCACGTCGTCCGAGCGGCTCGACGCGCTCATGGCGATGCGCGCGCGCGACCCGGCCGAGGCCCGCGCCTGGCTGGCCGGCGCGAGCGGCGACAAGGCCGAGCAGCGTGCGCTCTACTTGCAGGCGCTCGCCCGCGGGCTCTCGGCCGATGACGAGCCGGTGCTCGCGCGTGGGCTCGCTGACCGCGCCCCGAGCGTGCGCCAGGCCGCCGCCCACCTGCTGGTGCGCCTGCCGGGCAGCGCGCTCGCCGCGCGCATGGCCGCCCGGGCCGATGCGGTGGTGCGCGGCGATCTCGCGCGCGGGCTCGACGCGCAGCCGCCCGAGGCGTTGCCCGACGACTGGGCGCGCGACGGCATCGAGCCGAAGCCGCCCGCCGGCATCGGCCCGCGCGCCTGGTGGCTGCACCAGCTGCTCGGCCTCGTGCCGCTGCCCCACTGGGAGCGCCGGTATGGGGCGCCCGCGGCCGTGGCGCGCGCGATCGACCATGGCGAGTGGGGCGTGCACGCGCTGGGCGGCCTCGGGCTCGCGGCGCTCGAGCAGGGCGCGCCGGCCTGGGTCGAGGCGATCCACGACCAACTCGCGGGCCGCTTCGCGAACGGGCGTAACGCGAACGAGACGCCCTACCAGGTCTTCGGGCTCTTCAACGCGCTGGTGCCGCAGCTGCCGGCCGGCCGGCGCGCGGCCCTGGCGCTCGGCGAGCTGACCCGCGGCGAAGCCGGCCGCTACGCCCACCAGCTGGCGGATCTGCCGAGCCCCTGGGAGCCGGCCGTCGCCGAGGCCTTCCTCGGCGGGCTCACGCGCCATGTGGCGACGTTGCCCGCCAAATACCAGTCCTACCGCGATCCCTGGCTCGCGGCGGCGGGCCCCGCAGCGCTCGGGCTCGACCCGGCCTGCGAGGCCCGCATCCCCCAAGTTCCCGACCCGGACCGCCCGGAGGTCCGTCCCCTCGCCCAGTCCCTCGACCGCCTGCGCCGCCTGTTGGCGCTGCGGCGGCGCCTCGTGGAGGAAATCGTGCCGTCAACTACCGCTCACAGAAGTGAGCGGCTTGTGCCTGGAGAAGTTTAGATGCTTCCCCGACACGATAGGCTGGTTGACAATCAGCCCGCCAACATCAGGCATGCCGACGCTGGCAAGGTGCTTCCAGGCCACGTTCCGCGCAGCGTTCAGATCTGCGTTCAACTCGAGGCCGCACCCCCGGCATACGAACCGGGCCTGCGACTTGCGGTTGCGACGGTCGACGCAACCGCAACGCGAGCAACGCTGGCTGGTATGGCGGGGATCGATCGCCACCACCCGGCAGCCGTGCTGCTCGGCCTTGTATTCCAGGAACCCGCGCAGCTGCGCGAAGCTCCAAGCGTGCATCCGGCGCCTGGCGGGGCGGCCACGCTGCTTGGTGCGTTGCCGGATGTCCTTAAGATGCTCCACGACGATGGTAGCGCCGGGTCTCACGGATTGAACGATGCGCTTGGAGAGTACGTGGTCGCAGTCCCGCCTGAAACGCTCGACCTTCCGCCGCAGGCGGCGCAGGTGCCGACGGGCGGAGCGGGTGCCTTTGGCCTGGAGCTTGCGACGCAATCGGAAGTACCGACGCTCGATGGCCTTCCACCGGCGTTTTCCAAAGAATTGGTTTTGAGAAGTGACGGCCGGCCGGTTGAGGCCGAGATCGACGCCGACCGCCTCATCGGTTGGCTGGACATCGGGGGTCGGAATCGTGACGACGACGTGCAGCCAAAGCTTGCCCTCCGACAGGATCAGGTCGGCGCTGTCGAAGCCGATCACCTGGTCGAGCAAGGCTCTGGCATGAGGGGTGACACTGAAAGGAACTGCGAGACGTCCGGCGACGGAGGCGAGCTTGAACACGCCTTCTTCGACACAAGGCCGGTAGCTGCGGGCATCGTAGCGGATGGGCAGGCAGCGGGCACGCGGCTGGGACACCTTCCGACCCTGTTTTTGGCATGCCCTGGCGGACCTGAGCGCCTCGGTCGCTCGCACCCGAGACGAGCATACGAGCTGCGCGGGCAGCGTCGGGAAGCGCTCGCGCAATCCGTGATAGGTCAGCCGATGCAACGTGACGCCGTTTGTTATCGCCTGGTCCCAGCCGTAGTCAGTCACCGCGTTGAAGCAGGCGGTCTGCTGCCGGATGGTTTCCAGCAGCGCCTGTCGCTGCTCCATCATTGGCTTCAACTTCAAGCGAATCGTCCGCATCATCGAACATATGTTCGCATGGAATCATCGATTGAGCAAGGGGTAGCGGTCGCAGGCACATCGCGCGCTGGCGACCGCGCTCCAATTCCTCTGCCGGCTAATGCCGACAGTCTCCTTGGAGGGATACTATGACGACCGACAAGAAGCCCCGGGCCGCCGCCCTGCCCCGCGGCGCCGGCCCCGACGGTGACGTGCTGCGCCGCCGCGCGGAGCAGCAGTACGAAGCCGAGCTCACGGCCCTCGTCGCGAACGACGACGGCGCGCGCCCGCCGAACTGGCGCCTGTCGCCCGCGGCCGTGCGCACCTACCTGCTCGGCGGCACGCTGGCGGACGGCAGCGTGGTGAGCCCCAAGTACTTCGGCAGCGCCCGGCTGATCGAGATCGCGATCGCCACCCTCGCCACCGACCGCGCGCTGCTCCTGCTCGGCTCGCCGGGCACCGCCAAGAGCTGGGTCGGCGAACACCTCGCGGCCGCGATCACGGGCGACTCCACGCTGGTCGTGCAGGGCACCGCCGGCACCGACGAGGCGGCGCTGCGCTATGGCTGGAACTACGCGCGGCTGCTGGCCGAAGGCCCCTCGGAGGCGGCGCTGGTCGCGAGCCCCGTGATGCGCGCCATGCGCGCGGGCCAGCTGGTGCGCGTCGAGGAGCTCACGCGCATGCCGAGCGAGGTGCAGGACGCGCTGATCACGATCCTCTCCGAGAAGGCCCTGCCCGTGCCCGAGCTCGACATCGTGGTCCAGGCCCGCAAGGGCTTCAACGTGATCGCCACCGCCAACGACCGCGATCGTGGCGTCAACGAGCTCTCCAGCGCGCTCACGCGCCGCTTCAACGCGGTCGTGCTGCCGGTGCCGGACTCGCTCGAAGACGAGGTGGCGATCGTGGTCCACCGCGTCGCCGAGCTCGGCCGCGCGCTCGAGCTGCCGGCCGAGCAGCCGGCCCTCGAGGAGATCCGGCGGGTGGTCACGATCTTCCGCGAGCTGCGTGAAGGCGTGACCGCCGACGGGCGCCAGAAGGTGAAGAGCCCGAGCGGCACGCTGAGCGTGGCCGAGGCGATCAGCGTGGTCGGCCACGGCCTCGCGATGGCGGGCTACTTCGGCGACGGCGCGCTCACGGCCGCGGACCTCGCGGCCGGCCTGGTCGGCGCCGTCGTGAAGGACCCCGTGCAGGATCGCGTGGCCTGGCTCGAATACCTGCAAACGGTCGTCAAGGAGCGCGAGAGCTGGAAGGACCTCTACCGCGCCTGCAAGGCCGCGGTCTAGCGATGCCGCCGGTGGTCGCCTGCGAGCTCACGATCCTCGGGATCCGGCACCACGGCCCGGGCTGCGCGCGCGCCGTGCTCGCGGCGCTCGAGGCGATGCGTCCCGACGTCCTGCTGGTCGAGGGCCCGGCCGACGGGCAAGCGGCGCTGGCCGCCCTCGCCACGGAGGGCTTCCAGCCGCCCGTGGCGCTGCTGGTCTACCAGCCGGACGCGCCCGAGCGCGCCGCGTTCTACCCGTTCGCGGCCTTCAGCCCTGAGTGGAACGCCCTGCGCTGGGCGGCCGCGAACGGCGTGCCGGCCCGCCTGATCGACCTGCCCCATGGCTTCCCTGCCCCTCTCCCGGGGCGGGTTCGTGGGGCGGCCGGAGAGGGAGAGGACGGCGAAAGGGTGCCGGACAGCGAGGCAGACCTGCCCCAATGGGCCCGCATCGACCCGATCGGCGCCCTCGCCGAGGCCGCCGGCCACGACGATCCCGAGCTCTGGTGGGAGCAACAGGTCGAGCAGCGCCAGGACGCGACGGCGATGTTCGAGGCGATCGCCGAAGCGATGGCCGCGCTGCGCCGCGCGTTCCCCGACGATCCGCCGCACGAGCGCTGCCGCGAGGCCCACATGCGCCAGGCGATCCGCGCCGCGGCCAAGGCCGGCTACCGCCGCGCGGCGGTGGTCTGCGGCGCCTGGCACGCGCCGGCCCTGAGCGACGCGTTGACGGCCGAGCCCGCCGAATCGGCGCGCGACGCGGCCCTGCTCGCGGATCAGCCCGTCTGCGCGACGAGCGCGACCTGGATCCCCTGGTCCCACGCGCGGCTCGCGCGCGCGAGCGGCTACGGCGCCGGCGTGAAGTCGCCCGGCTGGTACGACCACCTCTGGCACTCGCCGGCGCAGGCCGCCGTGCGCTGGGTCGCGAGCGCCGCGCGCCTGCTGCGCGCCGAGGGGCTCGACGCGTCGCCTGCGAGCGTGGTCGAGGCGGTGCGGCTGGCGGAGGCCATCGCCGCCGTGCGCGGCCGGCCGTCGGTGGGCCTCGACGCGCTGATGGAAGCGATCGAAGCGGTGCTCTGCGGCGGAAGGCCCGAGCGGCTCGCGGTGGTGCGGGAACGGCTCGAGGTGGGCGACGCCACCGGCGCGGTGCCCGACACGATCCCGCTCGCGCCGCTTGCGCGCGACCTCCAGGCCCAGCAAAAGCGCCTGCGGCTCAAGCCCGAGCCCACGCAGCGCACCCTCGCGCTCGATCTGCGCGAGCCCACGGACCGCGAGCGCAGCGCCCTGCTGCACAGGCTCCGCCTGCTGGGCGTGCCGTGGGGGCGGATCGCGCCGCGGCGCGGCGCGACGGGCACCTTCCACGAGGACTGGGAGCTCGTCTGGGCGCCCGAGTTCGAACTCGACCTGATTGCGAAGAGCGCGCTCGGCCTGACGATCGCCGACGCCGCGCGCGCCTGGATCCGCCAGGAGGCCCAGGTCGCGCCGTTCCCGCAGCTGACGGCGCTGCTCGACGCGGCCGTGCTCGCGGGCCTGCCCGAGGCGCTGCCGGCGCTGCTCGCGCGCATCGCCGACGCCGCCGCGCTCACGCCCGACGTCGGCGCGATGATGGAGGGCCTGCCGCCGCTGGCGCGCGTGGTGCGCTACGGCGACGTCCGCGGCACCTCGGCCGCCCAGGTGCTGCCGATCGCGCGCGGCCTCGCCGAGCGCGTGGCGGTGGGCCTGCCGGGGGCCTGCGCCTCGCTCGACGACGAGGCCGCCCAGGCGATGGATCGGCGGCTGGGCCTGGTGGCGGACGCGCTCGCGCTGCTCCGCCTCGACGACGTCACGCCCGCCTGGGAGCAGGCCTTGCTCGCGCTGGCCGACGGCCAGGCGGTGCACGGCCGGGTGCGCGGCGCGGCGCTGCGCCTGCTCGCCGATCGCGGCACGCTCGCCGCCGACGAGCTCGCCCGCCGGGTCGGGCTGGCGCTCGGCCCGGCCTGCCTGGGGCCCCCTATCCCCGGCTATGCCGGGGCCTCAGGCACAATGACTGCGGCCGCCTGGATCGAAGGCCTGGTGGGCGGCGCGGCGACCGTGCTGCTCCAACTCGAGGGCGTCTGGCGCGCGCTGGACCGCTGGCTCCAGGGCCTGCCGGACGACGATTTCATGCTGGCGCTGCCGCTGTTGCGCCGCGCCTTCGCGCGCTTCGACGGCGCCGAACGGCGGGCCATGACGGACAAGGTGCGCGCGCTGCCGACCGGCGGCGCAGCCCACGCGGCCGTGGCCGCGGACGACGACCTCGACGCCGACCGCACGGCCGAGGTGGTGCCGGTGATCATCCACGTGATGGGAGGGAACCCCGCATGGCGATCGAACGGCTGACGCGCTGGCGCCTGGTGCTGGGCGGCCCGGACCCCGCGTGCGGCCTCGACGACCGGCTCGCGGCGATCGACCGCGCGCTCGCCGCGCTGTACGGCGGCGGCCCTGACGACGGCCGGGCGGACGGCCGCGGCGAGGGCGACGATCCGAAGGCGCGCAGCGCCGGCCTCGGCGCGAGTGCGCCGCGGGTGGCCCGCTGGCTGGGCGACATCCGCGAATACTTCCCGACGCCGGTCGTGCAGGTGCTGCAAAAAGACGCGCTGGAGCGCCTGCAATTGCGCCAGCTGCTGCTCGAGCCGGAGCTGCTCGAGGCGCTCGAGCCCGACGTCCACCTGGTCGCGACCCTGGTCTCGCTCGGCCGCGTGATGCCCGCGAAGGCCAAGGAAAGCGCGCGCAAGGTGGTGCGCCGGGTCGTCGCGGACCTCGAGCGGCGCCTGCGCGCCCGCACGGTCCAGGCCGTGCGCGGCGCGCTGGCCCGTGCCTCGCGCACGAGCCGCCCGCGCCCGCAGGACATCGACTGGCACCGCACGATCCGCAAGAACTTGAAGACCTACGACCGCGCGCGGCGCACCGTCGTGCCCGAGCGCCTGGTGGGCCTCCGGCGGGCCCGGGCCGGCATGCGCGACGTGGTGCTGTGCGTGGACCAGAGCGGCTCGATGGCGCCATCGGTGGTCTACAGCGGGATCTTCGCCGCGGTGCTGGCCTCGCTGCCGGCGCTGCGCACGCGGCTCGTGGTCTTCGACACGGCGATCGCCGACCTCACCGACCAGCTCGCCGACCCCGTCGACGTGCTCTTCGGCACCCAGCTCGGCGGCGGCACCGACATCAACCGCGCGCTGGCCTACTGCGAGCAACTCGTGACGCGTCCGCAGGGCACGGTGCTCGTGCTGATCACGGACCTCTACGAGGGCGGCGACGCCGAGCAGATGATCATGCGCGCCGCCCGGCTGCAGGCGTCGGGCGTGCGCGTGGTCTGCCTGCTCGCGCTCTCGGACGACGGCGCGCCCTCCTACGACGCGCACCACGCAGGCGCCCTGGCGGCGCTGGGCATCCCGGCCTTCGCCTGCACGCCGGACCTCTTCCCGGACCTGATGGCGGCCGCCCTGCAGGGCGAGGACCTGGGCATGTGGGCGGCCCGGCATGACCTCACCACGGCGGGCAAGGAACGCCGTTGATCAGAGCGCCGCGCGCAGGCCGCGGATCACCAGGCCCGTCCACGCGCGGCGCACCTGCGCGACCACGCCCACGAACCAGCGCCGCGAGGCGCGGCGCAGGTCGCTGCCGTCGCCGAACGAGACCGGCAGCGGCGCCGGCGCGGTGCCGGTCATCGCCTGGGCGTCCGCCGCGCGGAGCGCGCCTTCGAAGTAGCTGCTGATCGTGCCGGCCCGCCGCTTCGCGTCCGGGTTCGGCACGTAGTGGTGCACCACGCCCGCGGGGTCGGTGATGCGGATGGCGCCCGGCGTGTCCGCGGCCGCGTCGGCGTAGCCCATGCGCGTGGCGAAGTCGGCCCAGTTGCCGCCATTCGGCAGCAGCGGCTGCGAGCCGCGCACGTCGGTCACGCTCATCTGCGACGTGAGCGAGCCGAGCAGGCGTGCCACTTCCGCGTCGCCGAAGACCTTCGGCCCCTGCACCACCACCATCTGCTCATGGCTCACGATCAGCATATTCGCGCGGTGGATCAGCGCGCGGCGAGCGTCGGGCGTGAGCGTGGCCTTCGCGCGCGTGGCGCGCTGGTAGAGCCGGAAAGCCGGCAGGATCAGCCCCTGCGGATCACGCGGCGCCTTGCCCCAGCCCGCGGCGCGCAGCGCGGCCACGCCATCTTCGCCCTTCGCCTCGGCCTTCAAGAAGCGGTCGTAGGCCGGCGCGATGTCGACGTAGACGCCGGTGTTGCCGATCACCAGGGCGTCGCGGATGCGCGCGCCGTTGCGCAGGAACGCGATCGGATCGCCGGAGAGCTTGAGCAGCGCGAGGCCCTGCTCGCCGAGCAAATCCGGGTTCTTCAGGAAATCCTGGAACGTGTCGATCGCGGCGTCGGTGTCGAGCCGCTTGGCGACCTTGAGCAACTCCTCGAGCCGCACGATCTGCTCGCCGGCTTGCCGGGAGGCGTACTTGCCGAACGTCATCCAGTTCGGTAGCGAGGGCTCGCCGAGGTAGCGCGCCATCGCCTGGTCGAGCGCGTGGTAGGTGGCCGTGATCCGCTGGTTCGCCTCGGTGCCGTTGAGCCCGGGCTCGCCCGGCTTCCAGGTCACCGCCGCGGAGAGGTCTGTCAGCGCGATGCCGGTGTAGGTCGTGCCCGGCGTGAGCGGCCGCGCGCGCAGGCCCTGTGCACCGGTGGGCGGGCGACGCACGAGTGGCTGGTTGGGGCGGACGGAGGCGAGCATACGTGGTTATAGCTTAACCACCTGATAATCTTGCTTGAACCGCTCCTTTACATCTCGTCGGAGCGCGTCGGCCCGGGTATGCAAAGCCCATGCGCCGCCTCACCGCCATCCTGCTTCCCCTGCTCCTCGCCGGCTGCTGGTCGACCGGCGGCATCGACGCCGTGGCCTGGGAGCCGCCGGCCGCGGGCGCGGCCACGCCTGAGCGCGGGCTGGAGGCCGCGACGCTCGTCGCGGACGGCTTGCTCGAGATGCCCGAAGACGTGGCGGTCGACCCGGCGGATCCCGCGGGCCCGATCGTCACGGGCCTGGCGGATGGTCGGATCGTGAAGGTGGTCGAGCGTCACCCGGGCGAGGCCACGGTCCAGCCCTTCGCCCGCGTACGCGGCATCCCGCTCGGCATGAAGTTCGGAGCGAATCACACGCTCTACGCCTGCGTCTCAGGCCTCGGCCTGATCGCCGTGGCGCCTGACGGCACGGTGCGCGACCTCGTGACGACCGTCGACGGCAAGCCGCTCGTTTTCGCGAACGACCTCGACATCGCCGCCGACGGCACGATTTACTTCACGGAATCGTCCACGCGCTTCGACGCCACCGGCGCCGGGCCGATCCGGGCGATCGCCGAGAACCGCCCCGACGGCCGGCTCCTGGCCTACGATCCCAGGACCGGGGCCACGCGCTCGGTGGCCACCGGCCTGTACTTCCCCAACGGCGTCACGCTGACCCACGGCGGCCAGGCCCTGCTGGTCGCCGAGACGTCACGCTACCGCCTCAGCCGCGTCTGGCTCGACGGCCCCAAGGCGGGCACCACCGAAGTCGTCCCCCACCCCCTCCCCGGCATCCCGGACGGCCTGATGAACGACGGCGCCGGCAACGTCTGGATCGCCCTGGTGCCCCGCGACGCCCTCCTTGACACCCTCGCCCCGCACCCGTGGGCGCGCAACCTGGTCGCCGGGCTCCCGGACGGGCTCCTGACGGGGATGGCGGGCGGGAACAGCGTTGGCGTGGTGGCCTCGCTCGACGAGGACGGGCGCGTGAAGCGGGTGCTGCAGGACAGCACCGGGCGCATGAAGGGCGGGATCGCCAACGTGGCGCCCGTGGGCCGCAACCTCTACATGGGCACCAAGTGGGGCCGCTGGGTCGCGGTCCTCCCCTTGTGAGCGCGACGCCGGGCCCCGAAGCGCCGCCAGCGCTCCAGGCAGACGCAATTCGGCTGGTGCTGACGCAATTCGACTGGTGCTGACGCGATTCGGCTGATGCTATTGTTCGGTTCGAGCGTCGGGTCCACCAGGCCGGGGGCGAGGGGGCCCGTGCAGCGAGCCTTGGGAGTCGGGGTGACCGCGATAGCGGTCAGGGCCCCCGACTAACTCAGCGAGCGGAACGGGTCCCCGACCCCCCGGCCGTCATCCGAAGGGGGAACCGCGCGAGGCACCTGGCGATTCACAGCTGCCCCCGAACCCACCCGGAGAGGGGAAGGGTGCTTTGCGGGTCCCAGGGGCTAGCTGCGGCGGCCGATGTAGCGGTCGAGGAGCTCGGGGGGGAGGCGGTTGCCCTTCACGATCGCCTCGAACACGTCGGCGCCCGAGGTGCGGAAGCGGCGCATCGTGGGGTCGCGGCGGTCGATGCCGAACAGGCCGAACTTCGGCTCGAACGAGCCCCACTCGTAGTTGTCGACCAGCGTCCAGTGCATGTAGCCGAGCACTGGCACGCCCTCGGCGTGCGCGCGCTTGAGGTGGGCCAGGTGGTTCACGAGGTAGGCCTCGCGGGTCCAGCCGTCCACGCGCGGGTTGTCCGACACGGTCGGCATGCCGTTCTCCGTCACCATCAGCGGCAGCTTGTAGCGCGCGTGGAGCTTCTTCGCCACCTGGTAGATGCCGTCCGGGTAGATCGGCCAGCGGCCGTAGTTCGCGATCGTCGAGATCTCGGTGGGCTTCACGGCGTAGAAGTAGTTGAAGGCCGTGTAGTCGCAATAGCGCTTGGCCGCCGGGTCCGGCGACTGGCCGTTCTTGAGCACGGGCGGCATGAACTGGTCGAGGAAGGTCGTCTCATCGACGTAGAAGCCGCCGCTCACCTTGAGCGCAGGGTCGGCCTCGGGCACAGGACCCGGCTTGTAGACCGGATCGTTGGGGCGCTGGTGGATCATGATCGGGTTGATGCTGACCTGGGCGTCCTGATCGCTCAGGTGGATCGCGTCGTAGCCCAGCTTGTGCGCCAGCGACAGGTTGCCCATCACCGCCGAGTAGGCGAACGGGTTGGTCTTGCCGGGCGGCATCTGGCCAGCCAGGTAGCCCACCAGCGCGTAGGTGTTCGGCTCGTTGATCGTGAGCCACCACTTGATCTTGCTGCCGTACTCGCGCGCCGCCCAGCCGGCGAAGCGCGCGAACTCCTTGGGCATCCGCTCGGACTCCCAGCCCGTGCGGCCGCGCGGATCGGGCGCGTCGAGCCAGGCCGGGTAGGTGAAGTGCACCACGGTGACGACCGGCTCCATCCCGCGGGCCCGCACGGCATCGAGCACGTCGTGGTAGTGCTGGATCGCGACGGGATCGAAGACACCGGGCTGAGGCTCGATCTTGGCCCACTCCAGGCTCATGCGGAAGGCCGTCAGGCCGAGGCCCTTGGCGAGGTCGAGGTCTTCCTCGTAGCGGTTCCAGAAATCGATGGCCTTGCCGATCGGCTGGGCCACCTTGCCGGCGCGCTCCCAGGCGGCCCAGTTGCTGGTCTTGTCGCCGCCCTCGATCTGGTGGCCGGCGGTCGCCACGCCCCAGAGGAAGCCGGGCTGGAAGGGCTCGGCGGCGCTGGCGGCGTCGCGCGCCGCGATACCCCCCGCGCGGGCGACCGGCGAAGTCGGCGTCACGCCGCGGGTGCAGCCGGCGAGCAGAGCGGCCAACGCCAGCGCGCAGGCCGCGGTCCGTTGCGCTTGCTTCCGAAACCCAATCGCCATGCTCATCGCCTCCACTCCAGGTTTTTATGGCGAAAGATCCGGTGATGCTTGTGTTAAAGACCGTTTAAATGCTGACCAAAGTCAGGGGGCGCCTGGCATGCCGCCAGGCGCCCCCCTGAGAACGGGTTGAGAATTCCGGGCCTAGAAGCCGAGGCCGACGCCGGCCGCCGGACCCTGCCAGGTCTGCTGGCCGGTGGCGCCGCTGAGGACCATGTAGCGCCAGCCGCCCATGATGCCCACAGGGCCGAGGTGCAGGCCGAGACCGCCGAAGCCGTCCGCGGTCCAGCCGGTGGCCTGGCCCGACATGCCGAGGCCGCCGAGGCCGTAGCCGCCGAGGCCGAGCAGGTTCAGGGTGATCGTGTCGCCGATCACCGGCAGGCGCAGGCCGGCGTTGACCGTCGCATAGTTCTGCATCGCGCCCGTGGTGGGAGCGATACCGCGCCAGCCGAGGCCCAGCGAGCCGTAGCCCTTGGGACCACGCCACTTGAGCGAGGCATCGTAGAGGTTGGTCGCGGCCGAGCCGGCCGACATCGCGCCGGCGGGAATCATCGTGGCGCCGCCACCGATGCCCCAGCTGCCGGCCCACAGCGAGCCCAGGCCGATCGGCACAGGGCGCGCGAAGCGGTAGTCGTAGTCGCTGCCGCCGGGCGTCATGGGCAGCATCCAGTCGCCGCCGAAGAGCTCGATGGTGGTGCGGTAGGGCTCTTCCATCACCTCGGGGGTCGGCTCCATCGTGGGCGCCGGCGTCCAGGGCTCAGGGGTCGCCATCGGCGTCGGCTCCATCGTGGGCTCCGGCGTGGGCGCGGGCGTCCACATGGGCTCGGGCGTCGCCATCGGCGTGGGCTTCGGCGTGGGCTTCGGCATGGGCTTGACCTTGGGCTTCGGCTTGCCGACCCAGTGCACCGCGTGGCGGTTCAGGGCGTCCTGCAGGACCTTGACGGCGTAGCTCTTGTCACCACGCTTCAAGTCGCGACCGACCTTGAGGCCCAGCAGGCGCTGCGTGCGCGCACCCGCGACGCCATCGACGCGCAGGCCCTTGGCGGCCTGGAAGCGGCGGACGGCCCACTCGGTCTGCGACTCGAAGTCGCCGTCGACCCGGATCGGGTAGCACAGCCGGCAGGCGGCCATGTTGTGCGCAGGCGCCATGTGATGCGACTTGGGCATCGCGAGGGCGGGCGCGGCCGCGGAAAGGCCCGTGGCGAGCGCCACGGCAATCAACGGAAACTTGTGGCGGTTCATCGTTCCTCCTGGATCAACGGGGCTACGCACATGACGAGAAATCAGCCTGCCCTGGTCAGGGCGCGAACAGCATACCCGACGAGCGAGCGTTTGGCTACACGAAGTCCCCCCGGGCGCCAAAGCGGCGCCCGGGGGGACGATCAGCGGATGCGGACGCGGCCTAGAACTGCAGGCCGACGGTCGCGTAGGGGGCGTGCGTCCAGACGCTCGGGGTCGCGCCCAGGAAGCCCTGGAGCCCGAGCACGCGGTAACCGCCCTCGATGCCCACCGGGCCGAGACCCAGCGTCAGGCCCGCCCGGCCGTCGGCCATCCAGCCGGCGCCGAAGTTCGACGCGCCCAGCGCGTTGAACCGAAGCTTGAGCACGTCGGTGCCGAGCGGCAGGTGGAAGCCATAGCTGGCGGTGCCGAGGTGGGTGCCCTGGAGGTTGCGGTAACCCACGCCCAGCGTGCTCAGGTCGTGCCCGCAGCGCCACTTGAGCTGGCCGTCGTACATCGGGCCGGCCTTCAGCACCTGGGTGGTGGTGTTGTAGAGGTCCGGCAGCATCGTGTACTCGCCGGCCAGGCCCCAATCGCCGGCCCACAGGGCGGCACCACCGAACCACTGCGGCTTGGTGAGGGTGTAGTCGAAGTTGTACTGACCAGCGGTTTTGGCGAACATCCAATCGCCGCCGTACAGCTGGACGGTGGGCCGCCAGGGCGCTTCCACGGCCGGCTCCGCCGTCGGCTCGGCCGTCGGGGCGGGCGTCCAGGGCGCGGGCGTCGGCGCCAGCGTGGGCTCGGGGGTCGGCATGGGCGTCGGCATCGGCGTGGCCATCGGCGTCGGCTTGGGCGTCGGCTTCGGCGTCGGCTTCGCGGCCGGCTTGACCCAGATGTGCGTGTGCTGGTTCAACGCCTTCTGCAACGCGCGCACGTCCGCGCCCATGGCGCCGGGGCGCAGGGTGCGGGTCGCGGCGAGGCCCAGCGACTTGAGCGTCTCGGGGCCGGCGACGCCGTCGACCTTGATCTCATGCGACTTCTGGTAATGGCGCACGATTTCGGCCGTCCGCGGGCCGTAGACGCCGTCCACGACGAGGCGCGCGCCAATGGCGGCCTTGCTGGACGCGTGGCCCGCGGCGGTGTGGTGGTTGGCCAGCGCCGGCAGCCCGAGCGCCAGGCTGGCGGCCAGGCCGAGGGCCAGGGACTTGGTGGGGTGGAAAGGCATCTCCGCGTGTTCCTCCTGGAATAATGAGACTTCGTTCGGTCGTCTGATAGGCGATTCGCCTGATTGGCGCCCTCAGCATACCGGACGAGCGCCGGGCGCGCTATCATGGGCTGATGGCCCATCCGATCCGCATCTTCTGCCCGGGCCCGACGCCGCCCTCGCCGGCCGCGCTGATGGCCTTCGCCGCCGCGCGTGGCCGAACGCTCGCGTTGTTCGAGGAATACGGCGAGGACGATCCGGCTTCGCTGGATTGGGACTCGATGGGCTTCGTCTGGCGAGCCGATCGGCCGCCGCTGTTCGTCGAGCTCGAGTGGCTCGACGGCCCGGACGCGCGGCTCGTGAAGGCCGAGCTCGCCGAGGCCAGGCGGGCGATCGATGCCCTGCCCGCGGGCCCGGACCGCGAGGAGGCGCGCCTGCGCCTGCGCGCCACGCGCTTCGTGGCCGGCGTGGCCGTCTCGGGCGAGCGCGTCGAGGAGGCCGACTGGCAGGTCGCCGACGCGCTCGCGGCCTGCTTCGAGCGCGAGGCGCAGGGCCTCGCATGGATCGTGGGGCGCGGGTTCTTCCTGGACGAGCGCGCGCTGGGCCATTAGCGCTCCCTATCGAGCAAAGAAGCGTGCGTTCTGGGTATGGTGAACGCACCGGGTGCGCTGGCCGCGTCCGCGGGGAAGGGCTGCAAGCAGGAAGACGGGAAGAGCCAATGAGAACGCGTAAACGCACCATGTCGGCCGTCGCCGCGATCGCGACGACCTGGACGCTCGCGGGTTGCATCACCCTCGCCCCCACGGTCGTGCCGACCGCCAGCAAGAGCGCCGCGCCCACGCTGCCTGGCAAGACCGAGCCTGCGGCGAAGAAGAAGCCCGATCCGGCGGTCAAGCCGAAGAGCGGCGACGCGAGCACGCTCGACAAGCTGAAGGCCCAAGGGCGCGTGCAGGTCTCCTTCAAGGGCCTCGGCGGCAAGGCGCGCCGCACGCTCAAGCAGACGACCGAGGACATCGATCGGGTGGAGGTCACGCTCGAGAGCGGTGGCGGCTTCACGAGCACGCAGACGCTCACGCGCGCCCAGATGATGGGCCCGATCGCCTCGCTCTTCTACGACCAGGTGCCGATCGGCCAGGCTGCGCTGCGCGTCAAGGCGTTCGACGTCGCCGGCAACGCGATCGGCGGCGGCGACGAGCCCTTCGAGGTGGTCGGCGGCAAGACCACCGAGGTCGGCATGTCCGTGAAGCTCGGCGCCACCGGCGGCGTCGGCGCGACGATCGCCTTCGAGGACGCCGAGGTCGAGGACTCGAACATCACGGGCTACTGGTACGTCGGCGGCGACGGCCCGCCGCCCGAGTACCCGGTGATCGGTTGCGGCGACGGCTACGTCTGGTACGTCACCCAATTCGGCGACAGCGTGCGCGCGAGCTCGAGCGGCTACAACGACGTGAACGCGGCGGACCACCCCGGCCTGTGGTGGAGCGAAGAGGCCTACGGCACGGTCCACGACGGCGTGATCGAATTGCACGGCCGCACCACCTACACCGACGACTACGGCAACGCCAGCGCGGCGCCCGAAGAGGCCGAATACACGCTCAAGTTCGACGCGGACCGCTGGCAGATGGTCGGCACGCGCAACGGCCGGCCGGGTTGGGCCACGCCGTACTACTTCGACCCGAACTGCAACGGCGCGACGCCCGGGCCCTTCCCCTATTATCCGGCGACGCCCGCCCCCTACCCCACCGGCAGCGGGGCCCCCCAGCCCTACCCGTCGGGCGGCTGGAACAACCCGCGCATCACGGTCGAGGGCACGCTGTACGACCACAACGGCGATCCGGTCGGCGGCGCCACTGTGTACGTCGACAGCTACGACAGCAACCAGGCTTTCAGCGCCGTGGCCACCACCGACCCCGACGGGCACTACAGCATCTCGGGCGTGCCGACCGGCGTCGAGCTCGAGTTCTACGGCGAGACCGACGACGAGACGGCCGAGGCCTGGCAGGTCTTCTATGGCTTCGAGCCTGTCGAACACTACGACTTCTGGCTGAACGAAGACAACGACGAAGACGAAGACGAAGAAGAAGACGAGGACGAGGACGAAGACGAAGACTGCGTCAAGCGGACCTGGCCCACGACAGGGCCGGACGGCAAGACGTTCATGTTCGCCACCTGCGAGCCGCGGCCGAGTTGCCTGCCGACCTACTACCCGACCGTCGGCCCCAACGGCACGACCCTCATGGTGCAGGATTGCGTGACGCCGTACACGCCCGCCCCCTGGGGCTCGCCGCCGCCGAGCTGGTCGCCGGCCGGTTCGCCGCCGCCCACGTGGTACCCCACCACGCCACCGCCCAGTTACTTCCCCTCGTATGTGCCCTCGTACTACCCCTCGGCGACGCCCACGCCCGGCCCGAACGGCTTCTAGCCGCCCGCCCGGCACCCCCCGACGCGTGCGCGTCGGGGGTTTTCACGGCGGGTATGGTTATGATAGAGTAAAGAATCGATAGAGTTTCATTTAAACCGAGGGTCTTTGGATGTACCTGCACCGCCCGCTCGCCGCCCTCGCCGCCCTCGCAATGCTGGCCGGCTGCGGTCGCTCCACGGCGAACGCGCCCGCCGCCCCGCGCGTCAAGACGCCGGCCGTGGCCACCGCGCAGGGCGTGTTCAACCAGCCCGTCGTGATCGACGCCTGGCTGAACGACGCGCTCGCGCGTTACGACCACAACCGGGACAGCGACATCGACTTCGCGCCCACCGGCTGGTTCGCCCGCGACGAGCGCGAGCGCCAGGAGACCGTGCGGCGCGAGGAGCGCGATGAGCAGGGCCGGCTCGTGCGGCTCCGCTACACCACTTACACCTACACCCTGCGCGACCTCTTCTACGCCGCGGACCGCGACGCCGACCGCACGGCCACACGCAGCGAGCTCACCGCCGTGCTCGCGAAGTTCGACGCGAACAGCGACGGCGAGCTCACGCGCCGGGGCTTGTGGGGCCTGATCACCTTCAAGCCCAAGGGTGAATACGATCGCTTCCGCGACGCGTACGGCGAGCGGATCGCGGACGTGGACCACCGCGACGTCGACGTGAACGACCGCGCGGGCCAGATCGCGATCGAGCGCGAGGCGCCATTGGTGTCGGCGCCGACGACCGACGAAGAGGCCCTGAGATAGTCCGCCGGCGCCCGCTCCCCTGCGGCGAGCGGGCGCCGGGTGCTAGTTCGCGAACCAGTCCGAATCGCCGGGCGGGTTCGTGATCGACGGGCCGATCTGCGCGCGGCCCGCGGCCTTGCCGAAGGTCAGGTCGAAGTCGCCGTTGACGACGCGCACGCTGCCCTGGCCGTCGGCCGCGATCAGCGAGGTGGTGCCGTCGTCCATCTTGAAGGTGGTCTGGCCGTTGGCGGCGCTGACGATCTGGGCCTTGTTCTCGAAGGTTTCCTTGTCGGACACGTTCTTCACCGTGAACTGGTAGGGCCAGGCCGTGTCGCCCCGGCGGGTGATCGCGAAGGTGACTTCCTTCGAGATGGTGATGAAGCCGACCTTGGCGCCGAGCTTCGCGGCCACGTCGAGGTGCGCCTCGTCGAGCGCCTTGACCGTGCCGGTGCCCTTGATCTTGTAGGTCTTGTACTTGCCCGCGACGTTCTGCTGGACGCCCACCGGCACGCCGGGGACTTCGACGATGGGGCCGCGGCTGGCCGCGCGGAAGGGCTGGTTCGATTTGATATGGGAGGCGCGATACACCTGGGTGCCGCAGCCGGAAAGGGTCAGGATCGCCAGGGCGATCGCGAGCCGGGTCTTCATCGTAGTGCTCCTCTCTCACCAGCGGGGCCCCCGGCCCCGGGTGGATGAGATATAACGGAGCGTCGGCCCGCTCAGAAACTGTTAGCGCACGAGTTTACGAAGATTTAACGCCGCTTTCATCAAAACTCGGGATCGGCGGCGGTCTTCCTCTCGAGGGCGCCGCCGTCACCGAGGGCGAGGTCGGGGCGCAGGAACCAGGCAGGGTCCTTGCCGTAGAGCTTCGCCAGGACGATCAGCTCGACCACGTCGAGTCGCCGCTGTCCGTTTTCCAGCTCGCTGATGATGCTATGAGAGCCGATCCCGAGGCGTTCCGCGACATCCCGCTGGTTGAGGCCCGCATCTTCACGGGATTTGCGGAGCTTTGCGGCCAGGTTTCTACGCTCGATTTCCGTTTGTTTCCGCCACTCGGGCAATCTACGGCCTTTCACGCTAGCTTGCTGGACAACAACTTATATGTCAAAAGAGCCAAGGTGCCAAAAGGCGAACACATTTGATATCCTGACATCCGGGTCGGACGTCGCCATTGCCGATCTGGACGACGGAGTCAGCTTGCTCGGTTCCCCTCCCACAGCCCCTCGGATCCTCCTGGTCGAGGATGACGAGCACAACGCCGAAATTGCCCGGGTGGCGCTGGTCAACGCGGGCTTCGTCGTCACGTGGGTGGACGCCGGCGAGGCGGCGCTCGCCTGTGCGCGGGAGGGCGGCTGGGCGGCGATCGTGCTCGATATGCACCTGCCCGACCTGGACGGGCTCGGCGTGAGCCGCGCGCTCCGTGCGGATGCCACACATTCTGACGTGCCGATCCTCGGCGTGTCGGCCCTCGCGTCGACGGCCGATCGGGCGGCGGCGTCGGCCGCCGGGATCGACGTCTACCTGACCAAGCCGTACCGGCGCCAGGAACTGCTCGACGCCCTCACCGAGGCGATCGCCAGGCGGCGCGGTTAGAGCAAGCCGTCCCGGCTGCCCAGCAACGCCTCGCGGATCAGCGGCAGGGGCAGCGGGCCCTGGGCGAGGAACGCGTCGTGGAACTCGCGCAGCGAGAACGCGTCGCCCTTGAGGTCCGCGTAGTCCTCGCGCAGCTTGAGCACCATCAACTTGCCGAGCGTGTAGTAACCGTAGGTCGGGTCGGTCGTGCCGCGCCAGGCCTCGGCCTTCGCCACCGGCCGGGCCAGGTTGGCCTCCTGCTCGAAGAAGGCCTGCGCCTCGGGCACGGTCATGCCGCCCGTATGCAACTTGATGCCCGCCACCAGGCGCGCGTTGCGCAGCAGCGCGTCCTGCAACATCGCGAGGCGGTAGCGCGGCGCGTTGCCGCGGAAACCCTCATCGAGCATCATCTGCTCGCAATAGTGGGCCCAGCCCTCGGCGTTGGAAGGCGCCCACATGATGCGGCGCGTCACCGTGGGGAATTGCTGCAGCAGCAAGAACTGGACGTAGTGACCCGGATAGGCCTCATGGACCGAAAGGTTGCTGACGCCCGCCTCGGTCCACTGGGCCATGTAGGCCTCTTGCTCCTCGAGCGGCCAGGCCGGGTTGGGCAGGGTCATGTAGTAATAGGCTTCGGTCGAGACCGTCTCGAAGGGCCCGGGCGTGTCCATCGCGGCGGACACCGTCGCGCGCATGAAGGGCGGCGTCTCGATCACGTTGACGGGCCGCGCTTCGGGCAGCGTGAGCAGCTCGCGCTCGGCGATGAAGGCGCGGATCTCGTCGAGCATCTCGCGCGTCGCGTCGAGCAGGCGCGCGGGCGACAGGTGGTCCTTGCCGAGCGAGGCCAGCACCTCGCCGGGCGTCGATTTCGGGTCGATCTCGGCGGCCAGGCGGGCGAGCTCCTGCTGGTTGCGGCGCAGGTCGGCCTCGCCGATCGCGACCAGCCTCGCGAGGGGCAACTCGACCAGCTCGTCGTGGTAGAGCTTGCGCAAGAAGGCGTCCTCGCCGATCGCGTAGTCGCCGCTGGAGCGCGGCAGCACGACGTCGCGCAGGAACGTCTCGTAGCGGTCGAAGGCCTGCATCACCGCGTGGCGGCCCTCGTCGAGCGCCTTCAGCCGCGCGGGGTCGTCGAGCCCCTCGAAGGCCTCGGCGACGGTCGTCTCGAAGAACTTGCGGTTGCCCTCGATCTGGTCGAGCGCGAGCTCGGTGTACACGTGGGGCGGGTCGCCGAGGTTGCGCTCGGCCTCGCGCAGCACGCCCGGCATCTTCGCCATGCGCGCGACCAGCGCGTCGAGCCGCTGCGCCGCCGGCGCGAAATCCCGGTAAATCAGCGTGAAGGCGCTCTCCGTGAGGCTGCTCGTGTAGAAATCCGGGTTGCGCTCGAGCGGCCGCGTCACGCGCGCCGACTCGATCACGCCGCTGATCGTCGCGAGCAGCCACTCGAGGTCGTGGCGCTGCACCTCGCTGAGCGTCTCGGGCTCGAACTCCTCGAACTCGAGGCGGAACTCCTTGAGCGCCGCGATCTCGTCGGCGAGGCCGTCGAGCGTGTAGTCCTCGAGCTCGGGATCATGCTCGTGGCGGCCGAGCACCGTGCCCCAGGTGGGGTGGCGGCGCAAGCGCTCCGCATGGAAGCGCTCCACGAGGTCCTCGAAGGCGGCATCGACGTTCGTCGCGGTGGGCTGCATGGGGTCGGGTCTTCGTGGTCGGCCGCGGGGCAGGCGGGCGTGGGGGCGCTGGACGGAATCCCAATTGTACCGGACGAGCGGATGATCGGATATGCTCACAGGATGTTCCGGATCTGCACGCTCGTGGTCCTCGCCGCCCTGGCCGCTCCCGCGATCGCCGCGCCGGCGCGCGATCCGCACGCGCCGATCGGCAAGTTCGCGTTCGACGAGGTCTCGGGCCTCGCCGCGTCGCGGCGCCATCCCGGGCTCTTCTGGGCGATCCGCGACTCGGGCCCGGGCGACCGCACCTCGCTGCTCGCGGTGCGGGTGGCCGGCGACCGCGTGGCGTCGATCCGCCCGATCCCGCTGGCCGGCGTGCGCAACGTGGACTGGGAGGAGATCGCGATCGACGAGCGCGGCGACCTCTGGATCGCGGACATCGGCAACAACGCCGAGGGCCGCCGCGACCTCAAGCTCTTGCGCGTCCCGGAGCCCGACCCCGCGGGCGCGGGCCCCGCGCGGGTGGCCGGCACCTACCCTTTCAGCTACCCGGACAACCCGCCGTGGGGCACCTCGTTCGACGCCGAGGCGCTGTTCTTCGTGGACGGCGCCGCGTACCTGATCACCAAGACCGCCGAGCACGGCGTGTATCGCTTCCCGGCGCTCACGCCCGGCCTGCCGGTGACCCTGCGCAAGGTCACGCGGCTGGCCCAGCCGGCGCGCGGGCTCGACGGGCTGGTGTGTGGCGCGGCGATCGCCCGCGACGGCCGCCGCCTGGCCGTGGTCACCGGCCGGCGACGCGTCTGGGTCTACGAGGCTGGCGCAGCGTCGCTGCGCGGCGACGCGCTGGTGAAGGACCTGGCGGCGCGGCCGCCGCGCTGGAGCGCGGCCTTCGACGCCGAGGAGGCCGCCTGGCAGGTCGAGGCCGTGGCGTTCGGGCCGGCCGGCCACGACCTGCTGCTCGCCGCCGAGGAGGGGCTGATCTGGCGCTTCCCGCGGCGGTTCTACGAGACCTATCCGCCGCCCTGACCCGAAGCCCGGCGAGGCCCCTGGGTATATGCGAGCCATGCGCCACTTCATCCTTACCACAGCCATTCTGCTCGGGGCCGCCTGCGTGGCGGCACCCGCCCCGGCACAGGCCGGCCAGGCCTACTCCTGCCCGCTGCCCGGCACCAGCAAGGTGGTCTACCGGCTGGCCTGGGTCGAGCCGGGCAAGAGCATGCGCTCGGGTGCCGTGATCGTCGATGGCGACCACCTCGCAGGCGACAAGCCCACCGACGACGCGGCCGTCGTCGCCGCCTACGCGGGGCTCAAGAAGAAGTACGGCGTCGGTGCAGTGGTCAACCTGCGCATGGAGTCCGCCGAGGACGCCCGGGCCGCCAAGGCCGCGGGGATCGCCTTTCTGCACCTGCCGATCACCGACGGCGCGGCCCCCACGCCCGACCAGGTGAAGCGCTTCTTCGCCTTCCACGACGCGCAGCGCGCCAGGAAGACGGTCGTGCTCTGGCACTGCGCGGGCGGCATCGGGCGCACCGGCGTATTCGCCGCGATGCAGCGCCTGCGGCTGGGGTGGCGCACCGAGGACGCCGCGCGCGAGATGTTCGCGATGGGACTCACCTACGATCAGGCCGTCGAGCACTTGCCCGCGCTCAACGCCTTCGCGGCCGGCCTGGGCAAGGCGCCCTGGTGGCCAGCCGACTGGCCGCACGGCAAGGCCGCTCCGCACGAGTACCGCCACGTGGCCCGCGCGCTCGCCGCGACCCGCTGATTTCCCTCGCCCGCCGGTTGAATTCCGGCCCGATCCGAGACTTACTGGAAGTAAGCGTTGGGATCAGGCGGGAAGGATGGTGGGCACATGGGGCGGTTCAGAGAACTCGGAACCTGGGTGGTCGCGATTATGCTGGCCGGTGCGTTCCTGCTCACGGGCGGCATGAAGCTCATCGGCTCGCCCGAGATGCTGGCGACCTTCCAGAGCTGGGGCTACGACAGGTGGTTCATGTACACGATCGGCACGGTCGAGGTGGTCGCGGCGATCGCGCTGCTGATCCCGCCGCTGGCGTTCTTCGGCGCGCTCGCGATCGTCGCCGAGATGGTCGGCGCGTTCTACACCCACGTCATGGCGGGTGAACACGCGATGCTGATCGTGCCCATCGCGATGGCCGCGATGGCGGGCTGGCTGGCCTGGGCGCGCCGGCCGAGCTGGCTGGGCGGCCACGTCGGCCACCGGCACCCCGAGTTCCTCTCGGCGATCCCGACCGAGCAGGAGCGTCGCCGCGAGCGCATGTGAAATCTTCGTTAAGCCGTTTTAGATCTGGGTGAAATTCGTTCCGCCGGCGGCGCGCGGCGGCGAAGTACCTCTCGTCCGGGAGATCCCCGGAGGAGGCACCCGATGACCGCCGATCTGCCGAAGAAGAAGCCCCTGCTCGCCGTGATCCTCGAGACCGAGGGCGTGCTCGTCGGCGAGGCGCTCGATCGCGCGCTGCGCACGTGGAATGGGCGCCGGCAGGAAGGCCGCCCGCTGGCCTTCGGCCAGGTGGTGCTGCAGCTCAAGCTCGTGCCCACGGGCACGCTCACGCGCTACGTCGCGATGCAGCGCATGATCGCGGCCGCGCCCGGCGGGCGCAAGCCGCTCGGGCTGCTCGCGGTGGAGACCGGCGCCGTCAAGCCGACGGCGCTGGTGGAGGCGCTCTTCGCCCAGGCGTCGAGCGGCCGCCGCATCGGCGAGCTGCTGCTCGACCGCGGGCTGTTGCGCAAGCCGCAGCTCGACGCGCTGCTGCACTTCCAGCGCTCGGCCGCCTGATTACTGCAGGGCCCAGATCGCGTCGTAGCCGGCCTTCTTCTCCTCCTCGCGCACCTTCATGAGCGCGCCCTTCAGGCCCGCCATCAGGTCATCGAGCCGCGCGATGCGGCGCAGCGCGCCGATGTCCTCGAGCTCGGCCTTCGAGAAGGCGACGCCGTCGTGCGCGGCGACCCAGCCGGTCGCGTAGGTGGTGGGGCCGACGGCGTAGCCGTTCGCGCCGCCGATCAGCGAGAACTTCAGGCGCGGCACCAGCACGATCTTCTCCGTGCCCTGCTTCGTGCCGATCTGGAGGTCGATCGAGGTGGCGAGCAGCGCGTCGGCGCCGGCCTCGCGCAGCACGCGCACGAACGGGCGGTCGAGCGCGAAGGTGCTGGAGACGGCCGCGAAGGCGTTGCTGCCGATCACCGGGAAGAGCGGCCGGGTCTTGCGGTACGATTTCTCGACCAGCGTGTCGCTGACATGCTCCGTGGCGACGTCGAGCAGCTTGTAGGTGGGCGCGGCCAGCACCTTCTCCGGCGGAACGATCACGGCGTTGCCGCCCAGGCCCTTGAACACGGCGCCCAGGTCGCCCGCGGCGTCCTCGAGCAGGCGGTCCCAGGCCACAGGCGCGACCTTCGGGAAGGCGTACGTGGTGGTGGTGGTGGTCGTGATGATGGTGTTGTCGTAGCCGTAACGCTGGCTCGAGGAGCTGGTCTGCTTGAAGAGCACGCCGCGCAGCTCGAGCGACCCGAGGGCGATGCTCCGCGCGCGGTGGAGCGGCGGACCGTAGAAGGCCTGGGGCTTGTGGACGGCGTAGATCAGCGATCCGCGCGGGTTGGGCACCTCGCCCTCGATCTGCATCGCCACGGCGTTCTTGACGTCGCCCGTGACCGTCACGGGCTGGTGCGACCAGCTCTTGCCGATCGTGAAGGCCGCGCCCGCGGCGCCGGGCGCCGCGACCGAGCTGCCCTCGTAGCGCTCGACCACCACGTAGTTCGCGCCGGCGTCGACGCCGACGAAGCCCGCGGCGCTGGCGGTGACGCCCATGTGCTTGAAGGCCGCGGCCGGCACGACGATATGCTTCGCGGGCCTGGCGATCGCCACGTCGGTCATCGTGCGGATGCCCAGCGTGGTGGCCGCGAGCATCACCTTGAGCTTGCCGGGGCCAACATCCTCGAGGTCGATCACGAGGTCCTTCGTGAGGTCGACCGCGGCGTTCGCAGCCTTGCCGTTCACGGCCTTGAGCTTCACGGGGGCGGCCGGCTTGACCAGGAACGACGCGACCTGGCCCGTGGCGGAGCGCACCTCGATGGTGCGCGGCGCCTTGTCGTTCGGCGGCAGGAACAGGAAGTACGAGCCCTTGCCGAAGTACGTGAGCGGCACGGGCTGGCCGCCGGCCTTCTTCGCGACGACCGTCCCGTCGATCTCCCACATGCCGATCCCGGCGCGCTTCTGGAAGACGACCGTGATCAGGTTCGCGCCGGCCTTCCAGTCCTTCTCGACGGCCTGGGTCTCGTAGGTCTGGGCGTCGGCGGGATAGAGGTTCGTCGTGAACTCGACCTTCGCGGCCACGTCCTGGAGGTTCCCGGTCTTCTGGGTGATCGCGTCAGCCACGCGGTCGCCGATGAAGCGCATGAGGACGCCGCAGCCGGTGGTGCTGAGCGTGGCGGCCGAGAGGACGGCAGTGAGCAGGGCGGCGCGGCGGCGCATGGTCGGTACCTCGGGTCGGGTGTCGGACCCGACTTATGTACCTCACAACGGGACGATTGAAAAGTCCGGATATCACCCGAGCCAAGGGGGCTCAGGCGTCAGGCGACCTTCTCATCGCCGTCACAACGCCCCGACGGGCTCACCAACAGCGCGCTCACCTGCGCCCACTGGTCCGCCACCGCATCCGGCCGGTGGCGGGCATAGGCCGCGAGCGCGGCCTCGAGGTCCGCGCGCGGGCCACAGGCGTCGCCGGCCAGCGCGCTCGCGAGCTCCGGCCGCAGCGCCAGCGCGCGCTCGAGGTCGTGCTTCGCCTCGGCGTAGCGCCCCAGCGCCAGGCGCGCGCAGGCGCGCTTCCAGAGAAGGCCATCGTGGTTGGGCGTGACGCGCAGGCCGAGGCCGTAGTCGCGCTCGGCGGCCTCCCAGTCGCCGACGGCCTCGTGGGCCAGCCCGCGGTTGAGGTGCAGCGTGCGATCGCCGGGGATCAGCACCTCGAGCATGTCGAAGTCCGCGATCGCCTCCGCCTGGCGGCCCAGCGCGCGGCGGGCCAGCGCCCGGTGGCGCCGCGCCTCCACGTGGTTGGGCTCGCGGCGCAGCGCCTCGTCGAGGTGCGGCATGGCGCCCGCCGGGTCGCGCAGCCAGCAGGCCAGCGTGATGCCGAGCTCGGCGTGCACCTCCGGATCGGCCGCGTCCACGCGGCGCGCGGCGAGCAGCACGGCGCAGGCGTCTTCAGGCTTGCCGAGCCGCCGCAGGGCGTCCGCGCGGCGCACGAAGGCCGCCGTGTCGCCGGGCACCTGCTCGATGCGCTCCGCGGCCACGCGGGCGCGCGACTCGTGCTCGAGCGCCTCGCGGGCGATCGCCACGCCCATGCGCGCTTGCGGGCAGTTGATGCGGTGGCGCAGCGCGCCGAAGTAGTCGGCGATCGCGCCGACCCAGTCGCCCGTGCGGCGGTGCAGCTCGGCGCGCGCCATGTGGCCGGCCCAGTCGTTCGGCGCTTCAGGGTCGTCGGGCGCGTCGGCCAGCCGCCGCTCGTGGCGGGCCGAGAGCTCGGCGGCGAGCTGGAACTGGAAGGCCGCCTCGGGGTGATCGGGCGCCAGGACCAGCGCCACGAGGAAATCCGCCATCGCGCCGTCGAAGTCCTCCTGGTCGATCCGCACGCGGCCGCGCAGGAACCAGGTCTGCACCTGATCCGAGCGGCGGCGCAGCACCTCGCTGAAGTCTTCCACGGCGCCCTGCAGGTCGCCATCGAGGAAGCGCGCCCAGCCCCGGTGGTGGTAGGGGCCCATGCGGTCCGGCCGCATCGCGATCGCCCAGCCCAGGTCGGCCACGGCGTCCGCCAGCGCGAGCTGCTCGGTGCGCACCAGGCCGCGGCGGAAGAGGGCCTCGTAGGCCACCTCGCTGGCGTCGACGGCGATCGCCTGGCCGAAGTCCTCGGCGGCGCCCACCAGATCGCCGATCATCCCGCGCGCCTTGCCGCGCTGCAAATGGACGGCGGGGTGGCCCGGTAGCTCGGCCAGCACGTCGGTGAAGAGCTCCAGGGCGTCTTCGGGGCGGTCGCGCTCGAGCAGCGTGAGGCCCTGGCGGTAGGTGGGGTGGTCGAGGGGATGCATGGGCTCGGGGTCATGGAGGGGAACGGGAGCCATCGTAAGCCCTCAAAGCCGCTCCACGCGGTGATCATCGCCGCAACCCGCACGTGAGGCCGCTCACCGCCCGGCCCGGTGCGCAAGGTGGCTCGGGCATTAGAATCGTCCAACATGACGATAACCGGTCCAGATCTGGGGGGAAAATGCGGTCGACCGAGCTGAAAACCAGAAAGGGTCTTATGTCACGCCGCTTGACAGTCGCTCTCGCCACCATGATCGCGGCTGCCGCCCTCGACGCCGGCCCGGCCCACGCGATCGGGTGAGTGCGGGCGTCATGCGCGCCCGTGTCTGGCGCGTCCGCTCGTCATCTGCACGCCGGTCAGTGGCGGCTCAGCCAGGGGCTGCGCTACTGGAAATCCCAACGCCACTTCGTGGAGGCGGTCGAGCAACATGAACGCGAGCTCGAGCACAGCGAGGTGGTCAACACGATCGGCCTGCTCGATACCGGCATGTCGTACGCCTTCAACGACCGCGTGAGCTTCCAGGTCGGCTTGCCGCTCCAGGCCGCGACCCGCTCGAGCCCGGTGCGCGACGCCGACCGCGAGACGCGTGATCGGGACGTCTACGCAGCCAACGGCCCGGGCGACATGACTATGGGCTTCCGCGCCTGGGTGCTCGAGCCGGTCGCCGACCAGGCGGCCAACCTCGAGGTCGGCCTGAGCGCGAAGTTGCCCACAGGGCCCACCAACCTGCGCGCCTCGCGCCGCAGCTGGGACGCCGCGACCGGCGCGTACAAGGTCACGGAGAACTTCGCCGACCAGTCGGTCATGCCGGGCGACGGCGGCTTCGGCGCGCTCGTCCAGCTCAGCGGCTACTGGGACCTGCCGCTCGGCGTGACGAGCTACCTCGACGGCGCCTACTTGCTCAACCCGATGGACAACAGCGGCATCGTGACGGGGCGCTCGGACGCCTCCGAGCGCTTCATGTCGATCACGGACCAATACTTGCTGCGGTCCGGCCTCGGCGCGGGCGTGGCCTGGGTGCCCGGGCTGGGCGTGAGCCTCGGCGGCCGCTGGGACGGCGTGCCCGTGCGCGATCTGGTCGGCACGTCGGACCACTTCCGGCGGCCCGGCTACACGATCTCGCTCGACCCTGGCGTCAGCTACGCCTGGGGCCGGCACGTGGTGACGCTCAACGTGCCCTGGGCGCTCTACCGCACGCGGCTGGTGAGCGTGACGAACGCGCGCGACAACAAGAAGGGCGACGCGGCCTTCGCGGACTACATGGTGTCGCTGGGCTATACAGTGACCTTCGGGCCGCAAGATTGATGGTACCCTGACAGGCATGCGCCTCGGGCCCTTCGCCATCACCCTGAAAGACGGCACGTCGCTGACGCTGCGCTCGCCTTCGGGCGCGGACGCGGCGGCGATGCTCGCGTACATGCGCCCGTTCCTGCGCGAGAGCTCGCGGAACATGAACCACTTCGAGACCGGCTTCGATGCGCTGACCGAGGCGGACGAAGCCACGATCCTCGACAAGTACGCGAGCGACCCGCGCGGCTTCATGCTCTCGGCTTTCACCCGAGACGGCGCCGTCGTCGGCAACATCGGCGTGTTCGTCGACGCCCGCGGGCGCCTGGCGCATAGCGGCACGATCGGGATGGGCGCGCGCGCGGCCTACCACGGCAAGGGCCTCGGCCTGGCGCTCATGCAGGCCGCCATCCGCGAGGCGGAGGCCGCGGGCGTCTGGAACTTGCGGCTGACGGTGCGCACCTTCAACACGCCCGCCATCGGGCTCTACGAGAAGTGCGGCTTCGAGCGCGTCGGCACGCTGAGAGCGGTCGCGCAGGTCGATGAAGGCTTCGCCGACGAATACCTCTACCAGCGGCTGGGCAAGCGGGCCCGCGCCTAGCCGGCCAGCCGGCGGCGCCTTTTCAGGTCAGGTGCGCGTGGCTCTCGGGATGCACGTCGTCGTGCGTCGCGGGCTCCAGGTGGGTCGTCACCGTGACGAGCTCGCCCGGGAACAGCGCGCCGATGCGCCGCTCGATCAGGCCCGCGACGGTGTGCGCGGACTGCAAGCTGACCTCGTCGGGGAACAGCAGGTGGGCCTCGATCAGCACCTCGTCGCCCACCCGCCGGTGGCGCACCTGGTGGAACCCCACGATCAGCCCCTCGGCCTGCGCCTCGCCCAGGCACGCGATCAGGCGGGCGGACTCCGCCGGCTGGGCGTGGTCCATCAGCCCCTCGAAGCTCGTGCGCAGCAACAGCGAGGCATTCCAGACGATGTTCACGCCGACGGCGATCGCGAGCAGCGGGTCGAGCCAGGCCACGCCGGTCGCCCAGACCAGCAGCACGCCGAGCACCACGCCGGCGCTCGTCCAGCTGTCCGTCAGCACATGCTGGCCATTCGCGACGAGCACGAGCGCATTGTGGCGCTTGCCCGTGCGGATGAGCCAGGTGCCGAGCGCCAGGTTCACGAGCGCGAGCGCGCCCGTGATCGCGATGCCGAGCCCCAGCTGCTGGAGCTGCGAGCCCAGGATCAGCGACCGCGCGCCCGTCAAGATGATCGCGAGCGCCGCGCCGAGGATCAGCGCGCCCTCGAAGCCCGCCGAGAAGTAGGCGAACTTGCCGTGCCCGTAGGGATGGTCCTCGTCCGCGGGCTTGGCCGTCCACCAGACCCCGAAGGCCGCGACGGCCGTCGCGCCCAGGTGGATGACCGACTCGAGGGCGTCCGAGAAGATCGCCGCCGAGCCGGTCAGAAAGGCGGCGTAAAGCTTGCCGCCCAACATGAGCACGGCGGTGACGATGCTGGCACCAACGGCGAGACGACGGGGATCCATCGTGGCCCTCCCGGCCCCATGGTGCCGTGCCGGGCCGCTGCCGTCAAACCCTGGCCGGCTCGGCTTTCAGCAGGCGATCGATCGCGCCGAGCAAGTCCGTGCGTCGGAATGGCTTGAGCAGGATCGCGTCCATGCCGGCCGCGCGCATCGCGTGCTGGTCCGCTTGCGAGGCCCTGGCCGTCACGCCGAGGACCTTCACGGCGCCGTGGCGGGGATCGCGCCGCACCGCCAGCGTGAAGCCGATGCCGTCCAGGATCGGCATCAGGACATCCACGAGCAGGAGATCGAACTCGCCTTCGGCCAGGCGATCGAGCGCTTGCGCCCCATCCGCCGCGAGCACGACGTCGTGCCCGGCGGTTTCCGCGATCAAGCGGGCGATTTCGAGGTTGTTGGGTTCATCGTCGATAACGAGAAGGCGTGCCATATGGGCCGTATGGTAGCAAGGTCGCCTGGCGGGGCCTTTGTGCAAACGGACCGAGTTTCTCGTGCACTTCGCTCAAAGGAGACCACGCCCGGTTATCCCGCGTGGCGTGCGGGTAAGCAACCGTCAGCCCTGACGGCGCCCCATTCCGAGAAGGGTTCGATGACCGGCGAAGCCCCCCCCAACAAAGAATCGCTGATCGAACGTGCCAACGTCCCCGAGCTCGAGGTCGTCTTGCTGCAGCAGCAGTTGAACGCCCGGGTCCGGGCAGGCACCCTTTCAGGCCCGCCGGTGCCCGAAAACGGCAAGATGGACGCGGCCACCGAGGCCAAGCAGCGCGAGATGGAGGCCTTCGACGCGATCGCCCTCGCGAAGCTCGACCCGCGCAAGCCGGAGAACCCCGCCGAGCATGAGGCCGCCCGCGCCGAAGACGAGCGCGTGCTCGCGTTCGTGCGCGACGAGTTCCGGCACATCGGCGACACGCTCTACATGGACCACGACCACAAGGCCCCCACCAAGGAGCGCATCCGCAAGCTGGAGGTCACCTTCCGCCGCAAGTGGGCCGCCGCGGGCCAGGCGGCCGAGGCGATCGAGGCGGTGCTGCGCGAGGTCGTGCGGCCGGGCAGCCTGCTCGTGGCCGACGGCGCGTTCGACTACGGGCGGCTCGAGCACGCGCTCGCGAACATGCGCAAGCTGGAGCACGCGCTGATCACCGTGCCGACCGACGACCCGGATTACCCGGCCCTCGCCGAGAAGGTCGCGGGCTACCGCGCCTCGATCGTGGCCGGCCTGGGCGGCGCGCGGCCGGCCGCGAAGCCCGCGGCCCAGGCCCCCGCCCCGGCCGAGGCCGCCGAGCCTGCGGCCGCGCCGCGACCGGCCCCGTCCCGTCGCGCCACGGCCGATTTGCCGTCGCCGCCCGCAGCGCCGTCGACCGGCGAGCTTGCGGCGGGCTTCGTGCCGGACCCCGAGCGCGAGAAGAAGAGCCGCGAGCTCGACATGATGGGCCCCGAGAGCAAGCTCAAGCTCCTGATGGACCACGAAGGCGATCCGGCCGACCCGCTGGTCGCCCAGATCGCCGCCTCGATCGCGCGCACGCACCCCGAGATTTTCACCCCTGCGATGGCGACGCGGCTCGACGCCTACGCGATGAACGACCTGGTGCGCGACGAAGGGCGGCTCGGCAAGCTGCCGCCGAAGGCCCGCCTCGCGATGGTGAAGGACTTCGCGGGGCGCCAGGCGGCGGGCGACGAGGCCGACGCCACCGCCGCTTTCGCAGGCGCCCTCGCGGCCTCGCTGCTCAAGCAGCACCCCAGCGCGGCCAGCGAGCTGATCGCGAACGCGCCCGGCGATCTCAAGGCGCGCCTGACGGTCGCGATGCTCGGCCGGCTCGCCGACGACGACCTCGTGAAGCTGCCGCGCGAGGCCCTTCATGCGCTTTACAAGGAAATCCAGGGCCGCGGCTCCGCCGACGAGCGGCGCCACCTCGCACGCCTCGTCAGGTTGATGAACAAACGGTAGCCCGAGCCACGGTAGCCCAAGCCACAGATCGGTCGGTCGCCGGGGGGTAGCCTGAACCTATGAAATGTCCGAGCTGCGGGGGCGAAGTCCCCCACGTCGCGCTCAAATGTAAGCACTGCGGCACCGCGCTGAAGAAGCAGGCGCCGCCGCCCGCGGCCGCCAAGCCGGCGCCGAAGGCGCCCAGGCCCGACGACCCGCTCAAGGCGCTCGCCAAGGAGGCGCTCGCCCAGCAGAAGTCGAAGCAGGGCCCCACGAAGGGCGATGCCAGACCTGCCGCGGCCGATCCCAAGGCACAGGCCAAGAAAAAGGTCGGCACGGGCGACCTCGCGCCCGGCAAGGATGGCAAGCCGGCCGCCCCGGCCGAGGGCGCGGTCGAAGAGATCATGCAGGCCAAGCCCGTCGATCCGCGCAGGCGGCTCATGATCAACGCGGGCATCGGCGTGGCGCTGGTGATCGCCGCGCTGATCGGCTGGCGCACGGACGCGGCGCAGAACTACATCACGACCTGGGCCGCCGGCGCGGCCGTGCGCGACCTGCCCTTCGACAACCTGGAAGCCGAGTACCTCGGCGCGGGCACGGGCCAGCTCCGCGTGCCCGACGGCTACACGGAGCTCGAAGGCATGCCCGCCGGCACCCGCGGGCTGAGCTTCCAGGTCGCGCTCGACCTCGCCTTCAGGGGCCGCCGCGAGGCGGCGTTCACGCTCGTCGGCAAGCGCCTCAAGTATGAAGACGCGCTCGCCCAGGCCAAGGGGATCGACCCGCTGGCGCGCGAGTTCACGGCCTCCTACGGCAAGAACGCGTTCCGCACGATCCGCTACAAGCAGGCGCCGGCCGACGGCGCGGTCGGCAAGCTGCAGACGATGCGCTTCTATCAGTCGAAGAAAGAGACCGAGAACCCCTTGACGATCGAGTTCGGTTACGAAGCGAACGAACAGAACGGGGTGATTATCGACAAGCTGATCGACCGCGTTCTGACATCCGTCGCGGAATAATCGCATTCCAGATCAACCCTGAAAGCTTTCGAGCGGGCCATTTTCACAAAGCAGACGACCGGAAAGCCTGGTTGCTAGGGGCTTTACTAACATAAGGCTTGTGATAAGGCGGCCGGGCAGGGGTAAACAAGCCTTGGATTCAGATTGCGCCTGCGCTTGCTTGCTTTCAGAGGGTTCGTTCCATGCGTTCGAAATCGCTTCTCGCCGCCCTGGCTCTCGTGGCCGTCTGCGGCACCGCCACGCCGGCCTTCGCGCACGCGAACGCCGGCCCGGACATCAACCGTGAGCTGATGGTGGCCGCTGCCTCCGGGCAGACCTGGCGCGTGAAGTACCTCGTCGAGAACGGCGCCAACGTCAACTGGCGCGACGAAGAGGGCTACACGCCGCTGACCTGGGCCGCCCAACACGGCCACGCCCAGATCGCGGAGTACCTGATCAGCCGCTTCGCCCAGGTCAACCCGACCGACAAGGCCGGCTACACGCCGCTCATGTGGGCCGCCCAGGAAGGCCACGTGGCCGTCATCGAGACGCTGCTCAAGAAGGGCGCGAACGCCTGGGTCGTCGACCGCCGCGGCGCGAACGCGATGACGCTCGCCCGCTGGTCGGGCAACGAGCGCGTCTACTCGATCCTGCGTGAGGCCGGCGGCACCGCCGACGCCCGCGCGATGACGTCGTGGACCGGGCCCGCCGGCATGACGCCCGCGACCGCCTGGACCGGCCCCAACACCTGGACCACCACCCCCACCGCCTGGACCGGCCCCGCCGCAGGCACCCCGGGCTACTGGAACGCGCCCGCCTATACGGCGCCCGCACCGCGCCCGGTGGTGATGTACGAGCCCATCACGGTGAACCCGCCGATCTACGAGAAGTACCAGGCCGCCCCGCTCAACCGCGATCACGCGGCGTTGCTCGCCCGCAAGTCCTGGGCGGTCAGCCGCCTGGCGGACGAGAGCTACCGCTTCCGCGCGGATTACGGCAGCTACGTCCAGGCCACGGCCTCCTACCTCAGCTGGGAGACCATGGGCACGCTGAACGATCCCGACATGGAGGTCGGCAAGTACCTCAACGCGATGTACGGCAACCTCATGAAGAGCCGCGACCTCGCCCGCGCCCGCCGCGACCTGGGCCGCGCCAAGAACATCCAGGATGCCCGCGGCGAGACGCTGTTCTCGCGCTACATCATCGAAGCCGACAAGGTCCTCCGCGACGCCGGCTGGTAAACACCTTCGAACTCAAAGCGCCCGCCCCTTTCGGGGCGGGCGCCCGTTTTTTACACCCCCGCACCCTTCCCCTCTCCGGGTGGGGACGACACTCAGCGTTGCAGCTGGCGCGTGGTGAAGGCCGTGGCGTCGCTGCGGTCGGGGGCAACGTCGTCGGCGGTCAGGCCCGCGGCGGCGAGGGCCTTGCCGAAGTCGACAGCGGCGGCTTCGTAGCCCTCCGGCGGCAGCTTGTCGAGCGGCTCGGCTTCGATCTCGAAGGTGTCGACCCAGCGGCCGTCCGCGTCGCGGGCCTCATCGAAATGCATGAAAAGCTCGAGGCCGCCGCCGACCTCGTCGCGCGGGACCTTCGTCGTCCAGCCGTGGCGGCGCTTCATGGCACTCGGGAAGAGTGCGGGCGGCTCGGCCCCCGGAACGGAGCCGGCCGGGAAGAACAGATCGGCACCGATCCAGGTCAGGTTCTTCCAGGCCACGTCCACCTCGCGGGCACGCTGGCGCAGTGGCTCGCCGCCATCGTCAAGCCACAGGAAGAACTCCTGGGTGCGCTGCAGCAGGTGGGTGGCAACAGGACCTTCCAGGCGGTCTTCCCAGGCGCGGTTGACCGTGAGGCCGATCGGCAAGCCGATGCGCGCGACCTCGCGCCGTTCAACGACGCGGGAGATCTGCCACTCGACCTTGTCGGCGCGCACCTTGAGGCGAAGCTTCGCTGCGCCAGGGTCGGCCTGGCGGCGGTAGCCGGTGCCGTCCCAGGCGTCGAAGTAGTAATCCGTGCGGGGTGCCTGGGCCTTCCAGGGGAAGGCGTCGCGCAGGCGCAGGAATCCGTCCTCGGTGAGCGCCAGGCGGAATTCGGGCGCCGTGGCAGGAAGGGGGACGACGTCGGCCGCGCGGGCTGCGACCTTGCCAGCGCGCTTGGCGGCGAACGGCGCGGCGCCGGGGCGCTGGGTGCGATCTCCAGGACGGAGGAATGTGCCGGAGGGCAGGGATGCCCGGGAGGCACCGCAGCCGGCGAGGCAGGCCAGGACCAGCAGGGCAGCGATTGGGGCGGCGGGGCGGAAGGTCATGGATCGGTTATCGGGAGGTTAATCACCGGACTTGCTACAGACCTTTCGCTCCTCGGGGGCAACCTGGCCGAGGCTGGCGTCTCGCTTGGCCCCTAAGCATGCGGTCGAGGGATGGAAAGATGAGTTCCCTCAGACAGCCGGGGATTGGCTAATCTTGCGCCAGGCCGGGCGGGCAGGCAGAGCTTTTCAACAGGTGCTGGTGGGGCCGGCTTGGTATGATGAGCCTATGTCCACCATCCAGATTCAGCTCGAAGGCGTCGAAGAGACGCTGCTCATCCCGCTCTGGGCCCGGGCCGAGGAAACGAAGCGGCCCGATGCGCTGGTGCGTGACCCGCAGGCCGTCGAGATGGTCGCGCGGATCGCCTACGACTTCGCCAAGTTCGCGGGTGACCAGGCCACGCTGACCGGCATCGCGATCCGCACGGCCCTGCTCGACGAGGCCGTGCGCACCTTCCTCGCGGCCCACCCGGGGGCCGTGGTGCTCAACCTCGCAGCGGGTCTCGACACGCGCTTCTTCCGCGTGGGCGAGCCGGCCCTGCGCTGGTACGAGGTGGACCTGCCCAACCCGATGGCGCTGCGCAAGCAACTGTTCACCCAGACCGAGCGCCACCGCTTCATCGCGGGCTCGGTGCTCGAGCCCGGCTGGCTCGAGGCCGTCGACGTGCCGCCTGGCACGCCTGTGCTCGTGATCGTCGAGGGCCTGCTCATGTACCTCGAGCGCGCTGAGATCCGCACGCTGTTGCGCAGCATCGCGACGCGCTTCCCGGGCGCCGAGGCGCTGCTCGAGGTGCTCGGGCGGCTCGCCACCGGCAATACCTGGTGGGTCCGCTCGGTCGCCAAGACGCGCGCGAAGTTCGCGGGCGGCATCGACGACCCGCACGAGCTCGAGGCGCTCGACCCCGCCGCGCGGGTGCTCCAGACCTGGTACATGCTGGAGCAGCATCCGGAGCGCTGGGGCATCTACGGCCTCGCGCGCTGGATCCCGCTCTTCCGCAACCAATACAAGATCGTCAGGCTGAGTCTCGCGGCGCCACCGGCAGCGTGAACCAGAAGGTGCTGCCCGTGCCGGCCGAGCTCTCGACGCCGATGCGGCCGCCGTGCGCCTCGATCAGCCGCTTGCAGAGGAACAGGCCCATGCCGAGCCCGCCATGCGTCCGCGTGAGGCCCATGTCGAGCTGGCGGAAGCGCTGGAACAGCTTGCGCTGCTCGGGCTCCGGGATGCCGCAGCCGCTGTCCTCGACCTCGACGCGCACCTGGCCGGGCAGGACGACCGCCCGCACGACCACCGTGCCGCCCGCCGGGGAGAACGCGATCGCGTTGGCGATCAACCGCGAGAGGATCTGGGCGATGCGTCCGTCGTCGCCGCGCACGGCGGGCGTCGGCTCCGGCACGCGTGGCACCAGCCGCACGCCCTTCGCGTCGGCGCGCGGGCCGAGCAACGTGATCACGTCTTCGATCAAGAATGGCAGCTCGACGTCTTCCATCCAGAGCGGCAGCTCGCCGGCGGTGAGCACGCTCGCGTCCAGCACGTCGCCGATCAACCGCCCGAGCCGGTCGATCTCCAGGCCGATGGTCTCGAGGTAAGCGCGCTGGTCCGGGTTGAGCGTTCCTACGACCTCGTCGGCCAGCAGGTCATGCAACCCGCCGATGACATGCAGCGGCGTACGCAGCTCGTGCGAGAGCACGCTGAGCAGCTCGTCCTTGTAGGTCTCGGCGCCCCTGGAGGCCGATTCGCGCGCGATCAGCGGCGCAGACGGCCGCGCCGGCAGGCCGACCGTCTCGTCGGGCACGACCAGGACCAGGGTCGGGCGGACTTCGCGCTTCTGCTTCCAGCGGGGCATCAAGACGTACCTCGACTCTCTCACACTTGCCTGCATTGAACCCCGACACGTAGGAGACATAATACTTACTCAACGTTGTTATGGCAAATCGCCCGCCGAGACTTTCCCGAGGCCCCTGAAATCCTGGCGCGCCAGCGCGCAGGCCGGTGACGCTCCTTGGAGGCCAAAACGCACGCCCGGTCAAGCACCGGGCGAACGCCTGGCCGGACAGGCTCACCAGGGGCCGAACAGAACAGGCGACCACCTGCCAACCGTCGTGTCGAGCCGGATGTCGGCGACCCCGACCAGCCCTACTTTACAATAATTTATGAAGTAGCTGCCGGCACTGACAAAACCATGGCGTTCCGAGGTCATAAGCCTCATGCATGGGCCTTCTGGAAAAGGTAGCCAGTCCCCTTCACCGTCTCGATCGGCGGGCGCCGGTCCGGCGCGACGGCCTCGAGCTTGCGCCGGAGGTGGCAGATGTGGGTCTTGATGTGCTGGCCGTATGCCTCGCCGTCGCAGCCCCAGAGCTTGTCCTCCAGGCGCGACTTCGAAACGATGTTGCCGGCGTTCGACATGAGGTGATACAGCAGGCGCGTCTGCAGCGGCGTGAGCGGCACCACCCGCTCGCGCACGTGCAGCTGCAGCAGCGCCGGCACCAACTTGAACTCGCCTACCTGTACGCGCTCCGACCCGTCGGACTCGCGGACCGGTGCGGTGGCCCGCCTGCGCAGATTTTCGATGCGGGCGATCAGCAGGCGCGGGCCGATCGGCCGCGCGAGCACTTCGTCCGCACCGGCCTCGTAGAGCGCCGCGGAAATTTCTTCCTCCTGGCGCCGCCCAATCGCGACGATCGGCGAATCGCCGATGGCGCGCACGCGGCGCACGAGCTCGAGCCCCCGATCCGGGTCCTGGACGCTCAGGACGACGAACGCGTTCGCTTCCTGCTTGCAGCGCCGGGCCACGGTTTCATCGGATTGGTACATCTCGACCCGGAAGCCTTCGTGCTCCAGGATCACCTTCAACATCTCTCGCTCGAGCGCGTCCGGTTCGTAACCTAGGATGAGCATGTTCCCCCCGTGCCTCCCCTGTGTCGACGAATCCCCCGCCGGCTCCCTAAGTAGCCGACCATACATTGATACGACACGGCGGGGGTACATCACATGGCGTCTTGGCACAAAAAGCGTTGGGGGGCCCCGCAAGGCCCCCCGTGTTTACTCGCTTCTCCGCCGATCCGCCATCAACGATTGGCGAAAGCGTCCATAATCTTGAGGGCCGCGGGTCCGAGGATGATCACGAAGATCGAAGGGAAGATGCCGACCAGGAGCGGGAAGAGGATCTTGAGCGGCGCCTTCATCGCCTTCTCTTCCGCGCGCTGGCGGCGGCGGACCCGCAGGTAGGCGGCCTGGGCGCGCAGGATCTGCGCGACGCCGACGCCGAGCATGTCACCCTGGATGAGCGCCGTGACCACGTGGCGCAGGTCGTCGCTGTCGTTGCGATCGGCCAGGTGGCGCAGCGCTTCGCCGCGCGCGACGCCCACCTGGACCTCGCTCAGGTAGCGGTTGAACTCCTCGTTGATCACCCGACAGGCGGGCGAGTTGCGCTTGGTGATCATCGCCATCGCCGAGTCGAGCGCCAGGCCCGCCTCCACGCTCGCCATGACCAGGTCGAGCGTGTCCGGCAGCATCGCGTCGATCGACCGCTGGCGCTTGGAGCCGCGCATCGCGACCAGCATGATCGGGATGAACAGCCCGATCAGGGCCGCGGGCACCGCCGCGAGCGCGTTGAAGGGCAGGACCATCAGGCCGAAGACGATCGCGAAGACCGCCTGGATGCCCAGCGTCATCCCGAAGTCGGCGCTGCTGTGCATGCCGGCCCGGCGCAGGAGCTTGCGCACGATGCCCAGGTAGTGGCCCGGCATCATACGCTCGACGTAGGGAGCGACGCTCCCGATGATGAAGTGGCGCCAGGAGGTGCCCCAGCTGGGGCCGACCTGGGTGACCGGGCCACCCGCCGCGCCGCCCGCGAATTGGCGGAGGCGCGCGTTCGCCAACGACCCGCCCGTGGCGGCGAAATAGGCGAACACCGCGGCGGATAGGCCACCGAAGAAGATGAGCCAGTAGAGTGTCATCGGTGTGGCCTCCTTAGAGCGTGATCTGGACGATGCGGCGGATCATCAAGGCGCCGGCGATCATCAAGGCGGTGGCGGCGCCGGCCATATACTGGCCGCGGGGATCGGTGGCGAGTACCATCACGTAGTCGCGGTTGATGAAGTAGAACGCACCCGCGAGGGCCACCGGGATCGCGGTCAGGATCCAGCCCGACAGGCGGCCCATCGCCGTCAGCGTGCGGATCTGGCCGAGGACGGCCTGGCGATCGCGGATCGTGTCGTGCAGGTTGATCAAGATCTCCGACAGGTTGCCGCCGGTCTGGCGTTGCACCAGCAGGGCGGCGGCGAGCATCTCGCCCTCGATGCTGTTGAGGCGGAGCTGCATCCGGGCGAGCGCCTCCTCGAAGGCGAGCCCCATCGCGACCTCGTCGGCGAAGCGCGCGAACTCCGAGGCAAGCGGCTGCGGTCCTTCCTTGCCCACCATCTGGAGCGCCTGCTGGAAGCCCAGGCCGCTGCGCAGCGAGGTCGCCACGAGCATCAGGGCCAGCGGCAGCTGCGAGTTCATCTTGAGTTGCCTGCGGCCCTGCTCGAAGCGCAGCCGCAGGAACAGGAAGACCACGCCCGCCGCAGCGCCGGGCAGCGCGAAGCCCTTGGGGGCGGCCAGCGCGGCGCCCACGACCGCGTGGGCGAAGGCCACGAACAGGAATTGGCTCGCGGTCCACTCCTTGCCCGCGCGGGCCAGGAAGGCCTGCCAGGCCCTGGGCAGCTTGAAGTTGTGCTGCGGCGCGGCGTCCTGCAGGACGACCGCGGGGCCACCCGCGCCGCCCAGCATCGCCCGCAGCCGCGAGTCGGAGAGGCTCATCATCGGCTGGAACGCCACGTAGGCGAACAGCGAGACCGAGATGAACGAGAGCGCCAGGATGATCCAGACGGCCGTCATCAGGCGTTCCCTCCCTGGAAGCACGACAGCGGCAGATCGTAGCCATGGGCCTCGATCTTGCGCTGGCAGCGCGGCACGATGCCGGTCGGTCGGTGATGGCCGAGTAGCTCGCCTTCGGTGCTGCGCCCGGTGACCTGGTAGGTGAAGACTTCCTGCAGCAGGTAGACGTCGCCCTCCATGCCGCACAGCTCGGAGATCGACGCGATCCGGCGCTTGCCGTCGGCCGAGCGCTCGATCTGGACGATCAGGTCGAGGGCGGAGGAGACCTGCTCGCGGATCGCCCGGTGGGGCAGATCCATGCCGGCCATCAGCACCATCGTCTCGAGGCGTGAGAGCGCGTCGCGCGAGGTGTTCGCGTGGACCGTGGTCAGCGAGCCCTCGTGGCCGGTGTTCATCGCCTGCAGCATCGTCAGCGCCTCGCCGCCGCGCACCTCACCGATGATGATGCGGTCGGGGCGCATACGCAGCGTGTTGCGCAGCAGGTCGGCCTGGCTGATCGCGCCCGTGCCTTCCGTGTTGGCCTGGCGCGTCTCCAGCCGGATCACGTGCGGCTGCTGGAGCTGGAGCTCGGCCGCGTCCTCGATCGTGATCAGGCGCTCGCCGCCCGGGATGAAGCCCGAGAGCACGTTCAGGATCGTCGTCTTACCGGTGCCGGTACCGCCCGAGACCAGGATGTTGAGCTTGCCCTCGACGCAGCGTCGCAAGAAGAGCGCCATCTGTTCGGTCATGGCGCCCTTGGCGAGCAAGTCGTCGACCGTGAGCGGATCCTTGCTGAAACGCCGGATCGTGAGCACCGGGCCGTTGAGCGCGAGCGGCGGGATGATCGCGTTGACGCGCGAGCCGTCCAGGAGACGGGCGTCGCACATCGGCGTCGACTCGTCGATGTGGCGGCCGATGCGGTGCACGATGCGGTCGATCACGCGCAGCATGTGCTGGTCGTTCGCGAACTCGATGTCGGTCTTGAGGATCCGGCCGTTCTGCTCCACGTACACCCGGTCGCGGGCGTTGCACATGATTTCCGTGATCGAGTTGTCGCGCATCAGCGGCTCGAGCGGGCCGAGGCCCTGGATCTCGTCGATCATCTCCTCGACGAGCTGGTCGACGCGCGCCCGCGTGATCATGTCGTTGCGCTTGGCCGCCGTCTCGGCCAGGAGCCGGCGCAACAGGTCGACCGACTCGGTGGTGAGCTTGTCGTCCTGGAGGTTCACGCCTTCGTCGACGAGGCGCGCATGCACGGCCTGCTTGAGGCCCTCGTAGTTGCCCTCGCCCGCGGTCTGGGGTCGGTAGGTCAGCGTGGCCTGGACGGGCTTGTCGTGGCCTGCGCTCGACTGAGCGAAGGTCAGATGCCCGGAGCCCTGCGCCGGCGTGGAAGCCGGCGCCGGGCGCTTACGCACGAACATGGGCGCCTCCTTTCGGGTTGAAGAGGCCCTTGAGCCAGCCGATCGCGCCGGCCGACTGGGCCGGCGCCGCCTCGAACGCGGTCTCGGTGATGCCGAGGCGCACCAGGACGTCGCGGCCGAGGCTGTCGATGGCCATGGCGAGCGGGCTCTTGGGCTTGTGGACACAGACGGGCAGGCCTTCGTTGAGCGAGCGCCCGATTTCGGCGCCGCCGAAAGGCAGCTCGTGGCGATATCGTTGACCGATCAGCTGGACCATGACCGCCGGTTCGACCGGCTCCGCCTCGGGGTGGGCATGGTTGATGACCGGGATGATCTTGCTGTTGGTGATGCCGAGATCCGCCAGGAACTCGCGCGCGCGCGGCATCGTGCCGACGCTCGAAATCAACGGGGTGAGTGGCACGATGACCAGGTCGCAGGCCTCGAGGGCGCTCACGTGCGCCATCTCGGGGAACGAGCCCAGGTCCATCACGACGATGCCGGGCTGGGCCAGCAACACGTTGAGCAGCGGCTCGACCGAGTTGTGGCAGAGCGCCTCGAGCGACCCGGGCCTGGGCCCGGCGATCAGGTTGATGCCGCTCGCGTGGCGCGTGAGCGCCTGGGCCACGACCTTCTCGTCGAGATCCGCGCCCGCCGCGAGCACGTCGCCGATGCTCTTGGTCGGGTTGAGGTCGAGGTACATTTCGAGGTTGCCGCACGGCAGCGAGAGATCCACCACCGTGGTGGGCAGGCGGCTCGTGCGGTGCAGCACAATGGGTAAATTGGCCGAGAGCGTGCTCTTGCCGATGCCGCCCTTGAGCGAGTAGATGCAGACCAGCTTGCCGCGGCGCTCGCCGCCGGCATGCCGGGCTGCGATCAGCGCCCAGGCCCGCTTGACCGCCTCGACGGCCGCCGAGGCGTCGCCGATGATGTCGCGGGCGCCCGCGCGGATCGCCTCGAGCGTGAGCTCGTGGTCCGTGCCCTCCCACAGGAGCAGGATCGGCCGCTCGGGCCGGTCCTCGTAGAGCCACCGCAGGAGCGGCAGCGCCGATTTCAGGTCGTCGACGCCGACGAGGGCGAGCTGCGCCTCGTGCGGGATCGTGGAGATGCTGTCCACCACGTTCACCTGGCGGTGCGTGGAGCCCAGGTCGCCGAGGACGCGCTGGCGCCTCTCGGTGACCGCATCGCAGTAGACGATTTCGATCAAAGAAGACATTTGCGCCCTCCTACGGGGTTTCGATCAGGACGGGGGCCGTCACGCCGGAGCTCCCGGTGCCACCGATGGTGCCCTTCGCGCTCACGGCCAGGCCCTGGTAGATGCCCACCACCGAGCCGCTCTGCGCGCCCGCGGCGATCAGGACCGACGCGAAGCCGATCACGTGGATCTGGCTGCGGCCGTTGTTCTCGTCCCATTCCGGCTTGCTCACGAGCGGCACGACGACGGTGTCGCCGATGCGCTGCTCGATCGCGTTGGTCGGGCCGACCATGTTGCCGGTCTGGGTGTCGACGTAGTCGCCGATCGCGACCTCGGTGTCGCAGCCGTTGATAATGTCGTCGCGGTATTCGTTGCCGCCGCGCCCATCAAGCGAAAGAGCCAGGAAATTGCCGGCGTTCTGGTTGCCCGATTTGACCTTGAGCTGGATCTGGATGTTCGACCCATCCGGCGGGTTGGGCAGGTACGTGTAGACCTCCGGGCCGGCCGAGCTCAGGACATTGAAACTGGTCCCGTTCGGCTCGGCCGGAACGCCGAACGGAATCGTGCCGTGGGGCATCGTGGTGACGTTGCCGAGCGCGGCCGACGAGCTCGTGCCGACGTCGAAGCTCTGCACGGCGAAGAAGTTCGCGAAGAACGTGCCCACCGGCTGGCTGGAGCGCACCGTGATGCCCTTGCCGCCCGCCGGGTGGTCCCAGATTTCGACGTCGGCGGTGGTGATGGGCGTGTTGTTCAGGCCGGCGTACTCGACGGCCTTCGCCTTCGCGGCGTCGCCCTTCGCCGCCGTGTAGGGCGGGATCAGCTCCATCGCGCCGGCCAGCGCGGCGGCGTCGGTGGCCGCCTGTTGCGCGGTGCGCGACTGCAGCCCGGCCGCGAGATCGACGACCCAGACGGCCGAGGCCATCAGGAGCGTCATGCCGCCCGCGATCAACACGAGGGCCGTACCAGGTCGGGCGCCCCGCCGCTTAGCGGCGGGGCGGCCGGGCCCGGTGATCCGATTGTGGTGATGGTTCATGCCATCCTCCTCCTCTCTCACCGCGTGCCGCGGTTAGCGCTTCGGCGGGGCCATCTCCCGGCTGAGGTCGCGGTTGACCTCGGGGAGGCGACCGGGCAGGTTCGCCGGCTCACCGGCGGCGACCAGGCGCGGCGTCACGAGGATCGCGAGCTCGGTCTGGTTGTCCATCCAGCGGCGCGAGCGGAACAGCTCGCCGAGGATCGGGATGTCGGCCAGCAGCGGCAGGCCGTCCCAGGACCGGTTTTCTTCGTTGCTCATGAGGCCGCCGAGCATCAGGGTCTCGGTGGGCGCGAGCGCTACCGTCGTCTCGGCGCGGCGCGTCTTGATCGACGGGATCGTGAAGGTCGCCTGCTTCAACCCGTTCGAGTAATCGAGCGAGCTGACCTCGGGCTTCACGGCGAGCGTGATCGCGCCGCCGCGGCCGATCGTGGGCTGGATCTCGAGCCTGACGCCGAATTCCTTCCACAAGATCGTGGTGACGCCGAGCGCCTGCTGCACGGGGATCGGGATCTCGCCGCCGGCGAGGAACTTCGCCGTGCCGCCGTCGACCGTCACCAACGTGGGCCTGGCGAGCAGCTTGGCCTCGCCCCGCCGCTGGAGCGCCTCGAGCTTGGCCGCCAGGAAGTCCAGGCCGCCGAGGTTGTTCGGGAAGCCGCCCGCGGCCTGTTCGCCGAACATGAATTCACCGGGCTTGAAGATGTACTTGCGGATGCCGCCCGTGACGGACTCGACCTCGCCGCCACCGACGGTATAGCCGAAGTTGAGCATGGCGGTCTTGGAGAGCTCGACGACGTGCACGTCGATCGCGATCTGCTCGCGGCGCGGCGGCATCTGGATGAGGTTCACGACGGGCTGGCCGTAGGCCTGCACGATCTTCTCGGCCGCGTCACGCTGGCTGAGCGTCGCCGCGGCCCCCGAGAGCAGCCAGCTCTGGCCATTGAAGGCCACCTTGAAGCCATCGTTGCCGGTGATCTGGCGGACCTGCCGCTCGACCTGGGTGGCGTCGAGGCTGACGTTGACGTCGAAGGAACGCGCGCCGCCGCCCTTCGTCCAGACCATCAGGGTCGTGGCGCCGGGCGCGAGGCCCTGCACCATGATCTGCTTGTTGTTGATCACGCGCACGCTCGCGACCTTCGGGTTGCTGATCGCGACGCGCTCGAGGTGCCCGCCGGTGGCGAAGAGCTGGGAGCGGCCGGCGAGCAGGTCGAGCCTGGGTGCCTCGGGCTGCTGTGCGGGTGCGGGTGCGGGCGCCGCCGGCTGTTCGGGCTGCCGCTCCTGGGCGAGCGCGGCCGGCGCCGCGATGCCGAGGACGATCGGGGCGGCCAGGGCCGCGCGGAAGAAACGCTTGCTCATGGATTGACGACCTCCGTGCTAGAGCCGTTGATGACCTCGATGCCGCTGAGCGCCGCCGGCTTGGGCGGCTTGGGCGCCGCGGGCTTGGGCTTCGCCACCGGTGCGGGGGCCGGCGCGGCCGGCTGGAAGACGAACGGCGCGGGTGCGGGCGCTGCTTTGGCGGGCTTGGGCATCACGCGGCGCTCGCCGGCGAGCTTCACGATCTTGTGGTCGTTCGGCGCGCGCAGGACCAACCGGATGCTGCCTTCCTCGCTCGCGAGGCTGATCGATTCGGCTTGCTGGGGTGAAACGAGCAACGTGGCCGACTTGACGATCTTGGCCTTGCTCTCGCCCTTGGTGTTCTTGTCCTCCTGGGCGATCGCCAGGATCGGCACGTGCTGGGCGACGGTACGCGAATGGTAATCGCCGTCTTCGCGCGTCACGCCGATGACGTCCACGTTCAGACCGGGCTTGAGGAACCCGCCGACGCCCGCGACTTCGTTGACGCCGACGGTGACGGCGCGCTTGCCGGGCGCGATGCGATGCCAGAGGCCGGGCTGCTCGCCCTTCTCGGCCAGGTGGCTCGAGAGCAGGGGCTGGCCCTTCGGGACGGCGACCAGGGGCAGGCGCCCGAGGACCTCGCCAGGTGTCGCGAACGCGCCGGTCGGGCGCGCCGCCACTTTCACGATCGTGAGATCACTCTCCATCAGCGGTTCCGAGTCGTCGATCGGCTGGTTCGTCACCACCATCGGTTGCAAGGCGAGTGCCTCGGCCGGCTGATTGGAAGAGATGTAGAGTTGAATCAGCCCCATCGTGGCGAGGCCCGAGGCCATCGCCAGCGTGAGGGGGACGGCGCGGTTCATGCGGCGCATCGTGTTCCTCCCAAATTCTGCTTTACGGGTCGTGCGGTTATTCGTGGCGCATGCGGGTGGTTGCGCCGAGCGTGATCGGCGCGCCCGACATGGCGAAGAGCCAGGGCACTTCGGTGCTGATCGCGACCTCCACCTGCTCGTTGGCGATCGTGACGTCGATGTCGGCGTCGGCCGGCATCGGCGTGAAGCCGGAAGCTGTGAGGTAGGCCTTGACGTCGTCCAACACCTCGGCCTCGTCATGGCCGAGCGTGCCCATCCGGGCGCCCTCGCGGGAAGCATTCGTGAGCGTCAGCTGGTGGTTGTACAGGTAGCCGATGTCCACGATGCCGACGAGCAAGGCGAGCAAGAGAGGCAGGACGAGCGCGAACTCGACCATCGCTTGCCCGCGACGTTTGTTCATTCTCATTCCAGGTCCTCCGAAACCGTGGCGCCCGCTTGTGAAGCGGGCGCCCGGACCTCTGTCGTTTAGGGAGCGCCGGTCAGCGCGTCGGCGGATTCCTGGAAGACGCCCATCACTTCCGTGCCGAGGGTGGTCAGCGTCACGATGGCGACCACCGAGACCAGGGCGAGAATGAGCGAGTACTCGACCATACCCTGCCCCTCTTCACGGTTGCGGAGCTTGTTGGAAACCAGGGTGATCATCGTCTTCATAGTTGTTCTTTCTCCTTTTCAAACTCGGTCCGGGCGGACCGCCTTTCCCCGTCGGTGTTTCCGGCTCTCTCTTCCGGGCCCCCCGACGCTTTTCAGAATAGGCGGGCGACGTTGCGAAACCGGTCGCGCCCAAAGTGGAGAACACGCACCTGGATCGAAAGCGTGAAAAAGCACCGGGGCCCGCGTCGTCCCTGGCTGGACGAGGTGGGCCCCGGTGGGAACACGGTGTTAATATTTCGCAACCTGCGCCGGGAAACCCGGCCAGGGCTCAGTAATCCTGGTTACTCACCCGGATGATCTGGCAGGTGTCCTCGCTGCACTGGTGGCCGCAAACGTCGCACGCGGCGTTCGTGATCGGGTACATGTTGCCGCACGTGGAGCACTTGTACTCAGCTTCCGTGCCCACGCCCAGCGGCTCATGCGTGATCGACTTCTTCCGGTCCATGGGGGCCTCCTCTCGACCGTCTCACCCGATGGTGGCACGGCCGGAAAGGCTGGACAACGCTCGTTTTACGGCTCAGGCCCCATGCGCGGCGAGCGCGCCACGGGCGGCGACTCGGCCTTCAAGGCCGGGGCCGGCTCGAGGGCGACAGGCTCGGTCTTGGTGATCGCCTCGAGGTACGCGGCCAGGTAGGCGCCCGTCGCGAGGGTGGCCTCGTAGAAGCCCACCGGGTTCCAGTCCACCTCGTCGGGGAACTGGCCGAGCACGGCGTGCATGCTGGGCGAGAGCTGCCCATGGGCGAACAGGTCCTGCAGCGAGTGCAGGCCGCAACCCAGCTCGATCTCGGCCTGGTCATAGGCGCTCTGCTTGGCGTAGGCGATCGCCGCCGCCAGGTGGTTCGCCGCGTACACGAGCCGCGTGTCCTGGGCCTTGCGGTCGAGGTTGAAGTGGCGGTCGATCTTCTCGAGCGGCGACGGGCTGGTCTTGCCGTAGGGCGTGATGTTCTCGTCGACGCCGTTCGACATCTTGCCGAAGCGCGTCGCGGCGCCGTCGTCGAAGCCCAGCGCGCGGGCGATCGTGTAGGTGCCGTAGGTGGGGTGGGTCGGCTGGTGGATGCCGGGCAGGCCGCCATGGAAGTCCGAGCCGAAGCGCCAGCCCATCGCGTCCATCTTCGCGAGCGCGTCCTTGTAGCGCTCCTGCGGCGTGAGGCCGGTGGGCACCGCGTCCTGCTTGGCGACGAAGGGCTTCTTCCAGTCCCTCTCGAGCTTGCCCTTGGCCTCGAGGATCGGGTTGGTGCCCTTGGTGAGCATCATGAAGAAGTTCGGGTGGTTGATCGCGAGGTCGAAGAAGCGCTGCTGGATCCAGATCGGCTTGTCGCCGAGCTCGGTCTCCGGGCGGTAGTGCGGCATCTGGCGCACGGCGTCGAGCACCGGGCGATCGGTGCGGCCGCTGGCGCGCAGGCCGGTCAGGCCGAGGTTGGCGAGGAAGCCGCCGCGGTCGTATTTGTCCTGGGGCGTGGCCTTTTCGAGCGTGGAGAGGTAGGCCAGGAGCTGCTTTTCGTTCTGGAAGCGCGACGGCTTGCCGGAGAGCTTCTCGGCGATCGCCACCTGCTCGCGCAACGACGGCTTGCGCGGCGCGGCCGCCTTCACGGCGTCGCCGGTCGTCGTCAGCGTGTCGCCGGCAGGCTTCACGGGCTCGGTCGCGGGGGCCTCGGCCACCTGGGCGGCCGCGATCGCCGCAGGCGAGGTCGGCGCCGGCAGGGGCGGCACGTACGGCAGGCGGCGGGCGGGGACGATCGAACGCGTCATGGCGAATCCTCCAGAGGCGGGACTGATCCATTGTCGCCTCCGCGGCGGCGAGGCCAGTTAACACCACGCAATCTCTGGATTAACGATCGTTGAAGGAATGTATAATCCCGGGAGTCGATCGCATTTGCCTTCCTGAAGGTTGGTCGTTATCATTGCGGCCCGCATCCCCTTGAGAGAGAGGTACCTCGTATGAAACGCATCCTCATCGCGCTCGCGCTCGCAGCCCCCCTCGCCGTCGCGGCCCCGGCCGTCGCGGCCGATACCGCCACCGAGGCGAGCAACAAGGCCACGACCCGCGCGTTCATGGAAGACATGTTCAACAAACATGACCTCAAGGCCGTCGACCGGTACATCTCGACCAAGATGGTCGAGCACAGCCCGATGCCCGGGCACAAGTCGGACTTCGCGGGCGTGAAGGCGATGTTCGCCGACATGCTCAAGTCGATGCCCGACATGCACGTGACCATCGACGACATCGTCGCGGATGGCGACCGGGTCGTGGTCCTCTCGACCTTGTCCGGCACGCCGAAGACCCCGATGATGGGCATGCAGCCCGCCGGCAAGAAGATCTCCTCGAAGGGCATCGATTGGGTGGTCCTCAAGGACGGCAAAGCCGTCGAGCATTGGGGCTACATGGATATGGACGCCATGATGAAGGGCTACAAGCCCGCCGCGCCGGCCAAGAGCAAGTAAGAGGCCGTCCACGAAGGAAGGCAGTCCCGCACAAGGCGGCGAGCGAAGGCTGGAGGCCCGCTCGCCGCCTGTGTTTTTGGCCCATCCATGCCACCATGGGAAGGTTTTGCGGCTATTTCCCGATCCCAAGGTGGTTGATTTGAAGCTCTCCATTCGTCTCGCCGTGACCGGCGCCCTGCTCGGCGCGGCCGGTTGCGCTGCACCCACGGCCCCGACCTCGGCGCCCGAACCGGGCGCCGTGCCCACCACCTCGCGAGCGGCGATCGCCGCGGCCCCCCCTTCCGCGTTCCGGCTCATGTCCGCCGACGAGCCGCTCGCGGTGATCGTGCGCTGGAAGGCCGGCAAGGAAGGCAAGCAGCCGACCCGCGGGCGCGTCAAGCGCGCCATGTTGCTCGCGCGCGCCCAGGTCATCGCCGTCGCCGACGCGACCCAGCGCGACGCGCTGCTGCTCGAGCTCGAGGCCGACCCGGACGTCGAGTGGGCCGAGCCCGATCACCGGCTGCACGCGTTCGCGACGGCGAACGACCCGCTGATCGGCTACCAGTGGCCGGTGCCCAAGATCAACCTGCTCGCGTCCTGGGACCTCGGCCGAGGCTGGGGCGTCACCGTCGCCGTGCTCGACACCGGCGTCGACGCCGCCCACCCGGACCTCGCGGGCCAGGTGATCGCGGGCCCCGACCTCGTGCAGAACGACGGCAACCCGGCCGACGACCACGGCCACGGCACGCACGTGGCCGGCACGATCGCCGCGCTCGCGAACAACGGCCTGGGCGTGGTCGGCGTGGCGCCCGGCGCGAAGGTGCTGGCGGTCAAGGTGCTGGCCTCGAACGGGTCGGGCGACACCTCGGACATCGCGGACGGCATCATCGCCTCGTACCAGCGGGGCGCGAAGGTCCTCAACCTGAGCCTCGGCGGCCCGTACGACACCACCACCATGCGCCAAGCGGTGGCCCAGGCCCAGCAAGCCGGCGCGGTCGTGGTCGCGGCGGCCGGCAACGACGGCGTGGACCGCCTGAGCTACCCGGCGGCCTACCCGGGCGTGCTCGCGGTGGGCGCGACGACCAGCGCGGACGCGCGCGCGGCGTTCTCGAACTTCGGCGCCTGGGTCAACGTGGCGGCGCCCGGCGACGCGATCGCGAGCACGGCCAAGGGCGGCGGCTACCAGTACATGAGCGGCACCAGCATGGCCGCGCCCCACGTGGCGGCGCTCGCGGCGTCGCTGCGCGCGAAGCGCCCGGACTGGACGGTCGCCCAGGTGCGCGAGGCAATCCTGACGACCGGCGCGCCGGTCGCGGGCTTCGCGTCGAACCCCGCGCTGCGCCGCATCGACGCGCTCGCGGCGCTGCGGGCGACCACGACCACGACCGCCAGCCCGACGCCCGCGCCGACCCCCACGCCCGCGCCGACGCCGACGGCCGCCGTGACGCCGGCGCCCACCCCCACGCCGGTCGCGACGGCCACGCCGCGCGTGCGCGGCAAGGGCAAGTCGGGCAACTGAGCCCAGCGGCGAGCGGACCCCAGAAGTCCGCTCGCCGCCTTCATTCGCGCGCGCCCCATGGCAGGATGCGATCGGCAAGGCGATGAGACTGCGGGGGATTCGACCGTGAGCCGTTCCATTCGGCCGCTCCTCACGGGCGGCCTGCTCGCCCTGGCGAGCTGCGCCGCGCCGCCCGAGCCGGCCCTGGTCCCGCCCGCGGTCCCTTCGCACCCCCCGCGATCCGCGTTCCACCTCACGAACGCCGAAGCGGCACAGGCGGTGATCGTACGCTGGCAGCCCGGCAAGGCAGGCAAGCGGCCCAGCCGGGGCCGCGTCAAGCGCGCGCTGCTGCTCGCCCGCACGCAGGTCGTCGTGGTCGCCGACCTGGCCCAGCGCGACGCGTTGCTGGGTGAGCTCGCGGCCGACCCGGACGTGGAATGGGCCGAGCCCGATGAACGCATGTACGCCTCGGCGACCGCGAACGATCCGCTGCTCGGCGCGCAGTGGGCGGTGCCGAAGACGCGGCTGCTGGAAGCCTGGGACCTCGGCCGGGGCTGGGGCGTGACCGTCGCCGTGATCGACACGGGCATCGACGCGTCGCACCCGGACCTCGCGGGCCGGGTCGCCTGGGGCCCGGACTTCGTGCAGGACGACGGCAACCCGGCCGACGACCACGGCCACGGCACGCATGTGGCCGGCACGGTCGCCGCGCTCGCGAACAACGGCATCGGCGTGGTCGGCGTGGCGCCCGGCGCGCGGGTGCTGGCCGTGAAGGTGCTCAACGCCGAGGCCTGGGGCTATTGGTCCGACATCGCGGACGGCGTGATCGCGTCCTACCAGCGCGGCGCGCGGGTGCTCAACCTCAGCCTCGGCGGCGCCAGCGACTCCTACACGCTGCGCGCGGCGATCGCCCAGGCCCAGCAGGCCGGCGCGCTCGTGGTCGCGGCGGCCGGCAACAACGCGACGGACCAGCTCCACTACCCGGCCGCCTACCCCGGCGTGATCGCCGTGGGCGCGACGACCCGCACCGACGCGCGCGCGGCCTTCTCGACCTTCGGCGCCTGGGTCGCCGTCGCCGCGCCGGGCGAGGGCATCGTGAGCACGGCGAAGGGCGGTGGCTACGCCTATATGTCCGGGACGAGCATGGCGACGCCCCAGGTGGCGGCGCTGGCCGCGCTGCTGCGCGCGCGGCGCCCCGACTGGACGCCCGCGCAGGTGCGCGCCGCGATCACCACGACCGGCGCGCCCGTGACGGGCTTCGAGGCGAACCCCGCGCTCAGGCGCATCGACGCCCGCGCGGCGATGCAGGCGACGGCGACCGCCAGCCCGACGCCCACGCCGGCCCCCACAGGCGACACGACGCCGCCCGCGGTCTGGTCCCTGACCGCGTCGAACATCAAGGCCACGACGGCCACGGTGACCTGGTCGACCAGCGAGGCTGCGGACGGCCAGGTGGAATTCGGCCCCAGCACGGCGCTCGGCACGCGCTCGGCGCTCCAGACCGCGTACACGACCTGGCACAGCTTCGGCCTGGCCGGCCTGGCGCGTGGCACGACGTATTACTACAGGGTCCGCTCGAAGGACCGGGCCGGCAACCTGGCCGTCTCGACGCTGCGGTCCTTCAAGACCTCCTGGTGACCCACCCGCTGAGCTGCTAGACCCGCCGGAAGTTCTGGATCAGCCGATCCACGTCCCCGAAGAGCCCGCGCATGAACCCGACCACCCGGTCGAGGATCCCGCGCCCGGTGGCGAACGCCTGGTCCACCACCCCGCGCAGGTTGTCGAGCACCTGCCCGCCCTGCCGGCCGACGTTCGCCACGGCCGCGTCGGCATTCCGCAGCCCCGGGTTCTGCGGCGCCGGGCGGAACATGTCGCGCACGCCACGCAGCAGATCGTCGAAGAAGCCGCCGCCCTGGGGCGCAGGCGCCGCGGCGAGCGGCCCGCCGCCCTGGGGTGCTGGCGGCGCCGCGGCTCTGACCGCGCCGCCGACCGGCGCCTCGCCGGGCAAGCCGATGCCGGCCAGCTCGCCCAGCGCGGGCAGGATGCCGGCGTCGCCACCGAGCGCCGACGGCGAGTCGGGCGGCGGCGCCTGCCAGGCCGGCGGGTCCACCGGCAGGTCGACAGGCCCAGCCGCCCGGGCGTTCGGGCAGCCACCCGGCCCGCAATTGCCCCCGCGGGGCGCCAAGAAACTCAAAAACCCGCAGCCCATGAACGAACCCTCCGCACGAAGCCTCTCCGGAGCGCGCGCGATCGCGCCCGAAAGGCTTGTCCGGCGTTCGAAGACCGTCAATTCTTATCGCGCCGCTAAGCCTGCGCTAAACCCACATAACCCTTGCCAGCTCGACGGCACCTCCCTAAACTGTGGTGCTTCGTTCACCCGACAGGAGAACCGATTCGATGCGCCTCCCGCACCCGTTCCGCTCGACCGCCATCCTGGCTGCGGCCGCGCTGCTCGCCACGCTCGCGGCCCCGGCCCTGGCCCACCCGCCCGCGGGCACGGTCCACGGCCCGCACCAGGCCGCCAAGGCGCCCGTGTACCCGATCCAGCAATACCTGCAAATCCGCAGCGCGAGCGGTGGCACCTTCACGCCCGACGGCAAGGATCTGATGTTCGCCACGAACATCACGGGCGTCTCGCAGCTGTGGCGCGTCGCGGCCGCGGGCGGCTGGCCGCACCAGGCCACGTTCTTCGAGGACTCGGTGCGCTGGTCGTCCAGGCCGCCGCGCGGCGACAAGATGCTCTTCGGCAAGGACAAGGGCGGCAACGAGCGGGTCCAGCTGCACCTGATCCGGCCGGACGGCACCGGCCACGTGCAGCTGACCGACAACCCCAAGGCGATCCATGCCTTCGGCGGCTGGTCGCCCGACGGGAAGGCGATCACCTACGCCAGCAACGCCCGCAACGAAGCCTACTTCGACATCTACACGATGGACCTCGCCACCCGCCGCGCGCGCCGCGTGCTCCAGCATGACGGCACCAATTACGCCGCGGCCTGGTCGCCGGACGGGCGCTATCTGGTGTTCAGCCGCGTCGACACGCCATCCAACTCGAACCTCTGGCTGCTCGACCTGCGCACAGGCCATACGCGCCTGCTCACCCCCCACCAGGGCAACGCGGACTACTCGCCTGCGGGCTTCGGCCGCGACGGCCGCCTCTACCTCACGACCGACCAGGGCCGCGAGTTCACGGGCCTCGCGTCGATGGACGTTCGGTCTGGCCGCATGCGCTTCCTCACGCCCGACGTCGCCGACGTCGAGGGCGTGGCGCTGAACGACCAGGCCACGCGCCTCACCTGGCTGGTCAACCGCGAAGGCTACTCGGAAGCCTGGGTCGCCGGGCTCGGCGCCGCGGGCGCGCACAAGCTCCCGAACCTCCCCAAGGGCGTGCTCTCGAGCCCCGACTGGGCGCCCGATGGCCGGCGCCTCTCGCTGACCTTCTCGGGCCCCGCGCACACCTACGACGTGTGGACCTACGACCTGGCCACGAGCCGCTTCGCGCAGGTCACGAACAGCGCGCTCGCGGGCGTGCCGCGCGAGAGCTTCGTGGCGCCCTCGCTGGTGCGCTACCCGAGCTTCGACGGCCGCAAGATCCCGGCCTTCCTGTATCTGCCCAAAGGCGCCCGCCGCGACGGCAAGTTGCCCACGATCGTCTACGTGCACGGTGGCCCTGAAGGCCAGGAGCGGCCGGACTTCGCGAGCTCGTTCCAGTACTACATCAGCCGCGGCTACGCGCTCTTCGCGCTGAATATCCGCGGCTCGGTCGGCTACGGCCGCACCTACACCCACCTCGACGACGTCCGCAAGCGCAAGGACGCGATCCGCGACGTCGAGCACGCGGTGAAGTGGCTGCGCGGCTCAGGCTGGGCCGACCCGGCCAAGCACGTCGTGATGGGCGGCAGCTACGGCGGTTACATGACGCTCGCGTGCCTCACCATGCAGCCCGAGCTCTGGGCGGCCGGCGTCGACACGGTCGGCATGTCGAACCTCGAGACGTTCCTCGAGAACACGGGCCCCTGGCGCCGGCCGCTGCGCGAGGCCGAGTACGGCTCGCTCGCGCGCGACCGCGATTTCCTGCGCGAGGTCTCGCCGATCCACCACGTGCACAAGATCAAGGCGCCGCTCATGGTCATCCAGGGCGCCAACGACCCGCGCGTGCCGAAGAGCGAAGCGGACCAGATGGTCGCGACCTTGCGCGCCAAGGGCCACCCGGTCGAGTACCTGCTCTTCGCGGACGAGGGGCATGGCGTCGCCAAGCTGCCGAACCGCATCAAGTCGTTCACCGCGACGGCGGCCTTCCTCGACAAGTACGTGAAGGGCCAGTAGCGCCATGCACCGACTCGCCCTGCTCGCAGCCGCCCTGCTCGTCACGGCCGCCTGCAACAACATCCCCGGCCTGACCCAACAGGTCTGCCCGAACCGCTGGTTCGACGAAGCCGACACCGATCGTGACCGGGTGGTCACGCTGGCGGAGTACGAGAAGTGGCGCACCACCTGCACGGGCTGCGAAGCCTGGGCCGGCTGGTTCGCGACCGGCGACGCCAATGGCGACGGGCGCGTGACGCTGCCCGAGACCTGCTCGATCAAGGGCGTGCCCTACGTGGCCCCCACGGCGTCGCCCGCGCCGTAAGGCGCAAGGGCCGCGAAAAAGCCGCCGAGCGGATGCTCGGCGGCCTTTTCGAGTGGAGTAGAGGAGTAGTGGAGTAGAGAGCGGAGTTTGAGAGCTTACGCGGCGACCGCCTTCGCTTCGCCTTCCTTCGCCTTGTTGGCGATGTCGCGCTTCTGGCGCTCTTCCTCGAGCCAGGCCATGATCATCTTGAGCAGCTCTTCGATGCCCGCGTTGCCTTCCGGCTTGGCCTCGTTGACCTGCTGCTGCAGGTCCGCGGCGGGCTTCTCTTCACCCTTCGCGGCGCCGCCGAGCAGCTCCTCGAGCTTGGCGAACAGGTCGGCGAACTGCGCGTTGGCCGGGTCAGCCTTGAGCTTCGCGAGGTTGGCCTTGATGTCCGTCAGCGCCTTGTCGTCGCCCTCGGCCGGCTTGGCTTCACCTTCGACCGGCTTCACTTCGCCTTCGACCGGCTTGGCTTCGCCGTCGGCGGGCTTCGCCTCGACCGCGCCGCCCGCGGGCTTCTCGCCGAACATGTCCTCTTCGCCCTTGGCGCGCCACTCTTCGATGAAGGCGTCCGTGTTGTTGACGTCCATCTGCTTGCCGTCCCGGGCGACGAAGTCGTTGGTCATATCGGTGTCGGAGTCGAGCGCGCCGAGCGAGCCCGAGACGTCGCCATCCACGCGCTCCGGCGAGGCGTCGGCGGTGATGTCCATGTAGGTGCCGCGGTCGTGGGTCGTGACCTTGTCGCCGGCGGCCGAGGTGATCTCGTAGCCCTTGCCGCTCTTGGTGATCGAGCCGCCGCCGGGGATCTCGAACTTCTCGCCTTCCTTCACCTCGATCGGCTTGCCGTTGAAGGTGATGGTGTCCTTGGCCGCGTCGACCTTGACGATGTCGCCGCCCTTGTTGACCTTCACCGCGGCGGCCGTGTTGACGGTGGCCTGCGGGTTGCGGTCCCAGGGATCCTGGCGGGTCTGGAGCTCGAAGTCGCCGGACTTGGCGCGCATCTTCACGAACACGCCGGTCTTCATGTTGTCGAACTTGAGGCCGTCAGCGGTGGTCTCGTGCGGGTCGCCGACCGAGCTCGTGTGGAAGCCCTTCACCTTCTCCGCAGGCGTCGAGGAGGAGCTCGGCGGCAGCGAGGACGTGCTCTGCTCACCCGTGCTCGAAGCCACCTTGTTGGTGTCGGCGGGGGTGGCGGCCTTCGCCTCTTCGGGCTTCGCGGCCTCGGGCGCGGCAACCACTGGTGCGGGCGCGGCGGCGGCGGCGGGAACGGCGGGGGTGGCCTGGGGCAGACCGACGACGGGGGTGGTGGCGTTGACCGGCATGATGTAGCTCCTTCTCTCTTAGGGGGGCGACGCTGGCGCTCACGACGCTTTCCCGACGTCATGGACCAGGTGGGGGTGCCTGACCGAAAACCGAACTCTCTCGACCGAAAACTGACCGAATTGACCGAACCGGTGGGTAACTTTTCGTGGGCCTCCTTCGCGGTTACGCCGGCATCGCCGCCGTGCGGTTGAGCGGACCGGTGCCACGGAAGGGCGTGATGTTCGAGGGGGGCGCCTCCGGGGCCCTGTGCTCGTCGCCCATTGCCTGGCGCATCTCGGCAAGCAAGGTGCGGATACGCATGACCGCCATTTGGGCGATCTCTCGGTACTTGCGGGTGTTGAGCAGCGCTTCGTAGTTCGCGAGCGCCGGCTCGAGGTAATTCATATCCTCCTGGAGGATGGCGGCCTGGTAGTAGGCCTCGAAACAGGTGGGGTCGATCGTCCTCGCCTCGAGGAAGAAGCTGAGCGCGTTCTCCCGATTCTTGAGCACGAGCTGGATCTTGCCGAGCTTGAGGAACACCGGCCCCGTGGCGGCTTTCAGCGCGACCACCTTCTTGAGCTCGATGAACGCCTGTCGGTAATCCTTGATGCGCTCGAAGATCTCGGCGAGCATCACGTAGGCCGGCGCGTAGTCGGGCTTGAGCTGCTTCACGAGGTGCAGCTGAACCATCGCCCGCTTGAGGTCTTTCTGCTCGATGCTGATCTGCGCCAGGTAGTAGTGCGCGACGACCGCCTTGCGGTCCAGATACACCGCCCGTTCGAAGGCCTTGGTGGCCTCGGCGAGCCGCTTCTGATCGAGGAACGTGATGCCCAGCCGGATGAAGCCATCCGTGAAGTTGGGGTTCTGGGCCACCGCCATCTGGAAGTAGTGCTCCGCGGTGGTGTAATCCTGCCGCGCGTGGGCCACCTCTCCCAGGTGGTAGACCACCCGGTCCACGCCCGGGTCCATACAGTGGGCGCTGTAGAAGTACTCCTCCGCTTTGTCGAACTCGCCCAACGCTTGGTGGATTTTCGCGATGGTCACGTAGGTCTGGACCCGGTACGGCTCCATCTCGAGCGCCTCGGCCAGCAGCGGCAGCGCCGCGTCGTAGTTGCCGGACTCGAAGGCGGCCGTTCCCTCCGCCAGTGGGTCTCGCGGGACCTCCTGTTTACATAACTCCTTGACGTGCCTCTCCGCTTCGGGGAACAACGCGATGAGCTTGGATTTGAGGCTGCTCGTAAGCATTGCGATACCAACTCCCACGTCGTTCGAGTAATCCGAATCGATGACTTCGGATCCCGTTTTAGAGATACTCGACCATTCCCATTCGAACCGTTCCGTGTGAACTCCCATTCACTTTCTATTCGGTTGATTGTCTGCCGATTCTTTCGGCTCGCAACCTTCGGCTCACACAATGCTTATGGCCCGGATCCCGCCCCAGCTTTCTTAATGGATCCATAAGTGTGAGGTAAATGCTAATAACCATGGTCATAAACTAAGTAAAAATAGTGTCAAATGAAACTTGGTTATCCGTCACTTAACCATCATCAAATTGTTAAGATGCCAGCTTTGATACGATGGCGCGGGTTTCGCGCTGAGGGGTGATATGAAAAAAGGCGTAGGTCATTCACCGCTTCCCGCGGCGCGCCGACGCGGGCGTCGCTCCGCCGGCCGCGGGCTTGAAATCCGCGCGTGGGAGCGGTTCTACCCCTGCGGGGTCACGTCGCCGCAAAACGCGGGTTAAGCGCTTGAACGCGCTCACCGTGTGGATCTGCGCGGAATGGCAGGCAGGATGACTAAGAGCGGGTTATGCGCCGTCGAAGCCGTGTGGTAAATTGGTGCGGTCAACGAACGTTCGCTCGCTCAGTTGGCAAATCCACAATCGCCAGGAAGTAAGGAGAGAGTCCCCCTATGCACCCCAGCAAGCATCTCGCCACCGCCCTCATCGCCGCAGCGATCTTCGCCACCGGCTGCGCGGGCAACGCCTCTTACAAGAACCGCTACGCGTCCCAGGACTTCGAGATGACCTACCTCGAGTCCGACGAAAAGACCGCGGAACACCTCGCCCAGCGCGTTGGCGGCGAGTTCAAGGCGTTCGACGCGCAGTTCGCGAAGCTGACCGACCTCACCAAGCCGCTGCCCGGCCCGGTGGCCGATCAGGTGAAGGCGCGCCTCGAAGGCATCAAGGGCGACATCGAAGGCAGCATCAAGGGCAAGGTCATGGCCGCGGTCAAGAACGACACCCTCGAGCTCACGAAGTTCCTCTCGGCCCACAACGTCTTCGCCGCCAAGGACCACCCTTACGGCTACAACCTGGTCGACCGCCTGGCCGGCGACGACGAGGACACCAAGATGGCGAACGCGCTGATCGACGAGGCGAACGCCGTGCTCAAGGACGCCTACAAGGTGCAGGCCACGATCGCCCTCGCGAAGAAGATGGTCGAGCTGACCAAGGCGGACGTGACAGCGGTCAAGGCCGCGCCGTCTGCCGGCAAGGTGGCCGGCATCGGCCTGATTTCGGTCTCGATCACCCGCAACACGGTGACCTCGCTCTCCTCGGCTTCCAGCCTGCTGCCGCGCGTCCAGGCCGTGCTGACGAAGACGACCGACATGCTCAAAGCCAAGCCGATGCTCGCCATGAAGGTCGGTGGCCTGCCCGGCCAGCTCGGCGGCGCGGCTGCGGGGCTCGCCGGCGTGGCGAAGGACGGTCCGGAGCTGCTCGGCGGCGTTGCCGAGCTCGCGAAGGAAGTCGCCAAGCTCTGATCTCGGTTTGACGGGGCCGGCACGTCGCACGACGAGCCGGCCCCGCAGGGCCGGCTCGCAAGCCGCTCGCTAAAGCGGGCACACCCCCAACGCCTGGAGCTCGCCGTCCACCAGCGCCTCCCAGCCGCGGTTCGCGGCCGGACTCGCCGGGCTCGGGTGGCTGACGCGCCCGACGCGCACGTCCAGCCCCGCGAGCGCGAGCTTGGCCCGCCCCTCGGCGAAGTGGCCGATCCCGATCACCCATGCGGGCGCGAGCGTCGCGATCACCGTGCGCAGATGGGCGTCGCAGGCCGCGTACAGCGCCTGGCGCTCGGCGGCCGGGAGCTGATCGGGCGTGCGGTTGCGCCCGCCCGCCTCCATGAACACGAGCGGGCAGTAGTTCAGCACGAAGTTGTGCGCGAAGAAGGCATCGGCCGTGCCGAAGCGCCGCGCGATCGCCCCCCACAGGCGCGCCCCCGAGACTTCGCTGCGCTTGCAGCCGAAGCCTTCCACCGGCCGCTTCGGGTGGACCACGGCCGGCTGGCCGACCTCGCCCGTGAGGCCGAGGAAATCGCGCACGGCGGCCACCTCGCCGAACGGCACGCCGGTCTGGGCCATGCCGAAGGGGCCCGGGTTCATGCCCAGGAAGACCACCCGCTTCGGCCCATGCGCGTAGCGCGCCAGGTAGGCCGCGTAGACCGGCGCGGCGTAGCGCAGCGGGTTGTAGACATGCGTGACCGGCGCGGCGAAGACGAGCGGATCGAGGGCGGTGTTCAGCGTGCGGGCGGCTGTGAGCAACGATTCGGTCGGCATGGGAGGAGCGTATCACGCGGCCGCCTGGCGCGTGAATCCGCGCCAGGCGAGCATTCGACCGTTCACATTAGTTTAATGCGAAACATTAAGCCGGCAGGGTATGATCCTTGCTGGGGAGGGAAGCGCGCGCATGGGCATCGCGACGATGTACGACCTGCCGACGGTCGTCCTGTCCTACCTGATCGCGGCGCTGGCCTCCTACGCGGCGCTCGACCTGGCCGGCCACGTGACCGAGGAGAAGGGTCGCTCGCAGCGGCTCTGGCTCGCAGGCGGCGCCTTCGCGATGGGCATCGGCATCTGGTCGATGCACTTCACGGGCATGCAGGCGTTCCACCTCGCGGGCGTGCCGGTCGTCTACCAGGTCCCGCTGACGCTCGCCTCGATGCTGCCCGCGATCGCGGCGAGCGCGCTCGCGCTGCACCTGGCGAGTCGCCCGGCGCTGCGGGCGACGCACCTGCTGGCCGGCGGCCTGGTGATGGGCACGGGCATCGTCGCGATGCACTACACCGGCATGGCCGCCATGCGCATGCAGGCGCTGGTGGTCTACGACCCGTTGCTCGTGGCCGCGTCGTTCGCGATCGCCTTCGTCACCTCGATGGTGGCGATGGCGCTGGCCTTCAAGCTGCGCGGCGAGAGCTTCGCGATCTGGAGCTGGCGCAAGATCGGCAGCGCGCTGGTGATGGGCGCCGCGATCTGCGGCATGCACTACACCGGCATGGCCGCGGCGCGCTTCGTGCCCGCCGTCTGCCCGGCGCCCCGGCTGGCGGTCGACGTCACGAACCTGGGCGCTGGCGCGATCGGCATGACGACGCTCTTCGTCCTCTTCATCGCCCTGATGGCCGCCTACAAGGAACATCTGCAGCAGCAACAGCGCACGCTGACGCGCGAGCGGCACTTCACCGAGCGCCTGATCGCGCACGTGCCGGCGGCGATCGCCTTCATCGACCGCGGCCTGGTGTTTCGCTGGGCCAACCCGGCCTATAGCCGGCTGACCGGCATCCCGCCCGAGCGCCTGCTCAACCGCTCGGTGCGCGAGGTCTTCGGCCCCGCGGGCGAGACCCAGGTGGGTCCGCAGCTTTGCGACGTGATCGCGACCGGCGAGCCTCACCGCGCCGACGCCTTCCCCTTCCATTACGCCGTAGATGGCCATGAGCGCACCACCTACTGGGATCTCCTGTATTACCCGCTCGGCGACGACGACGCCGGGCCCGGCGCGATCGAAGGCGTGCTCGTGCTGGCGACCGAGGTCTCCGAGCGGGTCGAGCGGGAACGCATGAAAGACCAGTTCCTCTCCGTGCTCAGCCACGAGCTGCGCACGCCGATCAACGCGATCACGGGCTTCGGCAGCATCCTCGTGGACGGCCTCGCGGGCGAGATGCCGGCCCGGCAGGTCGCTTACGTCCAGAAGATGCTCGCGGGCGCGGAGACGCTGCTGACGCTCGTGGACGACCTGCTCGACATGAGCCGGATCCGGGCCGGCAAGTTCTCGATCGCGCCGCACCCGATGGCCTTCCAACACACTGTGGCCGAGGTCGCCGAGACCCTCGCGCCGATCGCCGCGCGCAAGGATCAGCGGATCGTCCTGGACGTGCCTGCGGACCTGCCGCCGATCGTGGCCGACGAGATGCGCGTGCGCCAGGTGGTGCTGAACCTGGTCGGCAACGCGCTCAAGTTCAGCCCAGCCGGCCAGGCGGTGGTCGTGCGCGCCCGCAGCATGGGCGGGCGCCTGCGCTGCGAGGTCGTGGACCACGGCGAGGGCATCCGGCCCGATCTGCTGGCGCGCCTGTTCCAACCCTTCTCGCAAGGCGACATCAGCGCGACCCGGCGCACCGGCGGCACCGGCCTCGGCCTCTCGATCGCGCGCGCGCTGGTCGAGGCCCATGGCGGCCAGATCGGCGTGCAGAGCGAGCCCGGCCAGGGCAGCACCTTCTGGTTCGAGCTGCCGCCCAAGCCAGTGGCCGAGCCGACCACACCGCTCGCGGCGTCGCGCGAGGCCTGATCGCCTGTCATCGCGATTCGATGATATGATAACGTCCACTAGTCCGTGATCGCGTTGCGTGTCCGACACGCGCGCAGGAAGGCTGTGGGGGGGGATGATCATCGCCGTGGGCGCCGTCGGCGTCGCGACGCTCTTCGGGTTGACGATCGTGGCAGGCGGGGCGAAGCTGCGGCGGCAGGCGCGCGAGCTCGAGCAGATGCGCCGCTGCACGGAGCGAATGAAAACCGAGTTCCTCGGCGTGCTCAGCCACGAGCTGCGCACGCCGATCAACGCGCTGGCGGGCTACGCGTGCATCCTCGAAGACGAGCTCGCCGGGCCGCTCAACCAGCAACAACGCGCCTATGTCGGCAAGATGATCGATTGCGCGGACACGCTGCTGGTGCTGGTCAACGACATGCTCGACATGGGCTTCATCCAGGCCGGGAAGATCGCGCTCGCCCCGCGCGCGATGGAGTTCCCGGCGGTCGCGAGCGACGTCGCGACCTCGCTCGCGCCGCTCGCCGCCCGCAAGGGCCAGCGCATCACCTGTGACGTGCCGCCCGACCTGCCGCTGCTGGTCGCGGACGACACGCGCGTGCGGCAGGTGCTCGCGAACCTGGTCGGCAACGCGATCAAGTTCGGCGCGGCCGATCACGAGGTGCGCGTGCGCGCGCGGGTGGCCGACGGCTGGCTGCGCTGCGAGGTCGAAGACGAAGGCGCGGGCATCGCGCCGGAGGTGTTGCCGCTCCTCTTCCAGCCCCTGACCCAGGGCGACATGAGCTCGACGCGCCGCGTCGGCGGCGCCGGGCTCGGCCTCTCGATCGCCAAGGCGCTGGTCGAGGCGCACGGCGGCCGCATCGGCGCTGAAAACGTGCCTGGGCACGGCAGCCGGTTCTGGTTCACCTTGCCTGTGGAAGAGGGGCCAACAAGCGGTATAAGGCCCGCATGACGACGCCCACCATCACCGCCCTCGAGCACCTGCTCGGCCTCTCGCCGCTCCCCTTCTACGGCGCCGGCGCCTCGCGCCGCTCGCGCGGGCGGCTGCTCGCGATCGTGGGCAGCCGCGGCCGCCCCGGCGGCGCCTTGCTCGCAGCGCTGGGCGCGTTGCGCGTGGGCTGCGGCTCGGTGCGCGTCGCGGCCCCCGCCTCGGTGGCGCTCGCGGTGGGCATCGCCGCACCCGAGCTCACGATCCTGCCGCTGCCTGAGGCCGCGGACGGCGCGCTCGCGCACAACGCCACGGCGATCATCGAGGCCCAGTTCGCGAGCTGCGACGCCATCGTGATCGGCCCCGGGCTCGGCTCCGACGAGGCGACGGCGGCCTTCGCCCGCCGGGTCGTGGCGACCGCCCCGCGGCCGCTGATCGCCGACGCCCGCGCGCTGCGGGCGCTGACACCGAACCGCACAGGCGGCACCGGCCCGCTCCCCGGCCCGCGCATCTACACGCCGCGCGAGCGCGAAATGGCCGTGATGACCGGCCAGGACCCGCGCGCGATCGAGCTCGATCGCGCGGCAGCGGCCGTGGAGGCGGCGCGCACGCGCAACGGCATCGTGTTGCTGCAAGGCCCCGAGATGCTGCTCGCGTTGCCGGGCGGCCTCCTGTACGGCGAGCCCGCGGGCTGCCGGGCGCTCGGCACCGCCGGCGCCGGCGACGTGCTCGCTGGCGCGATCGGCGGCCTGCTCGCGCAGGGCCTGACGCCCGAGGCCGCTGCCGCCTGGGGCGTGCGCCTGCACGCCCGCGCCGGCCGGCTCGCCGCCGACGCCGTCGGCGAGGACGGCGTGCTCGCCCGCGACCTGCTCGAGCGGCTGCCCGCCGCCCAGCGTGAGGCGCGGGGGAACGAGGCATGACGCGCCGGGTCGGGCTCCCGCTGGCCGTCCTCGGCGCGTGGCTCGCGCTCGCCGCGCCCGCGCTCGCGGCGCAAGCCCTCGCGAAGCCCGCGCAGGCGGCCCAGCCGTCGCCGTCGCCCGCCGCGGCCGGGCCGTTCACGGGCAAGTACGAGTCGGGCTGGCACAAGGTGCCCACCCTGGAGCTCGTGGTCGCCCAGAAGGGCACCGCGCTGCGCGCCGGGCTCACGCTGGTCGCCGACCACCGCGGCGTGCGCGTGCTGACCGCCGAGCTCAGGGGCAAGGCCGTCGGGCGCGCCGGCCAGTTCCGCTGGATCGACGCCTACGGCAACGAAGGCACCGCGACGCTCTGGCCCAACAGCCCCACCACCTGGCGGCTCGACGCGATCATCCGCAAGCCCACCGACCAGGGCCGCTGGTTCGAGGGGCACTACGACCTCACCAAGACCGCCGCCAAGCTCGAGCCCGGCCAGGAGCCGGTCGACTGACGCCCTGAAGTAGATCGCATTGAACGCTGCGCTACGCGACGCTGTTCAAACCGCTTCGCCGAACGTGTGCAGCTCGGCGCTCATGGTCTCGATCTGGGACGAGATCACGCCGATCTGCGTGGTCACGTCCTTCATCTCGCGTTCCATGAAGCTGACCCGACCCTCGAGCTGCCTCACGCTTTCGGTGAGGACCCGGATGCGGCCCGGGTCCGCGCGGCCCAGGATCGCGACGCGCAGGCTGTCCCGCGCGACGCCCAGCTGCCGGTACAGGCCGGTCAGCCAGCGCCCCAGATTGCCCTTCCGGACCATCAGCGTCTTGCGGGTGGCATGGGCGCGCAGGATGTTGCGCCGGAGGATCCGGACCCGCACCGCGCGGGTGCCGAGGGTCATGCCTTTGGGCAGGATGCCGCCGTCGTCCAACATGACCGCACCGTAGCGCGCCAGCTCCTCGAGCGTCGGCGGCTCCGGGCCGTCCACCGCCGAGTCGCCTTCGGCCTCGAACGTCACGATCGCGCTGTTCAACGCCGCCATGCTCTCGCCCCCCACGACCACGACCGACGTGCGGACGCCGCGGCGAGACGTCACGAGCACGCGCGTCGCGGGCGCACGGCTGGGCTGCCCCGCGCCGAGGTGGGCGAGGTGGTTGGCGAAGCGCGGGTCGAGCGGCGTGGTGCGGGCACCGGTGCGGGCGATGGGTTCCAAGGCGAGCTCCAGGGGGACGGGGGACCCTGGTGGGTTATCGGCGCCGCTGGCCCGAAACTTGCTCGACGGGCATGACCGCCCCACACACGCGCCAGAAGCGCTGGCGCCAGGCGTCCCAGTCCGCGAGGATGGAAGCCGCGCGCGGCGAGCCCGTGCGCAGCAGGTGCTCCATCAAGAGCGCCTGGACCGCCCGCGCGCTCTCATCGTCCGAGCTGAGGCGGGTGAGCGCCACCGTCTCGGCGTTCACGCGCGCGGCGAACGTGCCGTCCTGGTCGAGCACGAAGGCCTCGCCGCCGGTCATGCCGGCGCCGAAGTTGCGGCCGACCGAGCCGAGCACCACCACCACGCCGCCGGTCATGTACTCGCAGCCGTGATCGTCGATGCCCTCCACCACCGCACGCGCGCCGGAGTTGCGCACGGCGAAGCGCTGGCCGGCCGAGCCCGCCACGAAGAGCGCGCCGCCGGTGGCGCCGTAGAGCACCGTGTTGCCGACCAACGCGCCACCCGCGGCCTCAAGCGCGTCGGCATGCGGCCGCACGACGATCAGCCCGCCCGCCATGCCCTTGCCGACGTAGTCGTTCGCGATGCCCTCCAGGCGTAGCTCCAGGCCGTCCAGGCAGAATGCGCCGAACGACTGGCCCGCGGCGCCCGTGAAGCCGAGCGCGATCGCGCCCTGGAAGCCATGGTCGCCCCAGCGCGCCGCGATCTCGCCGGCGAGCCGCGTGCCCATCGAGCGATCGACGTTGCGGATCGGGAACTTGGCGCGCGCGCGGCCGCCCTGGGCCACCGCCTCGCCGACCGCGTTCATCACCGCCGACTCGAGCGGCGAGGGGTCCGAAGGCCGCCAGGAGCCGTCGTGGCGGCGCGCACCCGCGCCCGGGGGATCCTCGAGCAGCGGGCGTAGGTCGAGCGCGCCGCCCCGCGGCGAGCGGGCGGCGTCGCCCGGCGCGAGCAGGTCGACGCGGCCGACGGCCTCCTCGATCGAGCGCAGGCCGAGCGAGGCCAGCAAGCGCCGCGCGTCCTCGGCCACGCCGAGCAAGTAGTTCACGACGTTGTCGGCCGTGCCCTTGAACTTCGCGCGCAGCTTGGGGTCCTGGGTGGCGATCCCCACCGGGCAGCTGTTCTGGTGGCACTGCCGCGCCATCACGCAGCCGGCGGCCACGAGCAGGCCCGTGCCGAAGGCGAACTCGTCGGCGCCGAGCAGGGCCGCGACCACGATGTCCCGGCCGGACTTGAGGCCGCCGTCCACGCGCAGGCGCACCCGGCCACGCAGGCCGTTCAGCCGCAGCACCTGGCGCGTCTCGGCGAGGCCGAGCTCCCAGGGCGCGCCGGCATGCTTGATCGAGCCGATCGGGCTCGCCCCGGTGCCGCCGTCGTGGCCGGACACGTGCACGAGGTCCGCGCCGGCCTTCGCCACGCCGGCCGCGATCGTGCCCACGCCGGCGCCCGACACCAGCTTCACCGCGATGCGCGCGCGCGGGTTGGCGGCGCGCAGGTCATGGATCAGCTGGGCGAGGTCCTCGATCGAGTAGATGTCGTGGTGCGGCGGCGGCGAGATCAGCGGCACGCCGGGCGTCGCGTGGCGCAGCCGGGCGATCTCCTCGGTCACCTTGAAGCCGGGGATCTGGCCGCCCTCGCCGGGCTTGGCGCCCTGGGCCATCTTGATCTCGAGCTCGGTGGCCGAGGCGAGGTAGGCCGGCGTCACGCCGAAGCGGCCCGCCGCCACCTGCTTGATCGCGGAGTTCGCCGAGTCGCCGTTCGCACGCGGCGTGCGGCGCGACGCATCCTCGCCGCCCTCGCCCGAGTTGCTGCGCGCCCCCAGGCGGTTGAAGGCGATCGCCACCACCTCGTGCGCCTCGGCCGAGAGCGCGCCGTGGCTCATCGCCGAGCCCACGAAGCGCCGCGCGATGCTCACCGCGTCTTCAACGGCCTCGAGCGGTACCGGCGGGCGGGCGGGGTCGTCGGTGCGCAGCGCCAGGAGATCGCGCAGCGCCGCGTTCGGCCGCTCCTCGACCAGCTTCGCGAGCGCATCCACCGCGGCCGCGTCGCCGGTCTTGCCGACCGCCTGCACCGCCTTGAAGATCTGCGGCCCGTAGGCGTGGAACTCGCCGCCCACGCGGTAGCGGAACAGCCCCCAGTCCGGCAGGCCGCTGACGGGGGCGGGCTCGGGGGCAGCTGGAAAGGCCACCGCGTGCCAGGTCAGCACGTCGCGCGCGATCGCATCGAGGCCGATGCCCGCCACGCGGCTCGGCGTGCCGGGGAAGTAGCGCGCGACCAGGTCGGTCGCGAGGCCTACGGCCTCGAAGAGCTGGGCGCCGCGGTAGCTCGCCACGCAGCCCACGCCCATCTTCGCCATGATCTTGTATAGCCCGGCCTCCACCGCCTGGCGCCAGTTGCGCGCCGCGAGCACCTCCGTGACCACGCCGAGCTTGCCCTCGGCCGCGAGCGCGATCGCGCTGCGGAAGGCCAGGTAGGGGTTCACGGCGTCCGCGCCGTAGCCGATCAGGCAGGCCAGGTGGTGGTCCTCGCGCGGCTCACCGGTTTCGACGACCAGGCTCGCGCGCATGCGCAGGCCCAGCCGCGCGAGGTGTTGGTGCACCGCCGCCACCGCGAGCAGCGCGGGCACGGGCGCGCGGTGCGGGCCCACGGCGCGGTCCGAGAGGATCAGGATCGTGGCCTCGGCGCGCACCGCGGCCTCCGCCTCGGCCATCAGCCGATCGAGGGCCGGGCCGAGGCCGCGCTCGTCCGCCGCCGTGGCCCAGGTCGCGTCGAGCGTGACGGGCCGGAAGGCCGGGTCCGTGAGCCCGCGCAGCCAGGCCAGCTCGCCGTCGTCGAGCACGGGCGAGGCGAGCCGGACCAGGCGCGCGTGCGCGGCCGTCTCCTCGAGCAGCGCGCCGCGCGCGCCGAGGCGCGTCTCGAGGCTCATCACCAGCTTCTCGCGGTAAGGGTCCATCGGCGGGTTGGTGACCTGCGCGAAGCGCTGCTTGAGGTAGTGGTACAGCGGCCGCGGCTTCGCCGAGAAGATCGCGAGCGGCGTGTCGTCGCCCATCGAGCCGATCGGCTCCTTGCCCTCGGCCGCCATCGGCCCGACCAGTTTCTCGAGGTCCTCGGCCGACCAGCCGAAGGCGCGCTGGGCGCGGGTGAGGTCCGAGGTGTCGCCCAGCACGTCGAGTCGGGGCGCGAGCGTCGGCGCCACGAGCTTGCCGGCCTCGACCCAGGCTGTGTAAGGCCGGCGGGCGGCGAGCGAACGCATGACGTCGTCGTGGCGCAGCAACCGCTGGCCGCGCAGGTCCACGGCCAGGATCTGGCCGGGGCCTAGGCGGCCGCTCTCGGCGATCGCCGCGGGCGGCAGGTCCACCAGGCCGGCCTCCGAGCCCAGCACCACCAGCCCGTCCGTCGTGCGGATCCAGCGCGCGGGGCGCAGGCCGTTGCGGTCGAGACAGGCGGCCACGATCTCGCCGTCCGAGAAGGCCAGCGCGGCCGGGCCGTCCCAGGGCTCCATGAGGCCCGCGTGGTAACGGTAGAAGCTGACCACGTCGTCAGACGCGCCTGCCGGCGCCTCCGGCACCAGCATCCGCATGCCGTGCAGCGGCGTGCGGCCCGAGGCCACGAGCAAGTCGAGCGCCTGGTCGAGGGCGGCCGAGTCGCTCCCGCCGGGCAGCAACACGGGCGCCAGCCAGTGGCGCTCGTGCGCCTCCCAGCCCGTCTCGCCTTCCCATTCGTCGCCGCCGAGCTCGGCCTCGCGCGCGGCGAGCCAGTGGCGGTTGCCGGCCACCGTGTTGATCTCGCCGTTGTGGGCGAGCAGCCGGAAGGGCTGGGCCAGCGGCCAGGTGGGGTGGGTGTTGGTGCTGAAGCGGGCGTGGAAGAGGCAGAAGGCGGTCTCGAAGGCCGGGTCGGCCAGGTCCGGGTAGAACCCCCGCAGCTGGGCCGCCCGCGCGAGCGCCTTGTACACGACCGTGCGCGCCGAGAGCGAGCAGACGAAGAACTCGCCGAGGCCGGCCTCGAGCGCCTCGCGCTCCATCATGCGGCGCGCGAGGTAGAGCGCGCGGCCGAAGCGCGCGGGGGGTATAGCGGTGGGCCTGGCGAGCAGCAGCTGGCGCACGACCGGCATGGTCTCGCGCGCGCGCGCGCCCAGCGCCGCGGGGCGGGTGGGCACGTCACGCCAGCCGAGCACGGCGAGGCCGGCCTGGCGGCTGGCCTGCTCGGCGATCGCCTCGGCCTGGCGCCGCGCGGGCTCGGCCACCGGCAAGAAGCACATGCCCACCGCGAGGTCGCCGGGAGCGACATCGACGGCGCCGCGCGCCGCGATGACGGGCAGCAGCAGCGCGAGCGGCAGGTGGGTCATCACCCCGCGCCGTCGCCGGTCTCGCCGTCGGCGCCCTCGGCGCCGCGGTGGTCCAGGTTCTCCAGCGCCTCGAGGCCGCGCGCGAGCACCTCGTGCGTGCGGCGGCCGTGCAGGCAGGCCACGAAGCCTGTGCCGCAGGCGTCATGCTCGGAGGCGGGATCGTACAGGCCGAAGGCGGGCGGCACATGCCGGCCCAGCGGGCTCGCGAAATGGTCCACGTTCGTCCTTCCTTTGATGTAGCGGTGCTCGCGCGGCGAGCCCCGATCCAAAGGGTGAGTGCTTCCCACAACGTCGTGGACGCGCGCCAGACATCGGCGCGAATGGCCGCGATCCGCCGCGGCCGATCGCTACTATAAGCCAATCGCCACCCCCTTGTCATGCGGCAATTTCAGGTTCGCCGCGTGTGCGGCGTTACACGGACGGTTTCCGACCATCGGTCGCAGCTTTTCCGCACCTCCGTTCCGTGCTCAAATCAATATTATGTACGAAGCCCCCGCGGAGCCGCCCGAGCGCACCGCTGGCGGCGTACGCGGCCAAGCACCGTACACGCCCGAGGAGCTGGGGTTCGGGGCGCTGTTCGAGCGAACGGCCGATGCCGTCATGGTGTGCGACGACGAAGGTCGCATCGTTCTTTGGAATCCAGCCGCCGAGCGAATGTTCGGCTGGCGAGCCGCTGAAGCGCTCGGCCAGCCGAGCGAGCTGGTGATCCCGCCGCGCGAGCGGCCGCGCCACAGCGAAGGCCTGGCGGGCTGGCAGGCGGGCGGCGAGGGGCCCTACGTGGATCGGGATCGGCCGCTCGCGCTCACGGCCGTCACCAAGGCCGGCAACCCGCTCGAGATCGAGATGAGCCTCTCCACCTTCGAGGCGCCGCGCGTGCCCGGCCGGTTCCTGCTCGCGATCGTCCGGGACGTGAGCGAGCGCGTGCGCCTGGAGCGGGAGCTGCGCGCCGCGGAGACGCGCTGGCGCTCGTGGCTCGAGCACGCGCCGGACCTGGTCGGCATGCTCGATCCGGATGGCACTGTGCGCTTCGCCAATTACCAGGTCTCGGCGATCGGCTTCGCGGACGTGGTGGGCACCAACGTGATCGAGCACCTGCCCAGCGCGTACCACGGGCGGTGGAACGACGCCCTCGCGAAGCTCGCCGGCGCCGACGAGCCGATCCGCCTCGAGCTGCCCGCCTGCCTCGCCGATGGCCGCCAGCGCTGGTTCCTCGTGAACCTCGGCGCGATCCGGGAGAACGGGCGCCTCACGGGCATCTTGATCACGGCGCTGGACGTCACGGAGTCGCATGACTCGCTCATCGCGCTGCAAGACGCCGCCGACCGCATGGCGGTGGCCGCCCGCCTGGTCCGGCTCGGCACCTGGGAGTGGCGCGTCGATGAGGATCGGGTGGTCTGGTCGCCGGAGATGTACGCGATCTACGGCCTGCGCCCCGAGGAGTTCGACCAGACCCTCGAGGGCTTCCTCGAGCGCACCCACCCCGACGACCGCGAGCGCGTGCGCGCGATCCTGGGCGGTGCCCTGCGCGAGCGCATCCCCTTCGAGCTCGACAAGCGCATCGTGCGGCCGGACGGCGAGGTGCGCTACTTGCATACGGTGGGCGACGTGGCGGTGGACGCACGCGGCCAGCCGACCAGGATGCAGGGCTTCTGCCAGGACATGACGGAGATGCGGCGCGCGGCGGACCGCAAGGCCGAGGACCACAAGCAGCGCGAGCTCGACCGCCTGAAAGGCGACCTGATCAGCGCCGTGTCGCACGAGATGCGCACGCCGCTCACGGCGGTCCGCGCCTACGCCGAGTTCCTCGAAGACGAGATCGGCGGCCCGCTCTCGAGCGACCAGCGCACCTTCGTCGCCGAGCTGCAGCGCGGCGCGCGGCGGCTCGAGATGCTGATCGACGACCTGCTCGACTTCGCCCGCATCGATGCGGGCACGTTCAGGCTCCAGATCGACGACGCCGACCTCGGCGCGAAGATCCGCGAGGTCGCCGAGGCGCAGGCGGCCGCCGCCGCCGAGAACCACCTGACGCTGCGCGTCGAGCTGCCCGACGAGCCCCTGCCCGTGCGCATGGACACCCGCCGCATCGCCCAGGTGCTCGACGAGCTCGTCGCGAACGCCGTGCGGTTCACGCCCAAGGGCGGCCAAATCCAGGTGCAGGCCCAGCGCGACGGGGACTGGGTGCGGTGCGAGGTGCGCGACTCGGGCGTCGGCATCGATCCCGCCGACCACCCGAAGCTCTTCCGGCGTTTCTCCCAGCTCGCCGAGGGCCTCAACCGGGGTGGCACGGGCCTGGGGCTCGCGCTCTGCAAGACGATCATCGAGACCCACGGCGGCCGGATCGGCGTCGAGAGCAGGCCGGGCGAGGGCTGCCGCTTCTGGTTCACGCTGCCGGCCGCCTGAAAGCGCGGCCGCTCGCCCCGGGGAAGCGACCGCGCCCAGCGGTCCGCCCCCGCTGGCTGCGGGGGCGGACGCGCTGGAGGTGCGAACGGATGGACGGGTGTCACTCACACGAGGACTGTCGAAAAAGTCGGTCGAGCCCGCGAAGGTGGCGCCTCTCCGTGCTCACGCCCTACGGGCAGTTGTCGCGGTGCACCTGGATGTTGCCGCCACCGTAGTCGTCGTCACCGAGCAGGCCGCTGATCGAGAAGCCGGCCGTCGTGAAGCTGAACGCGTCGTCCTTGCCGGGCTCGTCGACGTCGATCACGACCGTGGTGAAGGCGTTGCCGTTCCGCAGCTTGCCGGAGAAGGTCACGGTCATGTTGTTGTTGTCGCAGACGATCCGGTCGACGGTGCCGTGGTACTTCTTCTTCGTGATGTGATCGTTCACCTCGATCACGCCCTTCGCGCCGCCGGACTTGTCGTCCATCGCGACCAGGCCGAAGGTGACCTTGTCGTTGTTGTTCGGGCCGAGCTTGTAGACCCAGCCACCGCCCGTGACCTTGCAATCGCACGGCGGCCGCGGCGTCGGCGTCGGGGTCGGCGTCGGCGTTGGCGTCGGGGTTGGCGTCGGGGTCGGCGTCGGGGTCGGCGTCGGGTTGTTACCCTCGAACTTGACGTCGCAGACCAGCAGGTCGGCGGCCGGCGTGCCGCTGAAGGTCAGGCGCACCTTGGTCGTGGTGCGGTTGGGCAGGTCGAGGAACGCCAGCGTGGCCGGAGCCGGCGTGAAGCCGGTTGCAATGGTTTCCCAGGCCGCGCCGGTCCAGATCGCCACGGCCACCTGCGTGCCGCCTGGCGACAGCTTGATCGTGAGCGAGTCGAGCACCTTCGTCCCGCCGAGGTCGAAGGTCAAGGTCGGGCTGGGGTCGCTCCACAGCGGCGCCCAGGCCGTCGAGGTATTCGTGTCGATCACCTTCGAGACGTCGTAGAAGCTGTTCTCCGTCGAGCTCGCCGTCACGGTCACGCCGGACAGGCTGAGCAAGCCGTACCGCGCCTCCCGTGACTGTTCGTCGGTCGCCGGCATGTTCGAAATCGCCGACTGGCAGCCCATCGTCACGAGCGCCAAGAGCAGCGCTCCACCCAAAACACGTCGCGTCATACACCCTCCATCTGGAACCCCCCGGTTCCGACGCCCACCATAGACGAGGCGTCGTCTCGTCTTCAAGAAAGAGGCGGGGGTAACCGGCGAGGTGGGCGCCGTTGGAGGCGCCCGACCTCGCGAAGGAAGCGTTGGTCCCGCTGGAGAAGCGCGTCGCACCTGACTTCATCAAGAGAGCCAGCGTTGGTTGTGCGAAGCGCCTCTCCGTGCTCACGCCCTAGGGGCAGTTGTCGCGGTGCACCTGGATGTTGCCGCCACCGAAGTCGTCGTCACCCAGCAGGCCGCTGATCGAGAAGCCGGCCGTCGTGAAGCTGAACGCGTCGTCCTTGCCGGGCTCGTCGATGTCGGTCACGACCGCGGTGAAGGCGTTGCCGTTCCGCAGCGTGCCGGAGAAGGTCACGGTCATGTTGTTGTTGTCGCAGACGATCCTGTCGACCTTGCCGTGGTACTTCTTATGCGTGGTGTGGTCGTTCACCTCGATCACGCCCTTCGCGCCGCCGGACTTGTCGTCCATCGCGACCAGGCCGAAGGTCACCTTGCTGTTGTTCGGGCCGAGCTTGTACACCCAGCCGCCACCCGTGACCTTGCAATCGCACGGCGGCCGCGGCGTCGGGTCGGTGCCCTCGAACTTGACCTCGCAGACGAGCAGGTCGGCGGCCGGCGTGCCGCTGAACGTCAGGCGCACCTTGGTCGTGGTGCGGTCGGGCAGGTTCAGGCTCGCCAGCGTGGCCTCGGCCGGCGTGAAGCCGGTCGCGATCGTCTCCCAGGCCGAGCCGGTCCAGATCGCCACGGCCACCTGCGTGCCGCCCGGCGACAGCTTGATCGCGAGCGAGTCGAGGACCTTGGTCGCGCCGAGGTCGAAGGTCAGGGTCGGGCTGGGGTCGCTGAACAGCGGGGCCCAGGCCGAGTTGAGCACGCCGTCGACCACCTTCGAGGCGGCAAAGAAGCTGTTCTCCGTCGAACTCGCCACCACGGTCACGCCGCTGAGGCTGAGCAAGCTGTACCGCATCTCCCGGGACTGCTCGTCGGTCGTCGGCGAATGGGTGATCGCCGTCTGGCAGCCCAACGTCACGAGCGCCATCACGAGCGCGGTGCCCAGAACACGTCGCGTCATTACACCCTCCATCTGGAACCCATGATTCCGAGGGTCACCATAAACGAGGCCTCGTCCCGTTCTCAAGAGAGAGGCGGGCGTAACCGGCCCAGGGCGCGCCGGGAGCGCACCCTGGCGGCCCGAAGTAAGCGGAGGTCGGGCTGGCGAGCGGCGTGGTGCCATCCTTCATCAAGAGGTCCAGCATCCCTTGTGCATCCTGACGCGGTTCACCCGCCATCACGCCGGCTCACGCGGCGAAAAGCTTGACCTCACCTTAACCGCCAATTGACCCTCCCTACACAGCTGTCGCCCGCTCCGCGCCGATAACCTAACAGTCCCTTGACGGCCTCCTGCGAGCCCCGCATGCCCCCGATCGACCCGACCAAGAAGCTGACGCCCCGCCCGCGGCCCCTGCCGCGGACCGTTCCCGTCGCCGTTCAGGCCGTCTCCACGCCGAAGATCCTCGAGGCCGACCTGCGCGTCGCGATCAAGGACGCCGACGGCTTCCGCGACCGCAGCGCCAACGACATCACGGGCCGCGTGGCGGGCACCATCCGCATCGAGCCGGGCTACGTGCTCGCCCGCCTGCGCGAGGCGATCAAGAGCGACGGCGGCAAGACGATCAACAGCATCAGGTGGGACGCCGGCCAGCGCGCCTACGTCGTGAAGGGCTCGGCCCACGTGCCCTTCCTGCCCGATCCCACCTTCACGATCACGCTCAAGCCCACCGCCGACGGGCGCCTCGCCGTGGAAGGCTACTCCTGGATGGACTGGCTCGCGCGGCTCCTCGGCCGCAAGGACACGCCAGGCACGCTGCGCGAGCAGCTCGCGAAGTTCAAGGACAAGATCGCGGTCAGCGAGCAGGACGGCAAGTTCACGCTCGACCTGCTGCCCGGCATGAGCATCCCGTTCGGTGCGATGGGCGGCCAGGTGACGATCGCCGAGATCAACCGCCGCCCCGAGGACACGCACCTCGACATCGACGCCAAGGGCGGCCTGCTGCTGCGCATCGACCAGGCCGAGATCAAGGGCGGCACCCAGCTCGGCACGGCCACCAGGGCCGACAAATCGGCCGATGAGGCCACCCTCGCCCTCAAGGTCGCGCTGCACGAGAACAACCAGATCGAGGCCCGCATCACGGGCCAGGTGCGCGCCCACCTCGACGGCGACGAGCTCGCGGCGATGGTCGGCACCCACAAGGACGTGCTCGGGCCGATCGGCCACGAGGCCACGGCGACCGTCGGCGACCTCGTGATCGAGGGCCACTTCGCGGACAAGACCGACTGGCAGACCCGCGCCACCGGCCACGTGGACATCGACACCGAGAACAAGCTCCGGATCGCGGGCCCGCTCACCGCGGTGATCGACGGCAAGGCGAAGACCACGAAGGTCGAGGCCACCCATCTCACGATCGGCCACCCCGGCGTCGCGCAGGTGACGCTGCCCAGGCTGCGCACCGAGAAGACGCCCGGCGGCTTCGACCTCCAGATCGAGCGCGGCCCCGAGGCGCCCTACAACCCGCGCCCCGCGACCACCGACAACCGCCTCGGCCTGGTGATCGGCGGTCAGGCCTTCGCGGCCACGCTGCACGACGTCCTCGACCGCGCCACCGACCACGTGCACGGCGAGACCTTCGAGTTCCACCAGGGCGTCGAGACCAAGAAGCTCATCACGCACATGGCCGAGCGCGCCGCCGGCCTGCGCTTCGAAGGCGGCCGGCCGGCGCTCACAGGCGACGGCATCGCGGTCCGCGTGATCACCGACCGCGAGCCGCACCACGCGCGCAGCTGGGCGGGCTCGGCGGCGGACGCGCTCAAGGGCCTGCCGGGCGACGCCTGGGCGGCCGAGCTGCGCCAGGCGATCGCCACCGGCACCGGCAAGTACGCAGGCCTCGACGCCGCAGCCCGCGCGCGCGCGCTCGCCAACCTGGCCCGCAACCTCGAGATCCGCGACAACAACCAGCCTGTGCTGCGCACGGACCACCGCAAGACCTGGATCGTGGACGGGGCTTTCGGCATGGTCGGCGGCATGAACCTCGACGACCCGATGCTCACGACGCTGCACGACGTGATGCTGCCGACCGTCGGCCCGGCCGTGCGCGACCTGCAGGCCGAGTGGCTCGAGAACTGGCAGGAGTTCGGCGGCCAGGCCGAAGGAGCCGCGCCAGCGGGGACCCCTAACCGCGGCTCCGCCGCGGCCCCGCTGGTATTGACTGACGCGGCGATCGCCCGCGAAGGCGCCCGCTTCGGCGACCTCGTCGGCGCGCCGGCCTCGACCGTCCAGGTGCTCGTGACCGACGACCGCCAGAACGAGATCGAGGAAGCCCTGGTGCGGGCGATCGACGGCGCCCAGACGCGCATCCGCCTCGAGCATGCTTACTTCACCCACGACCGCGTGCTCGAGCGCCTGGAAGCCGCGCTGCTGCGCGGCGTCGACGTCGACGTGATCATCCCCGAGGCCTCGAGCGGCGTGTTCTACGGCGGCAACCGCGCCCAGGCGATGAAGCTGATGGAGCTGGCCCGCGTGCCTGGTGCAGGCAAGCTCGACGTGACGTTCTTCCAGCAGAACGGCGACTACTCCTTCCACAACCACACCAAGGCCCTGTCGGTGGACGGCAAGGAGCTGATCGTCGGCTCCGGCAACCTCGACCAGCGCGGCATGGCCGGCACGTTCAGCTCGGGCGGGGCGCGCATCCTCTTCAACCGCGAGCTGGACTACCGCATCACGGACCCCGCCTACGTCGCGCGCTTCGAGCGCGAGATCTTCGACCACGACAAGACCGCGGGCGAGGGCAAGTCGATCTTCGCGAAGGTCGCCGAGGGCTGGGCCTTCGCGCCGATCAGCGAGAACTGGGAGCCCTTCGTGCAGCGCTTCCACGCAGGCAAGCCGGCCGACGCGGTGCTCGGCGAGCTCGCCCGGGAGCTGCACGACGGCGCCGCCAGCGCGCTCGACCAGGCCCGCGGCCACCTGCCCCTGCGCGAGCGCTTCCGCAGCGACCGCGAGGCGCTCGCCCAGCAGGACGCGCGCATCGACGCGCTGCGCACGCGGCTCGCCGCGCTCCAGGCCGACTGCGGCCCCGCCGCCCGGGCGCTGGGCACGCCGGCGCTCGAGGCGAAGCTGAGCGCGCACGCCGAGGCGATCGCCGCCACCCTGCCCGCGGGCCGCGCGCGCGACATCGCGCTCAAGGGCATGGGCCAGGCCCGCACGGCCTTCCTCAAGGCCCTCGCGGACACGCCCGCCCCGGCCCACCCCGGCTGGTTCGCCGAGCGGGTGGTCGCGCAGTACGCCATCTGGGGCCTGCGCGGCGCGACGCTCGCGACCCGCGATCGCCTGGCGGGCCTCATGGCCCAGGCGCCCGCGGCGTTCGACGCGGAGCTGCGCAAGGTGCTGGTGCCGGACGCGAAGCAGGCGAAGTACAACGAGGTCCTGGACTTTTTGTTCTAGGGAAAGATCAGGTCGGCAGCGAAAAAAAGAAGCGCGCGCCCTTCCCGGGCGTGCCCTCGGCCCAGACGCGGCCGCCATGGCGCTGGATCACCCGCCGCACGATCGCGAGGCCCATGCCGCTGCCTGCGCTCCCGTCGTCCGGGCCGTGCAGGCGCTCGAAGGGCTGGAACAGCCTCTCCACGTAGGCCATATCGAAGCCCGCGCCGTCGTCCTCGACCACGAAGGTGGCCATCGGCGCCCCGTCCGCGCCGCGGACGCGGCGGAGGGCGATGTGCGCGGGGTCGCGCTCACGCGTGAACTTCCAGGCGTTGTGGAGCAGGCTCGTGACGGCCCTGCGCAACAGCCGCGGATCGCCCTCGACCGCCGCCCCTTCCTCGATCGTCCAGGTCACGCGCCGCTCGGGCTCCGCCGTGGCGAGGCGATCGCACACCTCGCGGGCCAGGGCGCTGAGGTCGACCGGCTCGCGCCGCAGCTCGGCCCGCGAGATCGCGAGCAACTCGACGAAATCGTCGAGCAGCTGGCCCATCCGCTGGCTGGCCTGGCGGACGCGCTGCAGGTGGTCGCGGCCGGGCTCGCCCAGCTGTTCGCCCTGCTCCTCGAGCAGGATCTGGGCGAAGCCGTCGATGCCGCGCAGCGGCGTGCGCAGATCGTGGGAGAGCGAGTAGCTCACGGCCTCGAGCTCGTCGCGCGAGCGGCGCAGCTCGCCCTCGACGCTCATGAGGTAGGTCTGGTGCCGGCCGAGGGCCGTGACCAGCAGGGCGGTCAGGCCGATCATGGCCGTCAGCGTCGCGAGCGCGAGCGTGAGCACGTGCGTGCGCAAATCGTCGACCGGGCCGAAGACCTCCGCGAGCGGCTGGCGCACGATCACGGCGCCACCGAAGGCCGGGACCGGCGCGTAGCCGGTGACGATCGCCTGCCCCGTCCGCGGATCTTGCGACCGGTCGGCGCCCTCGCGGCCGGCCAGGGCGTCGCGCACGAGCGGGCTCGCGAGCTGGGCGGTCGGCGGCGCGTCGGCCCCCGCCGGGGCCTGCCCCGCCCGGTCGACCCACACGACCTCGCTGCGGGGCGTCGGCCGGGCGGCGATCGCGACCGCGGCCATGGCCGGCGCGAGCTCCTGCGCGACCAGGTAAGCCAGCGTCTCGCCGCGCGGCCCGCGGATCGGGGTGGCGATCGCGATGACGTACCGGTGGGGCGACGCCTGGCGCTGGTAAATGGCGGAAACGTAACCGCCTTCGCTACGCGCGACGCCCTGGAACCAGTCGAGATGCCTGAGCGGCAGGCCATGCGTCGCCGGGACCGGCGGGAAGTCGTAGCGCAACACCCCGCCCGCGTCGGTCACGTAGACCCGATCGAAGCGTGCCTGCTCCACGACGATGTCGGCGAGCTTCTCGCCGATCGCGGCGGCGTCGCCGCGCGCCACCGCGCGGGCGAGCGACGGGCTGCGCGCATGGCTCGCCAGGTAGCGCGCCGAGCCGTCCAGGTGCTCCTTGACCAGCTGGGCGGCCAGCCGCGCCGCCACCAGGTTCTGGCTGCGCGCCTGGCTCTCGAGCGCATGCTGGAGCTGGTGGAGGCCCAGGTAGAGCAGCGCGCCCATCGGCAGCGCGAGCACCAGGAAGAGCGCCGCCAACAGGCGCATCGGCGACGCCAGGACCCAAGGCAAGGTGGCGGCGTCAGGCTCCGTCGTCATGCCGCGTGGTCCGCGGCGGCTTCGCCGCTGTCGCGCCCGTCGCCCGCGCGCGGGGGCAGCGTGAACCAGAAGGTCGAGCCCCGGCCTGGCTCGCTCTCGACGCCGATCTCGCCGCCGTGGGCCTCGATGATCGCCTTCGCGATCGAGAGCCCGAGCCCCGTGCCGCCCTTGTGCAGGCCGGGGTCGAGCTGCGAGAACTTCAAGAAGAGCCTCGGCAGGTCGGCCGCGGCGATGCCCACGCCCGTGTCGCTCACCTCGCCCCGCAGCCCGCCGTCTTCCCGCACCACGCGCACCTGGACCTCGCCGCCGGGCGGCGTGAACTTGATCGCGTTGTTCACGAGGTTGAGCAGCACCTGCCCGATGCGGTGGGCGTCCATCGGCACGACGAGCGCCTCGGGCGGCAGATCGACCGAAAGGCTCAGCTGGGCCTCCTGCGCCTGCGGCCGCAGGCTGTCGACCACCTCGCGCACCTTCTCGCCGAGGTCGTCGGGCGCGACGCGCAGCTTGAACGTGCCGGCCTCGAGCCTGGCGAAATCGAGCAGGTCGTCGACGAGCCGGGTAAGCCGCTGCGCGCCCACCTCGATCTGTTGCACGTACTCGGCCTGCTGCGGCGTCAGGTCGCCGCCGAGGCCGTCCTCCAGGAACTCCGCGTAGCCCAGGATGCTGGTCAGCGGCGTGCGCAGCTCGTGCGAGACGGCGTTGACGAACTCGGTCTTGAGCCGATCCACCTCCTGCGCGGCCGCGAGCTCGGTGCGCGTGGCGCGCTCGCGGAAGAGCGCCTGCTCGCGCTCGGACTCGGCGGAGCGCCTGAGCCGGCGATCCGCGGCGTCGCGCAGCTCGCGCTCCACCGCCGGGGTCAGCCGGCCCACGTCGCCCTTGCTCATGTAGTCGTTCGCGCCGGCCTTCATCGCCGCGACCGCTGCCGCCTCGTCGATCGTGCCCGACACGATGATGAACGGCAGGTCGCTGCCGCGGCCGCGCAGGCGGCGCAGCGCCTCGAGGCCGCTGAAGTGCGGCAGGCTCCAATCCGACAGCACGAAGTCCCAGACCTGGCCGTCCAGCGCGGCCTCGTAGGCCTGCGGCGTCTCGACGCGCTCGAACGTGGTCGCATAGCCCGCGCGCCGCAGCTGGAGCACCATGAGCAGCGCGTCGTCCTCGACGTCCTCGACGATCAAGACCCTGAGCGGCTTGCCCATCGTCAGCCCTCGTTCGGCGGCGGCTCGTTCAGCACCAGCCAGTACAGCCCGAGCTGCCCGACCGCCTCGCTGAACTGCTGGAAATCGACGGGCTTGCGGATGTAGCTGTTCGCGCCCAGATCGTAGCTGCGCGCGAGGTCGGCCTCTTCTTTGGAGGAGGTCAGCACCACGACCGGCAAGCGGCGCGTGCGCTCGTCGGCGCGCAGCTTCTGGAGCACCTCGAGGCCGCCCAAGCGCGGCATGCGCAGGTCCAGCAGCACGATCTGCGGCCGCGCGGGCGCCTCCGCCGCGTACTTGCCGGTCGCGAAGAGGTATTCGAGCGCCTCGACGCCATCCTGCGCCACCACCACCGGGTTGGCTATGTTGTTCTTCTTGAGCGCCCGCAAGGTGAGCGCCACGTCATCCGGGTTGTCCTCGACCAGCAGGATCGGTCCCACGTGCATACCTCCTCCTAGGCCTGGCCCAGCGTGAAGCAGAACGTCGCACCCAGCTCGGGCGCGGCCTCGGCCCAGATCCGACCGCCATGGCGGTGAACCACGCGTTGGACGGTCGCAAGCCCGATGCCGGTGCCGGGGAACTCGGTGACGGCATGCAGCCGCTGAAACGGCGTGAAGAGCTTCTCCGCGAAGGCCTGATCGAAGCCGGCCCCGTCGTCGCGCACGCAGAAGACCGTCTTGCCGTCGCGCTCGGCGGAGCTCACCTCGATGCGCGCGGTGGGGTGATGGCCCGTGAACTTCCAGGCGTTGCCGAGCAGGTTGTCGAAGACGACGCGCAGCAGGCGCGGATCGCCCTCGGCGGTCAGGCCCTCCTGGATCGCCCAGTCGACCTTCCGCTCGGGCTGGGTCTGCTGGATCGTGGCGGCCACCTCGCGGGCGATCGCCGTGAGGTCGACCGGCTGCCGCGCCATCGCGCCGCGCGTAAGGCGCGAGAAGCCCAGCAGGTCTTCGATCAGCTGGGCCATGCGCTGGCTGGCCGCGCGGACGCGCTGGAGGTAATCCTTGCCCGTCGCGTCGAGCTGCGCGCCGTAGTCCTCCTCGAGCGCCATGCCGAAGCCGTCGATCGCGCGCAGCGGCGCGCGCAGGTCGTGCGAGACCGAGTAGGCGAAGGCTTCCAGCTCCTTGTTGGCGGCCTCGAGCTGGCCCGTGCGCTCGGCGACGCGTTGCTCGAGCTGGCCGGCGAGCACGCGCAGCTCGCTCTCGGCCGTGCGCGCCTCCTGGTAGAGCCTGGCGTTCTCGATCGCGATGCCGGCCCTACGCGCGAGCTCCTCCGCGAGGGTCACGTCGGCCGGCCCGTAGTGCTTGCCGGACTCCGCGGTGACGAAGCTGATCGCGCCGATCGGCTCGCCGCGCAGCTTGATCGGGATGGTCATGGCCGAAACGAGCCCGAGCTCTTTGATGATGTCGCGCTGCTCGGCCGGCAGCGCCTCGATCAGGGCCTGCGGGATCTCCGGGTAGAACTCCGACTTGCCGGTGCGGAGCACGGCGGGCACGCCAGTGGGCGCGTCGGGCTCGGGCGGGAACTTCTTCTGGAGCTCGTAGGCGTAGGCGACCTTGGCCGGATCGACGTGGGCCACCGCGACCGTGCGCAGGCCGCCGTCCGGCGCGCGCATGGTGATCGAGCACCAGTCGCCGAACCGGGGCACCGCGAGCTTCGCGAGCTGCGCGAAGGTCTGGTCGGAGTCGAGCGAGGAGGCGAGCACGAGCCCGGCCTCGGCCAGGAACGCCGTCTGGCGCCTGGCGGCCTCGGCCTCCGCGCGCGCGGCCTGCTCGTCGGCGATCGCCTGCGCGAGCTCATCGGCCTGCCGCTTGCTGGCCGTGACGTCGCGGACGAAGCCCGTGAAGCGCAGCAGATTCGCCGTCCGGATCGGCGTGATGAAGAGCTCGATCAGGATCCGCGCGCCATCGGCGCGCAGCGCGGGCAGCTCGATCCGCCGGCGCAACACCGCCCCCTCGCCAGTTTCCAAGTAGTGCGCGATGCCCGCGCGGTGGCGGTCGCGGAACTCCGGCGGGATGATCAGGCTCGCCATCTCGTGGCCCACGGCTTCCTCGCGCGTGAAGCCGAAGATCGCCGTGGCAGCGGGGTTCCACTCCACCACCACGCCCGTGGGGTCGATCGTGATGATGCCATCCATCGAAGACTCGAGGATGGCGGCCCGCAGGGTCTCGGCGGTCCGGAGCTCATCCAACGCCGATCGATCGCTGATGTCCATGGCGGTTGACACCCATACGGCCTGTCGTCGTGCTTCCGCACAGTCGAGGAGCAGGCCTTGAGGCGATTGTTACATATGTGCGCCTTCGTAAAAAGGCTCGGTCCCGCGCCAGAGGCCGCGAGGCGCCGGCCGGCGCCTATTTGCCGAGCGCCGCGAGCTCGTTGCGCACCGTGCTCACGACCATGTCGTCGAGGCGCGCCTCGTCGAAGCTGTCGACGGTATGGCTGACCGGCCCGCCGCCGTCCGCCGAGTCGCCGCCGCGCGTGAGGAACATGAACTTCGCCATCGTGAACTGCGAGAGCTGGCGCATCGCGTACTCGCCCTCCACCTCGAGGCCGCTGCAGCCCACCGAGAAGAGCTTCACGCCCTTGCAGGCCGCCTTGAGCGCCGAGGCCGTGTACGGCACCGAGTCCTCGTAGCTCACCTGCGGCGGCGCATCGGCGACCATGAAGGTCAGGCGCACGGCGTCCTGATCGGCCCAGCTCAGCTCCTTCATGGCCGTCGCGAGGCCGGCCTCGAGGTCCTCGGGGTAGTCGCCGCCGCCGTCCGCGTCGATCATGTCGAGGGTGCGCCCGAAGGCCGTGAGGTCGTCGGTGAAGTCCTTCTTGCGCACGACCCAGTCGTCGCCCCGGTCGCGGTAGGCCACCAGGCCGAAGGAGACCCTGGCGTCCTGGCCCTGCGTCTCGTGGATGCGCGCGGCGATCGAGTCGATCGTGGCCCGCAGGCTGTCGATCTCGCCGCCCATCGAGCCCGTCGCGTCGAGCATGAAGAGCACCTGCAGGTCGCGGGCCGGCGCGGGTGCCTGGCCGTCGAGCGTGATCACCCAGTCGCCCTGCTGCTGGGCGCAGTCGAACGAGGCGCTGCCGGCCGCGCCACCCTTGGTGGCGCTGACCGTGTAGCAGCCGCCCGCGAGCCCGTGCACGCGCGGGTGGAAGAGCTGGCGGCCGTCAGCGAAGCTCTTGGCCTGGAAGACGGTCTCCGCGCCGTTCTTCACCACCAGATCGGCCGACGGCACGGTCTTGCCGCTGGCGTCGACCACGCGCAGCACGTAGCGCTCGCGCACGTCGAGGGTGCGCAAGGGCTCGCCGTCGTAGCCCGCGAGGTAGGTGAGGAAGGCCGGGAAGTTCGCGTTGTCGTCGACCGAGCCCGCGTGGAGGGGCGAGGCGGCGATCGGCCGATCGGTCTCGGCCGCCCTGGCGGGCTTCGTCGGCTTCGCCGCCGAGGCCGCGGGCCTGTCCGCCGGCGCGGCCGGGTTGCTCGCGCCCTGGCTCGCCGACTCCTTGATCGCCGAGCGGGCGCCACCGAAGGTGGTCAGGCCCGCCTTGCCGGGCGCCGCCGTGAGCGCGGCGAGGTCGCCAGCCGCGCAGCCTGTGAGGGCGTAGAGCGCGGCGAGGCCCATGAGGGCTTGAAAATTCGGGCGGCGGGTGGCACGGACCATGGTCGGCGCTCCTTCGGATCGACGCGGCGCGACGCACCCGCCGGCGGGGGCCGTGGGGTCGCAGGGGGGACAGGGTGGCGATCGGTCGCCTGGCCGGCCGGTGGGGTGGGCTCCGCTCGCGGGCCGGTCGAGAGTTGGACGACGATCCAAGCAAAAGGTTCCGTCGCCCGCTCGCTCACGCGCCTTTACCAAACCTTCACGCAAGCCCAGGCACTTCCGGCCGGATAGGCAAGTATACAAAGTTGAAAAACAATCAACAAACTTAGATTATTAGTATTCGAGAGAGAAAACACGGCCGCCGGCCAGAGAAGGAGCAACCCCATGTTCGCGACCATCCGCACCCTCGGTATCGTCCTCGCCACCGCCGCCACCCTCGCGGGCTGCAACGCCGCGCTGCCGAGCAGCGGGACGCTGACGCTGAAGGGCGACGTGGTCGGCGCCAACAGCGCCCGCGGCAAGGTGCGCGTCGCGCTCGCCGGGCTCGGCCAGGGCTACAAGACGCTCGCCACCCGCGAAGACATCAGCCGCCTCGAGCTGAGGTTGACCAGCCACCCGGGCGGCAAGGTCCAGACCCGCAAGGTCGGCCCGAAGGAGCTCGCGAGGCCGATGGTCTACGTCGACTTCGACGCCGTCCAGGCCGGCAAGGCCACGCTGGCTGTAGACGCCTTCGACGCCCGCGGCCTGGCGATCGGCAAGGGCGAGAAGGGCGCCGCCGTGGCGGCCGGCAAGACCAGCACCGTGCACGTGGCCGTGAAGCTCGACCCCAACGCCGGCGAAGGGCAGGTCGACGCCGTGATCACCTTCGAGGAGAGCGAAAGGCCAGACCCCACGCCGCGCGACGGCGAGGAGGCCTTCCGCAAGGCCGATGGCGACGGCGACGGCTGGCTCTCGCTCGACGAGTACATCCAGGGTTGGCCGCACGCCTGGGGCGGGGTGATCGGCTACCCGGGCGAGCCCGTCCCGCTGCCCTACCCGGCCGATGAGCCGACCGCGAGCGGCGCCGCCGAGCCTGCCGGTGTGGCCGCCCCGGCGATCGCCCTCATGCCCTGCTGGATCGACCCGGCCCAGCCGGCCGACGCCCCGCTGACCCGCCCCTGCCAGCCGCCGGTCGACGCGGCGCGCTTCGAGTTCCGCCGCCGCGACCGCGACCGCGACGGCCGCCTGAGCCTCGACGAGTTCCTCGGCCGCGGGCTGATCATCGCCTATTGAGCGAGCGGCCCGGGCGCGCCGGCGGGCTCAGTCCCCCCGGCCGGCCGGCTCGAGCAGCCAGGTCGCGACCTCGAAGGGACGCAGCGTGGCCGTGAGCACGCCGTCCTCCAGGGTCACCGCCTCGCCCGGCGTCTCGTCCATCCGCGCGCGCAGCGCCTGGCGCACCGGGAAGCCCAGCCGCACCTCGCCGGTCGTCGGCTGGGTCGAGCCGCTGAAGATGCGCAACACGAGGTGGTTGCCCGTCTCGGCCCGCTTGAGCGCCGAGAAGCCCCAGGCGGGCTGGTCCAGCGTGAGCCAGCTCGCGGCGGCGTGGCCCTTCCACTCGGCGAGCGGGAAGGCGCAGGCCGGCGCCACGAACTCCGTCGCACGGCGCCAGGCGGCGCCTTCCGGCTCGGCCGCGTCCTGGCTGGTCCAGGCGTAGCGGAAGGCCCAGTCGCCGATCATCTGCGCGCCGGGCGCGGCGAGCATCGGGCCGGCGTCGCCCTGGCGGGTCGCGAGGTCCTCACGCGAGAGCCAGCCCACCGAGCGGATCAAGGCCAGGTGCAGCGTGTCGCCCACGGCCTCGTACTCGTGCAGGCCGGGCGCCACCAGCGCGACGCGCCCGTTGGGCCTCGCGACATGCACCTGGCTGGTCATCGGGAAGGTGCCCATCGGCTTCTCCGCCCAGCGCTTCTCGGGCACGCGGGCCTCGCGCGTCACGAAGCCCCAGGCCGTGTCCGCGGTGGTCTCGGCGATCGCGCCCGGCAGCTTGAAGGCCGCGCGGAAGCGGTGATCCTCGGAGAAGTTCGAGCAGGCCAGCGCGAAGTCCACGCGCCGGACGCCGGCGGTCAACGTGACGGCGAGCGCCACGCCGAAGCGCGTCTCGCCCGTGCGGCGCTTGCGGTCGGCCGCCAGGCCCGCGGGCAGCGCCCAGTCGGCCGCGAGCGCGAGCCTGAGGCCGGAGCCCGCGGCCTCGACGCTCACCCCGTCCCAGGCCCAGGCGCGGCTCGAGAGCGGTGCTTCGCCCTCGACGGGGCAGAAGTTGTACTCGTCGCCGCGATCGCCGCGGTCCTCGAAGTGGTGCACGACGGTCTCGCCGAGCACCTTGTCGTGGATCGCGACCCCGCCGGGCACGGCCTGCACGCGGAACCAGCGGTTCTCGATCCAGTCCGCGCCGGCCTTGAGCTCGGCGACCCGCTGGTCGGCGAGCGGCGAACGGCTCAGCTTGAGCGTGCGGTAGCCCAGCGCCGGCAGGCTCGCGGCAAGGCGCACGGTGGCGCGGGCCGTCGCGACGTTGTAAGGGTACTCGGGCGAGCGGTTCACCACGCGCACGCCGCGCTCGAGCGCGAGCACCTCGCACGGCACCGCCTGGCCCTCCTCGTCGACCAGCGCGAAGAGCGGCTCCTCGTCGAGCGCGCAGTCCAGCGTGAGCTGGGCCTCGACGGCCGCCACATGCGACCACGGGTGCGGGTTGTAGAGGCGCACGCCGGCCTGGCGCGGCAGGTCCGCCTCGGGGTCCTCGCCCGCGAGCGCCGCGAAGGCCTCGTGGCGCAGGGTCTCGCCGATCTGGGCGACCTGCATGAAGCGCGTCTCCATCTGCCTGTGCACGCTGTCCACCGAACAGCCGCAGATCGAGTCGTGCGGATGGTTCTCGAGCAAGGTCTTCCAGGCCTGGCGGATGAAGGCGCCGGGGTAGGCGCGGCCGGCGAGGCCCGGCGTCGCGGCGAGCGCCGAGAAGGGCTCGACGACGCGCTCGAGCAGGGTCTGCAGGCTGGCGTTGGCGGTCTTGAGGTAGGTGCGCGCCGAGAGCACGCCTGGCAGGAGCGAGGTGTCGGCGGCCTGGCGCAGCTCGCCGCGCACCACCGCGAGGTCGTCGCCGGCCTCGGCGCGCGCGCCCGCGATCGCCTCGGCGAGCGAGCCCTGCACGATCTCCCACTCCGGGTTGCGCTGGGCCCAGTCGCGGATGTGCGCGGGCAGGAAGGGCTGCGGCATCAGGTGGTCCGAGCCGTTCATGAGCAGCAGCGTCGAGCCCTTGGAGCGCTCGGTCAGGATCGCGACCTCGCGCGCGAGCCGCTGGTACGACTCGGCGGCGCTCTCGGGCAGGTTCGCGAGGTTGCCGTAGCCGCCCGAGAGCCACTGGACGTAGACCCGGGAGCCGTCGAGCGCCTCCCACCACCACTGGCAGCCGGGGTTCTCATCGCCCACGCCGCGCCAGAGCGAGGCGGTCTCGAAGCCGAAGCCCTTGAAGAGCTGCGGGGTCTGGGCGAGGTGGCCGAACGAGTCGGGCAGGTAGCCGATCTCCATCGAGCGGCCGAAGCGGCGGGCGAGGCCCATGCCGATTTGCAAGTTGCGCACGAGCGACTCGGCGCTCACGAGGAAGGTGTCGGGCAGCACGTACCAGGGCCCGACCGCGATGCGGCCGGACTCGACGTGCTTCCGCAGCTCGGCCTCGCGCTCGGGGCGGATCGCGAGGTAGTCCTCGAGCACGATCGTCTGGCCGTCGAGCATGAAGTGCCCGTAGCCCGGGTCGGCCGCCATCATGTCGAGCACCCGGTCGATCAGGCGCACCAGCTTGATGCGGAAGACCTCGAAGGGCTGGTACCATTCGCGGTCCCAGTGCGTGTGGGGGACCACCACGAGCTTGTAGCGCGTGGACACGCGCGGCGCGGCGTCGGGCTGGGGTCGGGTGGCGGACACGGGCGGGCTCCTGGGGCGGGGGAAGACGCGTCATTCTACTCCCCGACGGGTCCGGAGAACCAGCGCGCTTCGCCCGGGTTTGGGTATGTAAAAGGGAACAGGCGAGGGAGGGCATCGAATTGCGCAAGGGTCGACTCGGCTTGCGACGGACGCTGGGGGCGATCGCCCTGGCGGGCCTGTTCGCCTGCGGCCCAGCGCCCGTCACCCCCACGGGCTCGCGTCCGACGTCGGGTGCCAGGGTTCCCGGCGGGGCGTCGAGCGCCCCGGACACAGGCCTGCCGCCGGGCACCGTCACCCCCGTCGCGCCGGCAGGCTCCGTCGCGCCCGCCACGAGCCCCACGCCGGGCGTCGTCGCGACCCTCGCGCCGATCTCACCCCCGCCCTCCGGCGCGCCCACGGGCCTCGCCGTGCTGGCCGGCCGCGTGTCGGCGCCCACGGCGCTGGTGCTCGCCGCGGGCGGGCTGATCAGCGACCGCGGCGCCGGCATCATCGCCAACAACGGCGGCGGCCTGATCGCGAACAACGGCGGCAACATCATCGCCAACAACGGCGGCGGGCTCGTGAGCAACAACGGAGGCGGCTACAGGCTGCGCGCGCTCGAGCAGGTGCCGCTGGTGGGCGTGCCGATCACGCTGGTGGACGGCAACGGCCAGCCGCTCGTCGGGCCGGACGGCAAGCCGGTCATGACCGTCACGGACGCCGAGGGCCGCTACGCCTTCGCCGGCGTGCGGCCGGGCCGCCACCTCGTCGTGCGCGCCGAGCTGCCCACGGTCGGCGCGCTCACCCGCATCGTCGCGCCCACCGTCGCGGATGCGCCGCTCGACCTCGCCTCGACCCTCGCGACGACCTACATCCTCGACAAGTTCGTCGCCACCCAGGCCGACCGGCAGGCGACCCTCGACCGCCTGCCGGCCGACGTCGAGGCCGAGACCGTGCTGATCGCAGGCGCAGCCGCTGCCAACGACGCCCCGCCCGTCTCGCTGGTCAACGCCGAGATCGTGGCGCGCGTCGATGCGCTGCGCGCCAGGGACACCTCGCTCGACGCCCAGATGGAGAAGGTCAAGAAGCTGCTGATCGTGGCCGGCGTCTCGAACCTCGGCGCCGGCGAGATCGCGACCGAGGTCGCGCTCAAGCCCTTCAAGACGATCTGGCCGCTGGCCGACGGCCGGGTCTACCTGCACATCCCCGACGACGGCATGCTCTGGCAGCTCGACCTCGACGGCCGCTTGCGGGCCGTGGCCGGCCGCGCGGCCGAAGGCCCGGGCGCCTCGGTGAGCGTCGGCAAGGCCGCGCTGGTGGTCGACCCGGCCGGGCGCCTGCTCGGCGGCGGCGCGACGAAGGGCGTCTGGCGGCTCACGCCCGGCGCCACGCCGGCCGACCTGAAAGTCGAGACGCTGGGCGCGGACCTGGTCGACGTGATCGCGGTCTGCCCGCTCGAGGGCGACGCCGTGCTGGCCTTCACCTGGACGCCGCGCGGCGAGGCTGCCGCCTGGCGCCTCGCCATGGGCACGCCGCCGCAGAAGATCATCGGCCAGGCCGGTGCGCCGCCCGAGCTTGCGGGCGTGAAGCGCGCGGCGCGCATGCCCGACGGCACGATCCGGCTCGAGCTGAACACGTTCCTGGTGCCCTACATATCGCGCTTCGACCTCGCCACCGGCCAGCTCACCAAGCTCAAGGCCTGGGCGTCGGGCCTGCTGGACCTGGCGATGGGCATCGACGGCACGGTCTACTACACGAAGCCGGGCGCCGACGAGGTGTATCGCTGGGACGGCACCACCGACCCTGTCGTGCCGGACCTCAAGCGCCAGGACATGTCGCTCTTCAACCCGTTCGCGCTCGCGCCGGGCGGCGGCGCCTATTACATGGCCGGCGGCTTCACCTTCTCGACCCTGAACGCGACGCTGAACCTCCGCAAGGGCGAGGTCACCACCCACCTCGCCGGCCTGACCGCCGAGGCCGCGGCGAGCGGCCCCGGCGTGGTCGCGCTGACGGCGCCGACGGCCTTCGCGGTCCATCCCGGCGGCGACCTGCTGGTGGCCGACAACGGCGTGTTCGTGCGCATCGTGCCGGGCGGCGCCCCCACCCCGCTGGTGCCGGACGGCCTCGCGGCCGAAGGCGCCACCTTCAAGGCGCGCTACCCCTTCGCGGCGCCCGACGGCACGATCCTGCTCGTCGCGCAGGACAACAACGAGTCGTTCACGGCCCAGCGCGACGCGGTCTTCCGCCTCACCGCCGACGGCCAGCTCACGCTGGTCTACCGGGGGATCGGCGGCATCGGCTCCGCCGAGCAAGGCCCGGACGGCAGCGTGCTGCTCAGCGACACCCGCTTCGAGGGTTTCGACTCGATCACCGGCCAGATCACGCGCGTCACGCCCGACGGCACCGCCACCGAGCTGGTCGCCCGGTCGACGGCGGCCGCGAGCACGCGGGTCTGGTTCGACGCCGGCCGGCCGGTCTACGCCAAGCCCCGCTACGAGAACAACAAGACCTACTACACCCCCACCCGGCTCGAGCCCGACGGCACGGCCACGGTGCTGCCCGAGATCGAGGGGACGCCGCCCTTCGCGGACGCGGCCGGCCGCACCTACACGCTGGGCAGCGCGATTACCCGCACCGATCCCGCGACCGGCGAGAAGGTGGTGCTCGCGGGCCCCGGCGGCCGCACCTTCGCGGGCGGCGGCGTCGACGACGGCGTGGGCGAGGCCCGCGTCCCGCTCTTCGGGCCCGCCGGCGACCTCTTCTTCCTGGACTTCACCAACCGACAGATCAAGCGGATCCCGGCCGACAAGCTGTGACCCGGCTCAGGCGGACGCGCCCAGCTGCCGCCTGGCCTCGGCCAACATCCTGAGCGCCCAGCGCAGCAGGTCGCGGCCCTCGACCAGCAGGTCGCTGTCGTAGGTCTCGGTGAAGGCCCGGAAGTCTTCGACCGCGTCGTCGGCCTGGCGCAGGCCCTGGCGGTAGCGGTTGAGCGCCGAGCCCAGCGGATCGGGCCAGGCCGCCGCGAAGAGCCGCCGGTGGGCCTCGGCGAGCGCGTGCTCGCCGGCCGCCACGGCGTCCGCGAAGCGCGCGACGTACAGGTCGTCGTAGATGTCGTAGGCGAGCGCCTCGACCGCCGCGTCGAGCGCGCCCATCGCCGCGACGAGCGCCGTGTCGAGCGGCACGAACACGCGCAGCCTGAACTCGAGAGGGCCGAGACCCGCCGCCGCGGGCGGGCCCGGCGGGCGGTCGGGCAGGCGCTGGCCGGTCGGCCGCAGCGTGCGATCGTAGGCCGCGCGGCGGCCGGCATCCTTGAGCGTGTCGTAGGCCTCGTTCAGGCGCACCATCTCGGCCTGGCCACCGGACTCGCGGTCGGGGTGCAGGCGCAACGCGGCCTGGCGGAAGGCCCGCCGGAGGTCGTCGGCGGTCGCGTCGCGGGTGACGCCGAGGATTTCGTAGTACGAGCGCATGAATCTTCCCCCGATGCCCGGCCATGATAGCCGAGGATCATTCGGATGGCTCATTGCATCCAGCAAGAATCCCAATTTGACAGGCGATGGCTTCCGAGATAGAGTGCTGATTGTGGGATGGCTATCGGGAATAATAGTCAACAAGCCGTTATAAATCTGGCATTCAACCACATCAAAGCGCCCCGGCCGAATGGTCGGGGCGCTTTTCTGACGGCTGTGAGCGGAGCTAGAAACGGTCAGTGGGCCAGGCTCGAAGGGCCGTGCTGGGCGAGCCAGCCCTCGAGGGCCAGCTCGTCCGGGTCGAACGACGCCGGCGCCGGCGCCGGCGCCGCCGGCCGCCCCCTATCCGAGCGCGCGACCTCGAGGAACCGCCCGAGCGCGTCGGCCAGGGCCTCCACGCGGGACGGCACGCCGGGGTAGGCGGGGAACTGCAGCGTGCCGCCGCCCTTGAAGATCACGAGCAGCGTCGCCGGATCGTAGATGCCGTCGTCGACCCGGTTGACGTGCAGCTTCACGATGTCGCGCAGGCGATAGCGATCGACGCGGTCCTTGAGCAAGCCCTTGGTGGTCACGGCCAGCAGGCCCGCGTGCTTGTCGAAGGCATACGTCTGCTCGCCGCCCTGCGGCGCGAGCAGGTAGCGCAGCGCGACGTGGAGCATCACGAGCACCACGGTGCCGAGCAGGAACACGTCCACGGCCGACGTGACGCGGGTGCTGTTGATCAGCATCCAGCCGCCGAACACGTAGGCGGCGGCGAAGAAAGCGCCGGACAGCGCGATCAGCGCCCAGTTCGGCCGGGCTTCGACCACGAAGCGGCGGCCGTCGAGGCGCACGAGGCGGATCGGGGTGGCGAGGGGATGGCGCATGCGCTCGAGCCAGGGGCGTGCCAGCGGGACGGACGGCGCCCGGCCGCCGGTGGCGGGACCGGGCGGCTCGATCTTAGCGGCGCGGGCGCGGCGCTTCTGTGGCGGGGCGTACAGCTCGGGTTGCATGGGCTCGGACTGAGGGGCGCGAGGATCTTATCGGACGCGGCGGGCCGCGGCTTGCGCGATTTCGGGATTCGTACCCGGCGAGGCAGGTAGATGCGCCGGGCGAGCGAGCGATCGGGGCAGGGCGTCAGGGCGTTGGGTTCCGCGCTTTGAGGGGAGCGCTCGTCGCGTCATGGGCCAGTTGATATGAAACCGCGTACACCCCGAGAAAGCCGGAGCCGACGGAAATTGTCGGCGGCTATGCCCCGCCAGGCCTCAGGCACGCCGCCCTCGATCTGCGTCGAGCCACGGAGGAGTTCTGCGGGATACCGATATCACGGGGAGAGGCGGCGCAGCTTGCTCGGCACGGGGGCATCGGGTATATTGATCGCCTGCTCCAGAGCTCGTGCCAATTGATAAGGACGCCCCCTTGAAACGGTTGGTCTCCGCCGCCCCTGCGCTTCTTCCTCTCCTGATCGCGTCCTGTCAGTTCCTCCCGCCTGCCGGCATGGCGCCTGTGCTGCCCGCCGATGGACCTCCCGTGACCAGCGTTACTGCTGCCAACGCGCCGGCGATCGAAATGGCCCGCGCTATTGCTCGCGGCGAGGTCGGCAACGCTATCAGCGGCACCATCGAGTTGCCCGTGAACTTCAAAGCACTCTCGCGGCTCACGAACGGCGCGCCGCCGGTGACCCTCCACGCATTCCGGGTGACAGGCGAGGTGATTCGCGGGGCGACGGTCAGCTTGTTCTGGAAAGATGAGTACGCCATCGGCTACGTCGTTGACGGCGTGCCAGCCGACTACCCGGTCGTGCTCGCGGCCACCGTCGAGCCTGGCGTCGTGGTCAGGACGCTCGTGCCGAAGGCCTCCAGGCAAAATCCGGCACGCGGGCAGACGATAGAACAACGCTCCGAACTCATCGTGATACGCGCATACCTCTCGGGCCTCATCCCGCCCGTAGGGTTGGGGGGAACCGCAGAAGTCGTGCGCCAGGGTGGCCTCAACCCAGCAGGCGCAGCCAGTGCCAACCTGCAGGCGGTGGCGGTTATCGAGCAGGTTGCCATAAGCGATTGGGGTCGAGGCACACCAGAGGTTGCCGCTGCGGCCGCAGCTCTCCGGAAGCTCGCTCAAGCTCAGGATGGCGTCGCGAGCGCTCTCCGTACCACAGCCCCTGGCACTTGGGTCGACTCGGCCGTGACGGCCCCTGTCTTTACAACGACTATAGAAGCCTTCCAAAAGCTCGAGGCCCTGGCGGCGAAGGTCGACACGCAGACGGAGCAGGGTCGTATCCCTGCAAGTGCTGTCGACCTGCTCTCCACCGCATCCTTTCACCTGGAACAGGCTGCGCTCGCTGACGTGCCAAATGCAGCTGTAGTCGCACCAACTCCAGGGATCTACAACCTCGCCCAGACGCCTTACCGCCTGCAGTTCTACAAGGCACTGAAGCCTTTGCTCTTGACCATATACGAAGACCTGGGCGTCCTCGCTTTCGCGAACACGAGCTATCGGAGCCCGAACGGCCAGCCCTTCTCCGAGCCTGAAATCGCAGCGGCATTTGAGAAAGGGAAGGGACCTTATCGGACGATGTGCGCCCCGGTCGACTTCCGCGGCACCACCAATTGCAAGGTCGTTACAAACCCGCTGGACCGCTCACAGGAGGTCTTGATTCAGCGCGAAACCAACCTCTTCACCAAGAAGCTCCAGGCGCTCGAGAACGCCGTAAAGGAGAACGACAGCCGAAAGATCCGCGGCGTCTTGATGGAACACCCGGCATTGCTCAACTTCATCGTCGATGACAAGGAGCGCTGGAACTCCCCAATGGGCACCTGGCGCATGCGGCTCCTTCAGGACGTGGGGGCCGACATGGTCGGTGGGGCGGGCTTCCCCGTCCTGAACGACGCCGAGATGTTCATCGCCCCGCCCGACAAACAGCACACGTTCGACGACGTCGCCGGTATCTCGTCCGGAACGTTCACGGGCGTGCTCTCTGTCTGGATGCCTTATCTCGATTTTTCAGTCGACCAATGGCCCGTCATCAACTTCACCAGTCACGACAACCTGAGCAACTTCGCCATGCGCTTCGACTGGGACGAAGAGGAACGGACGTTGCTGAACGGGGAGATCCGCGGCCAGCGCCGGAACGGCGCCGACGGGAGCGACCGCGTGGACTACAGCGCGACCTTCGAGGGCCAGATGGTGGACGGCAACCGGGTCACGGGTTACTGGTTCAACGACGAGCGGCAGATGGCCGGCCGGTTCGAGATGATCCGCGGCAACGCCGTATACGCGATTTGATCGAGGAAGGCCGATGAAACCCATTTGCTACGCCCTGTCCGCCGCCGTCGCCACGCTCACCCTGGGATGCACCGCCGCGCAATTCGGTCAAGCCACCACGACAATCGCCCAGGCCCAGGCCGGTGCCGCCGTCAGGTTGGCCACTTCCGCGACCATCGCCCAGATGTCGCTGGTCCACATGGCGGCGGCGCTGTCGCGTGCAGCGACCCAGGACTTCGATGACGGCAACGTGCCGCCGCTGACCAGTGCGCCGCGCACGGACGCGGACTTCACCTACGAACTCGACAACAATGCGGGCACCGGCAAGATCGCCCGAACGGTCGGAGGCAAGCGGACCGTCGACCTCGCGTTCACCTACGAAAGCGAGCGTGGCAACGCCGGAATGGCTTACACGGTCACCGGCACCTCGGGGCATTTCGAAGGCTACCAATTGCTCTTCCCGCGACTGACGCTCCTCTTCTCGGCCGTCCTGGGCGAAGGCTTTCTCCCGCGGAAGCACACGAACGGCCAGTTCCTTTTCAACGTCGACATCATGGCGGTGGGCTCGCTCGGAGTCGGCGGGGTCGAGGCAGTCCGGCTCTCGAAGGCCGAGTTCGGCCTGATGTATCCCATCTCCGAAGGCGAAGCCAAGGTCGGCGACCTCCGGGTCGTGGACCGGGACGGCAGCACCTTCGACGGCGAGGTGGTGATGGCCGAGAAAACGCTCCGGCTCCGCGGCGCCATCAAGAGCGCGAACGGCACGCCGGCCTTCGAGCTGAAGACGGGGGCGAACGGCGAGTTGACCTTGTCGAAATCACCCCCGATGCCCGCTGCGCCGCCCGCCCTTTGACGCCGCGCCCTGGAGCCCTGAAAAATGAATCGTAATCGTTCTGTGCGCCACTACATGGGCCTGGTCTGCGCCCTGTCGGCTGTGAGCGCAGCCGCCTGCCAGGCCCCCCAGCCGCTCCTGGCGCCGGCTCACACTACGCCGCCCCCGCTGTCGCCCTGGGAAGCCGAGCGCGACCGCCTCAGCACCACATCATCAACCGCGCCGGCCCCAACGTGGCCGGAGTTCCCGCCGCGCCCCGAAGGCGTGGACCGAGGCGGCGAAAGCGAATTCTCATATAGCGAAGGGGCAATTTTCGCAAGCCAGTATTTGGTCGAGTGGCAGCAATGGAGGGCCTCGCCGCCGCCTGGCTGGTTCTTCTGCGCGCCGAAGTATCAGATCCAATCCGATGGTCAACCCCAGACCCCGGTCGATATGGCGAATGATCAAAACGTGGTGTATTGGGTTGCCGAGGACGGGACCATCGAGACCGTCGACTGCAAGCTCCTACACCGCCTCGATCCCGTCCCGCCTGGCGAATCCGCGACTCCGCCGTATCCGACGGTCCCGCCGCCGACCCCGAAGCCCACGCCGAGGCCGACCCCGAAGCCCACACCCACGGCCACGCCTAAGCCCGCCGGACTTCCGGGCCTCGGCTCCGGGCCCAACCCGGCGCTCAAGCCGCTGAACCAGAAGATCGTCTGGTTCCGCGTCGCCAAGTACTTCTCGCCGAACGCCGACGAAAGCAAGGACACGGCGCGTATCGACGTGGTCGCGACCCCGGATATCGGAACCTGGGAACTCACGGTCGAAGGCTATCCTGGCTACATCCGCCGAGACAGCGGAACCGTCCTGAACTACAAGTGGGACGGCAAGATCAACGGCGTCCCATTACCTGAGGGCAAGCACCGTCTCAAGCTGACCGCTGCCGGCGTCAGCCCGCGATACGCGGAGACGATCTTGGACGTCACGCCGCCGGAAGTCACCGAGCTGAAGATCACGGACATCGTCCAGCGGTCGGGCACCGACGAGCTGGATTACACGATGACCTTCAACGCCGTCGACAAGCCCAAGTATTTCCTGGGAAGCGGTCCAGGCACGCTGCTTGCCGAGGTTTCCGGCCTCGACAAGTCGTCGCCCAAGCTCGATCCGAAACAAACCAACGCCGAGTTCAAGTACGTCTCGCGAGAAGAGGACCAGAAGTCGGACAAATTCAAGCTCGTGGAGAATTGTAGACTCGGAAACATCTCCGAGTTGAGGTACACCGTCGCCGCCCAAGACCGGGCTGGGAATACGGGGGTCGCCCGCGAGCAACTCGCCGAAGACATCGGATTCGCGGGCGTAGATGAGCGGAGTATCCGGATCTACAACGGCATTGGCTATCCGACCAGCGCGGCTTGTGCCGTCCCGATGAAGGGCTACGGCCTACAGAACGCGGCCATCGGCGCCGGCGCCGTGGCGCTCGCTGTGGCTGTGAGCAAGGTCTTGGAACGGGTCGGACCGCAACTGTCGGAGAAGGGTCTAAAGGAACTCCTGGCTCTGATCGCCCTCATCACCGGAGCGACGGCAACCGCAACGACGCTGGAACGTGACCAGCCGGGATTTTGTACCGTCCCCGCCGCAGATCGCGCAATCGACCCCACTATTCCGCAACCCGAGTGGAATACGCCTTTCGTTTATCCAGGGCCTGGGGGACGACCGCTCAGGTACCACACGGGCTTCCTAAACGTCGACCGCCAGACCGGTAACGTGTCGAGGGAGCAGATCAACATGACGCTCGAGGCGATGGTCATGATTGTCAGGCAAGAGACCAACCAGGTCGTTTACGCGACCCCGATGCTCCTCGACAACCTCCGAATGCAATCCCCCATGGTGCCGACGAGGTACTTCGACTGGGATGGGCGAAGCAACTCGGGAGTAGAGCTGCCCTCGGGCAAATACAAGGTCCGCATGGCCGTGGCCTTCGGTCGAAACGGCGTGCCGCATGACAGTCCGACCGTACCCAACGTTCAATTCCCGAGCCGTTGGCCCATCGGGTACAGGGGCTTGCCCGCTGCCGACAAGCGCCTCCACGGGATCCGGGTCATCAATAACGATGACGGAAGGGGATCCCCGTTCCTGGGGCCCAATCCTTATACGCTGATCGACGCATACGAGAAGGACTGGAAGTCGTTCATGGGGCCCGCCGGCATGCCCTTGCGAGGAAACTCGGTCAAGACCCATGACTGGCACCACATCGTGGAAGAGAACCAGCTCCAGTTCCCTGTCCATAAGCTCGTCAGCACCTACAACCTGGTACGCCTCGAGAAGTTGATTCACACCCGGATCACGGCGTTTTATAACCAACCTCAACCTTACTATCAAACGATCGACGGTGCCCCTGTCGATGAAGAGATGAAGCTTCGGGACTGGCTCAGGAAGCACTATGACAATTCAGACCCGACTGATTTCGAATTCCAACATGAACTTGGACTTCGGATTCTGAGAGATGAGTACAACTGGATGCCGCCAATGCAAGGTGACTGATGGTCCTGACAAATGTTGTCCGTTTACGTTCAAAGGAGACCATCAAGGACTATGGAAAACGGCCCTTACGGAGCCCTGGATGCGTTCAGGCGAAACAAGAGCGTCGCAAAACTCGACGCAGCCGGCCTGGCAAAAGAGCTTCTTGATTGCTTTAGGTGGGATCAGCAGCTTAGGGAGATCCTTTTCCATAGCGAGTCTGATATACCACCTGACATCCAGAAGAGGTTGAACTATCACATCGGCAAGAACGTGAAGCACAACATCGAGGTTCGCACCGAACTCACCAGACGCGGCCAGGCAGGTATCGATGAGCTCGAAAAGCTGTACCGCATGGGCGATCCCTACCTGATTCATTGGCTTGGACGAGTCCATATCGATCTCATTCCAGAGACGGCCAAGCAAGAGTTGACGCGCCTACTTGCGAGCGATACGCTCGAAGCAAAGCACCGACGGTCCCTCTCGGAAATGTTGGGCGCCGTCGAGCGACGCCTGGCCGGCGAGATATGACGTCGGAGGATCTTTCCCCAACGATTGCCTCGCCGCAGCACGATCTGGCGCCGACAATCGCCAGGCCACCATCGCTCAGGACCCCGCTTCCATGCGCCTGGGAGACCGACGCGCTTCTCCCAGCTTTCGACTTCCAGACGAGCGATGGCATTCCTTGCAGCGCCCCGACTGGATTTCGCCCCCTCCCGGGAATGGGCCTCATTTGGTCGACCGGAAGGCGCGACGGCCGCCCCGCGACGGTGCTCGACGTTTCAGACGATGAGAAAGTCGTCTGGATCGGTGACGACTCTACCGTGCACGCCAGCGGCGACAAAGACCAGCCTCAGGGATGGCTCCAATGCCGCAGATGGCACCAGTTCCCGGCCAAGGTCAAGCTCGGTAAAGACGGTTGGTTCCGCCGGGAAATCCATACAGACGCTCCGCCGGTCATCTGGGGATGCCGGCTATCACTTTACAGCCTCGAAAAGGTCTTCCCAGGACGGGGCGTCCGCAGGCCAGAGCCCTTGTCGTCAGTGCTCTTGATGCCTTCTTGCTGCGTGCTGGTGGACGGCGTGGTGCGGCAAGTGAGCGGATACTGGTCCGGCGAGGATCCGGAGGAAATGCGCAGGGCAGCCCGCCGTCAGGGCTGAACGATAATGTCTCGTCCCACGTCGTAAACAGCGAACGTGTTGGTTGACCGCCAAGTGGCGTCAATACCAGCAAAGGCGCTTGCGGTCGCCGTGCTTATACCCACGTCCATCGCATCGTTCGAGAAGAAGTTGTTGCCGGTGAGCGTCGCTGCCCAGGTCGAGAACGCATAGTTGAAGTCGATCGCCACGTCGTTGTTCGTGAACGTGCTCGTCCGAACAGCAACGGTCGCCGCGGCTGTACCGCCGATCGCGATACCCGTCCGACCATTCATGAAGGTCGCGCTATCAACCGAGAAATCGGTCCCCGCGGCGTTGGCGGTCACGCTGATGGCAGGATTCGACGTGCCCGTGAACGTGGTGAAGTCGACGTCCAGATCACCATTGATGACGTTGATGCCGAGCCCAGCGTTCGTGAAGGTCCCGCCCTGAACGCTCATGCTTGCGGCGTTCACGGTCGCGCCGATCCCCGCATCCACGTCGCAGGCCGTCAGACTCAGCTCCGCGCCATTGCGAGCCTTCGCGCCGATGGTGCCTCCCACGATTTCACAGGTGTCGAGCGTCACGTTTTCGCCACCCGTCGCAGTAAAGGCGGCATTGGGGTTGCCGCCGCCCAAAGTGGAGTTCATGATCCGCAAGAAATCAGCACCGATCGCTTCGACGCTGTTCGGGAGAACGAGCCGCTGGAGCGTGATGCCACCAGAGGCGGTAATCGTCATGGCGCTCGCATCGAGGACATGGTTGACACCGTCGATCGACACCGTACGGTCGATCGCGAGGTCGAGCGTCGCCGAGTCGGCCGTGACGTCGATGTCGGCGGTGAGCTCGATGTTGGCGACATCAGGATCCGCGAGCGCCGCACGCAGCTCCGCTTCGTTCGCCACCTGCACCGTTTCGCCGGAGTCGCTGACGTAGGTCGGCTGGTCAAGGAACCCTTCGAGGGTGATCACGGCGTCGCCGGTCGAGCTACCGCCATGCCCGCCAGAGCCGCCGCCACCTGAGCCCCCGGGCAGCAACCGTGCCCGACTGGCCGTCACCATCCGCCTCGGAGCCATTTCCGCTGTCGGCGCCTGAGCCCGAAGAGGAACCCGCCGGATCGCCCGGATTGGAGCCGGATACCTCCGGGAAGGCGAGGCCGTCGAGCGGAAGCGAACCCAGCAGGACAGCGGTGCCGGCGGCCGGACTTTCGGTAACCGGCGGCGCAGCGGCCGGCGGCAGGCATCCGGGGAGCAGCACGAGGATCGCGGTGCCCAATGCGAGGGCAGGGAATCGATGAGTCATGGTCGTTCCTCGAGCTACGTCAGAAGCGCAGAATACGGCGAATACGATCGCCATCCGCAACGTACAGACTGCGATCAGTGTCCAGCGCGATGCCGCTCAGCGAGCTCGTGAACGTCGCGCCCGCGGCCACGCCGTCATCGTCTCCCGATGAGCCGTCGCCCGCGAGCGTCGTGATGTCAAGCGTCGCGGGATCAATCTCCTTGACCACGCCGCCACCCGCGTCGTCGGGAAGCGTCACGAAGAGGTGGCCATCGGCGTTGTCCACGCAGATGCCGCGGACTTCGGCTTCCAGGATCGTGCGCACCGTGTCGGGGTCGGTGGTCGTGTCGACCTCGATCACCTGGCTCGTCGTCGCGATGTAGAACTTGCCGCCATCCGTGACCGCCAGGTGCCGGCCGCCGGCCGGAAGCGCGGTGAGCAGCACGCTACGCGCGCTCAGCGACGTGCGCTCGTAGACCTTGGACTCGTCGCCTTCGTCGGTGAGCTCGAAGGTATGGCCGAGGCCGTCGGCCGCAATGCCCCAGGCGCGCTCGAAAGCGACCGACGACGCCAAGCCTGTGCTGTCGACCATGAAGGAAGGCAGGCTTGCGAGGAAGAGGTCTCCCGTCGTGTTGGCTGCCAGATCCCCAACGGCTATCGGCGCGCTCAAGCGAGGTAGGCCAGCCACCTTGACGATCTGTTGACCCGAGCCCGCGAAACGCGAGGCGACGCCGTTGGTGGTGATCCGCCAGACCACGCGCGCGTCCTCGTCGGCGGCGTACACGTTGCCGTCGGCGTCGGCGGTGACGCCAGAGAGCGAGCCAAACCGCGCGGCGATCCGCGTGCCTTCCAGGAGATCGGGCTCGGTCAGCGCGAACTCGGTCGTGGCCTGGGACGAGGCGATGCCCACGCGGCGGATGCGGTGGTTGCCGCTGTCCGTGACCACGAGCGCCTGCGCGCTCGCGTCGTAAGCCACCGCACTCGGCCGGTTGAACCGCACCGCGCCCGCTGAGCCAGCGAAGATCCCATCGAGGTAGCCGATGACGCCGCCCGCGACCGTGCCGACAGCACCCGTCGTGAGGTCCACGCTGCGAACCCGGTTATTGCCGACGTCCGCCACGTAGAGCGTGCCGCCGCCGACCACCAGCCCCGACATGCTGGCGAAGCGGCCGACGTTCGAGGCCCCATCCTCGTCGCCGCCTATTCCGCCGCCGAGCGAGCTCAGGGCCCCCGCGGCGGTGACCCTGACGAGGCTGCTGCCAGTCCAGGCGTACAGGTTCCCTGCGGCGTCGGCCGCGAGCGGGCCCTCGCCGTCGACGGCCGCGAGGAGGGTCGCCGTACCCGTCGCCATGTCGATCTCGTCGATCCGGCCCGACGAGCGAGAGAAGAGCTTCCCTGCGGCCGTGTACACGAGCGTGTCCGGCATGGTGGCGAGCGTCCCCACGGTGGTGGGTATCTCGCCCGCGGGGACGCGGTAGAGCGCCTTCTCGTCGTCCACCAGCCAGGCCGTCCCATCGATGGCCACAGCGAAAGCCTGCAGGTCGTCCCCTGCGATCCCCGTGTCGCGGCCGAAGGCCGCGGAGCGCGCCACGACCTGGACGGTGTCCTCGCCCACGACCTTGAGCAGCTTCCCGTAAGACAGCACGTACGTGGCGCCCGTGCCGTCGACGCCGACCTGGCCGAGCGTCGTGCCTACGCGCGGGTCCAGCGCGTCGATTCGGGCCGAGGATTTCGAGGCGCCCGCGAGGGTCTCGACCCAGGGCAGCGAGTCCGCCGTCGGGAAGCCGCCCGATTCGCTCACCGCTGGCAGAGCAGGCAGCGTGAGTGTGCCCGCCAGCGCCAGGTCGATGGTCCGGAGCGCCGCCGCTTCCTGGTCGCGCGCCGTGACGGTCGTCGTGAATATCTTGCCCGACGCCTGAACGACAAGCGTCCACGTACCGGGCGGCACGGCGGAGAAGGAGGCCAGGCCGTCGGGGTCCGACTGAACCGGCGTATGGTACGGGTCGTACAGGGTCACGTCCGCGTTCGCCACCGGCGTGCCATCCTCGACCACGCGGAGGGGGATCATAGAGCCGGCGATCTCATAGAGCTCGGCCGGGGTGTCCGTGCCAAGGACCGTAAGGCCGTCGGTGCGCAACAGGTCGGCGAACGCCCGGTCGCGGAAGTTGACGGGCGGGACGTCGCCCCCGAAGGTGTTCGCCGTCGCGTCGTACTGCGTCAGCTCTGTCACGTATGCGAGGAGGCGTGCGGTGAGGTCCTGGCCCACGAGCGAGCCGGCTATCCCGGCGGTGTCGGCGGCGTCCCCGCTCTGCGGGCCCGCGAGCAACGAGGCCAGCACGCGCGCGGCGGCGTCGGTGTTCGCGTTGATCGTGAGCCGCTGGCTGCCGCCGCCGAGCGAGCCGAGCGTGCGCATGACCGCGATCACGCGGCCATCGGCGTCGAGGCCCTCGAGTGTGAAGACTCGGTTCTTGCCGGCCGGCACCGTGATCGCGATTTCGCCCGCGAGGGGAATCGCCGGCAGCGCCCCGCCATCAGGTGTGAAGGGCGCCGTCGCGACGATCGGCGCCGCGATGCCCGGGCCGATCGCGGTCAAGCGGACCTGCGTGATCGCCGCGCCGTCGACGTCCGAGAGGTGGCGGCCAGCGCGCCGCCAGCCCCGCAGCCCCGCGAAGGAGACGCGCACCGTGCTCTGCGCCGCGGGGGCCAGGGCTGCCCCTGGGCCCACCGCCGTAGGCGGTGCCCCCGCGAGGGGCATGGGAACCTGACAGCTGGCGAGGAGCGCGAGCACCAGCGTAAACGGGACGGCAGGTAGGTAGCGGCGGTGCATCCAGGGACCTCGAGGTGGGGCTCGCCAGGCAACTCCACAGAGCAAGCAGGCTGAGGTCCGCTTTGTACCCAAGGACAAGCGTAGGTTCTCGCCGAAGCACCGCCGACGACACGCCACTTTTCAAGTCAGGAAGACCGACGACGTTCGTTGCTACTCCTTCGAAGCCCCCATCGCGAGCCCGCCCACGAAGTACTTCTGCAAGAAGGCGTAGAGCAACAGCACCGGCAGCGTGACGATCACCGCGGCCGACATGAGCAGCGGCCAGTCGATCGAATGCTCGGTGGTGAAGTAGGAGAGGCCGACCTGCAAGGTGTACATATCGGCGTCCGTCGCGACCACCAGGGGCCAGAGGAAGTCGTTCCACTGCACCACGAAGGTGAAGATCGCGACCGTCACGCAGGCGGGCGCGGCGAGCGGCATGATCATGCTCCAGTAGATCCGCCAGAGGCCCGCCCCGTCGATCTTGGCGGCCTCATCGATCTCGAGCGGGATCGTGTCGAAGTACTGGCGGAAGAGGAAGATGCCGAAAGCGCTCGCGGCCCCCGGCGCCACGATGCCCGCGTAGGTGTTCAGCCAGCCGCCAGGACCGAGGGCCGGCAGGCTCTTCACGATCAAGAAGAGCGGGATGATCGTGACGACCGCCGGCAGCATCATCGTGGCGAGCACGACCGCGAAGAGCGCCTCGCGGCCCGGGAAGCGCAGCCGCGCGAAGGCGAAGGCGGCCATCGAGTCGAAGAGCAAGTTCAGCAGCGTCGCGGCACCCGCCACGATCGCGCTGTTGAGGAACAGCCGCGGGAAGTTGCCCGTGCCCCAGGCGGCGGCGAAGTTCTTCAAGGTGGGCTCGGCGGGCCAGAAGACCGGCGGCAGGCGGTACACCTCGGGGCCGCTCTTGATCGCGGTCAGGAACATCCAGCCGAAGGGCACCAGCGCGACGATGGTCGCGAGGCCGAGGAAGAGGTAGACGGGCAGCGTCTCGGCGAGCGGTTTGCGCGGCGCGGACATGCTAGGCCTCCTTCTCCTTCAGCCAGCGCATCTGGATCCAGGTCAGCGCCATCAAAAGCAGGAACATGGCCACCGAGAGCGCCGAGGCGTAGCCGACCTGGTTGAAGGTGAAGGCCACCCGGTAGATGTACTGGACCGCCGGCATCGTGGCGTCGACGGGGCCGCCGCCGGTCAGCACGAAGATGCGGCCGAAGACCTGGAAGCTGCCGATCAGCGCCATCACCATCACGTAGAGCGTGAAGGGGCGCAGGAGCGGCAACGTGACGTGGCGGAACTCCTGCCAGCGGCTCGCGCCGTCGATGCGCGCGGCCTCGTAGAGCGTCGGGCTGATCGACTGCAAGCCCGTGAGCAGGATCGGCGCGTTGTAGGCGGCGCCGACCCACGCGCCCATGATCACGACGGCCACCATCGCCCAGGTCGTGCTGGTGAGCCACGGGATCGCGCCGATGCCGACCAGCGAGAGCATGTAGTTCAGCAGGCCGTACTGCTCGTTGTAGAGCCACTGGAAGACCATCGCCGAGATGACCTCGCTCATCAGCGCGGGCAGGAACAAGAGGGCGCGGAAAGCACCGATGCCGGGCACCTTCTGGTCGAGGGCGATCGCGAGCGCCAGCGCGCCGATCACGCCGAACGTCACCGAGCCCGTGGCGTAGACCAGCGTGTTCCAGAGGCCGTGGGCGAAGGTGGGGTCCGCGAGCAGCAGCGCGTAGTTCTTGAGGCCCACGAACTTCACGGGCCCGACGATGTTCCAGGACGTGAACGAGAGCGCGAGCGCGACCAGCATCGGCGCCAGCGTGAAGAGCCCGAGCACGAGCAGCGCGGGCGCGACGAAGAGGTAGGCCGGGCCGTGCCGGCGCAGGGTCGCGAGCAGCGGCTGGCGCGCCACGGTCATCGGCTACTGCGCCTCCGTGGCGTCGATCGCGAGCTGGGCCACGCGCTCGGCGGTGGCCAGCGCCTGGGCCGGGTCGCCGCCGTAGAAGGCGAGCTTCACCGCGTCCATGAACGCCTGGTTGGCCTGCGGGTAGGCGTCGAGCTTGTAGGGCCTGGCCCCCGGCAGCGCCGCGACGAAGGTGCGCACGGCGGGGTCCTGCTTGAAGAACGGATCGGCGTAGAGCGCGCGCCGCACCGGGTAGCGGCCGAGCTCCCTGGCGAGGCGCATCGCGTAGCGCTCGGAGACGGCCCACTTCATCCACTCGAAGGCGAGCGCCCGGTTGGGCGCGCCGAGCGGCACGAAGAGCCCGCCGCCGCCCTGCACCGAGCCGCGCGCCTGGCCGTCCATGCCCGCCGGGAAGCGCGTGACGCCGAAGTCGAGGTCCGGCGCGTTCTTGCGGATGGTCGCGAAGTCCCAGGGCCCTGTGTAGATCATGGCGACCTTGCCGGCCGTGAACAGCGTGGCGGCGTCCTCGTAGTCCTTGGCCTTGGTGGTGGGCGTGGGGCCCAGGTGGTCGCGGTGGCCGAGGCCCGTGAGGAAGCTGATCGCCTCGACCGTGCGCGGCTCGGTGAAGGTGGCGCGCACGCGGCCCTGCTGCTCGGCCATCACGTCGCCGCCGTTCGCGACGACGAAGGCGTAGGTGTGCCAGGAGCCCGTCGTGAGGCCGATGCCGTAGCGGCCTGCGGCCGGGTCGGTCAACTTCCTCAAGTCTTCGCGCCAGCGCGTGAAGGTGTAGCCGGGGCCCGGCTCGGCCACGCCGGCGGCACGCAGCAGCGCGCGGTTGTACACCAGGATCGTGCAGTTGGTGTCGAGCGGGACGCCGTAGCGCTTGCCGCGCCAGGTCACGTCGGAGAGCGGGCCGTCGAGGAAGTCTCGCTCGGCGCCCCAGGCCTGCCAGAGGTCGTCGAGCGGCTCGGCGAAGCCCTGGGCGCCGAGCGCGAAGGGATGCTGGTGCGCGATGTCGGGCGGCCGGCCGCCGATGATCGCGGTCTTCACCTTGGTGGGCATGTCCTCCCACGGCACGCCGAGCAGCTTGACCGTGACGCCGGGGTAAGCGTGCTCGAACTCGGCGACGAGGTCCTGGTAGAGCGGCGCCGAGGCGTAGTCGGCGGCGAGCCACACCGTGAGCGTGGCGGGCTTGCCGACCAGCGCCGGGTTCACGGGCGGCACGGCGCCGGTGACGGCCGCCGCGGGTCGCTCCCCGCCCGCGGGCGCATCGCCGGCAGGCCGCCTTTCCTGGGCGCAGCCGGCGCCCGTGAGGGCCAGCGCGAGCGCACCGACGAGGAAGGAGCGAAAGGTGTGAGCCATGGCGGCGGCATCATACCCTGCTCGCCCGGTTGCCCGGCGCGCGCGATCGACATATTAAGAAATGTAAACGCGATATGACGACCGTATGACGCCGAGCACCTGTCGATGCAGGTTTCAGCGGCTGCGCAGGGGGGCTGCCAGCGGTTTGCCCGCATCCTTTGTGCAAATTGCACGAATTCCCAACCGACCGTGCGAGCTAAATTAGATGCACCCCCTCACCCCGGTGCAGCCCCCTTTACCACGGAGAACCGCCGATGGACACCAACATCATCCCGTTCCCCGCGCCCGACGCCACCACCGCCCCTGATCCGGTCGCCGAGCGCGCGGCGTTCTTCTTCGACCTCGAGATGGCCGAGCTCTCGGCCGTCATCCCGATGGCCGAGCCGACGGAGTCCCGCGCGGTTTATTGAGGCGCAATCGACAAGCCTCGATCTTCGCCCGGCGCTTAAACCGCCTTTCACGTTTACGCTTGCTCGTCTCGGGCATGATCCCCTCGTCCCTGCGTGGAGGAGGACCCCCATGGTCGCGCCGATCGACAACAGCCCGAAGATCCCCACCGGCGTGCCCGGCTCGCGGAACGTTGCGCCCAAGGCGCAGCCCACCGAGGCGCCCGGCATGGCGAGCGACGGGCTGACGCTGAGCAAGCCGGGCGAGGGGCCGACGATCGGCCAGACCTCGAAGATCGCGGGCGGCAAGATCTACACGACCGATACCGTGAAGATCGACGCCGACCCCGAGCGGGTCATGGCCGCGCTCGAAGGCGATTGGTCCAAATGGTGGCCGAACGGCCAGGTCGCGGAAGTGCCCTGCGCCATCGCGCTGCCCAGGCCCGAAGAAAATGAAAAGCAGTTCCTCTTCCGCGAGCTCGCGGCGAAGGGCCAGGCCGGCTCGGCCTACGCCGTGCGCCAGTTCATGCCCACGGCGGAGCAGGCCGGCGCTGGCACGCTGATGATGGTGATCCCCACCAAGCTCGCCGGCGACCTCACCGGCGACGGCCGCTTCGAGATCCGCGCGACGCCGGACGGCAAGACGCTGCTCACCGCCAAGTGGGACGGCGTCAAGCCTGAGCACCTCAAGCGCTGGGGCCCCGGCGCCGAGGGCGTGGCCAAGGCACACCTGGCGCAGGAGAAGCAGGCCCTCGAGAACCTCGGTGCCTGGCTCAAGGCCAATCCCTGACGACTTAACGGAAGCTTAACGACTTCACCCAGCTGTGTAATCTCTCCGTCATTCGGGCCGCGGATAATCCCCCCGTGAGCCGAGAGGAGAGTTCCCGATGGATATGAAGATTGGCAACCGGACGGTGAGCGGCGTGGGCCTCGTGAAGCTGGACAAGTTCGGCTGCTACCCCGCCGAGGACACGCCCGCGACGCGCGCGGCGATGGCCCAGGACGGCCTGGTGCTCGAAGACGCCAGGGGCCAGGAATATTACGCCCACAAGCGCGCGATGGTGAACCGGGACGGCGTCTACGCCGGCCGCGGGGATCGCGTGACGATCGGCGGGCTCGCGCTGCGCGGCGTGCACAACGTCAACAAGCTCGACACGCGCAGCGAGCGCATCGGCGCGCGCATCGCGCGGTTCTTCGAGCGGGCGCTCTTCGAGATCCAGGTGTTCCCGTGGCGGGTGAAGAACGCCGTCACCAGCCTCGTGATGGGCGCCGCCTCGCGCTGATCGCCCCGCCGGGAAGAGGGCAAGGGTTCAGAGGCCGGCCAGCACCTGCGCCGCGACCTCCGCCGCCTGCACCCGCAGCTCCGGCACCGCCGTGGTCTCCCAGAGCGTGCCCTTGCGCAGCGAGCCCATCGCCCAGAGGCGCGTCGAGGGGAGCCCGGCTTCGTCGCGCAGCGCGCCGCCCTCCGTGACGTCGAGGCCCATCGAGAGGATGTCCCAGCGCGCGACGCCCGTGCCGATCAGGTCGAGGACCAGCGGGTGGCGCATGCGCCGGAAGTTCGCCTCGGGGCCCGTGCAGTTGATCACCCGCGCCACGGCGAGGTCGGTGGTGCGGCCGTCTCGATAAGCCAGGCGCGCCACGGCGCCTGTGTCCGTCTCGTCGACGGCGCGCAGCCGGGCCGGGTGGACCACCAGCCTGCCCGCAGCGACGAGCGCGTCGATGCGCGATTGCGGCGCGGGCGGCATGCGATGGCGGTGGGCCTCCCAATACGACCTGGCATGGCGCAGAAAGCGCCGGCGCTCCACCAGCGGCAGGCCGCGCCACAGCCCCTGCGCGTGCGGGCGCATCGCGTCGAACACGGCCCGCCAGTCCACGCCCTCGGCCGCCGCCCGCCGCACCTCCTCGCGCACCATCACGAGCAGCCCGAGCGCCGTGGTGGGCGCGGTGGCGGGCACGACCCAATCGCGGTAGCGGGGCACGAAGCGCCAGGGCATCGGCAGCAGCGCCCGGCGCGAGACCAGGTGCACGCGGGCCGCGCCGGCGCCGTCCGCGAGCGCGAGCGCGAGGTCCACGGCGGTGAGGCCGGTGCCGACGAGCAGCACCTCGCCGCCCGCGGGCACCGGCGCGAGCGAGGCCGGGGTCCAGGGATCGCCCACGTACCATGGCCGCTCGGCGAGCTCGGGCGGCAGCCGCGAGGGGTGCGCCGGCGGGAAATGCCCGAGGGCGAACACCACGCGGTCGGCGGTCACGAGGGTCTCGTCGCCGAGCCGGATGCGGTGGCGATCGCCCACGGGTAGCATGCCGATCGCCTCGTCGCGCGCAAGGATGAACTCGCGGTCCGGCGGCGCGTTCTGCACCGCCTGCTCGAGCACGTCGCCGACGTAACGGCCGTAGAGCCCGCGCTCGGCGAAGGTCTGCGGGTCGGCGGTCTCGCCGCGCGCGGCCAGCCAGCGCACGAAGTGGTCGGGATCGTCGGGGTAGGCGCTCATGTTCGAGGCCGGCACGTTCAGCACGTGCCCCGGCACCTGGGTGCCGTAGGCCACGCCGCGGCCCGGCGGCGGCTTGCGCTCGATCAGCACGACGAGCAAGGGCGGACCCGCCCGACGCGGGTCGAGCAGCTGTGCGGCGACCATCGCGCCGGCGAAGCCGCCGCCCACGATCGCGACCGTCGATTCCCCTGTATACGACACGCCCGCCATCATGCCGGCAAGCGCGATTTGAGGCAAGCGCCTGCCCCACGGCCCTGGTCGGGGGGTCAGGGCGGTGATCCCGCCGCTCCGACCACTACGCCGATCGCCCCAAGCCATGTCTCGACCAGGTGCGACTCCGTCGGCACGATCGCCTTCTCGCGCGGCCTCCCGCTCTGAGGAACGATCCTCGGGCTGTACCACGGCCGCGAGCCGCTGGTCGACTACGGGCTGCGCGCCTGGGGCCTCGCCGCGACCTAATGACCCACAATCGATAGTAGGTCAATTCAAGTCATGGCAATAGACTGAAGTGGTGCCCTTCTGCAGATGCCACGGCCATCGAGGTCCGCTCAAATGAAACGATTGCTTCGCCTATTTGCGCCGCTGGTCATCCCTTTGCTGTTGCTGGGCACCCCGGCCGAAGCCGACCAGCGGATCCGGGTGGCGTTTCTCAACCCGCTGCCGAGCCACCAGTTCTGGAAGGAGGTCAGCGCCTCGATGAAGGCCGCCAGCCACGACCTGGACATGAGCCTGACCGACTACGCCTCGCCGCACTGGCCGGCCGAGTCAGCGGCCTTCTTGCGCGCGCTCTTGAACAGTCCTCAGCGTCCTGACTATCTGGTCATCTCCAACATGAACGGTGCGGCGCCTGCCTTGCTTCAAGTCGCGGAAGACGCGAAGGTTCCGACCCTGATCGTCGACGCTGGCTTGCTCGACCAGGATCAGCAGGCTCTGGGGGGGCCGCGGCAGCGTTTCAAGTACTGGATCGGCCAGCTCCTGCCGAATAACGTCAAGGGCGGAGCCGACCTGGCGAACGCTTTGGTTCAGCAAGCGCGCCAAAAGGGCCTGATGGCTGAAGACGGGAAGATCCAAATGATAGCCCTCGGAGGGCGGGCGATCGACTACGCCGGAGCCGAGCGCCCCAAGGGCCTGCGCCAGGCCGTGCTGGCGCACCGGGACGTGGAGTTGCTGCAACTCGTCGACACGGATTGGAGCGCGGAGCAGGGAGCATACAAGACCCAGGGCCTGTTGGGGCGCTACCCCGAGGTCAAGGTGATCTGGGCGGTCAACAGCCGCACAGCCCAGGGTGCCATCGAGGGAGTCAAACGGCGGGGCCTCGCCCCAGGGACGGACGTGCTCGTTGGGGGCATCGACTGGACCTTCCAAGCGCAGGAGGCGGTTCGCCAGGGGCGGCAGGCGGTGGCGGTCGGGGGACATTCCACGGTCGGTGGGTGGGCCATGGTTCTTTTGCACGACTACGACCGAGGGCGAGATTTCGCGCGTGAAAGGCTGACATGGTCGATCGAATTGGCCACCTTTACCCGGGAAACCGCCTCCCTATATCCCGTCACCTTCACGGGGAAAAACTGGGAGCAGATTGATTATCGGACTTATTCCACGTTCTACCATCCGGACATGCCGCGATACGACTTCTCGATAAATACGATCTATCGCCACCTCCATTAATAGGCGGGGAAGCATGATTTCGAACGGCCGAAGCCATTTCCATTTCCACATACGAGACTCTCTGGTCTACAGGGTCATCGTCTTCATCCTGCTGGGGGTGATCGGGTTCACCGTGATGACGACCACGATCGCACTGGTCGTGTCCCACCAGCGCGGGATCGCCGCCATCGAGCAGCGCGTAGCCCAGATCGAGGTGACGTACAAGAACAGCCTCGCCAACGACCTCTGGTCATTCGACCGAGATGCGGTTCAGACGCAGTTAAGCGGCATGCTGAACATCCCCGAGGTTCGCTACGTCAATCTGGCGACCTCGCTCAGCGAAGCTTTCGTCGCCGGCTCGCCGCCCCCCGCAGACAAGGCGATCACCCGGTCTTTTCCAATTTACCGCCTGTCGAACGGCCGAAACGTCTACCTCGGCACCCTGGAGGTCCATGCGAGCAAGGCTGACGTCCTCACGGAGCTGAGGCTGCGCGCCTGGACGACGTTTGGCCTGGAAGCGGCCAGGACGCTTCTCATCGCCGTGCTAATCCTCTTGATCTTCCAGTGGCTGGTGACCCGGCACCTGAACACCCTGGCTGCCTATGCACGTCGGCTGGATCTCGACAATCTGGATGAAAAGCTGGATTTGAAACGTGGAACATCCCGCAGGCATGACGAGTTTGAACAGGTTGCCGAGGCCATCAACCAGATGCGCGTCACGTTGCTCGAGGACCTGGCCGAGCGGAAGCGCGCGGAAGAGGAGCGTGCTCGCCTGCTGGTGAGCGAGCAAAAGGTCCGCACGGAACTCGAGGCCGCCAGAAAGATCGACCAACTCCGGAGCTACTTCGTCAACTCCGTTTCCCACGATCTCAAAACTCCCTTGACCTCGCTCATCGGGTTCGCCGAGTTCTTGGAGGATGAGCTCGGAGGTCCGTTGACCGACCAGCAACGGGATTTCGTGGAACAAATCAAGAAGAATGCCGAGCGGCAAGAGCAGCTGATCAACGATCTTCTCGACTATGCCCGCGTCGAAGCAGGAACCTTCGAACTGAGGTGCGCGGAGGCCGATTTGGCGGAGGTGATCCGCGAGATCTCCGACGGCTTCTTGCCTCAGGCCCTTGCAGCAAAGGTCTCGCTGAAGGTTACGCTCCAGCGTGCCCCCCTGAGGCTGAGGCTGGATCAGGAGCGGATCGAGCGCGTCCTCGCCAATCTTCTTTCGAATGCCGTCAAGTTCACTCCCCCCAAGGGGGTGATCGAGGTGCGGGCGTGCCGCCAGGAAGATCGTCTCCGCTGCGAAGTGTCGGATACCGGCCCCGGAATCGCGCCGGAGGATCAGCCGCAGCTCTTCCAGCGCTATTCTCAGCTCGAGAGCGGCAAGTTCCGCGGCGGGTTGGGGCTGGGCTTGAGCATATGCAAAACGATTGTCGAGGCCCACGGGGGAGCGATCGGGGTGGAGAGCGCGTTGGGGAAGGGCTCGACCTTTTGGTTCACGTTGCCGGGCCAGGCGCCCAGCGCCGCCGAAGGGCCATCCACGGCCTAACAGGGTGCTGAAGTTCGACCGAGACGGCTGACACGCATCGAACAAACGTGCTAGTATTTCGCGCCGCCCCCCCCCCCAGCAAGGAGGATCCATGTCCGCACCCGAAACCCTTCCCGGAACGCCCGCCACCGCGGGCACGCACTCGCCCGGCGTCTTCGTGTGGCACGAGTTCGTGGCCCCGAGCATCGATGCCGCGAAGGCCTTCTACACGCAGCTCTTCGGCTGGACCGTCAAGGAGATGAAGATGGGCGATGGCCCCGCGTACCACGAGATCTTCGCGGGCGAGAAGCCTGTCGGCGGGTTCTTCGCGCTCGACGGCGTGCCCGCGCACTGGAACGGCTACGTCTCCGTGCCCGACGTCGACCAGGCGGTCGCGAAGGTGACCGCGGGCGGTGGCGCCGTGCTCATGCCCCCCAAGGACGTCCCGAACGTCGGGCGCTTCGCGGCCGTGAAGGACGCCCAGGGCGCGGTGTTCTCCCTCTTCAAGAGCGCCCATGGCGATCCTGACACGGAAGTCATGCCGGTCTTCGGGGAGTTCTGCTGGGACTCGCTGAGCACCACCGACGTGGAGGCCGCCAAGGCCTTCTACGCGGGCGTGATCGGCTGGGAGGCCGGGGACGGCGTCTTCAAGATGGGCGAGAAGATGGAGGCATCCTTCGAGCAGGCCCCGCCGGGCGTCCCCGCCGCCTGGTTGACCCACGTCTTCGTCGAGGACATGGCCGCTACGCGCACCAAGGCCGAGGGCCTCGGCGCCAAGGTGTTGATGGCCGAAGTCCCGGCAGGGCCGTGGGGCTCGTTCGCCGTGATCCAGGATCCCGCAGGCGGCGTGATTTCGCTGTTCCAGCCCAACCAGGAGGGATAGCGCGAGCGTCGGTGTCGATGGGGGGCGCACTTCAGGTGGCGCCCCCGCTCGGCCCGATCAGTTCCGATCGAGGTCCATTACCTTGGCCCAGGCGGCGACGAAGTCGCGGACGAGCTTCTCCTTCGCATCGTCGGCGGCGTAGACCTCGGAGACCGCCCGCAGCTCGGAGTTGGAGCCGAACACGAGGTCGACGGGGGTGGCCGTCCACTTGAGCGCTCCCGTCTTGCGATCGCGCCCCTCGTAGAGGCCCTCGGTGGAGGACTTCGTCCACTTGGTCGACATGTCGAGCAGGTTCACGAAGAAGTCGTTGCTCAGCGTGCCGGGCCGGGTGGTGAAGACGCCGTGGCGCACCCCGCCCGTGTTGGCCTGCAAGACGCGCATGCCGCCGATCAGCGCCGTCGTCTCCGGTACGGTCAAGGTGAGCAGGTCCGCCTTGTCGACCAGCATCTCAGCCGGGGAGAGCCGGCAGTCCTTGCCGTAGTAATTGCGGAACCCGTCGGCCGTCGGCTTCAAGAAGTTGAAGGACGGCGCGTCGGTCTGATGCTGCGTGGCGTCCATACGACCGGGCTTGAAGGGCACGGCGACGGTGTAACCGGCCTTCTTGGCCGCCTGCCCGATGGCGGCGTTGCCGCCCAGCACGATCATGTCGGCCAGCGAGATCCGCTTGCCACCGGTCTGCGCGCGGTTGAAGGCGGTCTGGATGCCTACCAGCACGTTCACCACCTTGGCCAGCTCCTGGGGATCGTTGGCCTCCCAGCTCCGCTGCGGCTCGAGACGGACGCGGGCCCCGTTCGCGCCGCCGCGCAGGTCGGTGTCGCGGAAGGTGGACGCGGACGCCCAGGCGGCCTTGACCAGCTCGGGGATGGTCAGGCCCGACGCGAGGATCTCCGATTTCAGCTTCGCCACGTCCTTGGCGTCGGCCAGGGGGTGGTTGTGCGCGGGGATGGGATCCTGCCAGGGCAGGACCTCACGCGGCGCCTCCGACCCCAGGTACCGCCAGCGCGGCCCCATGTCGCGGTGCGTGAGCTTGAACCAGGCCTTGGCGAAGGCCATCTCGAACGCCTTCGGGTCCTCATGGAACCGCTTGGCGATCGCCCCGTAGCTCGGATCGACCTTCAGCGCCAGGTCGGTGGTGAACATGATCGGCGCGTGCCGCTTGCCCTTCACGTGCGCGTCGATCACCATGTTCGCGGCCTGACCGTCGGCCGGGATCCACTGGACCGCACCGGCGGGGCTCTTGCTCTGGACCCACTCGTAGCGGAACAGGTTGTCGAGGTACTGCGTGGTCCACATGGTTGGGGTGGCGGTCCAGGCACCTTCCAAGCCGCTGGTGACGGTGTCCTCGGCGTTGCCCTTGCCCGCCTTGTTCGCCCAGCCGAGGCCCTGCTCCTCCAGGCCCGCGGCCGCGGGCTCGCGCCCCACGTGCTTGGCCGAGGCGTGGGCGCCGTGGGCCTTGCCGAAGGTGTGGCCGCCGGCGATCAGGACCACGGTCTCCTCGTCGGTCATCGCCATACGGCTGAAGGTCTCCCGGATGTCTCGGGCGGCGGCCATCGGATCGTGGTTGCCGTTCGGCCCTTCCGGGTTGACGTAGATCAGGCCCATCTGGACCGCGGCGAGCGGGTTGTCGAGCTTGCGATCGCCCTTGTAGCGCTTATCTGCGAGCATCTTGGTCTCCGGGCCCCAAAAGGTGAGGTCGGGCTCCCACTGGTCCACGCGGCCGCCGGCGAACCCGAAGGTCTTGAAGCCCATGGACTCCAGCGCGACGTTGCCCGTCAGCACCATCAGGTCGGCCCATGAGATCTTCCGGCCGTACTTCTGCTTGACCGGCCAAAGCAGGCGCCGCGCCTTGTCGAGGTTCGCGTTGTCAGGCCAGCTATTGAGTGGCTCGAAGCGTTGCTGCCCGCCGTCGGCGCCGCCGCGGCCGTCGAACGTGCGGTACGTGCCGGCCGAGTGCCAGGCCATGCGGATGAAGAAGGGGCCGTAGTGGCCGTAGTCGGCGGGCCACCAGTCCTGGGACGTGGTCATCAAGGCCCGGATGTCCTTCTTGACGGCCCCGATATCGAGGGTCGCGAACTCCGTGGCGTAGTCGAAGTCCTTACCCATCGGGTCGGACTCGGCCGCATGTTGGCGAAGGGGCTGCAAGTTGAGGCGCTCGGGCCACCAAGCCGCGTTGGATATCTCGCTGGCAGACGCCGGGGGCCTGGGGGTCTCGTGGGCGTGCGCGAAGGCCGCGAGCGGGCTCGAAGTGCCGGCCAGGATCGCGGACAGCACGAGGGTCCGTTTGAACATCGAATTACTTCTCCTATCACGGGGGCGGACCTGGGGAGGACGATCGATCCAAGAATCAAACCAGTTCTTGAACATTCATAGATTTAGAATAGTTCTAGAATTTGACCTTGTCAACGACGAGTTTTCGCTCCGGCGCCGACAGGAACCTCACCGGGAGCGAGCGCCTTCCCACCATCCCGAACCGCGGGCGTCGCACTGCTGAACGGTCGTCTGCAGTTTGATGAGTGGGGGGAACACCTGGGATAGCGCTCCCGCCGCTCCGACGGAGGGACACAAGGGCCGCCTTTCGGGGCGCCCCCTTTGTTTGCGGGTCTGGACGCCGTACGCGGTGGGGTCTGCTTTCTCCGACCGATTGAACCCACGCCCCCTACACGCCATTGGCCTCGGCCAGCCGCCCACCTGGCGTGGAATGCCTGACCATGACCCGTGGCTTTCGCTCAGAGCAACCGCAAGCCCCCGGCAGGCGCTGGCCGGCCCGGCAAGCGAAGCGAGCCCGGGAACTATGAAGGCGCGAACGGCCATGATGACCTCGCCCAGGGTCGCCCTGGGAGTTGGTCCTCGCGCGCCATACGGGCGTCGAGTAGGCCGTGAGGCGCAAGTACGGTCACTTCGCAACTCTCAGATGATTCGGGAGTTTGGGACAAGTCGGGACTCTGCTGGGTAAACCTTGCTTGGAGCATCAATTTGTCAGTACACGAATCAGTCCTCTTACGCAGCCGAGCCCTTTACGAGGCGGGGCAGGAAGCCGAGGCCTGGCGGGTGCTGGCCGATTCGGGTGACAACGACTTCGCGAAGCATGCGTTGGCGTGGGCCGAGCCGGACAGCGCGTTCGGCCACCTGCTGGCGGCTATCGTCGCCCGCCGCCAGGCGGCGTGGCGCGCCGCGCAGGAGCACCTGGCGGCCGGATGGGCGAAAGGAGGCGATGCGGCTAGCCGATATCGGATAGCCCTGGAGCGGGCGCATGACGCGCTGCAAGCGAACTGCCTCGATGAAGCCGAGCATTGGCTCGAAGCCTGCCCGAATGCGGAGGCGGCGAGCGGGGACCAGGTACGCGCGGCCTTCGTCGCCATGGTGATCGCCGGCGCACGGAGCGATTGGGGGGCGTGGCGCGGGCACCTGCGCCGCATCGCCGATTGGCCCGAGGGCCCGCCGGCGGTCGGCATGTTGCAGTGCTATGCCGCGATGGAGAACGGGGCCTTCGAGCTCGACTTCTTCGACGCCCGGCAGGCCTTGAAGCTATTCGACGGGGTCTTGACCAGCGGTCGTTCGGACCAGCCCATGGTACAGGCCTTCGCCGCCTTCGGTGCGGCAGTCGCGGCGGTCCATACAGGCACGGGGGACGCGAAGGCCTATCTCACCAGGGGGCAACGCGTGGCGTGGCCTGAAGACGCGGGCTGGGGTGAACTCGTGGCCGTTCGTGCGATGGAGTCGCAAGCCTTGCACCTCATCGGGGACGAGGCGGCTGCGATGCGCGCCTTCAAGCAGGCCTCCAACGAGCTCGTCCGCGGGGGCCGCCTCGACGGCGGCTCGTCGTTCTGGTTCTCGCTCTTCGTCGCCAACGAGGCCAGGCGGAGCAAGGACTTCGACCAGGCGCGCGCCTACCTCTCGATGGCCGCCCAGCGGCAAGCGGCCGAGCCCTATCAGCTGGCGGTCGCGGTGGCGACGGCGTGGCTCGACCTGGCGCGGGGCGACGCCTCTGCCGTCGGCCGGCGCTTCAGCGCATGGAGCGAGGACGGGCTAGACGTGTTTCCGGCGCTCGCGGTGGCGGCGCGGGTCGCCCGCGGTCTCGCCGCCCGACGAGCGGGCAAGGCGGCGGCCGCCCGCGAGGCGCTCACCCACGCCGCACCGCTCCTCGCGTACCGGCAGGGCCTGGCGCGGGAGGTCCCGGAGCTGGCGGCGGAGTGGGGTGCCGCCTTCGAGGCTTGCGGCCAGGCGGCGATCGCCGCCTGGCCGCAGCGGGCCCTCGCGTCCGAGCAGGGGCGATCGCCGGCCGTGTTCGAAATCGAGCTGGTCGGCGCCTTCACCGTTCGTGCCGGAGGCCGCACGATTCGCCGGTGGCCGCGCCGGCGGATCTGCGGGTTGTTGGCCCTGCTCGCATTTCATCCGGAGGGCCTCACGGCGGACGAGCTCGCCGGCCGGCTGTGCCCGCATATGGGCGAAGCCGAGGCGAGCCACCAGATTCGAAACGCGTGGTCCAGCTGCCGCCGCCTGCTCGAGCCCGATTTGCCGGCCCGTGGCGCCTCCCGCTACCTCGTGCATGTGAACGGCTTATACCGCCTGATCAACTTCGCCGTCGACTGGACCTGGACGCTGTCCCAGGCTCGCGCGGGCGCGGTCCCGGACCCCGACGTCCTGGACGCCGTCGAGCCGGAATGGCGGACCTGGATGGCGCGAGCGTAGGCCGCCCCCTTAAGCCGTGGGACAACCTGGGATAGCCGCCGGGCAGGATACCGGTGGCACGCGGGGTGCGTGCCGGCGCCCCATCCCGGGCCATCGCAAGGAGGAGCAATTCCGTATGCCGCTGAACCGACCCCTCACCTCGGTGGATCATGCCGAGATCTTGGCGGACGCGATCTTGATCAGGCGTCGCCCCGACCAGACCGCGTCGAAGGAAAGCCCTTTCAACCCCCACCACCTCCCCCGGGACGTGTTCGAGCGGAGCGACACGGACCAGAACGGTGAGCTCGATCGGGCCGAGCTGGTCGCGAAGTTGCTCACCGCGCCGAGTTCGGAGCTGAAGTACCGCGCCGGGAACCACGGCCCTCTTTACGGCCTCCTCAAGTACGACGGCACGCCCCTCACCCCGCGCCAGGTTGCGGACCGACACGCGGCCGAGCTCGCGCAGGCGACCAAGGAGGCGGAAGCCGAGCGTGAGCGCGTGCGGCCCCGCACGGCTGGCCAAACGGCCCAGGGCGACCCGTTGATCAGCGTGGGGCCCATCTCGATCACGGCGCACGGGACCGAATACCGCGAGATCTTGACGGCGCTCCACGAGCGACGCAAGGCCCAGGCCTCGAATGGAGACGAGTCGATTTTCGTGGAGACCGCGCAGGGCTACGTCGAGGCCCGCTCCGCCGCCTTCGATGTTCCGGGCGGCGCGCTGCCACGCTTCGGCGATGTGCTGACGCTGCTGCCGCCGACCGGCCAGAAGATCGAGGGCAAAGTCATCGGCGTCGCGCGCCGGGCGCAGGTCGGTGTTTCCCCGAACCCTTCCCCGAACGCGGCGACGGAACCCATCGTCATCAACATCACGCCCCCGCAAGCCCCGTCCCAGAATCCGTCGGTGATCGTCGCCCCGGCAGATCGTTCTTACCTCGATCAGCGCGCGAAGGCCAAGGACGCCGCCGACTTCACCAACACGATCCTGGAGGGCCTCGGAGACTACTTCCGCAACCTCCCGGGCGGAGGTTGAACCAAGAGGAAGTGTGCGAGCCGCCCATGCCGCCGGGCGTCCTGTCGATCGAGGCGTATCGCCTATGGGCCCGCGGCGCCTGACCACCGGGGCAGGAAGGCCTGATGGAACCATTCATCCCGGGATTGGCTCGATGGCGAGTTCGTGGGGGGAAACTCCGGAGAATCGCTCCCGACGCTCCGCCTGAGGGACACAAGGGCCGCCTTTATAGGCGGCCCCTTTGTTTTCGGGTTCTTGGGGCACCATCGATGGGGTTGGTTCGCTCCGACCGCTTGAACCCATGACCCCGAGCAGGGCGAGGGGCTCCGAACCGGCGAGTTCGCATGGTTCGGTCGTAAATCGTTCGTAACGCGCGAAGGGTACCCTTTCTGGTACGGCGAGCGACGGTAGGACGGCCCCATGATCGAAGCCGAACGACGCCATGCGCGCCGTCGAGGCGCGCGGAAGGCGCGGCTCATGGGCTGCGAGCGCCTGGCTTCCGACGACCTTTTGGTCGACCTCGGCGACGATGAAACCGGGCGGCAGGGCTTCTACCTGTACCTGGCGAGCAACGTGCTGGCGGAGGCCGTCGGCTCCCGAGCTGACGCGCAGTTGCTCGCCGAGGTCGGGCTCGACCTCGCCGACTCGGGCGCCTGGGAGGCGAGCGCGCGGGCCTTCGATGACGACGTGGCGGCGTTCCTGGCGTTGGTCGAAGCCTGAACGACCGCATGCGTGTTTTCGCCCCCGCCAACTACCCGCAGGTCGCCCCCCTGCTAGCAGGCTCGTCGTTCAACGACCTGCTTGCCCGTGCCGTGCTCGAAGGCTGCGCCGGGGGCCGAGACGGTCGGCGCCCACCGCCTGTGGCTCGACGTGTTCGCGCACAACCAGCGCGCTCGGAGCCTCTACCTGTCGGAGGGATTCCGCGAAGAAGGCCTGCTCCGAGAATGCGTGCGAGGTTCTGACGGATACCTGTCACCTTTCCTCTTGGGCATGCTCGAGGATGAGTACCGGGCAGGTCTGCTGTCACCAGGATAGGTGGAGGGGGTGTACGCCAGCAGAGACCACCTCATGCCTCAATCGCCGGCGCCGTCGCCTTCGCCGAGGGCCAACGCCGCTTCGACCAGCGGCTTCGCCCAGTGCGGGGTCCCACGCAACCCTTCGGGGTCACGCGGCCAGGTCACGCGCCGTCCGACGAGGTGCAAGACCAGCGTGGGGTCCGGGATGACATCGCCCGGCGCCGCATCCACGCTGTTGTCGTGGACCTTGACCTCGGCCACGTAGGGCATCAGGGCGATCAGGTTGGCGAGGGCGCGGGGGTAGCGCTCGCGGATCTTGGCCTCCGGGATGTCGTGGCCGCCGTGCGCCACCCTCAGCCGGACGCGAGCGAGGTTCTGCTCCGGCGAGGCGAGCCCGCAGAACCAGATCAGCACGTCGTGGGTCTGCGTCGCGGCCCGGATCTTCTCGGCCACCGTGGTCCCGCCGAGCGTGGTCTCGAAGGCGAAGGTCCGCCCGTGGGCCACGGCGTCGTCCAGCCGGCGCATCCCCTCGGCCCAAGCATGCGCGTTGGCCGCCTTCTGGTCGCAACTAGTCTCAGTCGCCAGCTCGCGCGCGAACGCGTCGGGGTTGAACCAGGCCAGCTTCGCACGCCTGAGCTGCAGGCCGCCGATCGAGCTCTTGCCGGCCCCGTTGACGCCGGCGAGCACGAACAGGACCGGACGCGCCATCGGGCTTCGCCCGTTCCCGTCGGCCATTAGAACCCGGAGCCAGCTTCGAGCGTTGCGTCGCCATGAGCCGGCGTCGCCATGACGGCGCGGAGGCGATCCCCGGCGTCGGGCGCCTGCAGCGCGGCGAGCCGCTCGTCGTAGCGCCGCCGCAACGCCTCCAGCGCGTCGTTCGACGCCGCCTCGACCTGGGCGACGATCGCCATGATCCGCACGTACTCCTCAGCGGCGAGGATCACGGCCTCTGGCTCGTTGTGGTTGGTGACCACTACCTTCCCGCGGGGGGCGACGGCCTTCATGACGCCACGCCAGCCGCGCTTCTTGACCTCGGTGGCTGGCAGATGTTCCAGCGCTTCCAGCGGATCGACCTTGGTCGCCATGGCGTTCACCTCCGGTATGACCAATATACCCATTTTTCCCATTTTGTGAAGATTGACCTAGTGCCGTGGCTTGTGCCTTGTCCGTCAACTGTGGTCCAGCGGAGTGTGAGCGCCTATCCGCGTCGAGGCCAGGAAAGCGCGCCTGAACCAGACCTCGCGGTCGGTCGCGGGCGGTAGGTTAGTGGGGGTAAACCCAGGAGAATCGTTCCCGCCGCTCCGGCTGAGGGGCAACGGGCCACCCATCGGGGTGGCCTTTTTGTGTTGTTTGTTTGCGGGTCGATACGCGGCACCGCAGCTACGCTACCGCACCCAGCCCAAGGCGTCGTGGGCCTCGGCCAACTCGTCGAACCAGGTCGCGTCCCAGTTCGCTGCCATGGTCCCCATCAAGACGTCCGCCGGGGCGAACGAACGGAGCCAGCCCATGACCTGACTGGCCGGCCCGGCAGGCGATCGAGCAGACGTGGGCATGGGCGCGCGGCGAGCTCAAGATGTCCCAAGCCCGATCGGCGGCTGGCGATGCGTACGATGCGGCAAGGGATTTGAAAGGTGCCGCTCGGCATGCCGCCCAGGCTACCGCCCAGGCGGCCGTGGTGGCGGACGCGCTGGCGGGCTGGGCCGGGGTGGGCTCGTTGATGCGCACAGCGCGAGCTGCACCGCGCGGAAGCCCGCGGGCGCGACCAAGATCGTTTGCTGGAGCGGAATGTCTGTCGTTTGAGAGCCAGCGGCCCGGGCATAGTTTACTTGTCCGCCGCCTCGACATGAACGGAATCCCATGGACATCAAGCCCACGGCCAGAACCCAACCTTTGTCCCCGTTGCCCGGCCGCCCGGCCGCCACGCGCACCGTTACCCTACAGAACCCCTGGGGCAAGGCCGACCGCATGAGCCTCGCGGACTTCGAGCGGCGCCTGATGGCATTCGAGCAGGTGAATTTCGGGCCCGGGCCTCGCCCCGCCCGTCCCTGATCGCGTTGCCGGCCGGAGAGGAACTCTCGAAATGAAGCGGCAGGTCCTCGTAGATTTCATCAGCACGTCGTGGGTCCGCGTCGCGGCCCTGAGCTTCTCTGCCACCGTTGGCCACGGCGTCGTCCAGCCGGCGTATTCCCTCGGCCCAAGCGTGCGCGCTGGCCGTCCCCTGGTCGCTGCCGGTCTCGGCCGATAGCTCCCGCGCGAACGTGTCAGGGTTGAACCAGGCCAGCCCCGTCGACGCCGGCAAGCACGAACAAGACAGGACGCGCCATCGGGCTTCGCCCGGTCCCTTCGGTCATCAGACCCCGCAGCCGGCCTTGAGCGCCGCATCACCCCGGGCCGGCGCCACCATGACAGCACGGAGGCGATCCCCGGCGTCGGGCGCCTGCAGCGCGGCGAGCCGCTCGTACGCCTCGACGGCCAGGATCACGGCCTCTGGCTCGTTGTGGTTGGTGACCACCTCCCGTTTTCCCCACTTTGTGAAAAAGTGAGCCAGGCCCCGAGGTCGGGGTCAGGAAAGTGCGTCGGAGCCACACGTCGCGGTCGCTCGCAGGCGCCTGGTTAGTGGTGGGGAAATACCGGGGTGGCGCTCCCGCCGCTCCGACTGGGGGACGACGGGCCACCCTTTGGGGTGTCCGATTCGACACGTTACGTAAGCGGGTATGCGGACGAAATGCGGGAGATGAAGTCATCGACCATCCGGTTGAGGGGGGCGATCGCCGTCGCGGCAGCCGCCTGCCTCCTCGCGGGCTGCCTCGACCTCGCGCCCACCCAGTCGGCCACCACGCCCGGCGCGCGCGGCACCAAGAAGAAGCCCCCTGCGCCGCAAGCCGAGCCCGATGCCGCGCCGATCCTCGCCAACGGCGGCGCCTCGCTCGGGTCAGCCGGCGGCACCACGGCGGTCAGCGGCGGGATCGTCTCGAACGGCGGCGCCGGCGGGGTGTCCCAGGCCAGCGGCGTGATGTCCCCGGTCAGCGGCGTCGTGCCCCCCGTCGGCAGCGGGATCGTCCCGCCGGGCGGCGGCAACGTCATCGCGGCCGGCGCCGGCAACCTCGCCCCGCCAGGCGAAGGCCTCGTCGAAATCCCGCCTGCCGACGGAATCGGCCTCGGCTCGACCGCCGCGACCGCCGTCCTGAGCGGCCTCGTGAAGCTCCCGGCCGGCGTGCTCGCGGACAACGGCGGCAGCCTGGTCGGCAACAACTCGGGCGGGCTGATCAGCGACGGCGCGGGCGGCCTGATCAGCGACGGCGCCGGCGGCCTGATCGGCGACGGCGCGGGCGCCTACGTCACGCTGCGCGTGCCGCGCTTCACGCTGGCCCAGGCCGCGGCCCCCGTGATCGAGGTGGGCCTGGTCGACGCCGCCGGCGCGCTGCTGCCCGGCACCGCCCGCGTAACCGCGGACGCCGAGGGCCGCTACGCCTTCGCGAGCGTGCCCGCCACCGGCGCCTTCTTCGTGCAGGCACGCGTGACCAGCGGCCAGGACACCTGGACCCTGGGCGCACTCGGCAGGCTCGCCGCGACCGGCGAGACGAAGCTCGACGTGACCGCCGCCTCGACGCTCGTGACCGAAAAGACGCGCGTGGTGCTCGCCGAGCAGGATCAGGGCCTCGACGACCTCCCGCTCGCACGGCTGGCCGCGCTGATCGACGTGCTCGACCGCGCGATCGCTGCCGACACCACGCTCGATTTCAAGGCCGGCGGCGCCTCGCTCGCCGCGGCCCTCGATCAGCGCTTGCAGCGCATCACAGGCCTGGTGGACCGCGCCCGCGACCTCGATCGCAACGTCGGCACCCCGATCCTCCGCACGAAGACCGCCCTCGCGGATGGCGTGTTCAGCCCGGAGCACGTCGCCTACGACCGCGCGGGCAACCTGTTCGTGGCCGGCCTGAACGACCACAAGGTCTACAAGATCCCGGCCGGCACGGACCGCCTCGAGGTCTTCTTCCAGGGCGGCGACCTCAAGTTCCCGCATGGCATCGTCTGCGACGCGGCCGGCAACGTCTACGTCGGGCGGCGCATCGAGCGCACCGCCGCCGATCCCGAAAACACGACAGGCAACGACACGCCAGGCAAGCAGGTCTTCAAGATCGACCCGCAGGGCCTCACCGCCACGCCGCTCGCGCACACGTTCAGCTCGCCCTGGGGCCTGGCGTTCGCGCCGGACGGCAAGACGCTGCTGGTGGCCGAGCAGGGCGCCCAGGACGTGATCGCCTACGACACGAGCACGGACACCGCGCGCGTCGTCGCCACGGACATCCAGTACCCGAACGGGATCGCCGTCGATTCGCGCGGCGTCACCTATGTCACGCACCTGCGCGCCGTGTGGGACCGGCCGAACCCGGACGAGAACGGCTGGCGCGGCGCGATCACGGCGATCGCCCAGGATGGCGTGAAGTCCCAGTTCTACGCCGGCACCAAGAGCGTGACCGGCGCCGACGCGCTCGAGGGCATCGCGGTCGACGCGGCCGACAACCTTTACGTCACCAACAACTGGGGCAACACGATCTTCAAGTTCACGCCGAAGCAGAAGAAGATCGAGACCTTCCTGGCCTTCAACCAGCCCACCGGTGTGGCGTTCGATCCGCAGGGCAACCTGATCGTGGCCGACTACGTGCTGGGCACGCTCAGCCGCATCACGCCGTGAGCGATCCGCAAAATTAACCGAAGCTTGGGCCCGAGTTAAGTCAGGTCAGCGCCCCGACGCCGGATATTCCCGGTGGAGTTAAGGGAGTGTTTGGATGTCTGATTTCGCCTGGCCCGGTGGCCAGGGGGCTTTGCCGTCGTTTCTGAACGCGCCACCGCCGCCTGCCCCACCGCCGCCGCCACCGCCGCCCCCGGCGCCTGTTGCCGCGCCCGCTGCCGACGTGTTCACGCCGGCGGCCTACGCCTATCCGTACCCGGCGCCCTACGCGCCGGCGCCCTGGCCGCAGCAGCCGATGCCGCAGCCCGTGCAGCAGCAGCCCCAGCCGTGGCCACAGCAGCCTGTGCCGCAGCCGGTCCCCCAGCCGTGGCCGCAGCCCGCCCCGCAGCCGCCGATGGGCCCGCCGCCGGCCGCGATCCAGCAGCTGATGGCGCAGGTCCAGCAGCTCCAGCAGCGCATGGCCGAGCTGCTCGCCGGCGTGCGCCCCGCCCCCCAGCCGGCCCCGGGCCCGCAGCCCACGCCCCGGCCGACCCCCGTGCCGCAGCCCGCCCCGGCGCCCGCGACGCCGCGTCCGGTCGGCCCG
>JAKFEW010000117.1:0-38720 GCA_036675505.1 Candidatus Sericytochromatia bacterium
CATCCCGACCTCGCCACCTGCGCGCGAGGCAGACAGCCACGCCCCCACGACCCTCGCTCGGGACCCCGAGGTGCGCGCCAAATCCGCCGGCCGCGACTTGGCCGCTAGAAGAGAAGGTTCTGACAGGTCCGCTTCAATTTACTGAATATTAACTCCGTCTTAACCGTTTCCTAAGAAGTGTTACCCCGCCCAGGCCGGATATCTCCCTCGGCCCGAGCGGGCTCGAGGAGGATCCATGTCGCTGTTGCGCCCCACCTACGCCGTCGAAGTTCGCCGCGTGATTCAGGCCCGGTCCGGCGCGCCGCTGCAAGTCGGTGGGGTGCCGCTCGATCCGCGCGTCGGCTCGACGCTCCAGACGATCCGCGCCACGGAAGCCGAAGGCGAGAACCCGATCGCGAAGGCGATCGGCGCGCTTCGCAAGGGCCTGCGCTGGGTGATCAACGGGCCGGCCGTGTCCGAGTTCAAGACGCGCAAGGTCTACGACGACCCCGATACGCGCTACGCCGATATGCCCGAGCTGCGCACCGCGATGGCCAACATCAAGGAGAAGCAGGGCGCCGAGCAGGCGGCCCTCGCGAAGCTCGGCCCGCGCGCGGAAAACTACCGCAAGCTCGCCGAGCTGTGCGGCGGCGACCCGATCGCCCGCGACGCGCTGATGCGGATGCTGTTCGACGGCCGCCTGACCGCCGGCAAGGACATGGCCGGCCAGGGCGACCTGCTCTCGCACCTCGAGCGCGCAGCCTCCCAGCCGCTGACGCCCGGCCTCGATCGCCGGGAGCTCGTCACCGGCCTGATCGAAGAGATCGACAACCCGGTCAAGATCGCGCAGGAGGGCAAGGGCACTTGCGTCGCGACCAGCGCCACGATCGTGATGACGCGCAAGAACGCGGTCGAGTATGCCCGCCTGGTGGTCGACCTGGCCCGCCCGGAGGGCCAGACCACGACCGTCTCAGGCGCTTCGCTCACGCGCAACGCCGACTGGGCCAACAACAACGACTATGGCCGCACGCCGAGCCTGCGCCTGCTCCAGCCCGCGCTGATGGAGCTCGGCAACGGCTTCATGCGTTACAACAACGACAAGGACGCGCACACGCTCGAGAACCCCTCGTTCTGGACGACCGTCAAGAACGGCTGGCAGTCCTTCCGCGACACGCTCTCGCGCATCCCGATCTTGCCCGGCGGCCTCTCGGGCCGCGGCGCGAACAAGGTGCTCGAGGCGCTCACCGGCGACGACTATTCGATGATTTACATGGTCACGCGCCTGAACCGCGGCTCGGCGTTCCGCCGCGTCGAGGCGGCCAGCAAGGCCGGGAAGCAGGTTCCCGTGGGCCTCGAATGGGAAGGCGGCGGCCACAAGGTCGTAGTGGACAAGATCGAGAACGGCATGGCCTATATCACGAACCCCTGGGGCCAGCGCGAGACGATCGGGCTCGAGGAATTCAAGTCGAACCTGATGGACGCCAACATCCCGAAGTGAGCCCGCGTTGACCCGTAAACCCTTCCTCTTCCTCGCCCCCGTCCTGTTCCTCGCCGGCTGCTTCCTGCCACCACCGGCCGGCATGGCGCCCGTGATCGCCCCCACCCCGACGCCCCTGGCGTCGGGCGGCGCGACGCCGGTGCCCGCCCCGACGTCACCGGGCGATCGCCCCTCGCCGCCGCCGTGGTTCGTGCCGTCCGACGGCCTCACGCACCTCGCGAAGGCCGGCCTCGAACCGCTCGCGTCCGAGGGCGACAAGTACCACATCCACGCGCACCTCTCGGTCTTCTGGGACCGCGCGCCGGTCGTCGTGCCCGCCAACATCGGCATCGACCCCCAGCACATCTGGATCTCGCCGCTGCACACACACACGGCGGACGGCATCGTCCACGTCGAGGCGAACGTGCAGTCGGAGATCAAGCTCGCGCAGTTCTTCGCCGAGTGGAACGTCCCCCTGACTGGCGCGGCCGTTTACGACGACGGCAAGCCGGTCGCGGACGGCCCGAACCTCGTGCTGCGCGACTACCAGGCGATCACCGTCGTCTGGGGCGCCCCACCGGACCGCATCCCGGACCGCTACCCCGGCCCGCCCACGACGACGCCGGTCGTAGTCCACAGCGGCCCGTAGGATTTAAGCATTCCTGCGCTAAAGCTTAACCTTATATTAACCTCTTATCACGCTTAATCCTTGGTTAATCTTCCTATAATGATGTAAAGCCTGAGGCACATCAAGAATCCGCGCTCGCGCGGCAGGAGATAACCATGTACAAGCCCCTGATCACCATGCTGGCCGCGACCGCGCTGCTCGCCGGCTGTGGGAAGCCGATGCCCACGTCGAGCGCCGGCACGAAGGCCGGCCCGGTCCAGGCCCTCAAGCAGGATCGCCGTCCGGCCGGTCCCACGCAGAGCGCGATGGACGACATGACCTTCATGAAGATGGTCGATCTCGACCACAACGGCGCGCTCGAGTTCGAGGAGTTCGGTCTGCTCGGGATCTTCCCGGCGATCGGCTACGGCATCAAGGTCCAGCCGACCCACCCGACGCTCGAAGACGTGCAGCGCAAGGTCTTCCACGACTTCGACAAGAACGACGACAACAAGCTCAACACCCGCGAGTTCAAGGAACTCGGCGCGACGATCTCGAGCTTCGTGACCTACAAGAGCATCGAGGAAGTCGTGATCCTCATGGACATGAACGAGGACAACGCCCTGACGCTGCGCGAGTGGAAACTGCTCGGCGTGTTCGGCGTGCACCGCAAGACGGCCGACAAGGGCCCGAAGTCGCTCAACGAGTGGCTCACCGAGACCTTCGACCGCCTCGACACCAACAACGACGGCCAGCTCAAGGAAAAGGAACAGCGCATGGTCTGGCAGACCATGTGGTGGGACGGCAAGCCCTGGCTGCTGTAGCCACCGAATCATCAAGCGGGCCGCGCCGATGGCGCGGCCCTTTCAGCGTTCGGTGCTCAACCGTAAGCCCGCGCCAGCCCTACCACGGCGACCGTGTAGAGGATCGCGCAGGCGACCACGGACACGTGGAAGATCTCATGCGCGCCGAACACGTCCGGGATCGGGTTGGGCCGGCCGTAGGCGTATACCACCGCGCCAAAGCCGACGATCGCGTTGCCGACCACCATGCAGGCCGTGCCCAGCGGGCCCGCCGCGGCGTACATGCGCTCGAGGTACGGCGCCGAGAGCAGCGGCAGCAGCGCGTAGGTCGTGACCGAGAGGGGCTTCGGCGCGTAAGGCCAGAGCAACACGCGGCCGACGCCGAGGCCTGCGCCGCCCCAGGCCAGCGCCAGCAGGAAGCCGCCATCCTGGACCGGCAGGGCCAACAGGCAGAACGGCGTGAAGACGCAGGCGATCAGCACGAAGATGAAGGCATGATCGACGCGCCGCATGAGGCCGAGGGCGCGTGGCGACCAGTCGACGCGGTGGTAGAGCGCGCTGATCGTGAACAGCACCACCAGGCCGACCTGGAAGATCGCCGTGGCCAGGAGCGCCGTGGGATGCCGAATGCCGCCCAGGACCAGCGGCATCGCGAGCACGAAGCCGACCGCGGCCCACTGGTGGAAGACGCCGCGCAGCCGGGGCCGCGGGCCGTACGCGGGCGGCTCGCGCACGAAGCCTAACCCTTGCTCTCGGCGCCGCCCTGCAGCGCCGCACGCAGCCGTCGAAGGCCTTCCTCGGTGGAGACGGCCGGCGCATAGCCGAGGTCGCGGCGTGCGGCGCCCAGGTCGAACCAGTGGGTCGTGGCGAGCTCGCGCGCGACCCAGCGGGTCATGAGCGGCTCGCCCGGCAGCTTGAAGAGGCCATGCACGCCCTCGAGCACCCAGCCCGCGGCGTAGGCCACCTCGGCCGGCATCGCACCCGCGACGGGCGGCAGCCCGGCCGCCGCGAGGAAGTGATCGACGAGCGTCCAGGCGGCGATCGGCTCGTCGTTCCCGATGAAGTACGCCTTGCCGGCGCAGGCGGCGCCCGGCGCGAGGCGCGCGGCCGCCATCAGGTGGGCCTGGGCGGCGTTGTCGACGTAGGTGGCGTCGACCAGGTTTTCGCCTGAGCCGACCCGCCGGAGCCGGCCGGCCCGCTGGCGCGCGACCAGCCGCGGCACGAAGTGCGGGTCGCCCGGGCCCCAGATCAGGTGCGGGCGCAACGCCACCGTCGCGAGGTCCGGCCCGTCGGCCGCGAGCACCAGCCGCTCCGCCTCGGCCTTGGTGGCCGGGTACGGCGCGTCGTGGTGCGCCGGATAAGGCACCGACTCATCGACGCCGGCCATGTCGCCGCCATGGAACACGACGCTGGGCGAGCTCGTGTAGACGAGCTTGCCGACGCCTGCGGCGCGGCAGGCCGCGATCACGTTCGCGGTGCCGGTCACGTTGGCGCGCCGGTAGTCCGCCAGCTCGCCCCAGGCACCGGCCTTGGCGGCGACGTGGAACACCACGTCGTGGCCGCGCACGGCGGCGGCGATCGCCTCGGCGTCCGCGACGTCGCCGCGCACCACGTGCACGCCCCGGGCCGCGAGCGCCGGGTAATCCCCACGCTGGAAGGCCGTGACGGCATCGCCCGCGGCCAGCAGCTGGTCGACCACGGCCCCGCCGAGGAACCCGCCGGCGCCGGTCACGAGCGCCTTCATCGCAGCTTCCCCGTGGCCCAGGCCGCGAGCTTCTCGCGGAAGATCTTCGCGTTGTGGCGGATGTCGACCGGGAAGGCGGGGTGGAAGAGGAGCTCGCGGACGCCGGCGGTGTGGGCATAGCCGGCGCCGAGCGCCAGGATCTCGGCCGCCAGCGCGGGCGAGCCGCCGCGTGCCTCGCCCGCCTCGAGCTCGACGCAGATCACCGGCCGCTGCGCGCCGACGGGCCCCACGCCGACCAGGGCCGTGCGCCGCACCCGCGGGTGCTGGTTGAAGATCGCCTCACAGGGGATGGTGAACAGGTCGCCGCCGCTGGCCCGCACGCGGTGCGTCTTGCGGCCGAGGAACCAGACCCGGCCCTGCGCGTCGAGCCGGCCGAGGTCGCCCATGCGGTGCCAGACCCCGCCGTGCCCGTCGGGGATCTTGGCGGCGGCGTCGTGGTCCGGCCGGTTCATGTAGCCGCGGCTGACGATCGGCCCGCGCACGGCGAGCTCGCCGACCGCCCCGGGCGGCAGGCGCAGATCGTCCGACCAGGCGCCGATCGGCGCGTCGGAGATCGGGATGACGGCGAGCTCGACGCCGCCGACCGGCCGCCCGACGCAGGTGCCCTCGCCGCGCGCCCAGGCGGCCGCGGTCTCGCCGAGCACCTCGCGGCTCGTGATCGCCGCGACCGGCAGCGCCTCGGTGGCGCCGTAGGGCGTGTGGATCGTGGCCTCGGGGCCCACCAGCGTGTGGAAGGTCTCCATCACATGCGGCGGCACGGGCGCGCCGGCGCTGATCACGTGTCGCAGGGAAGGGAGCTTGTCGCCGTGCGCGGCGCCCCAGCGACCGACGCGATCGAGCAGCGCGGGCGAGCCGAACATCTGGGTCACGCCATACTGGCGGATCGGCCCGATGATGGCTTGCGGCGCCACGCTGCCTGGTCGCGTGAAGTCCATCTCCGGGATCACGGCGGTCACGCCGAGGGCGGCGTCGAAGAGCGCGAACAGCGGGAACGTGGGCAGGTCGACGTCGCCCGGGCCGAAGCCGAAGTGATCGCGGAGGAAGGCCACCTGGGCGTCGAAGGTCGCATGTTGATACACGGCGCCCTTGGGCACGCCCGTGCTGCCGCTCGTGAAGAGCACAGCGGCCGTATCGCCTGGCTCGGTGGGCGTGGCGACGAACGGCGTGTCCGGCGTGTCGTCCGCTTCCAGCCGCGCGACGCCCAGGAAACCGCCGCCTACCGTTACGTGACGCCGCAGGGTCGCCTTGCCCCAGCCGGCCACCACGCGCGCGAAGTGGGCCATCGGGATGCCGACGAACGCCTCGGGGGCCGCCTCGGCCAGGCACTTGCCGAGGTTCTTGAGGCCCATGCCCGGGTCGACCAGCACCGGCACGGCGCCGAGCTTGAAGAGCGCGAAGGTGAGGGCGAAGAAATCGAAGCCCGGCTTGACCATCAGCACCGTGCGCGTGCCGCGGCCGATGCCGAGGCTCGCCAGGCGGTGGGCGTGGCGATCGCAGCGGCGGCGCAGCTGGGCGAAGGTCAACGTCTCGCCGCGGTGGATCACCGCGGGCGCGTCGGGTTGGGCCGCCGCCTGGGCGTCCAGCCGCGTCGCGATGTTGCAGCCGGTCAGGACGGCCGTCATGCCGGCCGCCCTGCCAAGAACTCGATGATGCGCGGAATGAGCACGTCGCCCTTGTCCTCGAGCACGTAGTGGCCCGCGTCGGCGAAGCTGACGACCTCGGCGTGCGGGAAGCGCCGGCGCCACTCCGCGAGGAAGTGCCCGTCGAACACCCAGTCGCGCTCGCCCCAGCCGAGCAGCATCGGCACCTCGCTGAACCGCGGCAAGGCCGCTTCGACTTCGGCCAGCACCGGCCAGGCCTCGTCGCCCGGCGCGAGCGGGATGTCCTGCACGAAGCGCAGCGTGGCGATGCGCGCGTCCCACGAGTCATAGGGCGCGACGAACGCGCGCCGGACAGAGTCGGGCAGCGGTCGCACGGTGCAGGTGCGGCTGGCGGCCTCCGCGAACGCGTTCGCGCCGCGCACCAGGACGGCGCCGACGCCGGTGTCGCGGGCGAGCTTCAGTGGCCAGGGGAAGGACTTGGTGGCCGGCAGCCCGAACGCGGCCGTGTTCATCGCCACGATCCGCTGGACCCGCTCGACGTGGCGCGCCGCCCAGGCCATGCCGATCATGCCGCCCCAGTCGTGCAGCACGAGCGAGACCGGGCCATCGATCCCGAGGTGGTCGAGCAGGGCCTCGAGGTCCGCCACCCGGCTCGCGAGCGTGTAGCGATAGCGGTCGTCGCCCGGCTTGTCCGAGAGGCCCATCCCCATGTGATCCGGCACGATCGCGCGGAACCGCTCGCGGCCCGCGCGCACCAGATCGCGGTACAGGAATGACCAGCTCGGGTTGCCATGCAGCATGACCACCGGCGCGCCCGCGCCCTCGTCGAGGTAATGCAGGCGGGCGCCGCCGCGGTCGAGCCAGCGGCCTTCGAAAGGGTAGAGGTCCCGGTAGGGGGCGATGTCGACGGTCATTTCACCAATTCCAGTCCTGATTTCACCGATCCGGATGCCGGGTTACCAATCCCAGCCCAACATGAGGCAATTGAGGCCGCTGCCGATGCCGAGCCAGGCCACGCGCTGGCCAGGCGCGAGCGCGCCGCGCTCGGCGGCGAGCGCGGCGGTCAAAGGCACCGCCACGCTCCCGGTGTTGCCGAGGAATTCGAAGGTCGTGAAGTCGCGGTCCGGCGTCACGCCCAGGGCACCGAGCATGGCGGCGCGGTTGGCCTGGCCGACCTGGTGGCAGATCGTCCGATCCGGCGCTTCCCAGCCCACGGCGGGCAGGAAGGCGGCCCAGGTCCGCGCGCCGAGCGGCACGCCATGCTTGAGCACCTGCACCGCGTCGGTCGCCATCACCTCGCGCTGGCGCGGCGGCTCACGCCGGTCGGGGCCCCAGCGGCAGAGCTCGTGATGCGCGGGCGCTGCCCGCAGGGCGCCGCCCGCGAGCCGCGGCCCGGGCGTGCCGAGCGAGCCGTCGGTCAGCACGATCGCCGCCGCGCCCGAGCCGCCGGTGAGCGTGGCGATCGATCGGGTGAAGTGCGCCATCGAGCGTTCCGCGAGCATCTCGGCGATCATCGCCTCGTTGATCTCGCGCGCGGACTCGCAGCCCACCACCACGCCCGCGCGGATCTGGCCGAGCTCGATCATGTTCGCGACGGCGAGCACCCCCGACATCATGCCGAGGCACGCGTTGGCGAGGTCGAAGACCGCCGCTTCCTCGGGCACGCCGAGCAGGTGCGCGACCTCGCAGGCCGTGGCGGGCTCGTGGTCATCGCGGCAGACGCTGCCGTAGACCACCGCGCCGAGCGCCGAGGGAGGCACGCCGGCGGCCTCGAGCGCGCGTTCCGCGGCGGCCGCCGCCAGCGGCGCGAGGCGCTGATCGGGCTCCCACCAGCGGCGCTCGCGGATGCCGGTGAGGTAGGCGAGCTGCCCTTCGGGGATGCGCAGCTCGTCGTAGAGCGGCTTGATCCGCGACTCGAGCGCCGTGGTCGTGACCACGACGGGGGGCAGCTCGTACCCAAGGCCTGCCATGCGGACCCGCGAATACCTCACGGCTGCACCTCGATCGTCGCGGGAACGCCGGGCTTGGGCGGCGCGGGCGGATCGCCCGGGCCAGGCTCGTATTGCATGCCGAGCGGCCGCGAGCCGTCGAAGCCCACCACCTCGATCGTGTAGGTGCCGGCGGCCGGGAAGGTGATGTTGCGCGTGGCCTTCACGGACTTCGGCGGCGCCGCGCGGTCGATCACCTGGCAGGGCCGGCTCTCGTCGCGCGCCACGCTCTTCATCGCGAGCCCGAGCTTGAGCGTCGGCGGCTTGGCGCCGGCGTTCACGCCCCAGCCCGGCAGATCGTAGGTCGGCTGCGCGACCTCGCAGATGACGGCCTTGTCGGTGCCCGTCGCGGCGTAGATCGTGAAGGTCGCGGCCTTGCCCGCCTTCACCGTGGCGGGCCCATCGACGCGGTAAATCACCGCGGCGGTCCGCTGCGACGTGCCACAGACCTCGCACCCGGCTTCATCCGCCGCGGTGGGGGGGGCGGGCGTGAACGAGCCGCGCGGCGGCCTGGGCGTGAACCAATCGCAGCCGGCGCCGACCACGCCGAGCAGCACGGCGGCCGAGGCCGCGCGGGCGAACCGCTTCATCGCGCGCCCTCCGGCTCGAGGGCGATCGTGAAGTCGGTCATGCCGTAGATCGGGCGCCCATCGACGAGCAACAGGCCATCGGCGACGATCGTGCGCGTGGCGTCGTCCACCGCCTTGATGTGCGCCTCGACCACTGCCTCGCCGTTGCCCGGCACGATCTGCCCGCGGTAGACCCATTCATGCGCGCAGCCCGGCTTCATGGCCGCGAACCGCAGGCCCTGGCCGCCCCCGCCCCAGCGGCGCCCGGCCTCGGCCTTGAGCAGCTGCACCAGCGACTCGAGGCCGAGGGAGCCCGGGCAAACGGGATCCTGGTAGAAGTGGGCGGCGAAGTACCACTCGGCCGGATCGACGGCCTTGCGGCCGCGGATGAAGCCGCGGCCGTGACGTCCGCCGGTGGGTTCCCAGGCCTCGATCGTGTCGACCATCCGCATGCGGCCGCGCGGCATCGGCAGCGGTCCCGCGGGGAAGGGCACCGGCGCGTAAAGCGGCGATCGCCAGGCCTCGGTGCCGCGGATGCCGACCTGCTGGGCCAACGCGGCCTTGGTGAAGAAGCCGAACATGGTCCAGCCGTCGTAGACGAGCTCGCCACCGCAGTGGATCGCGAATTCGTACTCCTGGACGATCATGCCGCCCGAAATCGAGACCTTGGTGAGCGTGGTCTTCGTCGACAGGGTCCCGCTCGTGGGGGTGATCAGCCGGTGCTGGACCGCCTTGCCGCCGAGGTTGCGGAACGAGAGGTCGACGTCGGCCGTGAGCGCGGAGCCTACATAGGCCGCGAGCCAGCCGCAGGGCTGCAGGCCGACCTCGAGCAGGACCGCGAAGGGCATCGTGGGCTGGCCGTCGTCGGCGAAGTACCAGGCGTCCGGCGGCACGTCGTAGTCGGCCAGGCACCACGCGCCGGCCTGGCAGACCCACGGCTCGCCGCCGACCGCGGTGACGCGGTCGACGAACATGTAGGGCGGGCCGGGGAGGCGCGCGATGACGCGGTCGTGGTCGAAGATGGTGTAGCGATCGCCGAAGGCCTCGGAGGGCTTGCCGGTGGCGTAGGCGAGGATTCTCTCGGGGCCGTAGAGGGCCGCCGCAGGCGGTGCGAGGGCCGCCGCAGACGGTGCGAGGGCCGACCAAAGGGCCTCGAGCGCAGCGCGCTGCAAGCCGCTCGCCCGCACGCTCATGTCCGTGATCCGCACGATTGGCTTGCCGTCCGCCGACATCAGCGCATCCGCCAGCGCGAAGGGCGTCCCGTCAGGCAGGTAGCCCAGCTCCTTGATCACGATCTCGTACGTCACGACCTTCGTCGACGCCAGCACCTGCCCGCGGCACTCCAGCCGGCTGCCGACCTCCGGCAGCGGCTCGTACACCACCGTCCCCGCCTCGCCGACCCAGCCCATGCGCATCAAGTGGATGCGCAAGGTATGCATGCAGCACTCGAACATGAGCGTGCCGGGCATGACCATGTCGTCGACGAAGTGGCAGGTGAGGTACCAGGCGTCAGGCGTCACGTCGTGCTCGGCGCGAATCAGGCCGAGGCCGAAGCGTCCGCCCGTGGGCTCCAGCGCGACGACGCGGTCGACCAGGCGCATCGCCCCGCCCGGGATCGCCGCCGCCCGCCCCAGCCCGAGACCTGCGAAGGCTGGGCCGAAGGCTGCGCCCAGGTCGCCCGCGCGCAATGCGTCGAGCCGGCCCGCGTCGTAGGTCTCGCGCTCCATCGGGGCGAGCGCCCGCCAGTCTGCGGGCAGCTTGCCCGGCTGCGGCTTGAGATCGAGCGCCGTGAAGATGACGCCCCGGCCCGCCGCCAGGTGGGCGTCGGTGAAGAAGCCGGCGCAGCCACGGCGCATCGTCAGCAGCGGCTCGCCGTCCACGGTGCCGTCGAAGCGGAAGAAGAAGAGCGTGACGCCGCCCTGGTCCATGAAGCGCTCGATCGCGATGTCGTACCGGATCGTGGCGCCCGGCCCGGGCAACGGGCGGTGGAACGTGACCACCGCGTCGAGCAGCCGATAGCAAGCCAGGCCGCGGGTCTTGAAATCGATGCCGAGCCAGGCCGAGAGGAACAGGTCGGCCTGCCCGGCCTCGACGGCGATGCAGGTGGGGATCCGGCCGGCGTCGAGGTACCAGGCGTCGGCCTTCACGTCGTGCTCGGTCACGACCGTGCCGTGCGTGAGCGAGCCGCGCTCGCCCGTGACCTCGACGATGCGATCGACGAGCATCAGCGGCTCGTCGGGCAGGCGCACGCGGGTCGGGAAGGCGTCGATCGGCGCGAAGTAGTCGCCGAGCACGGGGCCGATGCGGCCGCGGGCGTAGTCGAGGCAGGCGTCGCGGTCCATGAAGACGGCGCGGGCAGATGGCGCGTCGGGCGAGGCCGGCGGCAGCGGCGCGAAGCCTGCCAGGGCCTGCAGGTCGGCGATTTGCACCAGCGCCTGGGCCTGGCCCGCCGCCAGCGCGAGGAAGGCCGCGTGGGCCTCGCCGACGGCCCCCTGGGCCGCCGCGAGCGCGTGGGCCGATCGGGCCGCGAGGCCGAAGGCACCCGGCTCTTCGCGCCGCGCCACCGCCAGCGAGGGAGTTGGAGTAGGAGTGGGAGTGGGAGTTGGACTTATTTGTTTCACAACCGAGCTACCGGGCATTGTTGCCACCTTCACCAGATTAATTGTCACCGGCTCGTCCGCGCCCGGCCGCGGCGCATGCAACGGCACCCGCACCACGGGCCCGCTCGGCCCGATCGCCGGCGCGACACCCAGCGCCGTCGCCGGCACCCCGTAAATCGGCGCCAGGTCGATCGGCACGCGCTCGGCATGCAGGTGCGCGAGCAACCGCAGCAACGTCGCCTCGGCCGGCTGGCCCTTCATGCAGGCCGAGCGCGCGAGGTGGGGGCGATCGCCCAGGATGGCACGCACCATGCGGCTGCACGAGTTTCGCGGCCCGAGCTCCACGAAGGCGCGCGCGCCGTCGACATACGCCGCCCGCACGACGGCCGGGAAATCCAGGCCCTCGAGCGCCTGCGCCACGATCGAGCCGGCTGCCGTCTCGCGGGTCACGCCGTAGGCCTGGCCCCAGCGGCCGCTATAGAAGCGTACGTCGGAGGGCGGCGTGGTGGGCAGATCGTGCAGCGCGCGGTAGGGCTCCTCGACCTGGGCCGCCACCTCGCAGTGCACCGAGGTCACGCCCTCGAGCGCCAGGAAGCCGCAGCCGAGCTTCGCCACCAACCGGTCCACGGCGGCGGGTTCGCCGCCCACCACGCACTCGCCGGGCGCGTTCACGATGAGCAAATAGGCCCGCGGGATCTCGGCGATCGCCGCGCGCACCGCGGCCGGCGCCCGGTCGACGACGCCCAGCTTCCAGGCCGCCCGCTCGCCAGGGGCGAGGCCCCAGGCCCGGGCCGCGGCCGCGTAGTCGCCGCCCAGCTCGTCGGTGAAAAGCGAGGTCTCGGCCATGCGGCGCGCGAGCGCGTCGCGGTCGGTCCAGGTGCGGGTGGCCACCAGGCCGGCGGTCTCGCCGAGGCTGTAGCCGATCACGGCGGCAGGCTTCACGCCGAACGCCGTGACGAGGTCGTGCATCAGCGCGCCGTACGCCACCTGCCCGAGCAACGTCGTGCGGTGATCGCCCGCGAGCGCGGCCTCGCACGCGCTCTCCCAGCCTTTCGGCCACGTGGCGCGCCAGGGCACCAACCCGGCCGGGCACACCTGGCTCGCGAGCCAGGCGGTCTCGGCATCCTGGCGGCGTGGGATCTCCGGGAAGGCGGCCCAGAGATCGCGGCCCATCCCGGCGAAATGGTTGCCCGAGCCCGGGAAGACGAAGGCGATCGGCGCATCCGCGCCGAGCGGGCTCGCCGAGTAGTACACGGCGGCCGTCGGCAGCACCGGGTCCGCGCCCGGCACGGGCGAGCCCTCGACCGCCCGGCGGGCCTCGCCGAGGCGGGTCGCGAGGTCGGCCGCGTCGGCGGCCACGATCGCGAGGCCGAGCGCGCCCTGGCCCACGCCCTGGTCGGCCCACCAACCCCGTGCGATCGCCTCGACCGGCGTATCGGGCGCCTGCTCGACGAGCCAGGCGGCGAGCCGGTCGAGCGCGGCCAGGAGCGCGGGCTGGTCGGCGCCGGCCAGCGCGAACAGGCCGTGAGACGCCGCGCCCAATGGCCGCCGGCGCTCATCGCGCACGCGCGCCTCGGCCGCGGCGGCCTGGCGCTCGGCACCGGCGAGCACGACGTGGGCCGCCGTGCCGTCGAGCCCGAGGATGCTCACGCCGGCGCGGCGCGGGCCGATGATCCGATCACGGAACCAATACTGCGGGGCGCCGGGCCGGTGCAGCGCCGGCCCCATGGGCTGCGCTGCGTCATCGGCCACCGGACGCCAGGGTGGCAGGATCTCCTGGTAGAGGCAGAGCGCGGCGCGGACGAGGCTCGCCATGCCGGCCGCGACGCCCGCCCGGCCGACGACCTGGGCCGTCCGGCCGAGGGCGGTTGCGGGCGCCTGGGCTGGCGCGCCGCCGAAGGCGAGCGCGAGGCCCGCGGCCTCGGCCACGAGGGCCCCGGCATCGAGCTCGAGCAGACCCGCCGAGCCGGGCGCGGCGCCCGCTTCGCCCCACGCGGCGTCCACGGCGGCACGCACCGCGGCCGCGCCCGGCGGCGCTACCGCACGCCAGGTCGCGGCGGAAGCCTGCGCCGGGTCGCCCGCCGCGGGCGTTGCCGCGGCCGGCCGGCCTCCGCTCGCCGCCGCGAGCCCTTCCACAATGGCGTAGATCCGGTCACCGTCGCGTTCGGCGTCGGCGAGGCGCTTGAGCACGACAGCACCCGCGCCTTCGCCGGTCGGCACGGGCGCGCCCTCGGCCGCGCGCGCCGCGAGCATGCGCGGGTCGCCCGCCAGGTCGACGGCACCCACGAGCGCCACGTCGATCTCGCCGCGCTGCAGGGCGCGCACGCCCGCCTCGAGCGCCCGATAGGCCGACGCCTCCTCGGCCTGCACGGTGTGGGTGGGGCCGCCGAAGCGGAACTCGCGGGCGAGCCGGCTCGCCACCATGCCGCCCAGCGCGCCGACCGTGCGGTCGGCGGTCAGGGCCGGCGTTTCCGGTCGCTCGCCGCGGGCCAGGCGGCGCCAGCGGCGGTGGTAGTCGGTGGTGCGCGGGTCGAGGCCGATGCCCACGTAAGCGCCGGCGCGCGGGCGGCGCGCCGAGCGGTCGGCCAGCGCGCCGCCCGCGTCGCGCAGGGCCTCGTCGGCCGCCAGGAGCATGAGCGCCTGCTGCGGCAGCATGTCCGCGAGCTCCCGCGGCGGGATGCGGAAGGCGGCGGTGGCGACCTCCACGTCGCCGGGCAGCCAGCATCCCGCGACGTCGGGCCCTTCCGCCACGCCACCGGCGCGCTCGCGCGCGGGTCGCGGGCCATGGGCGGCCGCGAGACGGCCACCGAGGGTGGCCTCCTGGAACGCACGCAGGCCGACGAGGCCGCCGAACCGGACGCCCATCCCGATGATCGCGACAGCGTCACCCGGACCCGGCGAACGCGACGGCTCGCCAGCCGGGCGTGCCTGGTATTCCTCGACGAGGACATGGGCGTTGATGCCGCCGAACCCGAAAGCGCTGACGGCCGCCCGCCGTGGGCGGTCATCCGCCGCCGGCCACGGCTCGGCCGTCGTGAGCACCCGCAGGCCCGAGCCAGCCAGGCCCAGCGCCGGCGAAGCCGCCTGGAAGCTCGCCGTCGGCGGCAGCTCCCGGTGCACGAGGGCCTGCACCGTCTTGATCAACCCGGCCGCACCCGCCGCCGTGAGCAGGTGGCCCACGTTCGACTTCACGGAGCCCAGCACGGCTGCGGCCTGCGCCTCTCCGCGCAGCGCCTTGAGGCTCGCGACCTCCACGCCGTCGCCGAGCGGCGTGCCGGTGGCGTGGCATTCGAGCAGGTCGACGCTGCCAGGCGCCCAACCGGCCAGCCGGTAGGCCTCGTGCATCGCGCGCAACTGCCCTTCCGAGCTCGGCGCGAGCAGGCTGCCGTCGATGTCGTTCGAGGTGCCCACGGCGCGGATGACGGCCCAGATGCGATCGCCGTCACGCTCGGCGTCGGCGAGGCGCTTGAGGGCCAGGATGCCCGCGCCCTCGCCGACCACCAGGCCATCGCCCGCGGCGTCGAAGGGCGTGCACTGGCCGCGGGCCGACAGCGCGCGCAGCTGGCTGAAGCCCATCTGGGTGTAGAGGCTGTCGGGCCGCGAGACGCCACCCGCCAGCATCAGGTCCGCACGGCCGGCCGCAAGCTCCGCACAAGCGAGCTTCACGGCGTACAGCGACGACGCACAGGCCGCGTCCAAGGCCCAGCCGCCGAGCCCGAGCCCCAACGCCCGGGCGATCAACCCGCCGGGCAAGCCGGGGCCGCGGTAGGCACCGGCGGGCGCACCTTCGGCGCCGTCGGCGCCGTCGAGCAGCGCGGCTGCATGCGCGGCCGCGCCCTCGTCGGGGAGCACGATGTTGCCGATGATCACGCCGGCGCGTGCGAGGTCCAGGCTGGCCGTGCGGACGCCCGTCCAGGCCTGGCGGGCGGCGGTGAGGCCCAGGTGGAACAGCGGGTCGAGGTCCACGAGCGCTTCAGGCGGCAGCGCGAAGCCCGTCGGATCGAAGCGGAAGCCCTTCACGAGGCAGGCGCGTGCGGAGGCGACGCGGTCGGGCGCGCCTTTCTCGCCGTCGCGGACGGCCGCAGGGTCGAGCATCCAGCGCGCGGCCTCCACGTCGGCGGCCGCGGCGTGGCCGCGCCGCACATTCGCCCAGAGCGCATCCGGATCCGCGGCATCGGGGAAGACGCCGCCGAGCCCGACGATCGCGATGGGCTCCCAGCTGCCGCTCGCCCTACCCGTGCTCATGGCGCCGTTGGCGCCGCCAGCGCGTTGTTACGGAAGACCTCGGCGAGGCCCGCGTCGAACGCGCATTCGGCGCCAATCAACTCGGCCACGAGCTGGTTCTCGCCATCGAGGAAAGCCACATCGGCCGTCGCCGTGCCGGCCTTGCGCTCGGTGACGCGCGCGAGGACGCGCGTGCCGCCTGAAGGGAACGGTCCGTACTGCCGGTAGCCGGCCGCGCGGCAGGGCAGGCACGGGGCGCCGAGCGTTTCCACGCTCCAGAGGATCAGCAGCTGGAACGCGGCGTCGAGCGCCAACGGGTCGGTGATCCAGGCGTCGCGCAGCGGCGCCTGGACCCACGCGGCGGGTGCACGGGCGGCCTTCACCCGGCCGATCACGCCGTCAGGTCCGATCGCCTCGATCGCCGTGATGCCGCGGAACTCCGGGCCGTGGAACAGGACCTGGCGGTAGGCTTCCTGCGCGCCGCGCGCGTAGGCGCCCGCGCCCTCGCCGCCCGCCCATTCACCCGACCAGTGGCCGGTCGGCGGCGACGCGGGCGCGGGGCCCAGCAACACCGTCGCCCGGGCATGGGGCTGATCGCGCGCGTCGCCGCGCAGCTCGACCGCCGCCGCCAGCTCGCCGTTCGAGCCGATCGCCATCCCGGCATCGAAGCGGACGCCGTATGGCTCGCTGTCGAGCACCACGCCCTTGAACACGGCGAAGTCGGCGAGGCCGCGGAAGGCCAGGCCCGGGTTCGCGTGCAAGGCGGCATGCGCCATCCACTCGACGATCACCGCGACCGGCAGCACGGCCTTGCCGTTCATGACGTGGGACGCGAGGAACGGATGCGTCCGAACGGCCAGGTCGCTCCGGAACGCGGTGCGCAGCCGCTGGGCTGGCTGGGCTGGCTGGGTTGCCTGAGTTGCTGGGGGCGCCGGGGTTGCCGGGGCCACCACGGCCGCCCGATGACCGTAGGGAACCAGCGAAGCTGGATCGCCGCCCCTCGGCGCGCCCGGCGGGGTGCCGAGCACGACCAGCTCGACGGCGCCGGGCCGGGCGCGCGACAGCTCGTCGGCGAGCCACGCCGCGCCACCTTCCAGCGGCACCACGCCCACGCCCTCCTCGGCGAAGAGGCGCTTGAGCGCGGGCGTCACCATCCCGCCATCCCAGGGGCCCCAATCGACGCTGAGCACGCGGCAGCCGGGCCGCGTCGCCGCGAGCCGGCGCGCCGCCTTGTTGAGCAGCTCGTTGGCCATCGCGTAGTCGGCCTGGCCGACGCGGCCGCAGCGGGCCGTGACGGAGGAGAAGAGCACGATCGCCTTCGCCTCGTCGAGCGCGAGCGCGCCGAGCAGGGCGCGCAGGCCCGCGATCTTGGTGTCGAAGACCTGGTCGAACTGGGCCTGGGTCTTGTCGAGGATCAGCTTGTCGGCGAGCACGCCGGCACCGTGCACGAGGCCGCGCACGGGCCCGTGGGCCGCGCGAAGCTCGGCGAGCGCCGCCGCGACGGCCGCGGGGTCCCGCACGTCGACGGCGACGTAGCGCGCCGTCACGCCGAGTGCCTCGAGCCGCGCGAGCGTGGTGCCCACTTCGCGCGCCGCCGCGATCGCGCGCCAGCGCGCCTCGATCTCACGGGGCGCGACCGGGCCGTCGGCTTGCGCGGCGATCGCCTTCTTCACGTCGGCCTCGTCCGCGACGCCCTCGAGCCATGCGGGCTCGGCAGCCGGCAGCGGCGTGCGGCCGAGCAGCGCGAGCGTGGGCCGGTAAGCCCGCGCCAACGCCACGGCCACTTCAGCGGTGACGCCGCGTGCCCCGCCGGTCACGACGACGAGATCGCCGGCCGCGAGCGGCGCGTCGCCGGCGGGCGCAGGGCCCGCCTCGACGAGCTCGAGACCCAGCCGGCCGGCCGGGCCGAGGCCCACCTCGGTGGGTCCCTCGAGGAAGAGCTCCGCCACCACCGCGGCGGCGGCCTCCGCGTCCTCCCAGCCGACATGGACGTCGAGGGCCTGAACGACCACCTCCGGCCACTCGAGGCCGGCGGTCTTCGCGAGGCCCGCGAGCGCGCCGGCGGCGGGGTTGTACGCGGCGTCGACCTGGGCGCAGCCGAAGGCCCCATCGAGACGGCTGACGGTGGCGAGCCAGGCCCCGGTACGCTTGCCTGCCGCGCGCAGCGAGGGCCCGGCGTGGGCGACCAGGCGGAAGGCGGCCTTGAGCATGGCCTCGTCGGCTTCGGACCAGGCCGCGTCGGTGCCCGTCGGGCCGATGACGATCAAGCCCGCGAGCGAACCCCGCGCCGGCAGCTCATCGAGCGCGTCGAGCGAGAGCCGCCCGACCTGGTAGCCGAGCGCGGTCAGGCGATCGGTGACGGCGGCGGCGAGGCCGGCGCCGGTCGGGCCGGCGACCCACACTTCGGAGCTGAAGGGTGCCTTGGGCGATGGGCTCGGCGAGCCATCACCGAGGGCCACGGGCACGGGCATGTCGCAGACGAGGCCGTGCACGGCCGCGGGATCGGCGGCGCCTGTGAGGGGCATGGGCGGCAGGTCCGGCGAGGTGGGCGCCACCACCGCGCTCGCGACCGGCATGGCGGTCGGGGCGACCGCGGGCGCCGCGGCGGCCGTCGGCGTTGCGGCGCCCGGCGGCGTTGCGGCGGCCGTAGGCGTTGCGGGCGCTGCGATCGAATCGGGCGCTGAGGCCGCGAGGGCAGGCCCGGTGCCGGCCAGGGCCGCGATCACGTCGCCGAGCGTGGCGAGCGTGCCCAGGGCGTCCGGACGTAGCGCCGGGGCGTCGGGAAGCCGCTCGGCGAGGGTCGAGAGGATCTCGACACGCTTGATCGAGTCGATGCCGAGATCCGCTTCGAGCGCCATCGACGGCTCGAGGGTCTCGGTCGGGTAGCCGGTCTTCTCGGCCACGACCGCGATCACGGTCTGCGCGACGCCGCTGCCCGCTGAGGCTTGAACGGCGGCCCGCGCGAACGTCAGCGCCAGCGCCACGTCGCGCAGCGTCGCGAGCGTGCCGGCCTGGTCCGCGGCGATCGGCGCCGCGCCCGGCAGGCGTTCCGCGAGGGCCGACAAAATTTCGACCCGCTTGATCGAATCGATGCCGAGATCGGCCTCGAGCGCCATGTCGAGCTCGAGCGTCTCCGGCGGGTAACCCGTCTTGTCCGCCACGACCGCGAGCAGCACGGGCAGGACGTCGCCCGTGGGGGCCACGGAGGTCGCAGGAGCGGGCGTCGCCTCGGCGTTCGGCGTGCCGCCGGCGGTGGCGCCACCGGCCGCGGCGCCGCCCGCCGGCGCGAGCAGGGCCGCGACGTCGCGCAGCGTGGCGACGGCACCGAGGCGGTCGGGGGCCACGGGCGCGGTGCCCGGCAGGCGCTCGGCCAGCGCGGACATGATTTCGACGCGCTTGATCGAATCGATGCCCAGGTCCGCCTCGAGGGCCATGTCGAGGTCGAGCGTCTCGGCGGGGTAGCCGGTCTTCTCGGCGACGACCGCGACCACCGCCGCGACCGTATCCGCGGCCGCGGCGCCGACCACTGGCGCCTGGCCAGGCGCCGCGGGCACCGCCGAGGCGGGCGCGCCGGCATCCGGGGTGCCGGCGCTGAGCGCTGCCGCGACCTCGGCCAGCGTGTGGAGGGTGCCCAGCTGCTCGGGGCGGATGATCGGCGCCTGGGGCAGGCGCTCGGCGAGGGCCGACATGATTTCGACCCGCTTGATCGAGTCGATGCCGAGATCGGCCTCGAGCGCCATCTCCGGGCTCAGGGTCGCGGTCGGGTAGCCGGTCTTCTCGGACACGACGGCGAGCAGGACGGGCATGACCGAGGTCGCGACCGCGGGCGTGGGGACGGCTGCCGGTGTGAGGGCGGCCACCGGCATAGGCGCGACGACCGGCGTGGGCGGAGGGGGTGCCGCCGAACTCGATGTCACCTGGCTCGACGCGGCGACCGGCACGGACGCGACAGCCACGGGGCGCGGCGGCGCGCCACCGTCCAGGCGGCCGAGCAGGTCGCGCTGGTGGTCGATCAGGGTCTTGAAGGCATCCTGCGCGGCCTGCTGGCCTTCGAGGAACGTCCGATGCAGCTGCGCGGTCTGCTCCTGCATCTTCTGCCAGGCGGCGAGCGTATCGCTGGCGGCCTTCACGGCCTCGGACATGGTGGCGTCGTCGCGCACAGCCGGCGCCGGAAGCGGCGCTGCAACCGGTATCGCGGCCGACACGGGCGTAGGCCCGGGAGCCGGATGGTGCCCATTTACCCCATTCGCCCCATTCATTCCACCCATTCCACTCTGGCCATGCGCGCCGTTCTGCCCGCCAACCGCCTTCACCGCCACAGGTTCGCCAACGGCCTTTACCGCAACCGGCTCGCCGACCGGCATCCCGGCGTGCGGCGCCGCACCGTTCCCCGCCGTCGGACGCGGCGGCCGGGCCGGCCGGGCGCTGCGGTGGTTCGCGCCGCTGATCGGCACGGCCATCTTCGGCGCCTTCCGCGCCCGCAAAGGCGCCACGGTCGCCTCGCCGCCCTGCCAGCCCCTGAGTGCGACGCGGTGGCCATGCGCCGCCAGCGCGGCGAGGACCCGTGCCAGGTCAGCGAGGCCGGGTTTCCAGCCTGCCGACGCGTCCACGGCGATCGCCACGCAGGGCCGATCACCCAACACGGCCTTGACGAGGCCGGTCAGACGCGCGCCCGGGCCGATTTCGAGGAACGTCCGGGCGCCCGCGGCGTACATCGCCTCGATCTGCGCCACCCACTCCACGGGGCGAGCCAGCTGGCCGGCCAGCAGCGCGCGGGCCTCCTCGTCGGCCGCCGGGTACGGCGCGCCGGAGGTGTTGGCGTAGACCGGGAAGCGGCCCGCGGGCATCGCCACCGTCGCCAACGCCGCCGCGAATTCGGCTTCGGCGCCCGCCACCAGCGGGCTGTGGAACGCCGCGCCCACGGGCAGGCGCACGGTGCGCACGCCACGGCCTGTGAGTGCGGCCTCGGCGGCGGCGATCGCCGCCGTCGGGCCGGCCACCACCACCTGAGTCGGCGCGTTCTTGTTCGCCACCACGAGCTCGGGCCCGAGCTCGGCCAGCCAGGCGGCGACCTGGTCCGCCGCGGCCGACACCGCGATCATCGCGCCCCGATCGCCGCCATCGCCCGCCATCAGGCGGCCGCGCAGCACAGACAAGGCGAAGAACTCGGCCTCGGTCAGGCGGCCCGCCGCCGCGAGCGCGGTCAGCTCGCCGTAGCTGTGGCCGGCCACGCAGGCCGGCGCCAGGCCGAAGGCCTCGAGCACACGCCAGGCGCCGAGGCTCGCCGCGCCGATCGCCGGCTGGGCCACCTCCGTCGCTCGCAGCGCGTCCGCCTGCGCCGAGCGGGCCGCCTCGTCCCAGGCGGTCGTCGGGATCATCCTGTCGACGAGCCGCATGCCGTGCGCCCGCTCGGTGCCGCCCGCGAACGCGTCCTCGGCGGCCTCGAGCGCGGCGAGCGCCGCCGGGAACACGCAGGCCAGATCGCGGCCCATGCCGGGGTACTGCGCGCCCTGCCCCGGAAACACCGCCGCGAGCTCGCCCGCCGGGGCGCCCACGCCATAGCACGCCCCGTCGGGCGTCTGGAAGGGCTCGCCTTCAGCGACGCGCGCGCGCAGCGCCGACAGCGTGCCCGCGAGGTCGGTGGCGCCCCGCTCGACCACGAAGGCGAGGCGATGGGCCGCGGCCGAATCGAAGGCGGCGCGGTCGTCGGTGGCCGCGATGCGCAGGGCGTCCCAGGCCATGTCGGGCGTGTAGCGGCCCAGCCGCTCGAGCAGGGCGTCGCGCGTCGGCGCGCCGATCGCCACCAGCTCTGTCTGGCCGTCCCAGTCCGCGCCGGGCTTGGCCGGGTCATGCTCCTCGAGCACCAGGTGGAAGTTGCTGCCGCCGAAGCCGAAGGAGGAGACCGCCGCACGGCGGGGGTGAGCGGCCCGCTTCAGCCAGGGCCGTGGCTTGGCGGTCAGGTAGAAGGGCGAGACCGACTCCGCGAGCGGCGCGAGCGGCTGGGCGACCTTGATCGTGGGCGGCAACACCTTGTGGTGCAACGCCAGCGCGGCCTTGATCAGGCCGGCCGCGCCCGCCGCCGCCTTGGTGTGGCCGATCTGGCTCTTCACCGAGCCGAGCGCGACCCATCCACCGCCCGCCGGCGCCTCGCCGTAGACGCTGCGCAGCGCCGCGACCTCGATCGCGTCGCCGACCTTGGTGCCCGTGCCATGGCCCTCGACCAGCTCGACGGTGCTCGGCGCGATGCCCGTCTCGCTGTAGGCCGCCTCGAGCGCGCGGCGCTGGCCGTCGCTGTCGGGGGCGTAGATGGCCTTGCCGCGGCCATCGCTGGCGGTGCCCACGCCCTTGAGCACGGCGAAGATGCGATCGCCGTCGCGCTCGGCGTCCGCCAAACGCTTGAGCACGACCATGCCCACGCCCTCGCCCAGGATCGTGCCGTCGCCGGCCGCGTCGTACGGCCGCACGTCGCCGCTCGGCGAGAGCGCCGGCGTCTTGGAGAAGCACATGTACATGAAAATGTCGTTGAACGCATCGACGCCGCCTGTGACCACCATCGAGGCCTTGCCTGAGGCGAGCTCGAGCGAGGCGAGGTGGATCGCCGAGAGCGAGCTCGCGCAGGCCGCGTCCACGACGCAGTTCGTGCCGCCCAGGTCGAGGCGGTTCGCGATGCGGCCGGCGACGACGTTGCCGAGCAGGCCCGGGAACGAGGCCTCCTGCCACGGCACGTACATGTCGCCGATGCGCGCCACCACGTCTTCCGCGACGTCGCCGGACACGCCGGCCTCGGCCAGCGCCTTGCGCCACTGCGGGTGCCCGAGCCGGGCGCCGAGCGGCACCACCAGCTGCAGCGTGCCGGTCACGCCGAGCACGACGCTCACCCGCGAGCGGTCCCAGGTCCGATCATGGCCGTAGCCCGCGCTCTCGAGCGCCTGGCTCGCCACCACCAGGCCGAGCAGCTGCGCCGCATCCGTCGCCTCGAGCGCGTTCGGCGCGATGCCGAAGGCCGCGGGGTCGAAGGGCACGGGCTCCAGGAACCCGCCGCGCTTCGCGTAGGTGAAGTCGGGCTTCTTGGGGTCGGCGTCGAAGTAGTCGTCGGGCGACCAGTGGCTCGCCGGAATCGGACCGATGCCGTCCACGCCCTGTTTGATGTTCGCCCAGTACATGCCGAGCGAGCCCGCGCGCGGAAACAGGCAGGCCATGCCGACGATGGCGATGGGCACGGCGTGGGGCTGGGCGGTCAGGTTCTCGGGGGTCATCGGGGTCCTCGGGGTCGGGTCGATCAGGCCAGGCAGGCGGCGAGCGCGTCGTCGGTCAAAACGCGGCCGGCCGCCAGCGCGGGCGGCAACGTGAGGCCGGCTGCCGCGGCCTGGGGCCGAAGCATGTCGAGGCGGCGCAGCGCGCAGGCCCCCACGAGCAGGTTGAGCGCGACGTGCGCGACGCGCCGCTCCGCGGGCGCGGCCAGGTGGCTGCCTTTCGTCCATTCGTTGAAGGCGCCCATCGCCGGCCCACACCAGACCTGGTAATCCAGCTTGCGGGTCGGCTCGCCGGCGTTGGCCCAGCGCGAGGCGTGGCCGAGGTACCAGCGGAACACGAGCGCCATCTTGTGCTTGGGATCGCGCTCCGCGCGGGTCACCTGGTTGGGGTCGCGCGTGGCGAAGTAAGCGCGCGTCTCCTCCCAGATCGTCTCGAGCGGCGCGCGGAAGAGATCGCGCTCGAGCGCCGTCCGCTGGTCCGCCGGGATCTCGTCGAGGCCCGCATGGGCGCGGTAGAGCTCGTAGAGCTTGGCCGCCCGCATCGGGAACATCGTGCCGCGCTTGAGCACCTGCACCTTCACGCCCATCTCGAACATGTCGCCGGCCGGTGCCATCGCGACGTCGGCCTGCTGCGCCCCCGCCAGCATCTCGCGCACCGCGTCCGAGCTGCCGGACTCCACGCAGGCCTGGTTGATCGAGCCCGTGACCACGAAAGCCGCGCCCATCGCGAAGGCCGCCGCCACGCCCTGCGGCGTGGCGACGCCGCCCGCGAGCCCGACCCGCGGCGCGACGGCGTAGCCGTGCCTGGCCTGCATGGCATCGCGCAAGGCGAGCATCGTGGGGAACAGCGCGATCGCCGGCCGGTTGTCGGTATGGCCGCCCGAGTCGGCCTCGGCCGTCAGGTCCTCGGCCACCGGCACGCGGGCGGCGAGCGCGGCTTGCTCCGCCGTCAGCCAACCGCGCTCGACGCACTGCTTCAACATCGCCTCGGGCGCCGGCGTGAGGAACTTCGAGGCCACCTCCACGCGCGAGATCTTGGCGATCACGCGGTTCGGCGTCACCACGGCGCCGTCCGGGCCCAGGTGGATGCCGGCCGTCCGGTAGCGCACCAGCGGGAGGGTGAGATCGAGGTAGGCCGCGGCCTCCACCAGCTTCACGCCCTTGCGGAGATACAACTCGACGGTCGCCATCTCGTGGTCCGGCTCGTTCGGCGCGTGCAGCAAGTTGAAGCCATACGGGCCGTCGCCCACAGCCGCCTGCACGCGGTCGATCGCCGCCTCGACGCGCGCGAGCGGCAGGCCGCCCGCGCCGAAGAAGCCGAGCATGCCGGCCCGGCTCATCGCCTCGACGACCGCCTCCGAGCCGATGCCGTTCGCCATCGCGCCGGCGACGTACGCGTAGCGCAGCCCATACGCCGCGCAGAACGCCGGATCACCCAGGTGCTCGGGCTTCAGGCCGGGTGCGATGCCGAAGAGCGCTTCGGCGTCGGCGGGCGGCGCCGAGCCCACGCCCATCTCGCCGCCCGCGGCGAGCGCCGCCGCGGCGCCCGCCGACACGAGCGCCAGGGGCGTCCCGAGACGCCAGAGCAGATCGGCCATCGCGCCCGATTCGGCGGTGGACGAGGCGCCGGAAGGGCGCCACCAACCCAGGGCGGCGCGCGTGCGCGCGGACGCTAGCAACGACAAGGCGGGAGCTCCTACTTCGACGTGGTGCGACGGTTCCCGCCGGCCGACAACGCGAATGACACCAGCCGAGCGAGGTACAGGGGTCCCATTATCCCGCTTGGCGCGCAAAATCTCAAGCGCGGGCGATCGAGCGGCCGCGGCGCGACCGGGCCTCAGGCCTCGGCGGAAGCCGTCTCCTGGACGACCATGGCGGCGAAGGCCGCGGCCAACCGGCGCGTGATCGGGCCTGGTCCACCGAGGTCGCGTCCGTTCAGGCCGGCCACCGGCATGATCTCCATCATCGTGCTCGTCAAGAAGGTCTCGCTAGCGCGCTCGAGCTCCACGAACGGCACGTCGCGCGCCTCGCAGACGATGCCGCACGCCGCGGCCGCGCCGATCAGCCGCTCGCGGGTGATGCCAGGCAGAATGCGGTGGTCGGCGCGCGGCGTCACCAACTTGTCATCCACCACCAGGAACACGTTGCAGCTCGTGCCCTCGGTGACGATGCCCTCACGCACGAGCAGCGCCTCGTAGGCGCCGAGCCGGCGGGCCTGCTCCTTGGCGAGCACGTTGGCGAGAAGCGAGATCGTCTTGAGGTTACAGCGGGCCCAGCGCTCGTCGGGCAGCGTCACCACCTGCACGCCGGCGTCCTTGAGCGCAGGGTCGCTGGGCCGCATGGCCTGGACCCAGACCAGCACCGAGGGCGGCGTGTCGGCCGGGAAGAGGTGGTTGCGCCGCGCCGCGCCGCGCGTCACCTGGATGTAGACCTCGGCGTCGGTGAGGCCTGCGCGGGCGAGCAGGTCTTCGGCGATCGCCCCGAAGCGCGCCTCCTCGAACGGCAGCGGCAGCTCGATGCCGGTCGCGCTGCGACCGAGCCTGGCGAGGTGGTCCGGGGCCGCGAACAGGCGGCCGCCGTAAGCGCGGATCACCTCGTACACGCCGTCCGCGAAGAGGTAGCCACGATCCTCGACCGACACGCGCATCTCGGCCAGCGGCGCGACCTGCCCGTCGAGCCAGGCGAGGGCCGTCACGACGGCCGCCCCGCCGGGTAGGCGGCGAAGTAGCGCACCGGGATGTCGGCCACCGTCCTGAGCCCGGGCGCCGCTTGCACGACCAGCGGGATCGCGTTGACCACCGCCGCGGCCGTCGCGAGGTCGCCGTGGGTGCCGCCGGGGATGGTGAGCGTGAGGTCCGGCACGCCGCGCAGGGCGATCGTGTCGGCCGGCTCGGGCGCCCCCACGTACATCTCGAGCGTCAGCGCGAGCACCGTCTCGCCGCCCTGGGTCGCGAGGCACACCTGGCGGACGCCCGCGACCTGCCCGGGCTCGACCGCGAGGAACTCCGTCGTGACGCGCGTCGTCGCGATCACCGGCTCGATCGTCTCGGTGATGGCGTCGATCCTGAGCCCCCAGCCGTCCGCGATCAGCGCGGCGGACTCAGGCAAGCCGTGGTGCTTGATCCGGCCCGCGGCGACCTCGGCACGGAAGGTCGCCTCGTCCATGCCAGCCCCGACCTTCTTCTGCAGCGGCAGCCGGCGCCGCCCGGCGTCGACCACGCGGGTGATCGTCGCGCCGTCCACGCGCTGGCAGACCGACGAAAGGGTGAGCACGAGCTTGTCCATCACGAAGCCGGGGTTCACGCCGGTGCCGTGCAGGGTCGCGCCGTGGCCGCGGGCGGCCTCGTCGAGCTCGCGCGCGAGCGCGGGGTGCTTGCGCAGCGGGTAGGCCAGCTCCTCGCAAGTCGAGACCACGTTCTTGCCGGCCGCGAGGCAGGCGATGAGCTGGTCCTTCACCGTCGTGAGGTAGCTGCCCGTGCAGTGGACCACGACGTCGGCCGGCGTCTGGAGCGCCCTGGCGGCGTCGGCCTCGACGACCACGCCGAGGCTCCGGCTAAGCCCGACCACCTCGCCCACGTCCTTGCCGGCCTTGGCGGGGTCCGCGTCGATTGCCGCCACGATCGTGGCGTTCGGCTTGTCGGCGATCAGCTTGCCGATGGCCGCCCCGATGGGGCCGAGGCCGAACAGGATGACGCGAAGACCGGCACTCACGCGGGGTTCCTCCAGACAGCAAAAACGGGCGCCCGGTTGGGCGCCCGCAATGATACCAGACCGGATCAGTTCGGGTCGGCGAGGTACGGGAAGTCCACCCGGAGCGCATGGTGGTTCGCTTCGTATGTGACGCCGTCGCTCTCCAGGCCTTCGATCCGGGCGACCGCGGGCGCGCCGCCAGGCACGAGCACCGCGAGGGTCGCATCCATCACGTCGTCTTTGATCATGCGGCCGCCAATCGGGATCTTCTTGGTGGCCGAGAGGTTGGTGAAGGAGTTGGCATCGCCGCCCGCCGGGCTCACGTAGCCGCTCGTGATCGAGGTGTCGATGCGGATCACGTCCGGCAGGAACTGGGCCACGATGCCCGCGATCTGGGTCGCGTCGTTGCCGAGCGCCGTCAGCGTGCCGACGGCGTTGGTGCGGATCGGCTCGCCGGCGGCCGTCATGTCCTTGTCGGGGCCGACCGAGTTCCAGGCGTTGAGCAGGGCGGGATCGCGAATCAGGCCCTCGTTGATCGCCGGGCGGGCGAGGCGCTCCACCTGGATGTACTCCACGGCTGCGGGCGCAGACGCGGTGGGCGCCGTGCTCGTGACGGCCGCCGTGGTCGCGGTGGCCGTCGGGCTCGTGACGGTCGTCGGCGAGGCGGGCGGCGTGGAAGCCGGTGGCAGGGTGCCGGCCACGCTCGGCGTGACCGCGGGGGTGGCGGTGGCGCCGGTCTTCGGCGTCGGGCTCGCGGCCGCGGCGTCGGTCGGCTCGGCCGAGGGCTTCTTCGAGGCCTTCGGGTCGGTCGTGGGCGGGGTGGCGGGGTTGCCGGGGCAGCCTGCGACCAGCGCGACCAGCGCGAGCGTGGCGAGCGGGACGGTGAAACGGTTCAGCATCGACATCACGCGCTCCTCACTTCTTGACCGAGGCGGTGGCCCACACGTCGAACGTCGTCGACTTGATGGTGCCCGTTTCCTGGAGATAGGGCCGCGGCACGCGCAGCGCGATGGTGAGCACGTTCGTGTCCTTCGTGAAGTCGTCGCCCACGGGCTTGAACGTGGGCAGCGGGGCCGGCACCGGGACCGAGGCGAGCGCGCCGCGTAGCTTGAAGAATTGGTTCACGTCGAAGAAGAACGGATCTTCGCGCAGGCCGGCGAAGAGCCGCAGCGTCTGCCCATCGGACGTGAAATCGTGGCTCGTCGGCGTCTTCGCGAGTGACCACGGCGTGGTCGTGATCGGGTTGCTCGCGGCGTCCTTGTCGATCGTGGCCTGGGCCACCGTGTCCTTGATGACCGTGTAGGTGATCGGCTGCTTTTTGTTGGCGTCCGGGGCGCCGAACTCGAAGCGCATCGTGACGTTCGGCGCGGTGCGCGCGTCATCGTCGTTCTTCGAGCTGTCGCCGACGCGGCCGATGTTGATCTCGTAGCGGGCGTTGGTGCTGAAGTAGTATTCCTGCTGCGGCAGGCCGCCCGGGTTGCAGTTCAGGATGAAAACCATGCTGTCGGCCGCGGCCGCCGGGTTTTGATCCTTCTCCATGAACACGTAAACGTCCGTCAGGTTGACGTTGGTGGCCTTGAGATCCGAGATGCCGTCGTCGTGGTCGGATGCCCGCGTGGGATTCACGGCGACGAGCGTGCCGACCGTGACGGCGCAGGCGAGGAGCGCCAACGCGGGGAGCTTTTGCTTCATCGGGGACCTCCTTGGCGGACGTAACGCTTGGTCGTCCGCTGTCGGTCACTTACCCAGGCGGCCGTTCGCCGTATCGGGCCCGGTTCAGGTGAACGCCACCAGCCACGCCACGCCCGCCGCCGCCAGGCCGACCGCGAACAGCGCGATGCTCTGCCACAGCCCGCCCAGCAGGTCGGGCGGCGGCGGCGGCGGCGGGGCCTGGGGAAATGGCGACGTGGGCGTCCTGCGCGGCGGCTCGGTCATCACCAGGCCTCATACCCCATCATGAGGCGGTCTGGAACTCCGACGTCGCGTCGTCGCCGGAGCGGTCACGCAGCAAGGCGCTCGCCACCAGGCCGATCGCCGCGAAGACCGCCATGAACGTGGCGATCGCCAGCGACGACCGGGTGGTCTCGTACAGCCACAGCGCGATCAGCGGCGCCGGGCCGCCCGACGTGATCGAAGCCAGCTGGTAGCCGAGCGACGCGCCGCTGTAGCGCAGCCGCGGCGTGAAGCTCTCGGCGATGAAGGCGGCCTGCGGCCCGTACTGCATGTCGTGGACCGGCAGCGACACCACGACCGCGATCGCCATGAGCGCCGCCTGGCGCGTGTCGAGCAGCGCGAAGTAGACGAAGCTGAAAGGGATCATCGCTGCCGCCCCCAGCATGACCATCCGCTTGCGGCCGATCACGTCCGAGACATGCGCCCAGAAGGGCACCGTGACCATCATCATGCAGGAGCCCACCATCACGAGGTTCAGCATGTCCTGGCGTGCCTGCCCGAGCACCCGCGTGCCGTAGTCGAGCACGAAGGTCGTGAAGATGTAAAACGGCGCCTGCTGGCCCGAGCGCGACAGGGCCGTGAGCAGCACCTCGCGCCACTGCAGCCGCAACACCTCGCGCACCGGCCGCTCGACGATGCGGTTCTCGGCCTTCATCGCGGCGAAGACCGGCGTTTCCTCGACGCCCAGGCGGATCCAGAGCCCCACCGCGACGAGGGCGAGGCTGAGGAAGAAGGGTACGCGCCAGCCCCACTCGAGGAAGGCGGGGCCTGCGAGCCACGAGGCGGCGGCGATCGCGGCGTTCGCGAGCACCAGCCCGAGCGCGACGCCGAACTGCGGCCAGCTCGCCATCAAGCCGCGGCGCCGGGTATCGGACCATTCCATCGCGAGCAGCACCGCGCCGCCCCATTCGCCACCCACGCCGATGCCCTGCAAGATGCGCATGACCACGAGCAGCACGCCGCCCCAGACGCCGATCGTGGCATAGCTCGGGATCAGGCCGATCATGAGGGTCGAGAGTCCCATCAACAGCAGCGTGACCACGAGCGTGGCCTTGCGGCCCACCCGATCGCCCCAGTGCCCGAAGATCGCCGCCCCCAACGGACGGGCCAGGAAGCCCACGAAGTAGGTGGAGAACGCGAGCAGCACGCCCGTGAACGGATCGCTCTGCGGGAAGAACAACTTCGGGAAGACCAGCGCGGCCGCGACCCCGTAGAGGAAGAAGTCGTACCACTCGATCGCGCTGCCCACCGCGGCGGCGGTGACGGCGCGAACCAGCTGGCGGCGGTGAACCTCGGGCGACCGCGGGGTCTCCGGGGTCATGGCCTAGGTGCGCGCGGGGAGCAGCGCACCCAGCTGGGCGAGGCGCACCCGCGCGGCCTCGAGCGTCTCGGGCTTCTTCGGGAAGGCGAAGCGCACGTAGCGCGAGCCGGCCGGCTTGTCGGCGACGAAGCTCGAGCCCGGGACCACCGCCACGCCGACCTTCTCGACCAGGAACCGCGCGAAGGCCACGTCGTCGAGCCCGGTGTGGGCGATGTCGCACATCATGTAGTAGGCACCTTGCGGCATGATCGGCTTGAGGCCAGCCGCTTCGAGGATCTCGAACATCAGCGCGCGCTTCGCGCGGTAGGTCGCGAGCAGGTCGTCGTAGTAGCCCTGGCCGAAGCCCAACGCCGTGATCGCGGCCTCCTGCAGCGGCGCGGGCGCCCCCACGGTCAGGAAGTCGTGGGCCTTGCGGATGGCCCGCGTGAGGTGCTCCGGCGCGATCACGTAGCCGAGGCGCCAGCCGGTCACGGCGAAGGTCTTCGAGAGCCCGCTGATCGTGACGGTGCGCTCGGCCATGCCGGGCAGCGTGGCGATCGAGATGTGCTCGCCCTCGTAGACCATGTGCTCGTAGATTTCGTCGGTGATGGCGAGGGCGTCGAACTCCACGCAAAGCTCCGCGATCAAGGCGAGTTCGGCGCGGTTGAACACCTTGCCGGTGGGGTTGTGCGGCGTGTTCACCACGATCGCCTTGGTGCGCGGGCCGAAGGCGGCGCGCAGCTTGTCGGGGTCGATCGCGAAGCCGCGGCCCTCGAGCGGCACGAACCGCAGGGTGGCCTGCGAGAGGACGGCGTCGGGCCCGTAGTTCTCGTAGAACGGCTCGAACACGATCACCTCGTCGCCCGGGTCGATCACCGAGAGCATCGTCGCCATCATCGCCTCGGTCGCGCCGCAGGTGACGGTGATGTGGCGAGCCGGATCGACCCAGTCGAGGCCGTTGAAGCGCGCGGCCTTGCTCGCGATCGCGTCGCGCAGGCCGGGTGCGCCCCAGGTGATCGCGTACTGGTTCACGTCCGCCATCACGGCCCGGCAGGCGGCCTCTTTGAGGGCGAGCGGGGCCGGGAAGTCGGGGAAGCCCTGGGCGAGGTTGATGCCGCCATGCTGGTTGCATAGGCGGGTCATCTCGCGGATCACGGACTCCGTGAAGCACTGGACGCGGTGGGCGGTGTGATCGCGCATGCGGACCTCCTCGGGGGTTTCTAGTTTTACCATGCCCCGTTTGCCGGGTAATGGATGTTCAGGGGCGGCCGCCTCGCGCCCCGGCCGCCGGAGGTCGCCATGCGTTGCCCCGAGTGCAAGTCGCCGCATGAACGGCTCGCCACGGCCTGCGACGCGTGCGGCGCGGTGCTGGCCGTGGCGCCCGTGAAGCCGCGCACGGCGAGGTCGATCGACGCGCCGGACCGCCCCACGCGGCCGATGCGGCCCGCCGGACCCGGGCCCGGCACCGGCGAGCTGCGCGCCCGCGTGCAAAAAAAGGGCGGGAACGAGCACCCGATCAGCTTCTCCGGCGAGGGCCGGGCGCTCTTCGGGATGCACCTGATCAACCTGTTCAAGACGCTCTGTTCGTTCGGCCTCTACCACTTCTGGGCGAAGGTCGCGGTCCGGAAGTACCTCTACGCGCACGTCGAGTTCCACGGCGATCGCTTCGGCTACCATGGCCTCGGCCGCGAGCTGCTCGACGGCTGGTCGAAGGTCGCGGGCATCTTCTTCGCGATCGGCGGCTTGACGCTGCTCCTCGAGCTCGGCTTCAAGGTCAAGTTGGCGAGCCTGTTCGGCAACATCCTGTTCGGCCTCGTCAGCTTGCTGCTGCTGCCGGCGGCGATCATCGGCGCGAACCGCTACCGGCTGAGCCGGACTTCCTGGCGCGGCATCCGCTTCTCGTTCCATGGCCGCGTGAAGGAGTTCGCGCCGATGTGCGTGAAGGGCCTGATCTACTCGGCGCTCACGCTCGGGCTCTACCAGCCGTACTTCCAGACCAACGTGCGGCGATACCTGGCCGAGCACACGTACTTCGGCTCGGCGCGCTTCGGCTTCGACGGCGACGCCCGGCCGCTGCTCGGCCCGTACGTGACCTGCATGCTGCTCTGGTTGCCCACCGGCGGCCTGATCTGGTTCTGGTACCGCGCCAAGCGCGACCGGCTGCTCTGGAACCACACCACCTTCAACGGCGCGCGCTTCGCGTGCGACGTGACGGCCTACGGGCTCTGGAAGCTCACGGCCGTGAACCTGCTGCTCACGATCTGCACGCTCGGCCTCGCCAAACCCTGGGTCGACGTGCGCAAGCTGCGCTTCCTGTGCGAGCACGTGAAGCTGGTCGGGCCGCTCGACGTGGCGGGCATCTACCAGCAAGCGCAAGCCGCGACGGCGGCGGGCGAAGGCCTGACCGACTTCATGGAGACGGGCTTCTTCGACATCGACGTGGGGCTCTAGCATGGCAAAGGCCTTCGACGCCGCCTACTACGACGGCAAGACCGCCCAGCGCCATGACGTGCGCGTGTCCGTGGGCTCGCGCGGGCTGCGCCTGCGCCACGCCGACGGCCGCGAGGTGATCTGGCCGTACGCCCAGCTCAGGCTCGCGGAGGACGGCTTCGCCGGCGACCCGCTGCGCTTCGAGCGACCGGCCGCTGACGGCCTCCATGAGGCGATCGTGGTGCCGGACCACGACCTGCTCGCGGTGATCACGCGCGCCAACCCGGAGGCCGCAAAGGCGTTCAAGCAGCCAGACAAGGTGCCCACGTTCCTGGTCAAGACGGCGATCGCCGGCGCAGGGACCGTGGCCTTCGCGGCCGCCATGTTCTTCTGGGGCGTGCCGGCACTCGGCAACGCGGTGGCCGGCGTCGTGCCGCCCGCCTGGGAAGCCGACCTCGGGGCCTCGGTGGTGGAGGAGATCGTGCCCGCGCACGAGCGGTGCAAGGATACCCGGCGCGTGGCGGCCATCCAGGCGATCGTCGACCAGCTCATCGCGGCCAAGCCCGGCACGCCCTACAAGTACCGGGTCACGCTCTCCCGCGACGATGCCGTCAATGCCTTCGCGGCCCCCGGCGGCTACATCGTCGTGAACCAGGGCCTGCTGGCCCGCACCAGGCGCCCCGAGGAGCTCGCGGGGGTGCTCGCCCACGAGATCCAGCACGTCGAGCAGCGCCACGCCACCAAGGCGATCTGCCGCGAGTTCACGATGGGCGCGTTGATCAAGGCGGCTTCGGGCGGCTCGGGCGACCTCGCCGCGGCGGCCGGCGCGGCCAAGACGCTCGGCGACCTGAGCTACAGCCGCCAGGCCGAGGAAGAGGCCGACCTGCAGGGCATGGCGCTCATGCGCGCCGCGAAGCTCGATCCCCAGGGCATGGTGGCGGCCTTCGAGATGCTCGCGAGCGACGGCGGCGACCTGCCGAACGAGCTCTCCTACCTGTCGACCCACCCGCAGACCGCCGAGCGGGTGAAGGCGCTCAAGCGCGAGGCCGCGAAGGTGCGCTACCGGCACGTGCCGGCGATCGCCAAGATGCCCTGGAAGCGTGTGATCGCGGGGTGTGACTGAGCCGAACGGGCGGCAGGCGCTCAACCGACTTGCGGCGGCGCGAGGTCGCAGAACGTCCGCAGCCGGTCGGCATCCTTCAGGCGGCTCTCGCGCACGCGGCGCGGCCCGATCAGGCCCTCGGTGTCGGTCGAGGAGCTGAGGTCGATGCGGGCGCCCGAGTGCAGCGTGACGAAGAGCTGGCAGTCGCCGCCGAGACCCGCCACCCCGAGCGCCTTGATTTCGGCCATCGCGAAGGCGCGCTCATGCGTGCCGAGCAATCCGGAACGCGTGACGCGCACGCGGCCGTCCTCGCGCGAGAACGTCGCGTGGATGCGGTAGCTGCCCCACAGCACGAAGACGAGGCCCAGGAAGCCGAGCGCTACCGCGATCAGCGCGTAGGGCAGCCGCTTGTCGTTCTTGAGCTGGACCGTCTTGATCGTGGGATCGCCCAGGAACGCGTTGAAGGCCGCGACATCCTGGCCGACCCGCTCGCGGTCGCCGTACCACGCGAAGTAGTAGGGCCCGTCGTAGCCGTCGTCGATGTCGAGGTTCAGGCGGTAGTATTGCCACGAGCGGCCGACCGGCAGCGCCTCGGCGTCCGCCCCCTTGATGAGGCTGAGCGGGATGCGCGCGAGCTTGTAGGAGCGCCAGAGCCGATCTTCGACCAGGTCGCAGGCCGGGTAGCCGTTCACCCGCGAGCAGGTCAGGGTGGTCGATTTCGCAGGCACGGCGCCGAGCACGCCAGCCAGGATCACCATGACGACGCCCACCAGCATCACGAGCCAGCTGCGCTGGGTGAAAAACGCCAGCGTATCGGCTGTTTCCTGGGCGATGCGCATGCAGCAGGCCTCCAGTGTCATAATACCCGCTCGTTCGGTACGCCGAACGCCAGGCCCCCCGCACGCCCCCCTGTGAGGACACGATGACCCCGCTTCGCTCGCTGCTCATCACATCGCTCGCCGCGATCACGCTCGCGACGCCCGCCTTCGCCGCGTCGGACCCGCGCGCGCTGCAGGCCGTGCGGGACTTCCTCGCGGCGTACGAGGCGGTCCAGACCTTCGAGGGCCGCATCAAGACCGAGACCCGCCTGGACGGCCGCTCGCAGACCACGCGGTCCCAGCTCTGGCTCCAGAAGCCGCACTTCACGGCGCTCAAGATCGTCGAGGCACCTCAGACCCGCGCCGCGGAAGGCACCAAGCTGGTCTGGTTCGGCGAGCCCACCGTGCAGGTCCAGACGCGTTTCTTCGGCTTCCCGATCAAGGCTGCGCCGCGCTACGACGACCCGCGCCTCGCGGGCCTGCGCGGCTGGAATATGCGCGAGCTCAGCATCGTGAGCGCGGTCGCGATGGCGCGCGACCCGCGCTCGACCTTCAAGCTCATCGGTCCCGACACCTGGCTCGACCGGCCGATGACCGTGGTCGAGGCGCGCGGCCCCCGCATGTTGCCCGGCACCGAGCGGCAGCTCTTGTGGCTCGACGATCAGCTCAAGCTTCCGTTCGTGATGGAGAGTTACGACGGCCAGGAGCGGGCTTTCCGCATAGAAATCGAGAAGTTCAAATTCGACGCCAGGCTTCCCCGCGACACCTTCCGCCTGGACTGAGCGCGCCTGAAGCGCGAAGCGCCCCGCTCGATCGAGCGGGGCGCTTGCCTCGGGAAGTTTAGCCTTCGCCGCCGGGGGCGGGTGCAGGGTTCGGCTCGGGGGCCGGCGTGTACTTCGGGTTGATCTGACCGACCCAGCCGTTCAGCACGAAGTCCTCGAACTCACCCTGCGACAGCGCGCCGTCGCCGGTCTTGTCGGCGGCCTTGTAGGCCTCCTCGGTGGCGGTGGTCAGCTGCACCTTGGTCTTCAGGCCGCCCAGCGTGAGCGACAGGTTGGCGCCGGTCAGCGCGCCGTCGTTCAGCTCGGTCTGCGAGAGCAAACGGTTCCTGTCGGCGTCGAGCCTGTCGAAGCTCTTGAGCAGCGAGCGGCGCTGCGACTTGAAGAAGCCATCGGCGTCCTGGGCGAACAGGCCGAAGATCCAGCCGCGGTTGGCCCAGCTCATGAACTCCTTGTTCGTGAGCTTGCCGTTCTTGTTCTCATCGGCCCGGGCGAAGTCGCGGAGGTCGATGAACGGGCCGGCCTCGTACTCGTCGATGGCGGCGTCGGCGTTGGCGTCGCACTTGCCGAACGCGGCGGCGTAGACGTGCTTGAAGCCGTCCTTCAGGGTCTTGGTGGCCTGGGCTTCGGCGGCCAGCTGGGCGCGCACCTGGCCGTTCGGCAACGGGTTGGCGCCACATCCGGCGAGCAACGCGACGGCAGCCGCGGCGGTGATGGTGTAGGTCAGGCGGGTGGCCATCGTGAGCTCTCCTCCAGCAATATCTGCGGCACGCAGGAATCTATCTAACGTTCGGTTAAGGTTTATTATAGAAACCTTATAGCGGCGGTTAAGATGATCTTGCTTTGCTGGAGGTTAATTTCTCTTTAAGCTGCTGCCGCGCCAGGCCGACAACACGAGGCCGAGCGTGAGTCCGAACGCCAGCAGGACCATCCAGGTGGTATCCGCGGTCGGCCCCGGGATCCAATAGCCCTGACGGACCACGAAGATCGCGAGGCCGTGGCCGAGTAGCGTGATGAAGACGATCGGAAAGCCAAGGGATGCGAGCGCCAGGCACGGCTCCCGCTCCCCTTCGATGCGCCCCGCGGGCGTGATCTCGATCGGCCGCTCCCCCAACGCCTTCGCCTCCGCCTACCGCTGCGGCGCTTCCTGGCGCTGCTCGGGCATCTGGTTGGGTGTCCGGTTCGGCGCCAGGTTCGGTGCCGGCGCGATCCGGCTCGAGGGCCGGCGGGAGTCGGACGAGGCCGGCTCGCCCTCGAACATGTCGAGGTGGATCACGGCGTCGCGCTCGACGAGCGCCGTGCCATGCAGCTTCGCGACCCGAAACTCGAGCGCCATGCCGACGCCGTCGGTCTGACCGGCGGTCCAGCTCGCATCGCGGCCGCTCGCGAGCAGGCGCTTCACGTCGTCTTGATCGCGATCGCCCCGCCACGAGTCGCCCACCACGTCGACCACGTAGGCGCGCAGCAACTTGGGATAGAGCTTCCCGAGCAACGCGTCGTCGCCGAAAACATCGACGGCGATCAGGCGATCACCGTAGGTCACGACCACGCCGACGAGCTCGCGCTCGGTGCGCGGCAAGTCCGTGAAAGCGTCGACATAGGGCTTGGTGTCGGTCTGGACCTTCTTGTCTTGATACACCTCGCGCGCCGCGGACGTGGGCGCCGAGACTTTCAGCTTGGCCTGGTTCTCGGAGATCGAGTCCCACACGGCGCCCTGCTGCTTGTCGCCCTTCACGGCCCCGCGCACGGAGTTCGGCACCGCGGCGTCAGCCGCCTGGAAGCTGGATGACTGCTCGACCCAGCGGCCCTGCTCGGTGCAGAACGCGCGCACGATCATCGAGCCGCTCTTGGGCGGAATCACCACGTCGCCTTGCAGCGTGCGATCCTGCTTGGCGCCGCGCATGATCTCGCCGCCCATGATGAAGACCGGTCGCGCGCCGACGTTCTCGAGCTTCAGCTCGTTCACGCGGGCGCCGCCCTCGAGTTCGGTGACGACGAGCGCCTTGGACTTGAGCGCCTCGTCGAGCGTGAGCATGTCCGCGAGCTTGTAGTCGCCGCGCGACACGATCGGGAAGACCTTCATGCCCTTGAAGGCGCGCGGCGCGCGCACCTCCACGCGGGACAACCAGCCGCGGGTCAGCTTGGTGGCCACGACCAGGCTCGCGCTCGGCGGCGGCGGATCGGTGGGCACGGGCGGGATCGGCTTGCGCGCGAGCGCGGGAGCGGCGAATGCGCTCATGACCAGCAAGGTCGCGATGACGGTGTTCTTCAGCAGCATGCGGTGGGGCATCTCCATGACGTAGCGGAGGGGATCTGGTGTCCCCGACGACGCCTCGCTCGAAGGGGTTCCGCAGCGCTATGACAGCTGAATATCTTATCGTAACGAGCGCAAACTCGCAACAAATCTTTGCCAGCGGGAATCAGCCTGGCCAAAAGAACAGCGGGCGGCCCCTTTGGGACCGCCCGCCGTGTCGGAGGTCGGGTCTTACTTGACGCCGAGGCGGCGCTTGATCGACAGCGACCAGAGATCTTCGAACTCGCTGCGGACGAGCTTGCCGTCGCCGGTCTCGTCGGCCGACTTGAAGTCGGCGGCGACGAAGCCGCCGCACTCGACGAGCGTCTCGCCTTCGATGATCAGGCCGACCGCGTGGCCGAGCTTCTGCGCGGGGTTGGGGATGCCGGCCTCGGTCGACGACAGGAAGCCGTCCTTGTCCGCGTCGAGCTTCGCGAAGTCTTCGGCGAGGTGGGCGCGGACGCCGTTGGCGCTCGCCGGGCTCACGACGGTGGCGTACCAGCGGGTGAACTCTTCCTGGAGCAGGACGGCGTCGTGGTTGAAGTCGGCCTTCGCGAAGGTCGCGTCCGAGAACTTCACGGTCTGGGCTTCAGCCTCGGAGACCTTGCTGTCCTTGTTCAGGTCGAGCACCGCGAACGTCCAGGCGCCGGCGTTCTGCAGCACCGTGTAGATCGAGGAGATGCCCTGCTTGGGGCCCGCCGGCTGGCGGTTCTTCTGGGCCTGAAAGCCGTTGCCCTTGGTGGCGCTGGCGTTGAAGGCGGGGTTGACGCCGCAGGCGGACACGACGGAGATGGTGGCGGCGGCGGTGAGGAACGTGGCGAGGCGGTTCATCGAGAGAGATCTCCTTTTAAGGCCGGGGGGGCGGCGCACCGACGGAAGTCTTCCGTCGAAGTCATATTTAATGTTGGGTTAATCTTAACTTCATCTGCGTTTCATTTCAAGCGAAAAGAAGGACGATTTGGTTAAGTTAAGACTAAGATTGAGTTAAAACAAGTTAGTCCGGGTCTTGAAGGGGTAGGTCGGGAACTGCATCCCGAGCGCGCCCGTGCCGACCACCGAGAAGGTGTAGCTGCGGAAGCGCGACAGGCCGGTGATCGTGACCTGGTGCATCTTGGCGCCGTTCGTGACATGCCAGACGCCGTCGTAGCCGCGGCCGCTCAGGCCGAACGACTTGCCGAAGTAAACGATCGCCTTCGATTCGAGGTCCGTGCGCCAGGCCAGCGTGACGCTGGTCGCGGTCTTGCTCATCACGCCGACGCCGTACGGGCGCCACGGATCGAGGATGTTCTGGGCGCCTGCCTCGCCGGTCGCGGCGCTGCGGCGGGGCATCTGCGCGGCGAGCGCCGCGAGATCCACGATGGGCGCCTCGGCCACGCTGGCGTCGTCGACCGGGGTCGGCGCGCCCGGCACGGCGAGGGTGGGGGCGTCGTCGGCCGCCTCCGCGGCCTCGGTCGCGGCGGTCACGTGGGTCGTCACGGCGACGGCCGGCAGGGCGCGGGCGGCGGCGGGC
>JAKFEW010000118.1:0-38623 GCA_036675505.1 Candidatus Sericytochromatia bacterium
GGCCGTGCGGGCGTCCGCGAGCGCGTCCGCGAGGGCCTCGTCGCCGAGCAGGCCCGCGGCGGTGCGCACGAGCGCGACCTCGCTGCGCAGGCGGCCGAGGCCGAGCAGGGCTGCTGCTGTGTCGGCGGCGGCGAGTGCGGCGGCCGGGTCGCGGCCCGCGCGCAGGTGCTCGAGCGCGGCATAGAACGCCCCCTCGCCCCCGTGCGGTGCGGCGCCCGGCGCGGCGAGCTCGGGCCTTGCGGCGTCGGCCGCGGGGGCAGCGTGGTCCCCCGCGGGGCCGAGGGTCGCGATCAGCTGGCGGACCACGTTCAGGCGCGCGTCGTGCTCATGGTCGCCGGTCTCGTCCGCCAGCGCGCCGGCCTCGGCCACGTCGGCCGCGGCCGCGCGCCAGTCGCCGAGCAGCGCATACGCCTCGGCCCGCGCGGCCAGCGTCGAGAGCGCCAGGTAGCGGTTGCCGGACTCGCGCGCCAGCCCGAGCGCGCGGCCGAGCTCGCTGAGGCCGCTCGCCGGGTCGCCGCCCAGGGTCTCGGCCACGCCCAGCGCGGCGCGCGCGAGGCCCTCGGGGTAGCGGCGGCCCTGCTGCCGGGCGCCCTCGAGCGCCAGCAGCGCGTGGCGGCGGGCGACCCGCGGCTCGCCCGCCGCGTTGGCCGCGAGCGCCAGGTTGATGTGCGCGAAGAGCGTTTCGTTGCCGAGGCCGTGGCGCACGGCGATCGCGAGGCACTCGGCGAAGGCCTGGCGCGCCTCGGCCGGCCGGCCGGCGGTGAGGCGCGTGTCGCCCAGGTTGTTCAGCGCCTCGTGGGTCACGTACGGATCGCGCTCGGCGCGTGCGCGCGCCACGGCCTCGTCGAGCAGCGCGCGCCCGCGCGCGGCGTCGTCGCCGCCGCGCGTGGCGAGCCAGTGGCCGTAGAGGCCGAGCGCCCAGGCCCTGTGGCGGTCCCCGCCTGCGAGCGCGCTCGCCGCGAGCGCGGCCTCGAAGTGGGCGCCCGCCGCCGCGGCCTCGCCCATGAAGAAGGCCGTGCGGCCGGCGAACAGGTGCGCGCGCACCTGGGCCGCCGGGTCGTCCGCGGCGAGCGCCGCGGCCTCGCGGTAGCGCGCGAGCGCCTCGTCGTAGCGGCCCTTGAGCTGCAGCAGCACGCCGCGCGTGGTGATGTGTTGGGGCAGGGCCGGGTCCTGGCGCTGGTTGAGCCTGGCGAGCCGCGCGTCGTCGAGCAGCGCGAGCGCCTGGTCCACCTCGCCGCGCGCCCTGTGCACATGGGCGCCCAGCAGCGCCACGTCGTCGGCGATCGCCGGGGGCACGCCCAGCGCCGCCGCGGCGCGCAGCAGGCGGTCCGCCGCGTCGATCTCGGAGGCCGCGAGCGCCCGGCGGGCCGCGGCGAGCACCCAGATCCAGGCGTTGCCGTCCGCCTGCGCCTCGACCGCATGGCGCGCGGTCGCGAGCAGGGTCTCGAGGCTGTGGGCCGGGTCCGGCCCACCGCCTGCGGCCAGGTGCGCGAAGCAGCGCGCGTGCAGCGCCCGCCGCTCGGCCGCGCTCAACCCGGCGCGCAGCGCGAGCGCCTGGGCCGGCTCGACGAAGGCGTAGGAGCCTGCGCCCAGCTCGAGCAGGCCCTGGCCCACGAGCGCCCAGAGCTGCTCGCCGAAGCGCTCATCGGCGCCCGCGAGGGCCTGCAGGTCGGTCAGCGCGGCGCGCTCGCCGAGCACGGCCGCGAGCCTCGCGAGCTGGGCGATCACGGGCGCGAGGCCGGCCGCCGCGTCGGGCGTCGCCCAGGCTTCCACAGGCAGCGCGGCGGAAGCCGCATCGAACGACCAGGTCAGGTCGGTGCGCGCGAGCGCGCCGTCCGCCCGCCAGCGCGCGAGCAGGTCGCGCGCGCGGCCGGGCCAGCCGCCCGCGAGGGCCTGCAGCACAGGCACCAGGCCCGCGGGCACGGCACCGCCCAGGGCGTCCGCCGTGAGGGCCGCGAGCGCGCCCGCGTCGAGCGGCGCGAGCGGCCAGGCCTCGGCCTCGTCGTCGTCGGCCGCCGTCGCGCCCGCGAGCAGCCAGCGCCAGGGGCGGTCCGCGCCGCGCCGGCGCAGGAGCGCGATGAGCTCGGCCGAGGCCGGGTCGAGCGCGTCCGCGTCGTCGACGATCCAGACGGCCTCGGGCCAGGCCGCGAGCGCGAGCTCGGCCACGGCGTCGTGGGCCCGCAGCTTCTCGCGCGGCGCGTCGAGCGGCGAGCCCGGCAACGGCGCCCCCACGTCGAAGAACGCCGCGGCCGCGCGGCCCGCCGCGTCCCCGGCCGCGGGCGTCGCGAGCAGCCCGCGCACGATCCCGGCGAGCGCCGTGTAGGGCGCTGCGTCCTGGCCGAGGCCGCGCACGGCGATCGCCGGCCGTTCATCGAGCTGGGCGCGCACGCGCACCTGGCGCAGCAGGCGGCTCTTGCCGCTGCCGCGCGGGCCGACGAGCCGGCAGGCCGCGCTCTGGCCGGCCGCGGCGTAGGTCGCGAGCCGCTCGAGCAGGTCGTCGCGGCCGGCGATCGGGCCTTCGAGCAGGCCCGCGGCGCCCGCGCGGACGGCCGGGAGGCCCAGCCGCACGCGCACCTCGTCGACGTCGGCCGGGCGGTCGGCGGGGCGCTTGGCGAGCAGCCGCGTGACCAGGGCCTCGAGCGCCTGCGACACAGCCGGCGCGTGGGCGCGCAGCGGCGGCGGCACGCGCTCCAGCTGGGCGCGCAAGAGGGCCTGCGGGCCCTGGGCCAGGGCGTCGTCGAACGGCCCGCGCCCGGCCAGCACCCGCCAGAGCAGCACGCCCAGGGCGTAGAGGTCGGCGCGGCGGTCGCGCGCGCCCTCGCGCAGCGCCTCGGGCGCGAGGGCCTCGAGCGAGCCGGCCAGATCGCCGTCCCAGGCGCCCGCGCGCGCGAGCGTGCCCAGGTCCATGAGCACCGCCCGCCCGTCGGGCGTCAGGCGCACGTTCTCGGCCTTGAGGTCGCCATGCACGAAGCCGTGCGCGTGGATCGCGTCGAGCGCGCCGAGCAGGCCGGGCAGCCAGGCGCGCACCTCGGCCTCGGGCTGCGGGCGGGCCAGGCGCGCGAGCGGCTCGCCCGCCACCAGCGCCATCGTGAAGGCCGGCGCGCCGTCCGCCAGGCGGAAGTAGTCGTGGGCCTCGGCGAGGTGCGGGTGGCGGAAGGTGGCCAGCGCCCAGAACTCGCGCGCGAAGGCCGCCTCGGCGCGGGGGCCGGCGCCCTCCGGGCCGCCGGCCGGGCGGCTCAGGCGCTTGAGCGCGACCTCTTCGCCGCGCTCGCGGTCGTAGACCCGCGCGACGTGGCCCGCACCGCCCTGGCCCAGGGCGGCCCGGTGCTCAAAACGCGCCGGCAGATCCTGCATGGCCGTTCCTGCGCCTCCACGGTGAAAATTTCCGCGCGAATCCGATCAGACCCGTTGACGGACGGTTGCCCGTCCGTTTATATTTAACCACATGGTTAAACGACCTGGCAAGCCCGATTTTTCGCCCCTCATGGAAGGTGGCGCGCCGGCCCACGCGGCTCAGGCGTCGCTCGCCGGGGAAGGTGGCGCGCCGGCCCCCGCGGCTCAGGCGTCGCTCGCCGAGCGGCTCGACGCCGTCTACGGCGCGCTCGGCTCGGACGTCCGGCGCACCCTGCTCGACCGCCTCGCGGCCGGGCCGCTCGCCGTGGCGGACCTCGCGGCGGCGGTCGCGGTCTCCTGGCCCGCGGTCTCCAAGCACCTGCGCGTGCTGGAGGAGGCGGGCCTGGTCGCGCGCGCGCGCGAGGGGCGCACGCACCGCATCGCCCGCCAGACCGGGCCGCTCGCCGAGGCGATCGGCTGGCTCGCGGCTCAGGCTGGCGAAGCGCCGCCCATGACCCAGGCCCCCGCGGCCCAGGCCGCCGACTGGGCGCTCGCCCAGGCCCGCGCGCTGGTGGCCGCCCTCGAGCCGGCCAGCCGGGTCGTCGCGCTCGCGCTCGGCCCGGCCGCCCCGACCCTGGCGGGCGGGCCGGCCGACTACGTCGCGTACGTGTTGCGCCGCCGGCTGGGTACGGAGGGCCTGCGGGCCGAGCTCGAGGCCGGCCTCGCCTCGCTGCGGGCGCTCGAGGCGGTGCTCGCGACCCAGGCGCCGCAGGCCTCTGAGCTCGAATCTCTCACCGCCGGCGCCAGCCGGCTCACCTGGTTGCTCGGCCAGCACCCTGCGCTGGCGGATCTCGGACTGCTCGCCCGTCGGCCGTCGGCCGCCTGAGCGCCTGCGGCTCCAATTCGACCACCGGAAAAATTTGGAAGCACACCTACTTACTTGAAAGGACGCCCCCCATGCACCGTCCCGCACGTGCGCTCTCGTCGCTCGCCCTGGCGTTGACGCTGGCGGCCTGCCAGCTTCCGGGCGGCAGCAACCCCGTCGGCAAGCCGTCGCTGAAGCCGACCCCGATCGGCGCGCGGGGCGGCCAGCTGGCGGGCGCCGTCGCGACCCTCGTCGGCATGGACGGCGCCACGCTGATCGGCCTCGACGCGGCCTCGCTGATCGGCGCGGACGGCGGATCCTTGATCGGCGCCGACGGCGCGAGCCTGATCGGCGCGGATGGGGGCTCGCTGATCGGCGCCGACGGTGGCTCGCTGATCGGGGCGGACGGCGGGAGCTTGATCGGGGCGGACGGCGCGAGCTTGATCGGCGCCGACGGCGCCTCGATCGCGGGCTCGGTGAAGGCGCCCGCGGGGCTGGTCGCGGCGGGCGCCGGCAACGCGGTCTCGGATATGGGCGGCATGTACCGCATCCAGGCCGTCAGCGAGAAGTCGCTCGCGAACGTGCATGTCTACCTGCGCACGGCCAGCGGCAAGTTCGTGGTCGACCGCAAGACCGGCAAGCTGATCACGGCCGTCACGAACGCGAAGGGCGAGTACAGCTTCAAGGGCTGGCGCGCCGTGCGCGGATTGACGGTCTTCGTGCCCTCGGCGCGGGTGGCCGGCGAGATCCAGGGCCTGGCCGGGCTGCGGCCGAAGGATCAGGGCGAGGCGGCGCCGGTGGCCATCGACATGGCGAGCACGCTCATGACCGCCTGGATCTTCGACCGCGTGCTCGCGAGCCAGGCCGACCGCGGCAAGAGCCTCGACCGGCTGCCGGCCGCGCTCGGCGCCGAGACCTACGGCCGCGTGGCGGCGGCCGCGCGCGCGGACCTCGTGCCGGCCGCGAGCAAGCTCGCGAGCAAGGGCTTCGCCGACGCCCTCGAGCGCCTGCGCGCCGAGGACGCGGCGATCAGCGCCAAGCTCGAGGAAGTCCGCAAGGTCATGACGCTCGCGGGCACCGACAGCACGGTTGCGGCCAGCGCGCGCGCGATCACGCTCCAGCAGCCCGTCGACGTGGCGCAGGCGCCGGACGGTGCGCTCTTCGTCGCCGAGGCCTTCTCGGGCGTCGTGCGCCGGATCGGCACGGACGGCCAGGCCACGCCGGTGGTTGGCCAGGGCAGCCGGAACGAGGGGCAGATCGGCTCGATCTTCGCGACCGACATCGCGATCGGCCCCGATGGCAAGCTGTACATGAACGCGAAGTACGCCGCCGAGATCTTCCGCTGCAACCCGGACGGCTCGGGCTTCGAGACGTTCGCGGGCGGCGGCCAGACCCTGGTCGGTCCTGGCGTGAAGGCGCTCGGCGCCAAGTTCGAGCCGGCGCGCGCGATCGCCTTCGACGCGGCGGGCGGCCTGCTCATCGCCGAGGGCGACGCCGACGCCCAGAAGGCCGAATCGCGCCTCTTGCGCATCGCCCCGGACGGCACGATCGCCGATCTGGGCGCGCCCTGGGCCGGGCAGCCGGCGCTGCCCGGCGCCTGGCGCGAGATCAACGCGCTCACCGTCGCGCCCGACGGCGCGCTCTGGGTCATGGAGTTCCAGGAAGGCGCGCTCTGGCTGCGCGAGCCGGGCCAGCCCTGGCGCGCGGTCGCCCGGCAGCTCGCGACCTCCCACTACGCGGACCTGCTGCCGCGGCCCGACGGCTCGGTGCTGATCTCGATGGGCCAGCGTTTTGACGACGGCGAGCAGGTGATCGACAGGGTCACGCGGACGGGGGAGCGCGCGCGCTTCGCAGGCACAGGCGAGATGGGCGCGAACGCGAGCGACGTCGCGGCGCTGGCCGCGAAGTTCGCCGATCCCGCGGGCTTGATCGCGGGGCGCGACGGCGCGGTGCTCGTGGCCGACTCGCTCGGCGGCATGGTGAGCGCGATCGGCGCGGACGGCACGGTGCGCATCGTGGCGGGCCGGACCACCGGCGACGACGTCGCCGCGCTCGCCGAGCCGCTCAACGTGCCGGGCGGCATCGCGATCGACGCGCGCGGCCGCGTGATCGTCTCGGAGTACGCCGGCCACAGCATCCGGCGCATCGACGGCGACCGCTCGGTCCGCATCGCGGGCGGCGAGCCGGGCGTCGCGGCCGAGGGCGGCCGGGCCGACAAGCTGTATGCGCCCGCCGGCGTGGCCTTCCTCGGCGAGGACATGATCGTCGTCGAGCAAGGCCCCCAGCTGGTCCGCAGGATCCGTGCCGACGGCACGATCGAGACCCTCGCGGGCGGCGGCGTGGCCCAGCCGGTGTCGGCCGAGGCGAACGCGAGCCCGCCGCGCGCGCGCGACATCAGGCTGCGCGAGCCGCTGGCGGTGGCCGTCTCGCCCGCGGGCCTGGTCCACTTCACCGACCGCGAGCACGTCTGGCGGATCAACGGGGACGGCAGCCTCACGCTCATCGCGGGCTGGTCGGTATTGACCGCCGGCGAGGCTTCCGCGCCACGCGACGGCAAGCCTGCGCGCGAGGTGCCGATCGGGCGCCTGGCTGGCATCCTCTTCGACAAGGCCGGCAACCTCTACCTCACCGAGGTCAACACCAGCCAGATCCTCAAGATCGACCCGGCAGGCATCCTCTCGGTCTTCGCGGGCGCGGGCTCCGACGCGACGTTCGTGGCGCTGCTCGGCGGCACCATCGGGACCGAGGGCGAGGTGGCCGCGAAGGACGCGGTCCTGGTCGTGCCCTCGGGCCTGGCCTTCGACGCCGCGGGCAACCTCTACGTCACGGAGATGGGCACGCGCGGCGTCCAGTCGCTCGCGTCCAGCTTCTTCGGCGGCTCGTCGGCGATCCCGTTGGTGGACGGCCGCATCCGCAAGATCACGCCCGCGGGCCGCGTCACCACCATCGCCGGCCTGGGCGGCCCGTCCGGGACCGAGCTGCGCAACCCGATCGGCGTGGTCGTGGACCTCGAGGGCCACGTGATCTTCGTCGACAACGGCACCAACCAGCTCAAGCGGCTGTAGCATTCCGGTCGTTATGGGTTCGTTACGCCGATCCTGTAAAAAGGAAGGTGCGAGCGACGAACACCGAAGCATCGCAGGCCTCATCCCCAACCCCGGCTGGTCCCTGCCAGCCGACGAGGCCTTTCCCCGAAAAAACCTTGGCCGGAGGAGAGAAGCGGAGCTCTCCTCCGGCCGGGGCTTGGGGGCCCTCGGTTCAGGGCTCGGAACCTACTGGAGCCTGTAGCGGCGCAGCGCCGTGTCGCCGATGTTCGCCGTGTAGAAGACCTTGTTCGCGTCGAAGATGCACGACGACGGCCGGTCCTGGCCGGTCGCCACCGTGTAGCTGCGGCCCTGGAAGTCGAAGAGCAGGGTGCGCCCGTTGCGCGCGCTCTCGCCGCCGTAGGTGCACACGCCGAGGTAGCCGGGGCTCCAGGCGATCGCGCAGGCCGAGTAATAGCCGCTCGCGATGGTCGTCTGCACGCCGGTCGGGGTGATCTTGGCGATCACGCCGCCCCAGGTGCAGACCCACAGGTTGTCGGCGTTGTCGATCGCGATCGCGTTCACGCCGCTCATCGACTTGAAGGTCGAGATCTGGCCGGTCGCGCTGATGAGCGCTATGCGGTTGTTGCTGTAGTCGGCCAGGTAGATCCGGCCGCGGCTGTCGATCGCGGGCCACACCGGCCGGTTCAGGCCACCGCTCGCGAAGACCGACCAGGAGCCTCCGCCCGGCGGGATCTTCAAGAGCTGGTGGCTGTTGTAGGCTGCGTTGTAGAGGTTGCCGGCCGCGTCGAAGGCCAGGCCGGCCGAGCCCGCGATGCCGCTCGCGTAACGGCTGACCACGCCGGCCTGGGTCACCTTGGTGACGCTGCCGCGGTGCCAATCGGCCTCGTACAGCGAGCCCGCCTTGTCGATCGCGAGGCCGTTCGGGCCGGCCATGCCCGAGCCGAAGAAGCTGAAGTGGGCGGCGTACGCGGCCGCGGCCTGGCTGGCCGACGGCCAGCCGGTGATCGGCGTGGCGCTCGGCGCGGGCGTGGGCGAGGCGACCGGCGTCGTGGTCGGGGCGGGCGTCGGCGTGGGCGTGCCGCCGGCCGTCTCGCCGATCGGCTGGGCCTGGTAGATCGAGAGGTGCGCGAGCGGGCTGGTGGTCGAGTTGGTCCAGTTCACGCGCAGGTAGCGTGTGCTCACCGGCGCAGGGAAGGTCTTGGTCTCGACGTTCCAGGTCGTGGTGGTCTGGTTGGTCAGGACCGGCGTCCAGCTCGTGCCGGTGGCCGAGGCCTCGATCGCGAAGCGCGAGCCGCCGGTCGAGGGCGGCAGCTTGATGCGCAGCCCGCTGACCGAGCGGGTCGTGCCGAGGTCGAGCCGCAGCCAGGCGGTCGGGTTGCGATAGCCGCCGTTGGTCCAGGCGCTGCTCAGGTTGGTGTCGATCGCGAGCGACGGCGGGTTGCTCGCGACGCTGCTGTCGGCCGTGGCGGCCGTGACCGCGAGCGGGCCGATCGCCTGGAGCCCGTAGCCGGGCGCCGGCGGGCGCTGGGCGGCCGGGGGCTGGCCGTCTGCCGGGGGCTGGGCCTGGGGCGGGGCCGCGCCCGGCAGCGGCGCCGAACAGGCGGCGAGGGCGAGGACGAGGGACGCGAAGGCCCCGTGGCGGATCTGCATGGGTCCTCCTTTTGACTGGAGCGGCGTCAAGAGCGTAGCCCACGCGCGGGCGCCAGGGCCTGGCCGCGCTGGCCGAAACTGATTGCCAGCGGCCGAGCAGCGCCTGCGGTCACGCGCGGCGCGGCTTGACCCTACAAAGTGTATGTGGTACACTAACAACCAGCTAACGTGTCGACGGACCGGCGCTCGGGTGTTAAGCTCGGGTGCCCCGTCATCCAGGAGGTCCCCATGGCCACCGAGACCCGCCCCACCGCTCCCGGCTACGGCCTGATGCCCTATGGCCAAAGCCTGGCGCTGCTCACGGACTTCTACCAGCTCACGATGGCCTACGGCTACTGGAAAGAGGGCACCGCGAGCCGCGAGGCGGTCTTCCACCACTATTTCCGCAAGCACCCCTTCCAGGGCGGCTTCACGCTGGCGGCCGGCCTGGCCTGCGCGATCGAGTGGCTCGAGAACTTCCACTTCACGCGCGACGACCTCGACTACCTCGCGGGCGTCACGGGGCCCGACGAGCAGCCGCTCTTCGAGCCGGCCTTCCTCGACTACCTGGCCGACATGCGGCTCAGCTGCGACATCGACGCGATCCCGGAAGGCACGGTGGTCTTCCCCAACGAGCCGCTGATCCGCGTGCAGGGGCCCTTGGTCCAGTGCCAGCTGCTCGAGACGGCGCTGCTCAACATCGTGAACTTCCAGAGCCTGATCGCGACCAAGGCCGCGCGCGTGGTGCTCGCCGCCGACGGCGAGCCCGTGCTCGAGTTCGGCTTGCGGCGCGCCCAGGGCATCGACGGCGGGCTCGCGGCCTCGCGCGCGGCCTTCGTGGGCGGCGTCTCGGCGACCAGCAACGTGCTCGCGGGCAAGCACTACGGCATCCCCGTGAAGGGCACGCATGCCCACAGCTGGGTCATGAGCTTCGACAGCGAGCTTGCGGCCTTCGAGGCCTACGCGCGGGCGCTGCCCGGCAACTGCGTCTTCCTGGTCGACACCTACGACACGCTCGACGGCGTGCGGCGCGCCTGCGCGATGGGCAAGCTGCTCAGGCAGCAGGGCCACGATCTGCTCGGCGTCAGGCTCGACTCGGGCGACCTCGCCTACCTCAGCATCGAGGCGCGCAAGATCCTCGACGCCGAGGGCTTTCCCGACGCCACGATCGTGGCCTCGAACGACCTCAACGAGCACCTGATCCGCTCGCTCAAGGACCAGGGCGCGAAGATCAACGTCTGGGGCGTGGGCACCCAGCTCGCGACGGCCTACGACCAGCCCGCGCTGGGCGGCGTCTACAAGCTGGCGGCGATCCGCGAGCCGGGCCAGGCCTGGCAGTACCGCGTGAAGCTCTCCGAGAACGCGATCAAGATCTCGACGCCCGGCATCCTGCAGGTGCGCCGCTTCCACGGCGCGGACGAGGAGATCGCCGACGCGATCTACGACGTCTCGCGCGGCCTGCCGGCGGGCGACGTGGTGGTGGTCGACCCGGCCGAGATCACGCACCAGAAGCGCATCCCCGCGGACACGCCCTACACCGACCTGCTCGTGCCGATCTTCCGCGCCGGCGCCCGCGTCTACGATCCGCCTGCGCTGGCGGCGGTCCAGGCCAAGGCGAAGGCCGAGCTCGCGCGCTTCCACAGCGGCGTGAAGCGCTTCGAGAACCCGCACGCCTATCCCGCGGGCATCGAGAAGGCGCTCTACGACTTCAAGCTCGACCTCGTGCTCAAGGCCAAGGGGGTCGAGGCATGAGGGCGCCGCAGCCGATCTCGATCGGGCCCCAGCTGCGGCGGCGGGCCGAGGGCGACGAGTACCTCGTGTTCGCGCTGCCTGAGTATGCGGGCATGGCCGACGACCTGATGGCGAACCCGGATTTCGAGCTCGGCCGGGTGAGCCGCGCGGTCTTCCCGGACGGCGAGCGCTACTTGCGCATCGACTCCGACGTCTCGAACCGCGAGGTCGTGCTGCTCGGCGGCACGATCTCGGACGCCGCCACGCTCGAGCTCTTCGACCTCGGCTCGGCGGCCGTGAAGTACGGCGCCAGGCGACTCACGCTCGTGATCCCCTACTTCGGCTACTCGACCATGGAGCGCGCCGTGCGCCCGGGCGAGGTGGTCACGGCAAAGTCGCGCGCCCGACTCTTCTCGGCGATCCCGCAGGGTGCCGACCCCACCCGCGTGGTGCTGGTCGACCTGCATTCCGAGGGCATCCCGCACTACTTCGAGGGCGCGATTCGGCCGGTGCACCTCTACGCCAAGCCCGTGATCGAGCAGGCGGTGGCCGAGCTCGCGGGCGGCGTGGACGTGGTCCTCGCGAGCACCGACGCCGGCCGCGCGAAGTGGGTCGAGTCGCTCGCGAACGACCTCGGCCTGCAGGCGGCCTTCGTGCTCAAGCGCCGGCTCTCGGGCGACAAGACCGAGGTGGTGGCGATGAGCGCGCACGTCGAGGGCCGCCACGTGATCATCTACGACGACATGATCCGCACGGGCGGCTCGTTGATCGAGGCCGCGCGGGCCTACCGCGCCGCGGGGGCCACGCGGGTCTCGGCCGTGGCGACCCACGGCCTCTTCCCCGGCCAGGCGCTCGCGCGCCTCGAGGCGAGCGGCATGATCGACAGGATCGCCTGCACCGACACCCACCCGCGCGCGCGCGAGCTCGCGGGGCCCTACCTCAGCGTGAAGCCCGTGGCCGGCCTGTTGGCCAGCTACCTCAGAACCCACCCTTGAAGGCGAGGACGCAGCCATGAAACTGATCAAGGTCGGCGCGGCGGTGCTGAACCAGACGCCGCTCGCCTGGGAGAGCAACAAGGCGCACATCCTGCGCGCGATCGAAGAGGCCCGCCATCAGGGCGTCTCGCTCTTGTGCCTGCCCGAGCTCTGCATCACGGGCTACGGCTGCGAGGACGCGTTCCATGCGCCGGGCGTGCAGGAGACCGCGCTGCGCGTGCTCTTCGAGATCCTGCCGGCCACGCGCGACATGCTGGTCTGCCTGGGGCTGCCGCTCGTGCACCAGAACGGCATCTTCAACGCCGCGGCCCTGCTCGGCGACGGCAAGATCCTGGGCTTCGCGGCCAAGAAGTACCTGGCGGGCGACGGCATCCACTACGAGCCGCGCTGGTTCAAGCCCTGGCCGGCTGGCGTGCGCACCGAGGTCGAGGTGGGCGGCGTGCGCTACCCGCTCGGCGACCTGGGCTTCGACGTGGCGGGCGTGAAGGTCGGCTTCGAGATCTGCGAGGACGCCTGGGTCGCCAAGCGCCCTGGTGCGGACCTGGCCGTGCGCGGCGTCGACGTGATCCTGAACCCGAGCGCCAGCCACTTTGCCTTCCACAAGGACGACATCCGCCAGCGCTTCGTGATCGAGGGCTCACGCGCCTTCTCGGCGAGCTACGTCTACGCGAACCTGCTCGGCTGCGAGGCCGGCCGCGTGATCTACGACGGCGGCGCCTTGATCGCCTCGGGCGGCAAGATGTTGGGCCTCGGCCCGCGCTTCTCGTTCGACGACGTGAGCGTGACCGCGGCCGTGATCGACCTCGAGAACACCCGGCTCGCCCAGCGGCGCAGCGCCAGCTTCCGGCCGGAGGTGTCGCGCGAGGCCGACGCCTACTTCGTGAAGGCCGCCTTCGATTTCCCAGAGCTCGCCTGGGAGGGCGCGCCGGTCGAGCCCATTCCCGCGGCCTGGGAGTCCGCCGCGCGCATCAAGGACGAGGAGTTCGGCCGGGCCGTCTCGCTCGCGCTCTTCGACTACATGCGCAAGAGCAAGAGCCGCGGCTTCGTGGTCTCGCTCTCGGGCGGCGCGGACTCGACGGCTTGCGCGGTGCTGGTGCACCTGATGACGCGCCTCGCGACCGAGGAGCTCGGCTGGGACCGCTTCCTCGCGAAGATCGCGCACGTGCCGGGCATCGGCGAGGCCCGCGGCGACGCCCGCGCGGTCACGCGCAGGCTGCTCACCTGTGCCTACCAGGCCACGCGCAACAGCGGCGCTGTCACGCGCGAGGCCGCCGCAGGCGTGGCCGAGGCCGTCGGGGCCGAGCACCACGAGCTCGACGTGGACGCGCTGGTGGAGGGCTACAAGCAGATCGTGCAGGCGGCGATCGGCCGCCCGCTCGACTGGACCACCGACGACGTGGCGCTGCAGAACATCCAGGCCCGCGTGCGAGCGCCCTCGATCTGGATGTTCGCGAACCTGAAAGGCGCGCTGCTGCTCACCACCAGCAACCGCTCCGAGGCTGCGGTGGGCTACGCGACGATGGACGGCGACACGGCCGGCGGCCTGATGCCGCTGGGCGGCATCGACAAGGCCTTCTTGCGCGAGTGGCTGTGCTACATCGAGACCGAGGGCCTGGGCGCCCTCGCCCCGATGCCGGCGCTCGGCCTGGTCACCCGCCAGGCGCCCACCGCCGAGCTGCGCCCGGCCGAGAAGGTGCAGACCGACGAGAGCGACCTGATGCCCTACCCCGTGCTCGACGCGATCGAGCGCGCGGCGATCCGCGACAAGAAGATGCCGCTCGAGGTCTTCCACCTGGCCCGCGCGCTGTTCGGCAGGACTTACAGGGACGCCGATCTGGCGCTCTGGGTGGAGCGCTTCTACAAGCTCTGGTGCCAGAACCAGTGGAAGCGCGAGCGCTACGCGCCGAGCTTCCACCTCGACGACGAGAACCTCGATCCCAAGACCTGGTGCCGCTTCCCGATCCTGAGCGGCAACTTCGAGCGCGAACTCGCGGATCTGCGCGCCTACGTGCGCACGCTCGACACCGTGAAAGCCTAGCAGGAGGCGATGATGGCGAAAACTGCCTTGATCCTGGTCGACATCCAGAATGACTTTTGTCCAGGGGGGACACTTGCCGTCAAAGAGGGCGACCAGATCATTCCGATTGTGAACCAGCTGCAAGCCGGCTACGACCTGGTGGTCGCCACCCAGGACTGGCACCCCGTGAACCACAAGAGCTTTGCCAGCAACAACCCGGGCAAGGCGCCCGGCGAGCTCTGCGACCTGAACGGCCGGCCCCAGGTGATGTGGCCCGAGCACTGCGTGCAGGGCACCAAAGGCGCTGAATTCCACCCAGCCCTCGACCTGAGCCGCGTCGCGCGGGTCTTCCGCAAGGGCATGGATCCCGAGGTGGACTCCTACAGCGGCTGCTACGACAACGACCGGATCTGCTCGACCGGCCTGCTCGATTGGCTCGGCGAGCAGAACGTCGACGCCGTCGACGTGGTCGGGCTCGCGCTCGACTACTGCGTGAAGGCGACCGCCCTCGATCTGCGCTCGGCCGGCTTCGACACGACCGTGATCGAGGACGCCACGCGCGGCGTGGAGCTCCAGCCAGGCGACGTGGCGCGCGCGATCGACGCGCTCAAGGCCGCCGGCGTGCGGGTCAAGACCTCGAGCGCCGTCTAGGGGAGAGGAAAAGGGCTGCTGGGAATATAGGAACCGTACGTTCCCGTTCCGCGCCCTGCGGCGCGCCACCGGAGGCCCCTTGCGATGACCGAACCCACCGAGCTGCCCGAGCCTGCGCCCGCGCCCGCCAAGCCGCTCGACGACGACACAGCGGCCCTCGCGGTCGACGAGTTCTCGTTCCTCGCGCGCGACGTCAACTACGACGGCGTGCTGAGCGAGGACGAGTTCGACGAGGGCCGCAGCCTGTTCGACAAGCTGGCCGACCCCGAGCGCTTCAAGCGCTACGACGTGAACAGCGACGGCTCGATCACGCGCGAGGAGTTCCTCGCCGGCCGCGAGCGCGACCGCCTGCGCGAGCTCGACGAGCTGGCCAAGGGCAGCGACGCCGAGGCCTGAGGCGCGCGGCCCGGCCCAGGCCCGAGGGATGAAAGACCAAGGGGCGGTTTGAGCGCCGCGACTGGGTACAAAAGGGCTGTGTCATCCCCCCTGCTTCGTCAAAAGCTCGTGCTGCCGCCCATCTGGGGCGAGCATGTCGCTCGGCCACGCCTGCTCGCGTCCCTCGACGCCGCCATGGCCGAAGGGCGGCACGCCGCGATCTTCGCGGGCTCGGGCTACGGCAAGACCGCGCTGGTCGCGGCCTGGTGCCAGGGTCGCCCGACCGCCTGGGTCACGCTCGACGCCGAGGATGCCGCGCTCGACGTCTTCCTCACCTACGTGATCTCGGCCTTCGAGCGCGCGCTGCCGGGCTTCCGCACGGAAGCGAGCGCCCTGCTCGGCCGCGCCAAGGAGCGTGAAGGCGCGCTCGCGGCGCTCTCCGCGCTGCTCGCGGACCTCGACGAGCAGGTCGAAGCGCCCGTCGCGCTCGTGCTCGACGATTACCACCTCGCGGCCTCGCCCTCGCTCGACGCGCTGCTCACGCGCGCGCTCAAGTACCTGCCCGAGACCGTGCGCCTCGTGCTGGTCGCCCGGCGCCAGCCGGATCTCGAGCTCGCGGCGCTGCAGGCCCGCAAGCGGCTGCACGTGCTCGACGAGGCCGCGCTGGCCTTCGACGAGGCCGAGCTGCAGGCCCTGCGCCCGGAGCTGGCCCGGCCCGAGCTCGAGGCCTTGCGGACGACCACGGGGGGCTGGCCCGCGGCGATGGGCATGACGCCCGCGCTGCTCGACGCCTACCTCGACGAGCAGGTGCTCGTCACGCTGCCGGCCGACGTGCGCGCGCTGCTCGGCCGGCTCGCGCTGGTGGACGCCTTCGATGCCGCGCTCTGCGAGGAGGCCCTGGGCGAGCCGCTCACGGCCGAGCGTCGCGCGATGCTGCTCTCGCACCGCCTGATCCTGCCGCAGGCCGACGCAGGCGGCGAGCGCTGGGCGCTGCCGCCGCTGCTGCGCGACCTGCTGCGCCGCCGCTTCGCGGCCGAGGTGCCACGCGACGAGCGCCGCGCGCTCTCGCGGCGCATCGGCGACTACTACTTCCGCACGGGCCAGGCCTCGACCGCGCTGCGCTTCTGGGTCGACGCCGGCGAGGTGGCCCTGGCCGCCGAGCGGCTCGAGGCGGTCGCGGAGGACTGGCTCGCCCAGGGCCGCGGCGAGGCGCTGGCAGGCGCGCTGGCCGCGCTGGCGCTCGCCGGCGACGAGGGCCGCCGCGAGGCCGCGAGGCCCAGCTTGCTGCTCGCGCAGGGCGAGCTGCACCGCCGCTGGGGCGACTTCGAGCGCGCCGAGCAGCTGCTCGCCGAGGCCGTCGAGGGCTTCGGCCCGACGCCCGGCCCGCCCGGCCGCGCACTCGCCAGGCTCAGGCAGGCCCAGACGGCAGCCAGCCGCGGCCAGGTGGCCGCCGCGCGCGAGCGTCTGGCCGAGGCGATCGGCGGGCTCAACGGCGACGAGCGGCCCCAGCTCGACGTGTTGATCGTGGAGGGCGGCCTCGCGCTGCTCGAGGACGACACGGCCACGGCGATCGCCCGCTACGAGACCGCCCTGCGCCTCTCGCGCCGCCTCGACGACCGCTACGCCGAAGCGCGCGCGATCCACAACCTGGGCGTGTGCTACACGCGCCTCGGCGAGTTCCGCCGCGCGCTCGAGAGCTACGACGCCGCGCTCCAGCGCCCGGCCGAGGACGGCGGGCCTGCGGTCTGGATGACGCCGATCAACCGCGCGCTGGTGCTGACCTACCTCGACCGCCCGGCCGAGGGCCTGGTGGCCGCGCAGGACGCGCTCGCGATGGCGCGCCGCTTCAGGCTCACGCGCGAGGAGGGCTACGCGCTGCGGATCCTCGGCCTCGCGCGCCAGCGCACCGGCGAGCTCGACCAGGCCCAGGCCGCCTACGAGGCCGCCGAGCTGCTCGCCCGGCGCGTCAACGACACGCTCGGGCTCGCGTATTCGCTGAACTTCCAGGCCGAGTGCGCGGTGCTCGCGGGCGACGTGACGGGCGCGCGCCGGCGCGCCGACGAGGTGGCCGCGATCATGGGCGGGCCCGCGCGCGTCGACGCGATCTCGGAGTTCGCGGCCGTGCGGGCGCGCGTGGCGATCGCCGAGGGCGGGCTCGACGAGGCCAGCGGCCTGATCGACACGCTCGCCACGCGCGCGCGCAAGCTCGGCTACCAGCACCTGCTCGCCGAGACCGAGCAGCTCACGGGCCTTTTGGCCGCGCGCCGGACCGGCGACGCCCCGGCCACGCCCGCCGTCCAGGCGCCCGCGGCCGAGCGGACGCCCGAGCTCACGATCCGCTGCTTCGGCGGCCTGCGCGTGACGCGCGGCGAGCGCGAGGTCGGCGAGCGCGAGTGGCAGACGGCGCGCGCCAAGCACCTGCTCGCGTTCCTGCTGCATGCGCCCGAGGGCGCGACGAAAGCCGCGCTGTTCGAGGCGATCTACCCGCAAGAGGAGGTCACCGACGCCAGCATGAACATGACGCTCATGCGCCTGCGCAAGGCGCTCGAGCCCGGCCTCGAGAAGGGCCAGCCCTCGCGCTTCGTGCTGCGCGCCGACGGCCGCTACGCCTTCAACTGGCAGGCCCATGTGGAAGTCGACACCCAGCACTTCGAGCAGGCGCTGCGCGCGGCCCGGCTCCAGGCCTCCTCGGCCGAGGAGGCCGCGGCGCTCGAGCGCGCCGTCGCGCTGTACCGCGGCGATTTCTTGCCGGAGGTCGAGCAGGAGTGGGCGATCGCGCTGCGCCACCGCTTCCAGGAGAAGGCGCTCGACGCCTGCCGTCGCCTGCTCGCGATCTACGACGAGGGCCGGCCGGAGGCGATCATGGGCCTGCTGCACCGCGCGCTCGAGATCGACCCGCTCTCCGAGGAGCTCAACCGCGAGCTGATGCTGCGCTACCTCGAGGCCGGCGAGCCGCACCGCGCGGTCCAGCACTTCCGGCTGGTCGAGCGGCGCTTCCGCGAGCTGCTCGACGCCACGCCGCCCGCGGACCTGGCGAGCCTGGTGGCCGGGCATTAGCTGATCTGGCGGTTTCCGCGACGAAGCGCGATCGCGCCGTCACGGGCTCGTTATGCCACGTATGGGTATATGGAGGAAGCAAGTCAACCTCCCGGAGACCCTGATGCGCGCCCTGCCGCTCCTTTCGCTCGCCCTCCTGATCGCGGTGGTCGGCTGCCAGCCGTTCTCGCCGAGCGGCGCTGCGCCCACCGGCATCACGGCGACGGGCCTGCCGATCGTGCCTGCGGCCGCGCCCTCGGCGCCGGTGAAGCCCGCCGCCCCGGTCCTGCATGACGGCGGCATCGTGTTCGCGAAGCCCCCGCAGGGCGGCTTCGCGGTGGGCGGTCGCTTGCCGGCGCCGGTCCTGCACGACGGCGGCATCGTGTTCTCGCGCCTGCCGGTGGCGCAGGCCTACAGGGTCGCCGCCGCGCCCGACGGGGTGCACGTGCGGCTGGTCATGGCCAACGGCCGCTCGCTGCTCACCACGCCGGACGCCAACGGCGTCTTCCGCTTCGTGGTGCGGCCGCGCGGCGAGCACAACTTCGGCGTCGTCACGATCCAGATCGAGCGCGAGAGCGGCTCGGCGACGCCGCTGGTCTACGCCACGGGCGGCGGGCGCAGCCAGGAATGGGCCCGCTTCGGCGCGGACGCCACCTACGACCTCGGCGCGATCAGCCAGACCGAGGGCAGCGCCCAGGTGCAGGCCAACCCGCTCGAGCGCCTCGACGCCGACGGCGACGGCCAGATGGATGCGCGGGACCTCGACGACGACGGCGATCGCGCGCCGGACGCCGCCGACGAGGGCGCTTTCACCTACGACCGCGAGGAGAACCACGACCGCGACAAGGACGGCGTGGGCGACGTCAAGGACACCGATGACGACAACGACGGCCTGGCCGACGCGAACGATCCGGACGACGACAACGATGGCATTCCCGATGCCATCGACGCCGACGACGACGGCGACGGGCTCGACGACGCCACGACCGACATCCTGGCCGAGGACCGCGACCACGACCTCGACGAGGACGGCCTGCCCGACGAGGCCGACGCCGACGACGACAACGACGGCACGAGCGACCTGAGCGATGCCGACGACGACGGCGACGGCATCCCGGACACCGTCGACGCCGACGACGACGGCGACGGCGTGCCCGACACCGGCGAGGCCGCCGACACCGACGGCGACGGCGTGGCCGACGCCTTCGACCCGGACGACACCGACGCCACGCGCTTCGCGCTGCCCGCGGACTTCGACTGGGTCGCCTTCGACGCGCAGATGGGCGACGACACGGACTACGACTTCGTGCCCGACGCCCGGGACCCGGACGACGACGGCGACGGCATTCCCGATACCGAAGACGCCGACGACGACGGCGACGGCCTCACCGATACCGCCGACCGCGACGCGGACGGCGACGGCGTGCCGGACGAGGCCGAGGCGAGCGGCCCCGACAGCGACGGCGACGGCCTGCCGGACGCCTACGATACCGACGACCAGAACGACGGCACGAGCGAGTCGGCGATCGACGCGGGGCCCTGGCGCGCGGATGGCGACGGCGACGGCGTGGGCGACTGGGCCGACGGCCAGCCGACCGGCGCCGACGCCGAGGAGCCCGAGCCTTACGGCGAGGACGGCGCCGAGGACGACGAAGAGCCGATCGCCGACGAGCCCGAGCCCACGCCCGCACCCACCAGCCCGGCCGACACGTCGACGCCCGCGCCCGAGCCCACGGGCTTCGCGCCGACCGATTCGACCTGGACCGATTCGACCAGCCACGCCACGGCCGCGCCGACCGACCCGCGCGACGAGCCGCCGACGGACACGAGCGTCTACCCCACCACGCAAGGCGGGACGACCTATGAGCCCGCGCTGCTCTAGGGTTCCGTTAGCCGCTCGTTACCCACGTCATGCGACCATGGACCACCGGGGCCTGGATGGGGCGCCCCGCTGGATGGAGGTGACGATCATGGCGACCGAACGGGTCCCGCCGGACAAGCCCGGCCTGACATCGGCCGAGCTGCTCGCAGCCCAGCTGTGCTGGGCCGCCGCCGACGCGCGTCAGCCGGGCTTGCGGCCGATCAAGAGCATATTCGTGGGCGGCAGCGGCAGCGGCAACGGCCTCTGGCCTTCCGGCTCCTCGGCGTAGAAAGCCACCTTGCCCTGGAAGTCGTGCTCGACGCGCCAGGCGTTGAGGTACGCGTGCGAGCCCTGCGCGGGCGCGTCGGGCGTTTCGACGACCGCGAAGCCGGCGCGCCGGAGCGCGGCCTTCCACTCGTCGAAGCTCCAGAACGCGAACGTCTCGTTCATTTCAGCGCGCCAGTTGTCGACGTAGGTCAGCTTGGTCAGGAACTCGACGCCGTCCTGCCAGCGCAGCCGGAAGCCGGGCTTGCCCGCGACGTCGACCTCCTCGTAGCGCACCTTGGATGCCTCGCCGCGCCGCCCTTGCCGCCGCAGGTCGGCCTGGAAGTCGCGCGCGAAGCGTTTGAAGCGCGCGCGCGTCGAGAGGCCTTGGAGGTGAGCGGCCAGCGCCGCGGTGGTCGTGAAGTCCTCGAAGGCGTCGTCGTTCGTGCCGTCCGTGTCCGCGCACAGCATGAGCACCTGGCGGTCGCGCTCGGCGAAGCCGACCACGTCGCGGATCACGAGCGAGCCGCCCGCGCGCGTCTGGCGGAACTTCTCGGCCAGGTAGGCGTCCACGGTGGCCTGGCCTGTGCCGTAGCTCCACAGCTCGTGCAGGGTCGAGTTGCAGATCGTGGTGTCGATCGAGGCCGGCTCGAAGATCGGCTCGAGCAGGTTGCGCTGATGAAAGTGCACGAAGGCCCCGCCGAACTCGCCGGCGCGCTGGCGCTCGTGGGCGCGCGCGATGAACTCGCTCGCGATGTCGATGCCGATGAAGTCCGAGTCCGGGTAGGCTTTGGCAAGCTCGACCAGCAGCGCGCCGTCGGCGCAGCCCTCATCGACGATCTTGCCCGGCGTGATGCCCGGGCTGATCTCGCGGAACTTGAGCTGGATGATCGCATCCATCGCGCGCGCGTAGGTGCTGTAGTCGCGCGTCTCGGTGAGGCCGCCCGCCTCGGTGAGCAGCGGGTCGCGGTAAAGCCTGGCGATCCGGCGGGGCACCTCGGGGAAGTCGGCCAGCAGGGCGTGCCAGGCCGGCGAGAGCGCGAGCCGGAGCTCACGATCGATCGCCCAGGCCGCGCCGAGGTCCGCGATGCGCTTCACGACGTCGATCGGCCGCTGCGCCCGGGGCGGCGCGGCTTCGCCCGCATGCTCGGCCGTGAGCACGGCGAAGCCGAGCGCGGCCCAGTCCTCGATGAGGCCGGGCGTCGAGCAGAGCACCACGGTGTTGGCCGGCGTGAGCAGCAGGTCGTCTTCGGTGTCCTCGCGGACCGCCTTGAGGACGTGGTCGCAGAACCGCTCGGTGCTGTCGAAGTGCGGCACGCCGACGATGCGGTATTCGATCTCGAGGGCGTCTTTCAGGCGGCGCGCGAAGCGGTCCACGCCCACCGCGCGCACGTGGAGGGGGATCGGGTTGTAGCGCGAGTGCGACTGGTTCGCGCTCGTGATCGCGAAGACCACCTCGTCGAGCGACTCGGCCGGCTTGGGGCCGCCGAACGTCGGCAGGTCCGTGAGCGGGCGCCTGAGCGCTTCTAGCAGGCAGGCTTCCTGGAAGCGCGTGTTGACGAGGTGACGGCCAGGGAACAGCAGATAAGCCATGGCGCCTTCATACCCCGGGCGCCCGTCGGCCGTCGCGCCCATTGTGGGAACCCAGTTCGACCTCTACAATGAGGCCGACATGCAGCCCCGTCGCCCTCGCCCCATCCACGCCCTCGCCCTGCGCGCCGCCTGCGTCGCCGTCGGGACGGCCATGCTCCTCGCGACGCCGGCCCTGCCCGTCGACGCGGCCCGCCCGGCCCGCGCGATCACCGCGCAGGCCATGCCTTCGCCCGACGAGACGGCCCCGGCCGAAGATCGCCTGCTCGAGGTGCTCGACCGCGTGCTCGTGATGGCCTACAAGGCGCAGCGCGCGCTCGAGACCGACGACTTCGTCGCGGCCGAGCAGGCCGCGACGCTGCTGCGCCAGCGCCTGGCCGAGGCGATGTTCGACATGCCAGCCGAGCAGGTGCGCCAGCTGCGCGCGCTCGACGCCCGCGCGGCGCGGCTGCAGCGCCTGGCGGCGGGCCGCAAGGAGGCGGCGAACGACGCGATGAATCGCTTCCTGGATGACGTGACGGCGGTCCAGGCGGGCGAGACCCTGCAGCCGCTGCCGCCGGAGTCGCCGCCGGTCGCGACGCCGACGCCGCGCCCGCGCCTGACGCCGCGCCCCACCCCGACGCCGGTGCCCACGCCGACGCCCAGCCCGAAACCCACGCCCACGCCCCGGCCGACGGCGCGTCCCACGGCCGCGCCGACCCCGCGGCCCACGCCCACGCCGCGGCTTGCCCCCACGCCGACCCCGACGCCGCGGCCTACGCCGAAGCCGACGCCTACGCCTACGCCGCGGCCTACCGCGACGCCCACCCCTACCCCGACGCCCAGGCCCACCGCAACGCCGAAGCAGCGGCCTACGCCGCGACCGACCGCCACGCCGACCCCGCTGCCGACGGCGACGCCGCGATCCACCCCGACGCCCACCCCGACGCCAAAGCCCACGCCGCGGCCCACCCCCACGCCGAAACCGACGCCGTCGCCGACCCCTCGGCCGACGCCGCGGCCCACCGCAACGCCGACGCCACGGCCTACGCCCACGCCGAAGCCTAGCCCCTCACCCACGCCAAAGCCCACGCCAAAGCCCACGCCGCGGCCCACGCCGACCCCCACCCCTACTCCCACCCCCACCCCCAAGCCGACGGCCACCCCCACTCCCACTCCCAAGCCGACGGCCACGCCGCGGCCGGCGCCGACCGTGAAGCCGACCCCGCGCCCGACGGCCCGGCCGGCCGCCGCGGCCCAGCCGGCGCTCGCGCGCGAGGAGGTCAAAAAGGCCTACGTGAACGCCTCGACCGTCCACACCTACGTGCGCATCGGCCAGAACACCTCGGCGCTGGCGGAGCTCAGGTTGCTGCGCGGCCACCTCGCGACCGCCCAGGAGGTGGGCGCGCCGGGCCAGAAGCGCCTGATCGGCGAGCTCGACAGGCTCGCGGCGCTGCTCGAGACGCGCCTGAAGGCGGACTCGCCGATGGCCTACGCGGCCTCGCGCATGCTGATCGAGCGCTTCTTGCTGCTCGAAAAGGTGATCTGAGGCGGCCCGGGCTGGGCGCGTTACCACTGATGCTGTTTAGAAGGGGAAGATGATCCCGCGGTCCTTCCAGTGGATGAACTCGCTCTCCTTGAAGGAATAGAGCTGGGCGGGCCGGTGCGGGCCCTTCATCTCCGTCTCCTGGAGCGCCTCGAGGATGCCCATCGAGAGGATCTTCTTGCGGAAGTTCCGCTTGTCGAGCTCCTTGCGCAAGATCACCTCGTACATGCGCTGCAGCTCCGACAGGGTGAACTTCTTCGGCAACAGCTGGAAGCCGACCGAGGTGTAGTCCAGCTTCCAGCGCAGGCGCGTCAGCGCGTAATCGATCACCTCCTGGTGGTCGAAGGCGAGCGCCGGCGGGTCGTAGACCGAGAACCAGCTCACCGCGTCGGTGTCGGTCGCCGCCACCAGCTCGCGCCGCTCGGCCGAGATGAGCGCGTAGTAGGCCACCGAGATCACGCGGCCGCGCGGGTCGCGATCGGGGCGGCCGAAGGTGTAGAGCTGCTCGAGCCAGATGTCCGAGACGTTGGTCTCCTCGGCGAGCTCGCGCCGCGCGGCGGCGTCGAGGGCCTCGTCCATGCCCACGAAGCCGCCCGGGATCGCCCACTGCCCCTTGAAAGGCGCCTGGGCCCGGCGTACCAGCAGGACCTTGAGGGCGTCGTCGATGATCGTGAAGACGACCACGTCGACCGTGACCATGGGGCGGGGGTAGTCGTAGGTGTGGGTCTGCGGCATGGCCTAGCATTCTACACGGACCAAGACGCGAGCGCCCCGTGGCCCGAAAGGGCCACGGGGCGTGACACGGACCCGCCGCGATCAGGCGGAGGCGCGCACCAGGCCGCGGGCGGCGCGCTCGTAGCGCGCGAGCACGTTGTCGAGCACGGCCTTGCGGTAATACAGCGGCACGAACTCGCCGGCGAGCTCGGCCGAGGCGCGGTCGTGGTACGCGAGGGCGGCGTCGGCCTCGTGGTGGTCCTGGGCCAGGAAGGCCGCCCGACAGCGCCTGACGGCGAGCTCGACCCGCATGAGGGCGCGGTCGAAGTCGGCAGGGCCTGCCGCCGTCTCGGCGACGACCTCGCTGGCGAGCTCGAAGGCGGCCTGCAGCGCGCGGGCGCCATCCAGGGGCAGCGAACGTGTACGGTGCGAGAGCAACTGCGGCACGGGTGACCTCCAGAATCCATTGAGGTGTTCAGGTTATATATAGGTTATGATCGACTTAATCGTGCTTTAAAACACGATAAATTTGTGTAAAGTTCGCCCGGCCCGAGCCGACCCACGGCGCCTGAGCGCGCTGCGGAGCGCAAAACAGGGTTTGTCGCTCGCCCGGTTGTGGTAGGTGGCCATTATGAGATCGCGTCGCCTGACCCTGGTGCTCGTGGCTGCCTTGTGGACCGTCACGGCCTGCACGGGCGGGAAAGGCGCACCCACGGGCACGAGCCCCGCGCGCAAGTCGACCAAGACCAGCGCCACCACCCAGACGCCCACCGGCGCGCGGCCGCCGCTCGTGAGCCGCATCGATCCGCAGGCGACCACGCGCATCGTGCCTGCGACCGGGCCGGTCGTCACGCTGACCGGCAAGGTGAAGCTGCTCAGCGATCAGGGCGCGGGCCTCATCGCCAACAACGGCGGCGGCATCATCAGCAACAACACGGGCGGCCTGATCTCGGACCACGGCGGCGGCCTGGTCTCGGACCACGGCGGCGGGCTGATCGCGAACAACGGCGGCGGGATCGTGAGCAAGACCAAGTACACGGCGCTGCAGGCGGGCGCGGCCGGCGCCACGGCGCAGGAGTTCCTGCTCGCGGACGCCGAGGTCACGGTCCACGACGCGGCCGGGCGCCTGCTCACCGACGCCAAGGGCAAGCCGATCGTCGCGCGCAGCGACGGCCAGGGCGGCTACAAGCTCGAAGCGCGGCTGCCGGCCGAGAACCTGGTCCTGCGCACGAAGCTCTGGAACGGCGGCGAGCTCTCGGCGATCCTCACCAGGCCCGCGGCCGGCGCGCGCGAGGTGGCGATCGACACGGCCGCCACGCTGGGTGCCACCTACGTGCTCACGCGCTTCGTGAAGGGCGACCAGAAGACCTTCGACAAGCTGCCGGCCCCCGAGGCCGAGCGCCTGCGCCGCGAGATCGACTCGGCGCGCGGCCTGATCGGCAAGGCGCCTGACTACAAGGCCGAGGCGCTGCTCGCGCTCACCGACGACCTGCGCAAGCAAGCCCCCACCGTCGACAAGACGCTGGCCGACATCGAGGTGCTGCTGCTCGGCGGCCTCGGCGACGGCATGCCGGCCGACCGCGTGGCGCTCCAGGCGCCGCACACGTTGGCGGTGGCCGCCGACGGCACGCTATACATCGGCGAGGCCAGCTTCGGCCGCGTCCGCACAGTCTCGCCGCAGGGCCAGTTGACGACGCTCCTCGACGGCACCGGCGGCAAGCTCCCCTACAACGTGCCCGACCTGATGGACATGGCGCTCGCGCCGGACGGCACGATGTACCTCGTGAGCCCCGACGCCCGGCGCGTCTGGAAGGTCGCGGCCACCGGCGCGCCGGTCGCCGTAGCGGGCGGCGGCACGGACCCGGGCCCGCCGAACGGCCGCCAGGCCACCGAGCTCCTGGTCGAGGCGCGCTCGGCCGCGCTCGGGCCGGACGGCACCTTGTACGTGGGCGAGGAGAAGACCGCGCGCATCCTCGCGATCGCCCCCGACGGCAGCGCCACCAAGGTGCAAGGCCCCGACTGGGGTGGCGGCGGCGACTGCGTGGCCCTGATCGCGCCGGCCGACGGCACGCTGCTCGCGCTGCGCCATAAGGGCGATACCGGCGGCTCGGTCTGGCGGCGCGCGCAGGACGGCGCCTGGACCCAGCTCCTGGGCGGCCTCGCGGTCGGCGAGGGCGACATGGCGCTCGCGCCGGACGGCACGATCTACGTCGTCGAGGAGGATGGCCACCGCGTCCACCGCATCGCGCCGGACGGCACCACGCAAGCCATCGCGGGCGACGGCGTGGCCGCGCCCGGCGCCCCCACGCTCGTCACCCCGGCCGCCACGGCCGTCGCGCCGGACGGCACGCTTTACGTGGCCGACCGCCGCACCAACCTCGTGCACGCCCGCCAGCCCGACGGCAGCTGGCGGCTCGCCGCCGGCGCTACCGGCGACGCCCTGGTGAGCGACGGCTTCTTGCCCTTCAACGGCCCGGCCGGCGTGGCCTTCGACCCCCAGGGCCTGATGGTCGTGGCCGAGTCGACCGGCCACGGCATCAAGCGCTTCGACGGCAAGACGCTGACCACGATCGCGGGCGGCGTGAAGGGCGATATGGGTGACGACGGCCCGGCCGTGGACGCGCGCTTCGATACGCCCGGCGCGCTCACCTACAAGGGCAGCGACCTGCTCGTGCTCGACAGCCGCAACCAGCGCATCCGCGTGCTCGGCGCCGACGGCATCGTGCGCCAGCTGGTCGGCCGCGAGAAAGACCCGATCGAGGATCCGCTCCAGCCGGGCGTGCCGCGCGCGGCGTTCGAGCATGGCATCAAGGGCGGCTCCTCGATCGCGGTCGGCCCCGACGGCCTGATCTACTGGGCGAGCTCCGGCGGCAACCAGGTCGCGCGGCTGCGCGCCGACAACACGGTCGAGCTGATCGCGGGGCGCCCCTACGGCGAGGACGAGAAGGGCGACGACGCCGGCGACGGCGGCGAGGCCGTCAAGGCGGGTCTCACGGCCCCGCTCGGCATCGCCTTCGACGCCAAGGGCGACCTGATCGTCGCGGATACGGGCAACATGCGCATCCGCAAGATCACGGGCCTCCAACCGGGCGGCACGCCGCGCATCGCGCACGTCGCGGGCCTGTCGCGCATGGAGATGGTCGCCAGGCTCTTCAGCCTCGAGCCGGGCTGGGAGCGCGCCGAGGAGGGCGCGGACGCCGCGACGGCCATGATGGTCGGCCCGGCCGCGCTCTGCTTCGACGCCGCGGGCAACCTCTACTTCACCGAGGCCGGCACGTCCAACATCGCCTCGCTGACCATCGAGGGTGACTCCGTCTCCACGGAGACGGGCCTCGACCTCAAGCTCCTGCCGCCCGTGCCGCCGCGCGTGCGCAAGATCACGCCGGACGGCAAGATCTACACGGTCGGCGGCCCCGGCGCGCCGCTCTTCGACCCGGCCAAGGGCGAAGGCCTCGGCCTGCCCACCGGCCTCGCGATCGATCCGCAAGGCCGCCTGGTGGTCGTGGACGTGCGCGAGAACGCGATCCGCCTGGTGCCCAAGGGCGCCTATTAGCGCCCGCGGGCTAGATCCGCACCACCCCGCGGTACTGGCCGAACACCGATCTCAATACATTACAGATCTCGCCGACGGTCGCGTAGGCCCGCACGGCCTCGACGATCGGCGGCATCAGGTTCTCGCTGCTCGCAGCCACCGCCTGCACGCGCGCCAGCGCCGCGTCCACGGCGGCCTGGTCGCGGCCGGCCTTGCGCCTGGCGAGCTCGGCCTTCTGGTGCGCCTCGCGCGTGCCGTCGTGGCGGTACAGCTCGCCCACGTCCTCGTGCTCGAGCGTGAAGCGGTTCACGCCCACCACCGTGCGGCGCTTGCCGTCCACCTCGCGCTGGTAGCGGTAGGCCGCCTCGGCGATCTCGCCCTGCACGTAGCCCTGCTCGATCGCGACCAGCATGCCGTCCATCTCCGCGATCTTGGCCATGTAGGCCTTGGCCTCGGCCTCGATCGTGTCGGTCAGCGCCTCGACGTAGTAGCTGCCCGCGAGCGGGTCGACGGTGTTCGTGACGCCCGACTCGTGGCCCACGATCTGCTGGGTGCGCAACGCCACCATCGCCGAGAGCTCGGTGGGCAGCGAGAGCGCCTCGTCCATCGCGTTGGTGTGCAGGCTCTGCGTGCCGCCGAGCACCGCCGCGAGCGCCTCGATCGTGGTGCGCACGACGTTGTTCATGGGCTGCTGGGCGGTCAGGCTCGCGCCCGAGGTCTGGGTGTGGAAGCGCAGCTGCCAGCTCTTGGGGTTCTTGGCCCCGAAGCGCTCGCGCATGATCGTGGCCCAGAGCCTGCGCGCGGCGCGGAACTTCGCGACCTCCTCGAGCAGGTCCATCTGCGAGCAGAAGAAGAAGGCGAGCTGCGGCGCGAACTCGTCGACGTCGAGGCCGGCCGCGATCGCGGCTTCCACGTAGGTCACGCCGTCGGCCAGCGTGAAGGCCACCTCCTGCACCGCCGTGCAGCCGGCCTCGCGCATGTGGTAGCCCGAGATCGAGATGGTGTTCCACTTGGGGATCGCGTCTTTGCAGTAGGCGAAGATGTCCGTGATCAGGCGCAGGCTGGGCTTGGGCGGGAAGATGTAGGTGTTGCGGGCGATGTACTCTTTCAGGATGTCGTTCTGGATCGTGCCCGAGATGACCTGGGGGTCCACGCCCTGCTTCTCGGCCGCCACCTGGTACATCGCGAGCAGGATCGCGGCCGGCGCGTTGATCGTCATCGAGGTCGTGACCTTGTCGAGCGGGATCGCGGCCAGCAGCGTCTCCATGTCCGCGAGCGTGTCGATCGCGACGCCGGTCTTGCCGACCTCGCCGAGCGCCATCGGGTCGTCCGAGTCGTAGCCCATCTGGGTGGGCAGGTCGAAGGCCACCGAGAGGCCGGTCTGGCCCTGCTCGAGCAGGTAGCGGAAGCGCGCGTTGGTCTCGGCGGCCGTGCCGAAGCCCGCGTACTGGCGCATCGTCCAGAGCCTGCCGCGGTACATCGTGGGCTGGATGCCGCGCGTGAAGGGGTAGCGCCCGGGGAAGCCGAGCTGGTCCTCGTAGCGCCCCTGCACGTCGAGCGGCGTGTAGAGCGGCTTGACCGGCAGGCCCGAGAGCGTGCCCTCGGCCTCGGCGCGCTCGGGGGCCTTGGCCACCATCGGCCCGTAGACCTTCTCTTGCCAGCCCTTCAGGTCGGACTCGAGGGAACGGGGGGCGGTCTCGCTCATGGGGCACCTCTGGAGGGAAATCGGCCCCATGATGTTAGCAGAAAGCGGCCACCGGCGAAGCAGGGGCCCCGCGCGCGCGCGATCAAGTACAAAGAATCCCTTGACGCGGGTGTTACGATCGAATCGTCCCCCGATGTGAGGTCCCCGACCGCGATGAAGAACTAGACGTACGGCCAACCCCCCGCGCGAGCGCGCGCCGCAGAGCGGCCGCCGCCCAGCGCCTGCGAGGATCTGTATGTCTATTCTTTCCGCGAGCCGGATCGCGTTCCGGCACCAGGCCCAGCCTGGCGACCTCTTTTCGGACGTCACCTTCGACCTCGCCGCGGGCGACCGGGTCGCGCTGGTAGGCCCCAACGGCGCCGGCAAGACGACGCTGCTCGGCCTCGTGGGCGGGGACGCCGCGCCCAGCGCCGGCGCGATCGTGCGCCGCCGCGACCTGCGCGTGGCCGCCGTCGCGCAGGTGCCCGACGCCCCCGCGGCCCGGCCGCTGCGCGACCACGTCCTGCGCGCCGACCCGGCGCTCGCGGCCTGCCGCACGGCGCTCGCCCAGCTCGCCGACAGGCTCGACGAGCCGGCCGCGGCGTCCCGCTGGGCCGACCTGCTCGAGGACTACCAGGCGCGCGGCGGCTACGCCTTCGAGGCGCGCGCCGAGCGCGTGCTTGAAGGCCTCGGCCTGCCCGCGGGCCTGCACGACGCGCCCTGGGGCACGCTCTCGGCCGGCCAGCGCACGCGCGCGATGCTGGCCGCGCTCCTGCTCACGCCGGCCGACCTGCTGTTGCTCGACGAGCCCACCAACCACCTGGATGCGGCCGGCCGCGCCTGGCTCGAGGCCTGGCTGCCCAGGCAGGCGGCCGCGGTCGTGGTCGTCTCGCACGACCGCGCGTTCCTCGAGGCGACGGCGTCGCGGGTCTTCGAGCTGCGGCGGGGTGGGCTCACGGTCTACGAGGGGGGCTTCGGCTTCTACCGCGAGGCCCGCGCGCTGGCCGAGCGGCAGGCCTGGGCGGCCTTCGCGGGCCAGCAGCGCCGCTATGACGCCGCGACCCGCGCGGCCGACCAGCGCATGGCGCTCGCGCGCGACGTCGCGCAGGCCCCGGCGGGCCCGGGCCTCGGCGACAAGTCCTTCTACAGGGCCAAGGCCGCGAAGGTCGCGAAGAGCGCCAAGGTGATCATGGCGCGCGCGGCGCGCGAGCCGGAAGCGCCCAGGCCGGTGCTCGACGACGCGATCCCGGCCTTCGACTGGGGCTTCGTGCCGCGCAGCGGCGACCTGCCGCTCGCGGTGCGCGGGCTCGCTAAGGCTTTTGGCGATCGCCCGCTCTTCGAGAACCTCACCTTCGACCTCGCCCGCGGCGAGCGCCTGGCCGTGCTCGGCCCCAACGGCGCCGGCAAGACCACGCTGATCCGCCTCCTGCTCGGCCAGCTCACCCCCGACGCCGGCGCGGTGGTCTGGGGCCACGGCGTGCGGATCGGCTGGTTCGGCCAGGAGGCCGAGCAGCTGGACCTCACAGCCTCCGCGCTCGACAACCTGCTCGCCGTGCGGCCGGACCCGGCTCGCGCGCGCCTGCTGCTCGCCTGTCTGCGGCTGCGCGGCGAGCGGGCGTTCCAGCGGGCGGGCGCGATGAGCGCGGGCGAGCGCGCCAAGGTGGCGCTGGCCCGGCTGCTGCTCGGCGGCGCGAACGTGCTCTTGCTCGACGAGCCCACCAACCACCTCGACCTCGACGCGCGCGAGGCGATCGAGGCGACGCTCGCCGGCTACCCGGGAGCGATCGTGCTGGTCAGCCACGACCGGCGGTTCGTGGGGGCGCTCGCGTCCCGGCGGCTGGGGCTCGACGGGCCTGGCGGTTGGCGGCTGGTGTGACGACCGCCAGCCGACCGCCGCGCGATCAGCCGTTGGGCTTCTCGCCCCGGCCCAGCAGGTCCAGCGCCCAGGCGACCCGCTTCGCCCGCGTCTCAGGCTTCTTGGCCGTCTCGATGCGGTAGAGGAACTGGTAGCGCTGGGCCCGGGTCAGCCCATCGAAGAACGCGCGGGCCGCGGGATCCGCCGCCAGGCCGGCCACGAGCTCCGCGGGCTCCGCGATCGTGCTCTGCGGCGCGTAAGCCGCGTCCCAGCGGCCGTCGGCCTGGGCGGCCGCGACCTCGCGCAGGCCGGTGGGCATCATCAGCCCCGCTTCCGTGAGCCTCGCGATGTGCTCGCGGTTGCGCTGCGACCAGGGCGAGCGCGGCTTGCGCGGCGTGAAGCGCTGCAGGAAGCTGTCCGCGGCGTCTTTGTTCTTCTGGCCGTCGATCCAGCCGTAGCAGAGCGCCTCGTCGAGCGCCTCGGCGTAGGTGACCGTGGGCAGGCCGCTGGCCTTGGCGTAGATGCGCAGCCAGAGGCCCTTGTGGCACGCGTGGTGGGCGTCGAGCCAGGCGCGCCAGGCGGCAGGGGTCTGGAAGGGGAGCACGGGCTCGTCTTTGAAGGTGTCCATGCCAGGCATGATACCCGGCTGAAAGCCGGCCGGGTATCATGCCGCTCACCAGTGCGCGGGGGCCTCGCGCGCGACCTGCTCGCGGAAGAAGGCGACCGTATCGACCATGCCTTCGGCGAGCGACACGCGCGGGACCCAGCCGAGCTCCTCGCGCACGCGCGCGATGTCGAGGTAGGAGAGCCTGACGTCGCCCTCGCGCTTGGGGCCGTACTGGGGCTGGATGCCCAGCTCGAGCTGGGCCTCGAGCTCCGCGTAGAGCTCGTTGACCGACGTCGCGATGCCGGCGCCGATGTTGTAGGCGCGACTGGCGCCGGCCTCGAGCGCGAGCAGGTTGGCCCGCGCGACGTCCGAGACGTGCACGTAGTCCTTGCGCTGCTCGCCGTCCCAGTGGATCAGCGGGGCCTGTCCGGCCAACAGCCGCTTGGCGAAGATCGCGACCACGCCGGCCTCGCCGTGCGGGTCCTGGCGCGGGCCGTAGACGTTGCCGTAGCGGAAGACCGTGTAGTCGAGGCCATGCACGTCCTGGAAGAACTTGAGGTAGTGCTCGCCCACCATCTTCGTGATGCCGTAGGGGCTCATCGGCGCGAGCGGCGCGTCTTCCGGGCTCGGGATGATCGGGCAGTCGCCGTAGACCGTGCCGCCCGAGCTCGCGAAGATCACCTTGCGGGCGCCGGTGGCCACGGCGGCGTCGAGCACGTGGAGCAGGCCGATCACGTTGCTGGTGGCGTCGTGCACGGGGTCGTCGGTCGAGGCCTTCACGCTCATCTGGGCGGCGTGGTGGCTGACGACGTCGGGCTTGAAGGCCGCGAACGCCTGGGCGACCGCCGCCTTGTCCGCGACGTCGGCGCAGAAGAAGCTGAGGCGACCCATCACGGCGATCAGGTTCGCGAGCTTGCCGGTGCACAGGTTGTCGAGCACGGCCACCTCGTGGCCCGCCGCCAGGTAGTGGTCGACGAGGTGCGAGCCGATGAAGCCGGCGCCGCCAGTGACGAGAATCCGCATGCCGAAGACCTCCAGTCCGTCTCGTGTGCCTGCCCGGGCCGCCCCCGGCGGCCGCCCACCATGATCGGCGGACGGCCGAGGGTTTTCCCATGGGCAAGTTGCACGAGAAGGATTGGCCGGTTGGCGCCCCGCGGCCTACTGGCAGGCGGGCAGGCTGGTGTTCTGCACGAAGTCGCCGGAGGTGAGGAGGCCCTGGAGCGCCGCGGTGCTGGAGGTGCCGACGAAATACTGGAAGGCATCGGCCGACGGGAAGTTGTCCGTGATGACGAACCGGTGGATCAGCGTGGTGCCTTCGAAGTCGTAGAGGAAGGTGGTGTTCGCGTTGTAGTTGATGTGGTCGATCTCGTAGCGGACGGTGCCGTTAGGCGAGCGGATGCTGGCGCTGCCGCGGGCCGGGTAGGCGTTGTTGGCGTCGGGCAGGCCCTGGCCGACCGCGCTCGCACGGACCGAGTACCCGCCGGCGAGCGTGCCCCGGCCCGTGATCTTGATGGCGCACCCGCGCGCCTGGGCGTCGACGTCCCCCGCGAGCAGCCCGAACGTCGGCGCGCCCGCTCCCGGCTCGGCCGTGACGGTGCCAGGGGCCGAGCCGGTCGCGCAGCCGGACATGGCCAGGGCGGCCGCCAGGGCCACGCCGTAACGATTCATCCCAATCATCGTACATCCCTCCTCGGCGGCATCGCGCCGCTCCCGCCTATGATAGGAGGACGACGCGACGTGATGAATGCTGAATGGCCCAGCGCTGGTGGCCAAATTGGCCAGGAGTCGCTGCGCATCCCACGCTCGAGCGACTCGACCCCGCGGAGCGGGACCCTCAGCTCCTGGAATCGGAGCCCTCAGCTGCGTAAACGGGGCCCTCAGCTGCGTGAAACGAGAAACACGCCCGTGATGATGAGCAGCACGCCGCCCCAGCGCATCGCGTTCACCTGCTCGCCGAGCACGGTGGCTGCCACCAGCAGGATCAGCACCTGGTTGAGCGCCAGGATCGGGTAGGCCCACGAGAGCGGCACGCGCGTGAGCACCATGATCCAGGTGACCGCGCCCAGGGCGTAGCAGCCGAGCCCGCCGATGATCCAGGGGTTCGTCGCCGCGGCCCAGACCACGGTGGCGGCGCGGCCCGCGTCCTCGACGCCCAGCTGGCCGAGTTGCTTCGCGCCCACCTTGAGCACGTATTGCCCGCAGACCGACAGGATGATCGAGGTGAGGATCAGCAGGAACGATTGCAGCATCGGGGCTCCGGGCAGGATCAAGCAGGAAGCGGGGCGAAGGGGTCAGTAGGCCGGGCGGCGGAAGATCTCGGCGACGGTCTTGAGCATGATGCGCAAGTCGAGCAGGACGGTCCAGTTCTCGACGTACCAGATGTCCGAGCGGGTGCGCGCCTCGATGCTGACGTCGCCGCGCAGGCCGTTGACCTGGGCCCAGCCGGTCAGGCCGCAGCGCACCAGGTGGCGGTCGTCGTACTTGGGCACGCTCGCGCGGAACTGGTCGACGAAGTGCGGGCGCTCGGGCCGCGGGCCGACCAGGCTCATGTCGCCCGTGAGCACGTTCCAGAGCTGCGGCAGCTCATCGAGGCTGTAGCGCCTGAGCCAGGCGCCGAGGCGCGTGGCGCGATCGTCGCCGCGGCGGGCCCAGACCGGGCCGTCCGGCTCCGCGTCGGGCGGCATGGTGCGGAACTTGTAGATCGTGAAGGGCCGGCCGTCGCGCCCGAGCCGCGCTTGCGCGAAGAACACCGAGCCCGGCGAGTCGAGCCGGACGGCGAGCGCGAGCAAGGCGAGCACGGGCGAGGCCGCGAGCAGGCCGAGGCCGGCCAGGCCCACGTCCATCGCGCGCTTCACGGCCCGGTTGCGGCGCTTGCGCAGCGCGACCTCGCGGATGACCAGCATCGGCATGCCGTCGAGCGTCGTGGTCGCGAGGCGGGCGGTCATGAGCTCGGTGAGGTCCGGCGCGACCTGCACGTCCATGCCCGCGCGCATGCAGCCGACCGCCTGGATCAGGCCGACCAGCTTGGCGGTGGGCGCGTCGGGCCAGGCCACGATCACGCTGTCGGCCGGGCTGCCTGCGAGCAGGCCGGGCAGGTCGGCCTGCTCGCCGATCACGGGCACGGGCATGGTGAAGCCGGGTGGGTCGCCCGGCAGGCGCACCGCGCCGCACACGGCGTGGCCGAGCCGCGGCCGGCCGAGCAGGCGCGAGGCCACCTCGGCAGCCAGCGGGTTGGCGCCCAGGATCAAGGTGGTGCGCGCGCCCCAGCCGTGGGTGATCGCGAGGCCCTGCAGCGCCCGCAAGAGCAGGTGCCAGCCCGCGAGCGCGACCAGGCTCAGGCCGAAGGCGTAGGCCGCGACGAGGCGCGAGTAGGAGAAGCTGCGGTAGAAGAACGAGAGCGCGAGCGTGACGCCGGCGCCCGCCGTGAGGCCGGCCGCGAGCAGCGCGAGGTCGTCGAAGCGCGAGGGCTCGCGGCGGCGGTGGTAGAGGCCGACGCGCGCGAGGCAGGCCGTCCAGACCAGGGCCACCAGGACCGTGGCGTGCAGGTACGGGCCGTATTCGGGCGGCGGAGCCGCGGGGGGCAGGAAGTTCCAGACGAAGCGCGCGTGGTAGCAGCCGAGGAAGCTGAGCGCGATGATCGCGGCGTCGGAGGCCGCGACGAGGCCGGGGGCGACGGCGAAGTAGGCCTTGCGCGCCTGGCCGGCCCAGCTGCGCCCCCAGCCTGGCTGGCTGGCTGTGCCGAGGGTCGCTGGGCCGAGCGCGGGGGCGGCCTGGGCCGAGTACTCCGTCATCCCAGGCTCCCCTCGCGCAGGTCCAGGTCCGGCACCTGGAACTGCGTGGTCGGCACGCCCGCGCGGAACTGGGCGTAGAGCGACTCCGCGAGCGTGCGCATGCGGCGTGCGAAGACGGCCTCGTCGAAGCCCGCGGCGTGCGCGCGCAGCGCCTGCGGGTCGAAGGTCAGCCGGTCGGCGATCGCCATCGCGCGCGCCAGCGCCTCGGGCGTCTGCTCGGCGAAGAACACGCCCGTCACGCCGTCCACCACCGTCTCGCGCGCGCCGCCCTCGCCGAAGGCCACCACCGGCGTGCCCGAGGCCATCGCCTCGAGCGGCGTGAGGCCGAAGTCCTCGCGGCCGGGGAAGAGCAGCGCGCGGGCGCGGGCGTACTCGCGCCGCACCTCGAAGTCCGGCAGGTGGCCGAGGAACTCGACGTTCGGCCCGGCCTCGGCCCGCAGGCGCTTCATGAGCGGGCCCTCGCCGACCACGCGCAGCTTCGCGCCGGCCGCGCGGCAGGCCTGGATCGCGAGGTCGACGCGCTTGTAGGGCACCAGGCGCGAGACCACCAGGTAGTGGTCGCCGCGCTCGGCCGGGTCGGCCAGGTGGAAGTCCGTGAGCCGGATCGGCGGCGGCAGCACCGTGGACTGCCGCCGCCAGGTCTTGGCGATGCGCGTCCTGACCAGCTGCGAGTTCGCCACGTAGTGGTCCACGCGGTAGCTGCTCGCCACGTCCCAGGCCCTGAGGTAAGTGAGCAGCGGCGAGGCCAGCGCGCGCTGCCAGCCGGGCAGCGTGGCCTGGTACTCGTGCGTGAGGTCCCAGGCGTAGCGCATCGGCGTGTGCACGTAGGAGAGGTGCAGCGCGTCGGCGTCCACGATCACGCCCTTGGCGCAGGCGTGGTGCGAGCTCACGACCAGATCGAAGCCGCGCAGGTCGTGCTGCTCGAAGGCCAGCGGCATGAGCGGCAGGAGCGCCTGGTGGTGCGAGGTCGCGCCCGGCAAGCGCTGCAGGAAGCTCGGGCGGATGTCGAGGCCCTCGAACTCGGCCGAAAGCTGGGCGCCGCCGTAGACGCTCGTGAAGATCGGCGCGCCCGGCCAGATCCGGCTGAGGGCCAGGAGCACGCGCTCCGAGCCGCCGAGGGTGGTCAGCCATTCATGGACGAGAGCGACTTTCAACGCGGGTTCCGGCAAGACGAGGGGGCAACCATTCTACCACGCGACCCTGCCCGCCGCGGGGCGGGTTACGACAGCGCCTGGCGGTACACCGCCGCGGTCTCCGCAGCGACCCGCTCCCAGCTCAGCGCCCGCACGCGCGCGGTGCCTGCCGTGATCAGCCGGGCGCGCAGGGCGTCGTCGTCCAGCGTGGCCTGGAGCGCGGCGGTCCAGGCGGCCGGATCGTCAGGGTCGACCACCAGCGCCGCGTCACCGACCGCCTCGGCGAGCGCGCCGGCGTTGCTCGAGACCACCGGCACACAGGCCGCCATCGCCTCGAGCGGCGGCAGGCCGAAGCCCTCGTAGCGCGAGGGGAAGGCGAAGACGCTGGCCTCCTGGTAGAGCGCCACCAGGTCGGCCTCGTCGGCGATCCAGCCGGTCGTGACCACGCGCTCACCGAGGCCGAGCGCGTTGATCGCCGCCTTCACGTGCGGCGCCTGGGGGTCCTCGCGGCCGGCGAGCACGAGCCGCAGCCCCGGCCGCTCGGCGAGCCCGGCGAAGGCCTGGAGCAGGGTCTCGAGGTTCTTGTAGCGCTTCCACTGGCCGGTGTAGAGGATGAAGGGGCCCTGGAGCCCGTGGCGCGCCCGCACGGCGGCGCGCCGCTCGGGCGATTGCGCCACCGCGAAGCGCGGGTCGGCCGCGAGCGGCACCACGGCGATTTTCGTGGGCGCCACGCCGCGCAGCGCGACCAGGTCCCGCTTGGTGGCCTCCGAGTGGGTGACGATGCGCGTGGCGGCCCGCGGCACGAGCGCCGACATGCCCCGGAAGTAGGCCTCGCCGAGGCGCGAGTTGTGGGTGCGCGGGAAGTGCAAGGGGATCAGGTCGTGGAGCGTGGCGACCATCGGCACGCGCGGGGCGAGCGGCGCGTTGACGTGGGTGGCGTGGAAGAGGTCGAGGCGCGCGGCGCGCAGCTCGCCGCGCCAGAAGAGCTGCTCTTGGGCCGAGAAGAGCGGGGCCGGGCAGGGCCTGACGGTCACGCCGCGCCAGGCCGCGTAGGCGTCGCCCAGGTCCGCGGGCGCTACCCAGGCGACCAGCTCGACCTCGCGCGCGAGGCGCGGGACCAGGTTCGAGATGTACCGGCCGATGCCCGTGTGTCGCCACATGCGGGCATCGATGCCGATGCGCGGGCCGCTCACCGGCCGGCCGCGGCCGGGTTCGCCTGAATCGATTCGACCTCGGGGAGCTTGCGGGCCGTGGCGAGTGATTTTGCGGGCAGCGTGCCCTCGTACACCGCGATGCACGCGCGGCGGCCGTTCGGCAGCGCGGTCATCACGCGCAGCTCGTTGCGTTGCACCCAGCCGAGCGCCTGGAGCTTGCGCCAGGCCGCGTCCGTCTCGTGGCGCAGGCGCAGCGAGACCGCGACCTCGCCCGGCCGCGGGGTGGGCGAGGCGGCGGCGGGCAGGCCTGTGAGGAGCTGGGCTGCGATCAGCAGGTGGACGAAGGCGCACATATCGTCATCGTACCCCGGCAGGGGGATGGGGGCGTCGCGTGTGGCCTGGCTCAGCTGGGGGCCAGCGGCAGCGGCTCCGCGGCCGCGGGCACGACCTTGCTGAGCCCCGCCTGCGGCGTGAGGCGGGCCAGGTCGGCATCGACCATCATCTCGACGAGCTGCTTGAAGCTGACGACCGGCTCCCAGCCGAGCACCCGCTTGGCCTTACTCGGGTCGCCGATGAGCAGATCGACCTCGGCCGGGCGCATGAAACGCGGGTCCTGCTTCACGAATTCCTTCCAATCCAACCCCACCCGGCCGAAGGCGAGCTCGCAGAACTCCTGCACGCTGTGCGTCTCGCCGGTCGCGATAACGAAGTCATCGGGCTGCTCCTGCTGCAGCATCAGCCACATCGCCTGCACGTAGTCGCCCGCGAAGCCCCAGTCGCGCTGCGCGTCCAGCGTGCCGAGCAGCAATTCTTTCTGGAGCCCGCGCTTGATGCGCGCCACGCCGTCGGTGATCTTGCGGGTCACGAACTCGATGCCGCGGCGCGGGGACTCGTGGTTGAACAGGATCCCGGAGCTCGCGTGCATGCCGTAGCTCTCGCGGTAATTCACCGTGATCCAGTGGCCGTAGACCTTGGCGACGCCGTACGGGCTGCGCGGGTAGAAGGGCGTGTCCTCGGTCTGGGGCACCTGGCGGACCTTGCCGAACATCTCCGAGGAGCTGGCCTGGTAGAAGCGCGCCTTCGGCGCGGCCTTGCGCACGGCGTCGAGCATGCGCGTGACGCCCATCGCCGTGAACTCGCCGGTCAGCACGGGCTGCTTCCAGCTGGTCGCGACGAAGCTCTGCGCCGCCAGGTTGTAGACCTCGTCGGGCCGCGACTCTTCGAGCGCGTCGAG
>JAKFEW010000137.1:0-38420 GCA_036675505.1 Candidatus Sericytochromatia bacterium
TTCGTAACCCCACGAAACGCCGGAGCCGACCTTTTTGCAACGCCAGGTTATGTTCTGATAAAACCAGCAGAAGTGCGCGGGGCCTCGTTCGAGGCCCCGCGTCCGTTTTCATTCAACAGGAGAGATGTCTGTGAGCAGGCTTGCTTCGGTCTGGCCAACGCCCCCGCACCCTTACACTCTCACCGGTGGGTGAGAGTGTAAGGGTGCGGGGGTTTCTGATCAGCTCGGCATGCGCGCGAGCAGCAGGACGCTGGGGAGCCTGTCCGGGGCTATGGCGCGCAGCAGCGTGTAGCCGACGCCGGCGGCGCCGTGGAAGAAGCTCGGGCAGAAGGCGCCGTGGGATTCGTGGCGCCAGCCGTCGGGGGTGGGCTGCCAGCCCAGGGAGGCGGCGCGGCGACGGGCTTCGGCGTGGTGGCCCGCGGCGAGCAGGAAGTCGATGCGGCCGGCCTCGCCGCAGCAGGCGGTGTCGCCGCCGGTCGGTGGGGCGGCGGCGATCGCCGCCACCGCCCGCTCCGTGGCCTGGGCGGCGTCGAAGCCCAATGGGCCTGCGGCGAGGCGGGCCAGGCCGATGCCGGCCGCGCCGTTGCACCAGGCGGCCACGGAGCGCGTGTCGGCGGCGCGATCGCCCACGCGGAGGTCGGCCCAGTCGCCGGGGTGCGCCCGGAACAGACGGTCCTCGTAGGCGAAGCCGCGCCGGGCCGCGGCCAGGGCGGCGGGGTGGTTCAGGGCGTGGGAGAGCCTGGCCAGCGCCAGGGCGATGCCGCTGGCGCCGTGGGACAGGCCGCCCAGCGGGCGGTCGATCGGCTCGGGGAGGCTGGCGAGCCAACCGCCGGTGGGCGCCTCGCAGGCGAGCAAGTGTTCCGCGCAGGCGGCGAGCGCCTGCGCAGCGACGGGGCCAGGGGCCCGGAGCGCCAGCAGGCCCAGCGCCAGGCCGGCACTTCCGGACATCACATCCAGTTGCGCGTCCGCCCCGATCAGCGCGAGGTCGAGGGCCTCGGCGGCCTGCCAGGCCGCCTCGCACAGCTCCGGCCGATTCAGCAGGCGGCCGACCGTCTCCAGGCCATAGACGTGGCCGCCGAGCCCCACGGCCAGGCCGAGCTGGTCGGGTAGCGGGCCCGCGCGCACGACCAAATCGGCGGCGCCGTGGGCCAGGTCGTGCGCGCGGGGATTGCCGGTCACCTGCGCCAGGGCCGCCAGGAACAGCGCCGTGCCGAGGCGGCCATGGTAGAGGCCGCCATCCTGGGCGGCGTGCGTGCGCGCACCGGCGCCGCGCCTGGGGTAGGTCCAGCACACCCCGCCGCCCTCCCCCACAGCCGCGCGGGCGGCCAGGCGCTCGCCCAGCGCGCTCGCCCGTTCGAGCAGGCTCGCCGGGCTCCCGGGCAACGATGCCAGTGGCCCAGATTGCCGCACCATCGGCGCCTGCAGCGCCGAGCGCATCACGCCGAGCTGCCGGTCGAGGTCGTCCTCGCCCAGCGCCGCAATCCTCGCCCGCGCGCGCGACAGGCCGCTTGCGGGGATCAGGCCAGGCAGCGGGACGCCGTCGGCGAGCAGCGTGGTTTCGGCGACGCGCACCGCGAACAGCGGGATGTCGAGGCGCTCCAGGGCGCTTTTCTCGGCGGCGAGCACCGCCAGGGCCGCGGCGCGCGAGCCCGGGTAGACGTCGGCGAACGAACGCGCGAGGAGGGCCAGCTCCGCCTCGTAGGCGGCCGGGTCGGCCAGCAGCGCGGGCAGGGTCAGGCGCTTGAGCAGCTTGTCGTAGATGTAGCTGGCGCGCACGATGTAACGCCCCAGGGCGCCGGCGAAGGCGCCCAGCGGCCCGTCGTCCGCGAGCAGCTCGTCGCGGCACGCCATCAGCGATCGATACTGCGCCGTGAAGCCCGCGACGAGCTCGGCGGCGAAGCCCTCGCTGCGCTGCACCACCCCTTCCACGCGCGGCAGGTTCGGCGCCGGCGCCAGCGGCCGGCGCCGGTAGCGCAGGTCCATGCGGTCGGTGTTCAGGTTCGACCAGGTCAGCTGCTCGCGCGCGCTCAGGGGCGGGGCCGGGGCCAGGCCGTGGATCGGGTAGAGCGGCTCGGGCCCGCCGGTCGCGAGATCGTCGTCGACCGGCAGCAGGCCCACCATCACGACGCTGCGGTGGTAGGCGTGGAGCGCCTCCCAGGTGGCCTGGGTGGGCCGGTCCTCGGGCGAGAGGTAGAACTCGGACATCAAGAAGGTTTCAGGGTCGACGATCACCGGGTGCTCGCCGCAGGCGACCAGGTTCTCGAAGTGGCAGTCGTTGCCGTAGATGGCGTACAGCACGGCCAACAACCGCCCGCTGCGCCTGTAGAACCGCGCCACTGCGGCCGCGTCGGGACAGTCGGCGGCGGTGGCGTGCGCGACCCAGACCCGGCCCGGACGGGGCAACGTTTGCAAGGTCATTTGCTCGAAGGCGGGGTCGCGGCGGTTCAGCCAGGCCAATAGACCGTTCCAGGCCTCCTCCATCACGCCGTCGCGCGGCTTGTAGACCAGCCTCCGACCTTCGGCGAACTGCACGTCGATCACCGTGCGGCCGCCCCCGTGCGGGTCCGAGAGGCCCAGCGTCAGGCGGGCGGGGCCACCGGGCGGGAGCCCGAAATGGCGTTCGAGCGCCGGCCGGTCTTCGTCGAGGCGCAGGGCGAACTCCGCGAAGAAATCGATCGCCTGCGCGATGACGATGCCGCTGTTGCGCGCGAGCACGGGGTAGCGCGCGAGCAACCGCTCCCAGCCCCCGGCGAGGAGGTCCGCCGCGAACGCGTCGTATGCCTCCCGCCCGGACCCGGTGGGGCCTTCGAGCAACTCCAGCGGGTTCCGCGCCGCCTGCGCGAGCCGGAACTCGAAGAGCAAGGTCGGCGCGGCCAGCGCGACCAGGCGGTCCTGCACGCAGGCGTGAATGTCCGGCCAGCACGCGAGGACCGGGTGGGCGCCGCCGAGGCGCTCGGCCAGCGCGCGATGCACCCGCGCCAGCAGCGGGGCCCAGACCTCCGAGAACGGGACATCCGGGCGCATGGGCTGCGCGTTAACCCCGCGCGCCTTCGGGCTCGGCGGCGAGGCCCTCGAGGAAGCGGCCGGCCAGCGCGACCTGCTGCTCGCAGGTGTTGCGGAAGGGCGTCCCCTCGCAATGGAGCGGGGCGTCGAAGTCCGCCAGCGCCGCCGCGCCACCCGCGACGCGGCACATGCGCATGCCGCACAGGTAGCGAATGTTGCAGGTCGAGCACTTGCGGTTGGTCTCGACGTCGCGCGTGCGCAGGTTGCGGAACGCCGGGCTGTCGAGGACCCCGCCCAGGCCTGTGGTCAGGACGTTGCCGATCTCGTGCTTCGCGCCGTGGTAGAAGTTGCAGGGGTAAGCCTCGCCGGCGGGCGCGACGTACAGGCCTGCACCCAGCCCGCACGTGCTGCTCGGGTTCATCAGCCGCAGCCGCTGGGCCGGGTACTGCGTGGGGTAAGGCGGGTGGTGGTCGCCTTCCGCGGCCCGTCCAAAGGGCTTGGTCTGGTTGAGCCTGAGCTCGCTCACGCCGAGCCGCGCGGCCAGGGCGCGCACCGAGGCGCCCTGCTCGCCGATCGTCTCCTGGTAGGTCAGCGCGGCCGCGAGCATCAGGTCGGCGGCGTCGGGCAGGCCGGCCCGGACCCGCTGGTAGGCCTCCATGTTTTCGACGGTCCGGCGGTAAGCGCCCTTGCCGCGCCGCTCATCGTGGGTCTGCTCGTCGCCGTCGATGCTGACGACGATCTTGTCGACCGAGGCGGCGATCTCGCGCAGGTCGTCTTCCGACATGGTGGCGAAGAAGTTCGTGCGCATGACGATCAACGTCGGCTTGACCGCCTGGCGCTCGTCTCGCATGACGCGCAGCAGCGCCCAGCGCTCGCGGTGGAACAGCGGCTCGCCGCCCGTGATCACCGCCTGGCGGAACCCCGCCGTGTGGGCCTCGCGCAGGAGCCTACGCAACGCTTCAGGCGACATCTCGGGCGAGACGGCGTTCTGGTGCCCGCCCGACGACGAGTAGCAGTGCTCGCACGACATCTGGCAGCGGTAGGAGACGTGGAAATAGACGTTGTTGAGCCGCTTCTGCGCCTCGATCTCGGCGAAGTGGCCGGCGATGGTCGCGCGCGCCGCGGCGACGCTGGGCGCCACGCCCCGCTCGGCGAGCCGCTGGGCCGCTGTTTCGCGATCCGGCGCCCCGCCCATCTCGTAGAGCGTGGCGGTCTGGGCGGCGATGCGCGCGCTGTCCGCCGGGTGCCGGCGCTCGCGCAGGATGCCGAGCAAGGGCGCGTCCGCGCCGGCGCCGCCCGTGAGCAGGTCGACGCTCGCCGCGAGCTCGGCCTGCAGGCGCAGGTGCAGCACCTGGCGCAGGCCGGCCAGGGCCCTGTCTTCATGCACGGGCGCGCGGGGCAAGGGCACCAGCGTGCCGTCCGGCCGCAGCGCCCGGTCGCCTTCCACCTCGAACCGGCCGAACAGGTTCAGGCTGGCTCCCTCGGCGCGCAGGGCGTCTTCGAAGGCCGCCACCTGGATCCAGCGGCGGGAAGCCAGGTAGGCGTCGAACATCTCGATGAGCGCCTGCGTGGTTTCGGGCGTGTCGTCGAGCGCGAGGTCCAGGTCCAGATCGAGGCGTTCGGCGACGCAGAACGCGAGCAGTTGCCGCCAGTTGGCGAGGCGATCGCCGTCCAGCCGCACCAGCGCGCGCACGCGCATCGGCGTGAACCCCAGGGCCTGGGCCCTGTAAAGCTCCGCCAGCGTGGCTGCGTCGTTCCGGCCGTCGAAGACCACGCACAGCGTCGTCGCCTTCGGGGCGAGCACCGCCAGGGTCGCGTCATCGAGGTCGGTCAGGTCCGAGGTGACGCGAAAGGCATCGGAGGGATCCTGGCCATCGATGCCCGCCACGGCGAGGTGATTGAGCAGGTGGTCCACCCCGGGCGCGCCCAGGCCCAGGGTGGCGGGCGCCAGGACGATCACACCCCGCACAATTGGCGTTGGCCGCTCCTGGCTGCCGAGATCGAGAACGGCAGGCCCAGGGCCTGGCAACCAAAGCTGTTGCCCTGGGTCCAGCCCGGTCCCGAGCTCTGGGGCGGCGGGGCGGACGACCTCGGTTGGGTCGAGCAAGACGAGCCCGCGGAAGCCCCACCGACCACCTTTTGCAGATCCGCTTCGTCGAGCTCGCCGTCCGTGGGCCTGTACCTCTCGGCCAGGTGCGCGTTCGCGACTTCGAGGTAAGCCACGGGGCTGAAGTTGAACCCTTGCTCGCCGGCGAACTTGATCAACGTGTCGACGTATTGGTCCTGCGGCGCCCCGCTCAGGCGGTCCTTGAAGCGCATGCTGAGGTCGTCGTCCGCCTTGACGCGGGCGAAGAAGGCCGTCGCCTGGGCCTTCTCGTGATCGAGCTTGGCCTTCGCGTACTCGCCCTCGTCGAAGCTGTAGCCCCGCTCGGCGGCCAGCTTGGCGATGTTCGCGAACGTGGGCTGATCGCCCAGTTGCTCCATCAACTCGCTCGTGAATGCTGTATCGGTGACGAGCTTTTCAATGAACGCGGCGGCAGTAGGTGCGGTCACCAGGTCTCCTTCGTTGGGCGATGGGCGAGGAAGCAACGCGGATTATAGCGTTTCCGCACGGTGGAAACAATCGCGACGAGCAAGTTGACCGCGTTTGAACATCACCTACCGCCAACGCGGGAGGATCGCCCCGCGCGTGGCCCGGAACCGCTCCCATTCGGCGCCGATAGCCGCGACGACATGGGGCCAGGCGACCCGGCCATCGCCACCGAAAGGAAGCAGCCTGGGTCGCACTCACGACGTCGCCAAATCCTTCACCCACTTTTTACCGGGACCTTGTTCATTCACACGTCGTGAACGGCGGATAGGTCTCGTGGAGACGTGGTGAATGGCCCTCCGGGGGCGAGAAGGAGCGCGACATGGCGTTGTCGGTGACATTCTTGGGCGAGTTGCAGTCGATCCTGGTCGCGTTGCAGGCGCGGCTCGCCGGCAAGCCGGGCGGCGCAGGCGGCGCTTCGGCACAGGCGCCGTTGGCCGTGAGCCCGCTGCCAGCCCCCGCCGCGGCGGCGTCGCGGCCCTTGGGCGATCGGCGGGTCGCGCCTTCGGCGTCGGGCGTCGCCTCCAGCCTCGACCTGCCGCCATCACCCGGCGCGAGCATCCCGTCGCCCGGCGGCGCCGAGCCCGTCTTGCTGCTCGGCAACAAGAAGCGCCCCCGCACGATCGCAAGCTTCCTGAAGGTCATGCAGCGGCGGGGGCTTCCGTTGCCCTTCGACCCGCAGACGCTCGACCCCCGGGTGCTCGACACGCTGGTGCCGAAGGGCCACACCGTGGCGCTCACGCCGGCGGGCCGGATCGTGGGGATGGCGACGACCGAGTCGGTCATGGCCGACGAGAACCTCGGCCTGCAGAACCACCTCAAGCACGGGGTCGAGACCCACACGCGGGGCGGTGACGTGATGATCGGCGGCCAGAGCCACGACGTCAGCCAGAGCTTCCTCAAGAGCCCGATCATGCTCGACCTTAACGGCGACGGGAAGCTGGGCACCACGGGCGTGTCCACCGCGAAGCAGCGCATCGACGCCCAGGTCGGCCGCACGGTCGACTTCGACATCGACGGCGACGGCGACGACGACCAGATCGAGTGGATGGACGGCCAGGGCGACGGCATGTTGGTCGACGACCGCGACGGCGGCGCGACCGCGGCCATGCGTGGCGACGGCAAGATCGACGGCACCCGGCTCTTCGGCGACCAGGGCGGCCAGTACGCGAACGGCTACGACAAGCTCGCGAAGCTTGATCGCGACGGCGACGGCACACTCGTGGGCGACGAGCTCGCGGGCCTCAAGACCTGGGTCGACGACGGCGACGCGAAGGTCGAGGCGGGCGAGCTCAAGTCCCTCGCCGAGCTCGGCGTGACGCAGATTTCGGCGCGCATGCGCACCGAGAAGAACGCGCGCGGCGAGGACCTGATGCGCTCGACCTTCGTGCGGAACGGCCAGACCCAGGTGACCGAGGACGTCTGGTTCCGAAACGCCTGACCGGCATCGGGATTTCAGCCGCTGAGGGCCGCGGGCGCGGACGGCGCACGGGCGCCGACCCACCAGCAGGCAGCTGTGAAGCGGACTTCCGCGCCGTGTACGAAGGGCTCGAAGGCCGCGCGGACCGTTTCGATCACCTGAGCGCGCGTCCGGTCATCCGCCTCGTGGAGGATCCGGCCGAGGGGACCGAGCCTGGTCAGGTACCGGACCAGCTCTTGCTCGGGCAGGGTGCACGCGACGTCGATCGGCCCGACGTCGATCTCGGCCCAGCCGCTATCCTCCAGGATGCTGGAGATCCGGCATCGGTCCGCGAAGGCGAACTGCCCCGGCGCGTCCGGCCTGCGGGCGGGGAGGTTCGGCAGGAGCGGTGCCGCCGCGCGCTCGGCCGTCGTCATGAACGGATTTTCCGAAGGGCTCCGCCAGGCGACGAACCTGAGCGCGGCGCCGTCCCTTGCGACACGTCTCAAGTTGGCGAAGGCCGCGACCGGATCGTCGAAGAACATCACGCCGAAGCGCGAGACGATCATATCGAACGAGGCGGGCTCGAAGGCGTGGCTTTGCGCGTCGGCGCGGATGAAGGTCGCCGACGTGCCTTCCCGTTCGGCGCGTGCCCGCGCGGCGGTGATCATCGGCTCCGAGAGGTCGATGCCGACACAGCGCCCCTGCGCGCCGAGCAGCCGTGCGATCGCGAGCGTGGTGCCGCCCGTGCCGCAGCCGACGTCGAGCACCCGACCTCCGGTACCGGCGGAAACCGCCTCGACGAGCAGGTCTTCGAGCGGCCTCAGCGTCTGATCGATCAACCCCTGCTCCTCGACCCAGGCGCGGCCGGCCACGCCGTTCCAAAGCGTTTCCTGATCATCAGCGGGCTGGTGCGCGACGTCCATGAGCGTCTCCTTTCACTTGCTTACACGAGGCGGATGCTTCACTATGCAACTTCAAGTCGACTTGAGGTCAAGCAGATGGTGACCATGGACATCGGCGAGGTGGCGCGGCGATCCGGCGTTCCCGCGTCGACGCTGCGGTACTACGAGGAAAAGGGTCTGATCGCCTCGATCGGCAGGCGGGGCCTGCGGCGTCTGTTCGATCCCGACGTGCTGGAACGGCTGGCGCTGATCGCCCTGGGGCGCGTCGCCGGCTTTTCGCTCGATCAGATCGCGCTCATGTTCGCGCCGGATGGGCAGCCGTGCATCGACCGACAGATGCTCGCGGCCAGGGCGGAAGAGTTGGACAGGACGATCGCCAACCTGAGCGCGATTCGCGACGGGCTGCGGCACGCCGCGGCCTGCCCGGCTCCGACCCACACGGAATGCCCCACATTCCGCCGCATCATGCGGGCCGCCGCTGACGACGTGGTCGCCTTGCCGCATGGCCCCCGGAAGGTAGATGGGGCCAGCCGTTCAGGCGGCGATCCTTCCTCCGCGTGATATGATGGAAAGAGATCGCGAGGAGGATCGCTCGCATGGATGTCCGAACCCCGCACGACGGGTCCGCCCCTGAGCCGGGAGCGTCGGCGGCCGAGCTCGACCTTCGCGCCCTCGTCGACCATTCGCCCGAGCCCATGTTCATCAAGGACCTGGACGGCCGCTACATCTTCGTCAACCGCGCCATGGCCGCGGCGGGCGGCTGGCGCTTCGAGGACATCCTCGGCCGCACGGACGCGGACCTCTTCGAGCCTGCGACCGCGGGGCGCTTCGTCGCGGACGACCGTGATGTGATGGCCCGGCGGGAGCCGCGCGTCATCGAGGACGTCCTGGAACTCGGCGGCGCTATGAAAGTGTACAGGACCAACAAGGCGCCGTACTACGCGCCGGACGGGCAGCTGCGGGGCGTGATCGGGATGACGCGCGACATCACCGAGGAGAAGCGCCTGGAGAACGCGCTGTTCGAGCTGGCGCAGGGCCTGTCCGCCTCGACCGGCCAGGCGTTCTTCACCTCGATTTCCCGGTACCTCGCCAAGGCCCTCGGGGTCGAGTACGTGCTCATCGACGAGGTCTCACTCGCGGACCCCAGGGTCATGCGCCCGGTCGTGCTGGTAAAGGGAGGGGAGGTCATGCAGGGCTTCTCCTACCCCCTCGCGGGCACGCCGTGCGAGACGGTGTTCGGCCAGCGATTCCGCGCGTACGCGGACCAATTGGCCGCCCAGTTCCCCGAGGACCCGTTCCTCGAGCCCTTCGCCCTCGAGAGCTACGCCGGGATGCCGCTCTTCGACGCCGCTGGCGCCCCGATCGGGCTCGTCGCCGTGATGCACACCGCGCCCATGGCGAACATCAACGAGGCCCAGATGCTGCTCAAGGTGGTCGCGAAGCGCCTGGAGGCGGAGCTCGAGCGCAAGCGGGCCGAGGAGATGGTCTTCCGGCAGGAGATGGAGCTGGAGAAGGCCAAGGAGCTCGCCCGGCTCAAGGGCGACTTCGTGAGCGCGGTCTCCCACGAGCTGCGCACGCCGCTGACCACGATCCTCGGCTACGCCGAGTTCCTGGAGGATCGCATCGGCGGGAGCCTGTCGGCCGACCAGGAGAGGTTCGTGCGGCATATCCAGACCAGCGCCCAGCGGCTCGGCGGCCTGGTGGACGACCTCCTCGATTTCGCGCGCATCGACGCGGGGACGTTCAGCCTGAAGCGCGCGCCCGTCGACCTCGCGCCGAAGATCCGGGAGATCGTGGCGAGCTTCCTGCCGCAGGCCGCGGCCAGCCAGCTGGCGCTCACGCTGGAGCTCCCGGAGGCGCCGTTGCCGATGGACGTAGACGCCAACCGCATCGGTCAGGTAATGGCCAACTTGATTAGCAACGCCCTGAAGTTCACCCCGGCCGAAGGTCGCATCGCCGTACGGGCCATACCGATGGCGGAGGGCCTGCGCGTGGAGGTGGAGGACACCGGCGAGGGGATCCCAGCCAAGGACGTGCCGAGGCTGTTCCAGCGCTTCAGCCAGCTCGAGAGCGGCGCGCTGAAGGGCGGGACGGGGCTCGGGCTGAGCATCAGCAAGGCCCTCGTGGAGGCCCATGGCGGCGCAATTGGCGTGTCTTCAGCCCTTCCCACGGGCTCGCTCTTCTGGTTCACCTTGCCGAACCAGGCGCCCTGTTAGCCGCCGTCGTCGGCGTCGCGCTCGATGAAGTGGTCGACTCGTAGCGAGCCCCCGTAGGCCTCGACGGTCCAGTCGTGGACAAACCGTGCCTCGCTCGCCCCGCCGTCGACGTCGACGGTCCTCACCGCGCCTTCCACGCGCACGTCGTAAAAATCCAGGTTGTCGCCATTGACCTCGACCCTGTCGATTCGGTGGCTGGACGAGCGGACCACCGAGCGGTGGACTTCGTACCAGCCCACGAACTGGTCGCGGAAAATCAAATTGTCGTCCCGGAAGTTCATCTTGACCTGTTCGTAGAGCATCGCGAGGAGCGCTTCGACCGGTGCCTGGGCGTCGATCTGGGCGTACCACGACCGCACGAACTCCTCGATCGTGGCCGCCGTCGGCGACGAATAGGGCCTGGGCGAAAGCGGGCTGGGCAACGGCCGCGACGACGGCGTCGGCGACGGCGAAGGCGGCATCAGGAAGACGGGCGGCGGCTGCGTCGCCGGCGGCACGCCGTCGAGTTCGAGCACGTTGAAGGTCGACGGGATCAGGCCGGCGCCCTGCAGGAAACGGTAGGCGACGGCGATCGCCGGATCCGGGCGGAGGACGATCACATCGCCGCTCTTCGGGCTCTCGGCCGACGCTTCGTAGGTTCCCACGCGGTGGTAGGTCGCCCCGGACTCGCCGGTCGAGATGGACCCGAACACCTGGCGGTCGCCGGCCAGCAGCAGGGAGGCGGGCCGGAAGTCGGCCTGACCCTTCACCCGGATATAGGTCGAGGCCGGAAACATGAAGCCGCCCGACTCCGGATCCGCCGGGCTGGCCCTGAACGCGGAAGCGCCGGGCTCGCCCCACACCTGGACCGAAACCTTTCCGAGCCCGAGGATTGGCGGCCGGCGTTCTGGCCCGCAGCCTGTCAGGAGGATCAGCGCCACGGCGATGGCGCGGCCGAGGTGTTGGGGGCGCATGGGTTCCTCTCCGCGGGGGGCCGTCGTCGTAAAGACGCGTACCACCAGGCAGGCGTTCCCTATCAGCGCCTCCGGGCCTTCTCGACGAAGAAATAGCGGTTTCCGGGTGGTCAGACCCCGAAACCGCGATTCAAGTAGGCTTGGCTGGACGAGTTTAGAACTTTTCTGGGTGGAAGATACTGTCCGAGCCAAATCGCGTGAGACAGTTGAATCATTTCGTATCACAAGGAAGCGGCGTCTCAAGGTGCCGGGCCGACGCTTCGTCACGACCGGCCCGGTCCTGACCGAGACGCTCTACCTCCTCGGGACGCTCGGAGGTTGGCCGGCACAAAAGGCTGCCTGGAAGCTCGTGGAGCGCGGCATGGTCGAGATCGCGGCAGCCACCTCCCGGGCCTTGGTCTCTACTCCGTCGCGGGGTGCACCTTGCGCCACGCGGTCGCCCGGGTCCGGGCTTCGGCGCGCTGCTTCGGCGTGAGCTTGTCGGACGCGGCTTCTAGCAACGCCTGCGCGATCGCATCGCCCTGGTCCGCGGCGATGCCATACCACATCGCCGCGGCCACCGGGTCGTAAGCCGCGCCCTTGACCAGGAAGCTACAGTCGCCCATGTTGCGCTGGGCCTGGACCACGCCGCGGTCCGCCGCCGGGCGGTACCACCTGGCCGCCTCCGCCAAGTCGCGCGGCACGCCCCGGCCCTGCTGGTACTTCAGGCCCAGGTTGAACATGGCATGCACCTCGCCGCGCGCTGCGGCTTGGCGGTACCACTTGACGGCCAGTTTGGCGTCGGGCGGGTCGGCGTGGGCATCGCCCGCGTAATCGTCGTACCAGGCGCCCAGCCTGTACGCGGCCAGGGCGTGCCCGCCCCGGGCGGCCCTGGCCAACCAGGCCAGGGCCTGAGCGAGGTCACGCTTCATGCCGTCGCCGCTGCCGTAGCGCGCGGCCAGGGCGTACTGAGACTCGGTGTCACCGGCCTCGGCCGCCCTGCGCAACCGAGCAAGGTCGCTCGAAGCGGCGGGCGCCGGCGATGTGGCCGGCTTCGTGGCGGCGCGGGCCGGGATGCCCGCGCCGGGCCAGATCGCCAGGAGCACAACGAGCCAAGCTACCCATAACGTTCGCCCCATGGTCACCTCCTGTTCGGCTGCCACGCCTACAAAGACGGGCTGCGTCGTCGACGGTTCCCTGCTTTTGGACCGGCGGCGCGGCCGGCTGGGAAACCCAACTCGACGGTCGTGCCCGGGCCGAAGGTGGCGGGACGATACGTCAGCACCTCGACCCAGGGCGGGACGAATACACCAGAGATCCGACGAAACGAACCCAGGACGGTCTGACGACCGCCCTGGGTTACATAATACAGGTGGGCATTACTGGACTCGAACCAGTGGCCTCCACGATGTCAACGTGGCGCTCTAACCAACTGAGCTAAACGCCCTTGCGACAGGCAGTATAGCACGGCCCCGCCCCACTCTGCAAGGCGGAGCTTAGTCAGGCCTTAACGGACTCGATCTCCTGCACGGCCGGGTTCCCCGCCTCCGCGAGTTCCACCAGCAAGTTCGCGACCAGCCCGGTCCAGCCGGTCTGGTGGCTCGCCCCCACGCCGCGGCCGGTGTCGCCGTGGAAGTACTCGTAGAACAGCACGTTGTCGCGCCAGCGCGGGTCGTCGGAGAACTTCCGCCACTCGTCGTAGACCGGCCGGCGGCCGTCGGCCCTGGGCAAGAAGATGCGCGTGAGCCGCGCCGCGACTACCTCGGAGGCCTGCTGGAGGTCGACGTGGTGGCCGGAGCCCACCGGGCATTCCACCTTGAAGTCCTCGCCGAGGTAGGCGTGCAGCGTCCGCAGCGACTCGACGAGCATGTAGTTGACCGGGAACCAGATCGGGCCACGCCAGTTCGAGTTGCCGCCGAACATGCCCGAGGTGGAGTCGGCCGGGTCGTAGTCCACGCGGTAGGTATGGCGCCCCTGCGAGAACGTGTAAGGCTCGGCCTCGTGGGCCTTGGACAGCGAGCGGATGCCGTAGTCCGAGAGGAACTCCCGCGGGTCGAGCATGTAGCCGAGCACCTGCCTGAGCTGGGCCGGGTCGACGAGCGAGAGCAGCAGCCGGCCGTCCTTGCCCGTGCGCGTGAGGCCTTCGCAGTAGGTGACGAGGTCCTTGCGGTTCGCGAGCAGCCATTCCAGCCGGCTGCGGAAGCGCGGCACCCGCGCGAGCAGCTCGGGATCGAGCGTCTCGGCGGCGAAGAGCGGGATGAGGCCCACCATCGAGCGCACCTTGAGGCGCGTCTGGCTGCCGTCCGGCAGGTTCAGCAGATCGTAGTAGAAGCCCGCCTCGGCGTCCCAGAGGCCTTTCTGGTTGTCGCCCATGTGGTGCATGGCGTAATCGATCTGGACGAAGTGCTCGAAGAACTTGCTCGCCACGTCCTCGTAGGCGTCGTTGTCCTGCGCCAGCTCGAGCGCGATGCGCAGCATGTTCAGGGTGTACATCGCGACCCAGCTCGTGCCGTCGGATTGCTCGATGAAGCCGCCCGTGGGGAGCGGCGAGGAGCGGTCGAAGACGCCGATGTTGTCGAGGCCGAGGAAGCCGCCCTCGAAGATGTTGTTGTCGTGCGCATCCTTCCGGTTGACCCACCAGGTGAAGTTCAGGAGCAGCTTGTGGAAGACGCGCTCGAGGAAGCGGCGATCGCCCTTCCCCGTCGCCGCCTTGTCCATCTGGTAGACCTTCCAGCTGGCCCAGGCATGGACCGGCGGGTTCACGTCGCCGTAGTTCCACTCGTAGGCCGGAATCTGGCCGTTCGGGTGCATGTACCACTCGCGCAGCATCAGCACGAGCTGGTGCTTGGCGAAATCCGGGTCGATCAAGGCGAGCGGCACGGCGTGGAACGCGAGGTCCCAGGCGGCGTACCACGGGTACTCCCACTTGTCCGGCATCGAGATGACGTCGGCGTTGTGGAGGTGCTTCCAGTGCGCGTTGCGGCCGCGCTTGCGCTCGGTCGGCGGCGGCGGATGGGCCGGATCGCCGTCGAGCCAGTCCTTGACCACGTAATGGTAATACTGCTTGCCCCAGATCATCCCGGCCAGCGCCTGGCGGGCCACGTTGCGCGGCTCGCCCGCCAGGGTGGGCGGCAAGGCGGCGGCGTAGAACTCGTCGGCCTCGGCGATCCGGTCGGCGAAGACCGCATCGAACCCGGGGCCGAACGGGCTGGCCGTGACCGGCTGATCCGTCAGGCGACAGCGCAAGACGTGCGACTCGCCGGGCGCGAGCTTCAGCGCGAAGTGCGCCGCCATCTTGCTGCCCGTGAGCTCGGGATTCACGGCCTCGCGCACGCCCTTCACGACGTAATCATGGAAGGCGTCTTTCACGAACGGATAAACGTTCTTGCCGTCCTTGTAGAGCTTCTTGAAGTTCGACTCGTTCTCGGTGAAGAGCGGCTCGGGCGCGCCCTCTACGGCGAAGAGACGCTCGCCGAGCTGCGGGTGCGACGCGCCCACGAGCAAGTAGCCGCTATGGTCGCCGCGCAGGTGGTACAGGCGCGGGCGCGGCTGGTCGTGCGACCAGGACCAGGTGTTGCGGTACCACAGGTGCGGCAGGACGCTGATCTCGGCGGCCTCCGGGCCGTGGTTGGTCACGGTGATGCGCATGAGCACGTCGTCGGCATCCGCCTTGGCGTACTCGACCTGCACGTCGAAGTAGCGATCGTCGTCGAAGACGCCGGTGTCGAGCAGTTCGTATTCCGCGGTCTGCTTGTCGCGGCGGCGGTTCTGGAGGATCAGCTCCTCGTAGGGGAAGGCCGCCTGCGGATACTTGTAGAGGTACTTCAAGTAGCTGTGGGTCGGCGTGGCGTCCTGGTAGAAGTAGTATTCCTTGGGATCCTCGCCATGATTTCCCTCGGCACCGGTGACGCCGTAGATGCGTTCCTTGAGGAAGGGGTCGCGGCCGTTCCAGACGGCGATCGCCATGCACAGCCGCTGGTGGTTGTCGCTGACGCCGGCGATGCCGTCCTCGTTCCAGCGGTAGGCCTTCAAGCGGGCGTGGGCATGCGGGAAGTAGCTCCAGGCGTCGCCCGAGGCGCTGTAGTCTTCACGCACCGTCCCCCAGGCCCGCTCGGCGAGGTAGGGCCCCCAGCGCTTCCAGTGTGCCGAGCGCGCGCGCGCTTCGGCCAGGCGCTTGCCCTCCGCCGTCTTCGAGATGTCCGCCACACGAGCCTCCTTAGCCGATGCACAGCAGCGGCGCTGCGCGCCCTGCGGATGCAGCCGCAGGCGCTCACCTGAATGAACGCTTGCCCTATTCCCGCCCTTTCGGCCGACGTAACGCGGACTTTGGGTGCGGGTTAGCGCTGTCTGGGTGGGGGTATAATCTGGTCAGCCCAGGGCAATACTCAGGCTGAAACCCGGAATTCAAGAAGCTTTCGGGTGAAGCGGCGGGAGAAGAAATGCAACAGACGGCGATTTCCACGTACGGGGCCACGATATCGTTCTCCCCCAAGTGGTGGAGCTACGTCAGCTCGACCCGGATCATGGTGTCGAGTTTTTGCAACGTGCAGCTCAACAACGAGGAAATCGCGGATAAAATCGCGATGACCGCCCAGGAGTTGCTCGAAAATGCTGTGAAGTACTCGGCCAGCCCCGAGGACAACGTCTCGCTGGAGTTCTTGATCTCTGAAGGCGAGAAGGTCACCCTGATGGTGCGCAACCGGGCCCGGCTCGAAAGCGTCGAGACCCTCAAGCAGCAGTACGCCGAGGTCAGCGAGGGAGATCCCTTGATGGCCTACCTCCAGAAGATGCAGCGCATCGCCATGAATCCCGACGCGGAAGGCAGCCAGCTCGGGCTGGCCCGCATCCGCTACGAGACAGGCTGTGAGCTGATGATGCGCATCGATGACGACGTCGTCACGATGAGCGTCGAGTTTCCCCTTTGACGGATAGGCGGATCGTAGATATGAGCAAGTACGCCACGCTTGGCTTCAAGAACGACAAGGTCCAGATCGCGGTCGACGACGGCGACGGCAGGCTGGTGATCCGTTTCAAGGGCAAGATCGACGACGCCGACCCCGGCGTGTTCATGGATCCCACGCTGGAGGAGATCCATCAGCAGATCGTCGCCCATACCCTCAACGAGGTGAGCGCCGACTTCACGGAGCTCTCGTTCCTGAACTCGAGCGGCATCAAGAGCCTGATCAAGTGGATCATGCGCCAGACCGAGCTCGCCGAGGACCAGAAGTACAAGATCAACTTCCTCTATTCGAGCCGCATCACCTGGCAGCAGACCAGCCTCAAGGCGCTGACCTACCTGGCACCCAAGACCGTCGTCGCGATGCCGGTCTAGCACCACCTCTCGGTCCACCCTCACCCCGGAGACTCGCGTGACGCAATCGGCGGACACTTCGCACCTCGGCCATTCGGGCCAGATGGATTCGATCCTCGCGGCTGGCACGGCGTTCAACGCCCTGCCTGTCGCGTTTGCGGCGATCAGCCAGTCTGAAACCCAGGAGGCCGTGCCCTACGCCCTGGTGATCCAGGCGATGGCCGTGCTCGGCGCGGTCGACGGCGGCGTCTTCGACATGCGCGATAAGATGCGCGCGGCCCCGTTCGAGGGCTCGGCGGACCTGATGCCGCTCGGCAGCCAGGTCGTCTGGGACGGTCCCGTCAACCTGGCGCGCGTCGATGCCACGCCCGACGGCCGCGCCCGCGTCACGGTCCACTTCGAGTTGCGCGCGGGCGAACAGGTCGCAATTGGCCTGATCTTCCCCACCGCCACGCCGCCCGGCCCCGAGCGCCTGGCCGCCCTCGCGCTCCTGGCGTCGCACGCCCAGGCCCGCGCGCTCTACCTCTGGGCCCGCCACCAGGCCGAAGAAGCCCAGGAGCAGGCCAAGATCGCGCACGAGCAGCAGATGGAAATGGCGCTGCGCCTCTACGACCTCTACGAAGAGGCCCAGAACCAGGCGATCACCGACGGCCTGACCGGCCTCGCCACGCACGACTTCTTCCAGCAGCGGCTGGCCCAGGAGATGCGGGAGAGCACGCGCTACGGGCGGCCGCTCAGCTTCATGATCTTCGATCTCGACCACTTCAAGTCGATCAACGACAACCATGGCCACCAGGCCGGCGACACGGTGCTCAAGGGCGCGGCATTGATGCTCAAGGACAGCGTGCGCGGCTCGGACCTCGTGGCACGCTACGGCGGCGAAGAGTTCGCGGTGATCCTGCCGCAGACCAACGAGGAAGACGCCTACAACCTGGCCGAGCGCCTGCGCAAGATCCTCGAAGAGATGGAGTTCGAGATCAGCCCGGAGCGCAAGATCAGGGTCACGGCCTCGATCGGCGTGGCGAGCCGCACCGAAGCCGACATCATGCCCAAAGACCTGATCAAGCGGTCCGACGTCGCGCTCTACGCCGCGAAGAACGCCGGCCGCAACCGCGTCGTGGTGGCCCAGGGGCCGACCGTCGAGGCCGTCAACGCCATCGGCGCGCCGCGCCAGGGCTCGCAGGAGCTGTTCTTCTCCTTGGCTCGCGCCTTCGCGGCGGCGATCGAGGCGCGCATCCCGCTGATGCTGGGCCACTCCGAGGCCGTCGGCGACCTCGCCCGCAAGATGGGCGCGAAGATCGGCCTGCCGCCGGACAAGCAGGAAGCCATGCAGATCGCGGGCCTGCTGCACGACGTCGGCATGATGAGCGTGCCGGAGAGCGTCATCTTCAAGCCCACCAAGCTCGACGAGTCCGACTGGCAGGTGATGCGTGAGCACCCGGCGCGCGGCGTAGGCATCCTGGCCCGCTTCTCGACGTTCTCGGGCCTGCTCGAGGCTGTGCTCTACCACCATGAGAAGTTCGACGGCACGGGTTACCCCGAGGGCCTCAAGGGCACCGCGATCCCGATGGGCGCGCGCATCCTCGCCATCTGCGACTCCTACGACGCGATGATCCGCGGCGACTACGCCTATGGCGTGGGCATCCCGGCGGCCGACGCGGCCCTCGAGATCGAGCGCTGCTCGGGCACCCAGTTCGATCCGGAGCTCGTGAAGCTCTTCCTCAAGGTGCTCGAGGAAGGCGACGGCGATGAGCCGCCGGTCGCGTAGCGCCATATGTCCGGGCCCGCCGACAAGCAGCCCCGCTCGCTGACGGGGATCCTCAAGCCGACCGACGTGCCTGGCACGCCGGCCAAGGCGAGCGCGCCCGCCGACCTCGCGGCCAAGTTCCGCATCCGGCGAGAGCGCAAGCCCGACGACCTGCGCGGCACGCTGATGTTCGTGTTCGCGCTGCTCGCGATCGCCCCCATGATCGTCGCTGTCATCGCGATGACCCAGGCCGCCAAGAGCGGCATCGAGATTTCCACCTCCGACCTCGAGCGCATCAGCAAGGAAACGCTGATGGAGACCTCGGGCACGATCGGCGCCACGGCCAGCAAGCAGATCGAAGACACCGGCGGCGAGCTCGCGGACATCGGCTCGAAGGCCGTGCGCGACACCTCGACCGCGCTCATCACCGCCACCGAGAAGCGCTTCGCGGAGGCCAACCAGCAGCTGATCAAGCAGGGCGAGGAAGCGAACAACGCGATCGCCGACCAGCTGATGGCCCAGAGCGAGAAGGCCACCGAGACGCTCGCGCGGGAGCTCATCCGCGTCTCGAACGAGTCCAACCGCGAGCTCGCCCGCGAGACCGCCAAGCTCGCCGAGACCGCCGTCGGCGGCGTGGCCGACAGCCTGGTCGAACAGGCCTCGCGCAACACCAGCCAGATCAGCCAGGCCGTCGTCGCGCAGAACACCGAGTCGGCCAAGCGCCTGTCCGAGCGCATGCTCCAGGACATCGACCGCGAGCCGGTCGTGAACTTCAAGAACCTCGCGACCATCTTCGCGCAAGGCATCGCGAGCAACAAGGTCCAGCCGATCAAGGACGGCTACCTGGCGGTCGTCGACGGCCGCGGCCGCGTGATCGCCTCGACGCGCTACAAGAAGGGCACCACGCTGCGCCACCTGGCGATCGTCGGCCTCGCGCTCGACGGCAGCGCGCCCGAAGACACCCTGGTACGCTTCAGCGAGGGCGCCGACACCTATCTCGGCGTCTTCGCCCGCCGACCGGCCGGCGGCGCCGTGGTCTTCGCCTACCTGGCGGACCGCGCGCGCGTCGACACCGAGCGCATGCAGGCCGACGTCCAGAAGACCCTGAACCAGATGGGCCAGGCCTCCTCGGCGTACGTCGTGAAGAACCTGGACGCCCAGAAGCCGGTGATGCGGCGCGAGGCCACGCGGCTCTCGCTCACGGCGGTGCAGAAGCTCGAGGCCACCAACCGCGCGCTGTCAGTGAAGACCAAGGAGCGCATGCGCAAGCAAGGCGACGCCGTCTCGGCGCGCACCATGTTCGACATGGCCGTGAAGGCCAAGACCACCGCCGCGGACAAGACCCGCGCCATGAAGCAGCGCTCCGAAGAGATCGCGAAGAAGGCGGTCGCCGAGTTGCGGCCGATCGGCGGCCAATACGCGGGCAAGGCGGAGAAGGCGATGCGAACCGAAGCCTCGCGCGCCGTGGCCGACACCGCCTCGATCATCCCGCGCGCCGCCGGCGAAGCCAGCCAGAAGGCCGGCGCGCGGATGGCGGAGAAGGCGCGCGGTCTCGCCGACAAGGCCGTGAGCGAGATGTGGCTGATCGCGGGCGTGCTGATCGCGATCGAGATCGCGATCGCCGTTCTGGCCTCGCTCGTGATGTCGGGCCGCGTCGCGGCCCCGATCCTGGCGCGCATGCAAAAGGCGCGCGAGGAACAGGAGCGCCTCGGCCGCGAGATGGAGATCGCCTCGAAGATCCAGACCTGCCTGCTCCCGCCGGTGCCCGACCTGCGCGACTTCGACGTGGCCCTCTCGATGGTGCCCGCCGAGGAAGTCGGCGGCGACTTCATCGACCTGGTGCCGGCCGCCACGCTGGGCGCCTTCTGGATCGGCGTCGGCGACGTGACCGGCCACGGCCTCACGCCGGGCCTGATCATGATGATGGCGCAGAGCACCTTCAACGCCTTCGTGCAAGAGCCGACGATGACGCCCAAGCGGCTCTACGACGGCATGAACCGCGTGTTGTACCAGAACATCAAGGACCGCCTACGGACCTCGGACCACATGACGATGTCGATCCTCGAGCACAAGCGCGACGGCGAGTTCATCCATTGCGGGTCGCACCTCGACATCCTGATTTACCGCGCCGCCTCAGGCTCGGTGGAGCGCATCGTGACCGACGGCCCGTGGGTCGGCATGCTGCCCGAATGCCAGGACTTCACCACCGAGGTCGGCTTCAAGCTCGGCCCCGACGACGTGCTGATGCTCTACACCGACGGCCTGATCGAGGTGCAGAACGCCGAGAGCGAGCAATGGGACATGGACCGCCTCTGTGCGGCCCTGGCTCGCTATGCCAAGCTCGACGCGCGCGACATCCAGGCCAAGGTGCTGCAGGAAGCGCTGACCTGGGCCGACAAGATCCTCGACGACATCTCGATGGTCGTCGTGAAGCGCCTGCCCGTCGAGGCCCCGCTCACCACGATCGAACCCAACGACAGCACCCGCGCGATGCTGCCCGGCCGCGTCCTCTCGAAGCTGGGCCGCCGCGACGCCTGACGGGGGTCAAGATCGGCGACCAGATCGCCGATTGGCCAAAATGGATGACCGCCGCTGGCCATGTCATCCGTTGTGTAATCGTCTGAAGACGAGAATGAAATCACGTCGCGGGGGCACCCCCCTACCCCCCCGCCCCCGCGATGCGCTTTCTCCCGTCGACCCGCCAGGCGCCACGCTGCCTGGGATGTGGCGATATCACATATCACCGGCTGGGTATAGTGCAAGATGAAACCAGGTAACCCTGGCAACAATTGCGTTATGTCTCCGCACGCTGCAACTGCGCTCAGGAGAAGGAGAACCGACATGAAGTTTCGCGGTCGTTTGAACAATACCTGGCTGGCGCTCCCGCTGGCAGCGACCGTGGCGATCACCGCCTGCGCGCCCCAATCGACGCAGCAGGCGAATCGCACCGCCGATGTCCCGGCGGTCGTCGAGCAGGTGCAGCAGGCGAAGATGCTGCCGGTCGGCACGTTCGCCGGCATGGTCGCCACCTACGAGAACGGCGACTTCAGGCCGGTCGTGGGCGCCATCGTGAAGGTCGACGGCGGCGAAGGCCAGGCCGTCACCGATGCCGATGGCCGGTACGTCTTCAATGGCCTCAAGCCCGGTGACTACAAGGTCGCCGTGACCAAGGACGGCTTCGCTGCGGGCGAGGCCGCGGTCACGCTGTCGCCGGTCACCGGCACGCCGCGCGTCAACGTGGCGATGAACATGAGCAGCTACGGCCTCAAGCAGATCGCGGCTTTCCCGGCCACCATCACGGGCGTGGTCACCGACCCCCGGGGTGCGGCGCTGCCCAGCGCCACCGTGCGCGTCGCCACCACCGCGGGCACCGGCACCAACCAGATCGTGCCGGCCAACCCGAACGGCTTCTACACCGTCACGATCCCCAACATGACCGTCAGCCCGATCTCCCCCGGCTGGGTCCAGGTGACCGCTTTCGGCACGACGCCGGGCGGCGTGAAGGTCGAAGTCGACGAGATCTGGGCGAAGCCCATCACCTCCGCGTCGCTGGTCGTGAACGCGCGTTGTGATGCGTTCACGCGTCCCCAGAACATGACCCACCCGTCGGGCACGTTCACGCCGATGGGCTCGACCACCGCCGCGATCGACGTCGAATGGATGTCGACCCGCGCGGACGAGTTCTACCTGCGGCTGACGTACGATGACGGCATCCTCCCCGCCGGCGACACCTCCTTCGCCGTGCTGCCCGAGTCGGTCACCAACACGCCGGCGGTGGGCGCCGTGCCCCAGAAGTGCAACATCAAGTACCGCGTGCCCTTCACGTTCCCTTCGAACGTCAGCACCTACACCGTCGAGATCATTCCGTTCGGCCAGACCAGCGCGAAGGTGACCAGCGGCACGAGCCTGGTCGTCCAGTACACCGAGCAGAACTTCTCGGACGACATGGAATACGCGGCCGACGACACCCTGGTGGACGACTCGCCGGGCACCGGCAGCGTCAACAACGGCCTGACCCTGGTCGCCGGCGAGAACGCCAAGTACACGCTCAAGGTGCGCAACGACAACGCCACGATCTCGCCGGACCTCCGCGTGAAGGGCATCGCGACGGCCGGCGCCACGATCGTCTCGGCCACGGTCACCACCAAGGACTCCAATCCGGCCGTGCCCGTCACGACGACGGTGAACGCGACGATCGTCGGGCCCGATGCCTCCACGGGCGCCTGGTCGATCACCGGTTTCACGATCCCGAAGGCGGTGCCCCTGGGGGCGCAGGGCGAAGCGGATGTCGACATCGTCTTCTCCACGCCGCCGACGTTGGCCCCCGGCACCTCCTTCACGGTCTCGGGCATCGAGGTCGAGATGCCGAGCGCGGCCCTCAAGGACACGTCCACGACCGACGTGACCACCACGCCGTCCCAGACGCTTGCGATCAAGGGGATCAACCGCAGCGAGCTGAAGTTCAACGCCGCCAAGAGCATCGTTGCTGGTGCGAACGCCAACGACGGCATGTCGCTCGTGCACCTGGAGGTCGACCTGGGGAACACGGGTAGCTCGGCCTTCGGCGCGATCAAGATCGTCGACGAGACCCTGACCAACCAGCTCGTACCGGCCTCCAAGGCGGTGCTCAAGGGGAACAAGCTCCTTCCGCTGGCCGGGGCCCCGCTCGGTTTGACCACCGCGGACGTGCTCGGCATCACCGTGGACGCCAACGCGGAGGTGCAGATCACCCCGTCCGACAACACCTGGACGCTCGAGACGCTTTGCACCGTCATCAACATCGCGGTGCCGGGCGTGACCGCGTCGCGTGAGGCCGGTACCAACTTCCTCAAGATCGAGCGCAACGTCGCCGGCAGCACGCCTACGGTGAAGGTCGGCCCTTCTACCGCCGCGACTACGCTGGCCGCCCTCGGCCTCTCGTCCGGCCAGGTCGCGACCGCCGGCGCCAACGGCATGCTCGCGCGCTATCTCGATGACGGCGTCGGTGCGAACTTGCAGCCCACGGTCACGTCGGTCGGTGGCACGACCACCTGGCAGTTCGCCGCGGGCGGCACCTCGTCTCATGTGGCGGGCGGCAAGGTCACGGCGACGTTCACGGTCATTCCCACTGCCCCCGTCGTGCCCGTCCTGTCGACCGCGTACAACGACGAAATCATCATCGAGTACGTGCTCGAGCCGACCAGCGGCCCGGGCGTCGCGGGCGTCACCGCCGGCAACGGCCTGGCGGCCATGGGCCCGAAGATCGTCGGCATCAACCACATCTTCCCCTTCACGACGCTCAACCGCGACGTGGCGGTGACCTCGGTCAACGGCCTGACCAAGCTGGACGACGCCGCCGGCGCGACCCCCATCTAGTGAGCGGCCGGGGTGCCCCGCAAGGGGTGCCCCGCCTTCGAGCTGAGCGATGACATTCATGCGTGCTCCCCTGGTGGTCTGCATGGTGGCGTGCCTGACGGCTGCGTGTCAGCCGGCGACGGGCGTCGGCACGTCGATCTCCAAGGTGGTCAAGAAGCCGGCCGCCGTCCGCGCGGCCCAGCCCGCGTCGACGGCGCCTGGTCCGGTCAGCCAACCCGGTCAGCCGACGCCGTCGGTTGCCACGTCGCCGACCGCCCCGTCGACCGTGCCTTCGAGCGCGCCGACCCTGCCGTCTGGCGGTACGAGCCCTGCCCCGGCAATTTCTCCCACCATCTTCCGCCCCTCGCAGGCGCCGGACGCGCCGATCCCTTCGGGCTACGTCTCGCCCCTGCCGGATTCGGCGTTTCCGTCGCCGACGGTGGTCTCCCCCCTCCCCACCGTCTCGTCGACGCCCGTGCCGGCCCCCTCGCTGCTGGACGCCGTCGTCGTGTCGAACTCGCTGCTCTACGGCAACGGCGAGCTGACGGGCTACGTCGTGGAGCCCGATCCGGCCACGGAAGGTGCCTACCGGCCGGTCTCGGGCGTTTCGGTGTCGATCGTCTACGACGAGGACACGACCAAGAAGGCCACGCTGACCAATGCGACGAACGGCACCTATCGGTTGCCGGAGGTGGCGCTGGGCGCTTACAACGTGCGGGTGGAGAAGAGCGGCTACGCGGCCGACTCGGCACCCACGACGGTGCGCATCTATCCCGGCTACCAGTCTGGCCACACGGTCTTCCTGATCCTCAAGGAGCAATAGCGTTCAACAGCGCGAGCCGGCGCCCAGGGGGGAATAAGGTCCCTATGCGACGGCTCCTGATCTCCCTCCTGCTCGTCGGGTGCCAGACCGGCGCCGGCACGAACGTGCGGGTGTCGCCGATCGCCGCGCTCGCGAGCCCCGCCGCGGCCGTCGCCTCCGCGCGCGCAGGCACGATGCTCGCGCCGGGCCTGCTCGCCGGGCGGGTGGGCAGGTTCGACGGCAAGGCCTTCGTGGGCGCGGGCGGCGTCGAGGTGGTGCTCGGCGACGGCACGGCGCGCGCCACCACCGATGCCGAAGGCCATTACGGCTTCACCAACGTGCCGGCCGGCGCCTACCAGGTGAAGGTCGCGGCCGCCGGCCACCACCCCTGCACTGTCGCGTTTCGGCAGGCCGGCCACTGCGGGCTCGGCCGGGTCAACCTGCCGCTCGTGCCGACCGATCGGCCCGCGTCGATGGCGGTCGACCAGGTGGCGATCGCGGGCGTGCTCGTCGACCCGCGCGGCGCCGCGTTGCCGGCGGGCACCGTCAGGCTCGCCGACTCGCTCACCGCCGAGGGCAACCGCGCGGTCCAGGCGGACGCGGACGGCTTCTACGCGGTCGTGCTGAGCGGCGTGGCCACAGGCCCCCTCACCAACGGCCAGGCCACGCTCACGGCGTACGGCGCGACGCCCGGCGAGGTGAAGGTCGAATCCACCGAGCCGCTGACCCTGCCGCTCGATGCCTCGGCCACCCACGCCGTCGTCGCGTCGACGCGCGCCTACGCGATGCCCCGGGATCTGCGCTGGGTCGAGGCCAGTGGCCGCCGGCGCGTGCTCGCGGGCACCTTCCTGCCGACGCGCCGGGACGAGCTCGTGGTGCGTTGGGCGCGGCCGATCGGGTACTCGGAAGGCGCGCCTGTGGCCATCGAAGGCGGCCGGGTGGTGCTCGAAGTGCCACCGGGCCACGACGCCGCGGATGCCGCGGTGGAGCTGCTGCCGCTCGGCCTGGTGCCGCCGGAGGGCAAGCTCCCGGCCATCTCCCTCGGGGCGCCGGTCACGCCTTAGCCCCTGCGAGGGAAAGGCTGCGTGGGGCGCTACTCGTCCTTGTCGCCGTCCTTCGGCTTGTCATGCTCCACATATGCCGCGGGGATCTGCCTGGCCTTCGCGCGAATCTCCGACCACGTGGCCGGCGCCTTGAAATCCGAGCGCGCGCGCGGCGGCAGCTTCTCCGCGATCGCCTCGATCTGCGCGAGCCGATCGGCATTCGCCGGGTGCGTCGACAGGAAGGCCAACGCGCGCTCCATCGTCGGATCGAGCTTGGCCTCCTCCGACTGGCGGCGGAAGAAGTCGCCCATCGCCTTCGGCCGGAAGCCAGCCTCGTACGACAGCTTGATGCCCACCCGGTCGGATTCCAGCTCGTGCTCACGCGAGAAGCTGAGGCTCACGAGCTTCTGGCCGCCCTTGGCGATTGACCCGAGGGTGCCGTCGTCGCCGAAGACGAGCGCCAACAACAGGCTCATACCGGCTTCCCGCACGATCGCCCGGAAGCCGTGCCGGTGGATCACGTGGCCGATCTCGTGGCCGAGCACGCCCGCGACCTCGTCGGGGCTCTCGGCCTCGGCGAGCAGGCCGCTCGTGACGATCATCGAGCCGCCCGGCAGCGCGAAGGCGTTGGCCTCTTCCTTCCAGATGGGCGTGAGCGTGAACTTGTAAGGCGTCTCCTTGGGCAGCTCGGCGACCAGCCGCCGCGCGATTTCGGCCACCGCCGACCGCAGCACGGGATCCTCGATCCCGTGGTTGTCCATCTCGGCGAGGGCCTGCTTGCCGAGCTGGTCCTCCCAGGCCGGCGGCACGAAGTCGACGAGCTTGTCGACCGCCCACCAGGTGGCGCTCCACAGCACCCAGAGGGCCAGCAGCCCGCCCAGGAACAGGCCGGTCATCACGACCAGCGCGGTGATGATGAACCCCGGGCGAGCGCCCGCTGGCGTCGGTTCCATGCCTTCAGCCCTCCGCGTTGAGGCGGTCGTAGACCTCCTGGTCGACGTTGCCGCCGCTCACGACGCAAACCACGCGCTTGCCCCGGAAGCGCTCCGGATCCCCGATCAGCGCGGCGATCGCCAGCGCGCCGGTCGGCTCCGCGCGCAGGCCGGCGTGGCGATCCAGCCAACGCAGGCCGGCGGCGATCGCGGCTTCGTCCACCTCCACCACGGCCGCGAAGCCGGTGCGCAGGATCGCCCAGTTGTGGTGGCCGAGGCTCAGCGTGCGCGCGCCGTCGGCGATCGTGGCGGGCTCCGTGGCCTGGACCACCAGCTCGCCCGTGCGCCACGAGCGCGCCGCGTCGTTCGCGAGCGCGGGCTCCGCGCCGATCAGCGCGGCCGCGCTGCCTGCCTGCCGCAGCCCGTTGAGCACGCCGGCGGCCAGGCCGCCGCCGCCTACCGGCACGATCACCGCGTCCGGCCGGCGCGCGGCGATCTCCTCGCCGAGGCTGGCGTTGCCGGCGATCACGAGCGGATCGTCGTAGGCGCTCGCCACGTAGGCCGCGGGGTCGGCCGCGGCGAGCTCCGCGACCCGCGCGGCACGCGTTGTCGAAGCCGTGTCGACGGGCTCCACCGTCGCGCCATGGGCCTTCACCCCCGCCACCTTCACGGCCGCGGAGGTCGTGGGCATCACGACGGTGCAGCCCTTGCCGAGCAGCTGGCAGGCGTACGCGAGCGCCTGACCGAAGTTGCCGGAGCTGGCCGTGATGATGCGCGGATGCGGCACGGAGGCGACCACGTGGTAGGCCGCGCGAAACTTGAAGCTGCCCGTGTGCTGGCCGATTTCGCTCGCGAGCAGCAACGCGATTTCAGGCGGGGCGCCGTGCGGCTCGACCCAGGCGGTCGGGCGGATCGCGGTATGCCGGGCGGTCATGTCGAGGGCAGCTCCTCGACGTCGGGGCCCCCCAACCGTGGCTGCGCCGCGGCCCCGCCGTCGACGACGAGCTCGGCGCCTTCGCCTTGGTAACTCGCGACGATCGCCGCGCGCGTGGCCTTCATCAGCGCGTCGAGGCGCTCCTTGCCGTAAGCAGTCGCGTCGATCGGCTGGGCGAACGTCACGGTGACGAGCCCCGGCATTGCCCACCAGCGGCCCGGCGCGAGGATTTCGCGCGCGCCGTTGTACGTGAACGGCAGGATCTGCGCCTCGGCGTCGACGGCCGTATGGAAGCCGCCTTTCTTGAACGGGCCGATCGCGCCCGTGCGGGTCCGCGTGCCCTCCGGGTAGACCAGGAAGCCGATGCCTTGCCGCAGCCGGTCCGCGGCCTCCGCGGCGGCGCGCTTGGCCTCGACCGGATCCGCGCTGCGGCTGACGCCGACGTTGCCCCAGCGCTTCATCATCCGCCCGTAAATCGGGATTTTCAGGTTGGCGGTCTTCTCGAAGCCCACGAACGGCCGCGGGATGATCGAGGCCAGGATGAAGTGGTCGAGCACGTTCACGTGGTTGCCCATCATCATGTAGCCGCGCGAGAAGTCGAGGCCCTCGAGGCCGACCGCCTCGTAACGCACGCCGGCGGTCGCGAGCATCGCCCGGAAACAGCGCTGGACGAACGGCCAGGAGTCTTCTTGCGACCGGATCGAGATGACCACGATGATGATCGGGAAGCACAAAACGAGGAACAGCGTCAGGAAGGTGTAGACGCGGATCGAGGCCAGGAGGCGAAGGAGGCCGGTCATGGGGTCACGCGGCCTCCCTGGCGGGCGGCGGGGGCGGCGGCGCAGGCGGCTTCGGCGTGCGCGTCGGCAGGTTGTTCGCGAAGACCTCGTCCCAGTCGAGGCGGGCCGTCGCCTGCATCACCACGAACAGCGTCGCGATGCTCAGGAGCGTGATGGCGAGGCCTGTGTAGCCCTGAAGGAAGAACGTGCACGAGAACAACACGAGGTAGACGAGCTGGGCGAGCGCCACCTCGACGAACGCGAAGCGCGCGCTGACGACCAGGCGCATGTAGGAGACGACCAGCCCGACCGATACGAGCGAGGCGATGGCCACCGCCACCTCCACGGAGAGGTGGTCGACGAGGTAGGCGAGCAGCAGGTGGAAGCTGAAGAAGCTCCCGGCGAGGAAGAAGTAGTGCATCGGGTGCAACCGGATGCCACGCAGCGAGGTGATCACGAAGATCAAGAAGAAGAACAGGAAGAGGCTGATCGGGGCGGTGAGCGTGACCTGGCCGACCCAGGGGCCGGGGTTCAGCTTCTTGGGCATGTCCATGCCGATCTTCACGGCGGTGAGCAGATTCTTGAACCGCCAGTCGAGCTTCCAGCCATCGGGCGCCTGCGCCTTCTCGGTCGGCGAGATGCTTTCGGGCGGGAAGTCGATCGCCTCGAAGTCCGTCGTCATCCCCAGGTGGAACTCCCGCACCTGGGTCACGCCCTCGCCGAAGTCGTACCACCACTGGTCGAGGCCCTGCGTGCGGTAGCGCACCTCCACTGTGGTCGTCTTGCCCGGATCGAGCACGAAGCTGCGACCGACCGCGCCGCCCTCGACGGCCACCACGGGAGCCTCGACGCCGCCCTGCACGAGGTGGAAGTCGTCGTAGACCGCGCTGCCGGTCGGGAAGGCGTAATTGAACGTGTAGGGGTGCGGCTTGTCGGTCTCGTTCTTGACCACGTAGGTGCCCGCGAAGTCGACCTTGTAGGTCGAGTACCAGAGCAAGCCCTTCTGCCGGTGATCGAGGTCGAACTTCACGGCCACGTCGGAGCTCGCGAGCGGCACCGGGAAGCGGTCCCACACGTCTTCCCACTCGACGATCGCCTTGCCGTTCTCCGTGCGCTTCTTCTGCTGCTTGCGCAGGACGGTGTACGAGGCGCTGGGGGCTTTTTGGGTCTGGACCGAGCCCCAGATCTGCGAGACCGCGCGCTTGAGGCTGCTGCCCTGCTCCTCCGAGCGCACGAACACCGTCGCGCCCAGGATGAGCCAGGCGACCGTGGTGCAGATGTAGATGAAGGCGATCGCGGCCAGGCGGGGAATCATCGAGGCCTCCGGGGCTTGGCGGGAGCTGCGGCGAGCCCCTTGTACCCCGCTCGGCCCGCGGCGGTCAAGCGGAAAGCGGGTACGTACGAGGCATGACGTCCCACCTGGATTGGCGCGCCCGCGCGGTCGACCCCCAAGCAGCCGCGGCGCTGGTGCGCAGTGGCCAGCGGCTGTACCTGCACGGCGACTGCGCGGCGAGCTTGCCGCTGGAGGCGGCGATCGCCGCCCGGGCGCCGTCGCTGGCCGGGGTGATCGCCTACCAGGTCCACAAGGACGGCCCGGAGCCGCTGGCCGATCCGGCCGTCGCGCCGCACGTGCGCATCGTGTCCCTGTTCTGCGGCGCGGGGATCCGGTGCGCCGTTGCGGACGGGCGGGCCGACTACGTGCCGGTGCACCTGTCCGACATCCCGCGGCTGATCCGGGACCGGACGTTCCCGATCGACCTGGCGGTGGTCCAGCTCTCGTGGCCGGATGCGAATGGCTGGTGCTCGCTCGGCGTATCGGTGGACTCGGCGCGCCAGGCGGTGGATTCGGCGTCCGTCGTGATCGCCGAGCTCAACCGCCAGATGCCGCGCACGCTGGGACGTGGTGCTGTGCATCTGGACGAGCTCGACGCGTGGATCGTGACCGACCGCCCGCTGCTCGAGCGGCTCGCGCCCGCCCTCACGCCCGAGGTGGCGGCGATCGGTGCGCTCGTGGCCACGCTGGTCGAGGACGGGGCCACGTTGCAAGCCGGCATCGGCGGCATCCCGAACGCTGTGTTGGCCGCGTTGAAGGGGAAGCAGGACCTGGGGCTGCACACCGAGATGTTCTCGGACGCGGCGATCGACCTGCTGGAAGCCGGGGTGATCACCAACCGCCGCAAGACCTTGCACCAGGGACGGACCATCGTGGCCTTCGTGGCCGGCACGCGGCGCACCTACGACTTCGTGCACGACAACCCGGACGTGGCGTTCCACCCGACCGACTACACCAACGCGCAGGAGGTGATCGTCCGGCAGCACCGGATGACGAGCATCAACGCAGCGCTCGAGGTGGACCTGACCGGCCAGGTCTGTTCGGATTCGATCGGTGAGTCGATCTACAGCGGCTTCGGCGGCCAGGTCGATTTCGTGCGCGCCGCGGCGCTCGCGCCGGAAGGGAAGGCGATCCTGGCGCTGCCGGCCACGGCCAAGGGCGGGACGGTGAGCCGGATCGTGCCGGTGCTCAAGCCGGGGGCGGGCGTGGTGACCACGCGGGCGCACGTGCAGTACGTGGTGACGGAGTTCGGCATCGCCGACCTGCGCGGCGCGACGCTGCGCGAGCGGGCCGAGCGGCTCATCGCGATCGCCCACCCTGATCACCGGGCCGATCTGCGTGCGGCCGCAGCGGGACGCCGCCTCTTCGCCGGTTAGCGGTCCTTGGGGAACGGGTCGACGTTCTTCAAGTCGAGCCGGTTCTGGCCGTTGTAGAGCACCTTGAGCGGCCCGCCATGCACGTCGGTCGCGCGCATATGGTCGGCGACCTGGAAGACCGGGTAGCCCGAGGACTTCGACATCTTGACGGTGCCCGGCCGCAGGCGGTTCACGAACCACGACGAGACCTCGGTGCAGTACATGCCGGCCTCGCTGGCCTTGGTGGCCGGGTCCGAGGCGAGCATCGTGCGGTCGTAGGGCCGGCCGACGAACGACTTGAGATCCCTGAGCGCGGCTTCGATCTTCTCGGGATCGGCGTCCATCTCCATCAGCACGACGGAATTGCGGTGCGAGCGCACGGCGTAGGCCGACCACGACTCCTCGACGACGCCGAGCATCTCGCGGCCCTGGTTGCCCTTCTTGCCGTCCATCCACTTGCGGATCTTGCCGCCGAGGCCTTCGTAGGCGTCGGTCTTCTGGCCGTACTGCGCGAGGGCCTGGGTGATCATGACCGTGCCGTCGGGCTTCACGCCCGAAACCACGAAGCAGTGGACGGTCTCGCTGCCGCCACCGGAGATGCCGATGACGACCTTGCCGGCCGCCGGCTTGAAGCGCTCGGCCATCAGCTTGCGGGCACCCTCGATGGTCGCCGCCTCGAGCGGCGCCGGGCCGGGCGCATCGTGCGTGCCGGGCGGCGGGTTGAAGCGGGCCTTCACGATCGGGCCCGTGATGTTGCCGACGAAGCCGTTCAGGCGCGGGAAGCGGTTCATCAGGCCATGGAGCGTCGCGAGGGCCCACTCCATCACGGCGGTCTTGGCGCGCGCGATCCGGCCCGGGTTGGCCGCGGGCGCCGGCTTGACGGGCGCGGGTGCGGGCTTCACAGCAACGGGCGGTGCCGGGGTCGGGGCGACGACGACCGGGCGCACCGCGACGGGTGGGCGCGGGGGCTGGACGACGGGACGGTTCGAGGTGGACGGCAGCGACATGAGGACCTCCAGGGGGATCGCCATGGTTATCGCTCCGCGACGGCTAAAGCCGTTTATTAAACCGTTAAGACACTGCTAAGAAATGGCAAATTTCGCTCAGTCCGAGACCTCGACCCAGCGGGCGGTCGGGTCCGCGTCGGACGGCGGCAGCGGCGTCATCAGCCGCCCCGCTGCCGCACGCAGCTTCACGATCCGGCCCAACGACGCCACGGCCGCCTCCGCCGAGTCTCCCAACCCGAAAGGCTCCCGCCCCAGCGCCGGCACGGCCGCGAGGTAGGGCGGCAGCCGGTCGTCGGCGGAGGCGCCGGGCGGCAGCTCGGCCACCGGTGCGACCTCGACGCGGTAGCGGCGCACGGCCGTCGGCCGCGGGCCGGTGGAGCGGAAGTGGCGCTTGGCGGCCGCGACCTCGCTGGCCTCGGTTCGCGCGGGATCGAGATCGGTGGTCTGGCCGCAGACCGTGCATGTCACGGGCTCGCGGGCCAACACGGCGCCGAGGTCCGCGCGCGTCTCGGCCCCGCAGCGCGGGCATTCCAGCTCGACGGTCGAAACGTCCATCATTTCTTGATCCTGCGACCCAACTCCGCGGTGCCCGTCGCCCGTCGCCCGGCGCCCGCCGCCGGCGAACAGGCTGCCATTGTACCCGCGCGGCCCTACCACCTCGCCCAGTGATCCTCCACGACGCCGTAGCCGGTCACGCGCGCGCCGTCGAGCGTGCCCTCGAACACGCCCCAGGGCTGCGTGTAGCGGCTCGCCAGCAGCACGAGGTCGAGGTCTTCCCGGTGCTCGCCGTCGGGCCGGAACGTCAGGTCGAGCGGGCCCGCGACGATTCGCCAGGCCGCGCCCGGCTCGATGGTGGCGCGGCCGACGTGGACCGGCTGGCCGTCGATCCAGATCGCGTTCTCGGCCTCGCTCGGGTCGTCGAAGCCCGTGCGCAGGTTCCAGCCGACCACGCGCTCGCCCGCCCGGCCCGCCCCCGCGGCCCAGCGCCAGGCCGTCTCGCGGGCGAGGTGGCCGCGGCTCCAGTCTTTGAGGCCCAGCCCCTTCAACGGGATGGTGCGCCCGTCCAGCACGAGGGTGCCCTCCGCGGCCTCGCCCATGCGCTTGCGCGTGCGGTGCCGGCCAGCCGCGGGGATGGCCCAGCCGGCGTCGAAGGGTGCCGCGTCACCAGCGAAGCGCACCTGGGCCGACCAGTCGGCCCCGCGCACCTCGAGCCGGTTGTCGCCCCCGTCGAACGCCAGCGAGCCGAGCGGGCTCCAGAACCAGGAGCGACCCAAATCCGGCTCCAGGGCCACCGATGCGCCGAGGCCGAGCGGGGTGATCTGCTGGAACTTGCGCAGCCGACCCGCCTCGCGCTCCCAGACGTACGCGAAGGCATAGCCCAGGTAGCCGAAGTGCGCGACGGCGGCCGAAACGAACGCGTCTTCGGTGGCGATCGCCGCGAACTGCCAGCGTTTCTCGAATCCGACCATGACCAGGCTCTCCTCTGAATGAACGGCACGGGGCGTGCCTTGCTATCCTACCGGACGCCTGGGCGCTTTACAAAAATTGGGAAAGTCACCGCCCCATCATGGGCGCCAAAGGCCCGACCGCGTCCCGGAGGTTGGCTCTGCGGGCCATCTTTAGCCAGCTTGCCGGCTCGCGGGGCGCGACTTGAGGTAGCGGGCCTGATTCCCTATCCTGTTGGAGTATGATTGCCACCGAATTGCCGGCCGTAGCCGCCTGGGTCCCTGGCACCGAGCCTGCAGCCTTCGAGCCCGACGCCCTCGTGGCGGCGACCAACCGCGTGCGCGAGGCCGCGCATGTGGTGCGGGAGGGCCATCGCGGCCGCATCGGCCTCGGCTTCGGCGGCGAGCTTCGCCCAGGCACCGGCGACGGCAACGGGACTTTCCAAGGACGGAATGGTCCCGCGGAGCCCACGGACGGGCGTGAGCGTGGGCTCGACCTGGTCGGCACGCTGCCGCCGCTCTGGCCCGAGTGGCTCGGCGATCGGGCCTTCCTGGAGGCCCACGGCGTGCGCTTCGCCTACGTCGGCGGCGAGATGGCGAACGGCATCGCCTCCACCGCGATGGTCGAAGCGCTGGCGAAGGCCGGCATGTTGGGCTTCTTTGGTGCCGCCGGGCTGTCGCCTGCGCGCATCGAGGAGTCGGTCGCCCACCTGCGCGAGGTGCTCGGCGTGTCGCGCGGGCCGGGCGATACCGAGGCCTACCCCTGGGGGGCCAACCTGATCCACTCGCTGCACGAGGCCGCGCTCGAGGAGCGAACGGTCGACATCTTCCTGCAGCACGACGTGCGGCGGGTCTCGGCCTCGGCGTTCATGTCGCTGACGCCCGCGGTGGTGCGCTACGCTTACACCGGGATGTACGTCGACCCGCAGGGCCGCGTCGTCAGGCCCAACCATGTGTTCGCCAAGATCTCGCGCCCTGAGACGGCGCGAGCCTTCATGGCGCCCGCGCCGGCCGCGATGGTGCAGGCGTTGGTGGACCGCGGCGCCCTGACGCCGGAGGAGGCTGCGCTCGCGGCCCGCGTGGCGGTGGCCGAGGACGTGACGGTCGAATCGGACTCCGGCGGCCACACCGACAACCGGCCGCTCGGCGCGCTCTTCCCCACCATCCGCGCCCTCGCGGACGAGATCGCCGCCCAGCACGGCTATACGCGGCCGATCCGCGTGGGCGCCGCGGGCGGCCTGGGCACGCCCGGCTCGGTGGCGGCGGCCTTCGCCTACGGCGCGGCCTACGTGATGACCGGCTCGGTGAACCAGGCCTCGCTGGAGGCGGGCACCTCGCCCGCATCGAAGGCGATGCTCGCGCAGTGCGACCTGGCCGACGTGATCATGTGCCCCGCGGGCGACATGTTCGAGCTCGGCGTGAAGGTCCAGGTGCTCAAGAAGGGCACGATGTTCGCGGCGCGCGCCCAGCGGCTCTACGAGCTGTACATGGCGCATCCGTCGCTCGAGGCGATCGCCGCCGACGTACGCGCCAAGCTCGAGCGCGAGGTCTTCCAGATGCCGATCGACGCCGTCTGGGCCGAGTGCGTGCGCTACTTCACGCTGCGCGACCCGGCGCAGCTCGTCCGCGCCGAGAAGGATCCCAAGCACAAGATGGCGCTGGTGTTCCGCTGGTACCTCGGCCAATCCAGCCGCTGGGCGATCGCGGGCATCCCCGAGCGCCGCCTCGATTACCAGATCTGGTGCGGTCCCGCTCAGGGCGCCTTCAACGCCTGGGCGAAGGGGTCGTACCTCGAGGCCCCGGAGGGCCGCGACGTCGTCCAGATCGCGCTCAACCTCATGGAAGGCGCGGCGGTGATCACCCGCGCCCACCAGCTCCGCACCTACGGCGCACCGGTTCCGCCGGCCGCTTTCGCCTTCCGCCCCCGTCCGCTCACGGTCGCCTGAGACCCGAGGAGTTCCCCAGTATGTCCCGGTCCCACCAGCCTATGTCCCCGATCGCCGTCGTCGGCGTGAGCGCCCTCTTCCCGGGCTCTCGCGACGCGCAGGGGTTCTGGCGCGACATCCTCGCCGGGCGCGACCTCATCAGCGACGTGCCGGAGACCCACTGGCTGGTCGATGATTACTACGATCCCGACCCGGCCGCGAAGGACAAGACCTACTCCAAGCGCGGCGGCTTCATCTCGCCGATCGCGTTCGACCCGGTCGAGTTCGGCATTCCGCCGAGCATCCTCCCTGCGACGGACACCTCGCAGCTGCTCGCGCTGATGGTGGCGCGCCAGGTGCTTGATGACGCCTCCAAGGGCCAGTTCGCGACCATGGACAAAGAGCGGATCAGCTGCATCCTCGGCGTGACGTCTGGCCAGGAGCTGTTCATTGAGATGGCGAGCCGCCTGCAGCGCCCGGTCTGGGTGAAGGCGATGCGCGAGGGTGGCCTGCCGGAGGAGGAGGTTCAACGGCTCGCTGACGCCATGGCCAACGAATACGTGCCGTGGCAGGAGAGTTCCTTCCCCGGCCTGCTCGGCAACGTGGTCGCCGGCCGCATCGCGAACCGCTTCGACCTCGGCGGCACGAACTGCGTGACCGACGCGGCGTGCGCGAGCTCACTCGCGGCCCTCTCGATGGCCGTGAACGAGCTGCAGCTCGGCCAGTCGGACCTCGTGATCACCGGCGGCGTCGACACCTTCAACGACATCTCGATGTTCATGTGCTTCTCGAAGACGCCCGCACTCTCGCCCACGGGCGACTGCCGACCGTTCTCCGATCAGGCCGACGGCACGATCCTCGGCGAAGGCCTCGCCATGATAGCGCTCAAGCGCCTCGACGATGCGGAGCGCGACGGCGACCACATCTACGCGGTGCTGCGCGGTGTCGCCAGTTCTTCCGATGGGCGGGGCATGAGCGTCTACGCCCCAGTCTCGGCCGGCCAGGCCAAGTCGCTGCGCCGCACCTACGAGGTGGCCGGCTACGGCCCCGAGACGGTCGAGCTGATCGAGGCGCACGGCACCGGCACCAAGGCCGGCGACGCGGCCGAATTTGGCGGCCTCCAGATGGCCTTCGACGAGTCCGGCCGTGCGGACCGCCAGTGGTGCGCGATCGGCTCGGTGAAGAGCCAGATCGGCCACACCAAGGCGACCGCGGGCGCCGCCGGCCTGTTCAAGGCGATCATGGCGCTGCACCAGAAGGTGTTGCCGCCCACCATCAAAGTCGATCGCCCCAACCCCAAGCTCGATCTGCCGAACACGCCATTCTACGTGAACACGCAGGCCCGGCCCTGGATTCGCGGCGGCGACCACCCTCGCCGCGCCTCGGTCAGCTCCTTCGGCTTCGGCGGCAGCAACTTCCACGTCGCCTTCGAGGAGTACACGGGCTCGGCCCCGCACGCGCCGCGCCTACGCGCGATGCCGACCGAGCTCGTCGTGCTGTCGGCCGACACGCCGGCCGCGCTGGCCGAGGTCGCGCGGACCTGGGCGGGCGACCTTTCGCGCGACGGGATGTTCCACTTCCTCGCCCACTTCTCGCAGGCCACTTTCGACGCCGCCAGGCCCGCGCGCCTCGCGGTGGTGGCGAACGACGAGGCCGATCTCGCGGCGAAGCTGCGCCAGATCGCCGACGCGATCGGCAAGGCCCCCGCGTCACCGATCGCGGGCCCCAACGGCGTGTACTACGCGAACGGCGCGGCCGATGGCGGGGTCGGTTTCCTCTTCCCGGGCCAGGGCAGCCAGTACGTCGGCATGGGCGGTGACCTCGCGTCGTTCTTCGACCGCGCGCGTGCCGTCTGGGACATGACCGCCGACCTCGCGATCGTCACGCCCGACAGCGGCTTCGAGGCGGCCAGGCTGCCCGCGATCGTCTTCCCGGTGCCCGCCTTCGACGACGAGGCGCGCCAGGCGCAGCAAGCGCGTTTGACCGCCACGGAGTGGGCCCAGCCGGCGCTCGGCACGGCGAGCCTCGCCGCGCTGTCGCTGGTGCGCGCCGCCGGCATCAAGCCCACCGTCGTGGGCGGGCACTCCTTCGGTGAGGTCACGGCCCTCATGGCCGCCGGCGTGCTCGACGAGGCCTCGATGCTGCATGTCGCGCGGCGCCGAGGCGAGCTGATGGCCCGCGCGGCCGCCGAGGGCGGCACGAAGGGCGCGATGACCGCCGTGCCGCTCTCGGCCGGCGAGATGCGCCGCCACCTCGCGGCCTGGGACATCCCGGTCGTGATCGCCAACGACAACGGCCCCAAGCAGGTGGTGCTCTCAGGCCCCGAGGACGCGATCGCGGACGCGGAAGCCAAGCTCAAGGCCGCCGGCGTCGCGGCCCGCCGCCTGCCGGTGGCCACGGCCTTCCACTCGCCGGTCGTGGCGGACTCCGCCGAGCCCTTCGCCGATTACCTGGGCGGCATCACGTTCAGCCCCCAGACCGTGCGCGTGATGGCCAACGCCAGCGCGTCGGCCTACCCGGAGTCGGAGCCCGACGCGCAGCGCAGCATCCTGGCCCGCCAGCTCGCGAGCTCGGTGCGCTTCGTCGACATGATCGAGTCGATGTATCACCAGGGCGTGCGCGTGTTCGTCGAGGTCGGCCCCGGTGCCGTGCTCACGGGCCTGGTCGCCGACATCCTCAAGGATCGTCCGCACCGGGCGATCGCCACCGACCGCAAGGGGCAACACGGCGTCACGGCCCTGTGGCAGGCGCTCGGCCAGCTCGCGGTCGCGGGCGTGGCGATCGACTTCCTGCCGCTGTGGGACGGCTGGGCCGCGCCGGTCGACCCGCGCACCAAGAAGCAGTCTCCGTTCACGCTGCCGATCTGCGGCACGAACTACGGCAAGGTCTATCCGCCCGCCGGCGGCGCCGCGGCGCTGCCCAAGCCCAACCCGCCCCGTCCTGCGACCCCGCTCGCGCTTCCCGCCGCGGAGCGGAGCCAGGAGAGTGGTAATCTGATGCCGGCGGCGCCCGCCCCGGCCCCGGTCCAGGCCACCCCGGTGCCTGTCGTAACTCCCCAGGCCTCCGTCGTAGCCCCCCAGGCGCCCGTCGCCGTCCCGAGTGCCCCCATGCAGAACCAAGACCCGGCCGTCGCCGCCTTCGCCATCTACCAGCAAGCCCTGGCGGAGAGCCACCAGGCCTACCTCAAGGCGATGGAGTCGACGCTGGCGCAGACCCAGCTCGCCTACATGCGGGCCCTTGAGGCCTCGTTCCTCGCGACGACCGGCGTGGCGCCCATGCCCGGCGTGCCGATGCTGCCGCCGGTGGCGATGGCGCCTGTCGCGCCGGTCGCGATGCCGGCTCCCGTGCTCGCCGCTCCCGTGGCGGCACCCGTGCCCGCGCCCGCTGTGCCCGCGCCCGCGCCCGCTGCGCCCGCCGCCCCTGCCGCC
>JAKFEW010000062.1:0-8421 GCA_036675505.1 Candidatus Sericytochromatia bacterium
ATCACCCGTTCCGAGCCAGGCCCGTCATGTGATCGCTTTCGGTTGGAATCGCTGATCGGTTTCCGTTGGAATCAGTGATCGCTTTGCGTCGGAATCGGTGATCGCCTTGGCTCGGAATACGCATTCATCCCCAAGAGGACTTCCACAAGGCGACCGGGCAAGGTACCGCGGTCGCCGGAAAAATCTCTTCTATTTGAGGCGGCACGCACCTGGCCCAGCAGGTCGGCCCGCGGCAAGATCAACGACTCCTCCTCGTCGACGTGCTGCGTGACCAGCTTGCGCAGCGTGAGCACGCGCGGCAAGAAATGTCGGCGGCGCCGAGCGCCTCGGGCGTCAACCCGATCTAGCGCAGCGCCGGGGGGCGATGGCCTCGCGGTCGCCGCGCGTTGCCACGTGGTGGCGGTCGACCTCGTCATCGAGGAGAACCGCGGCTTCGGCGGCGTCGAGCGGGCCTGAGCGCCTGGAAATCAGAAGCCCGACTAATTTTAATGGATCGGTCACGTGTCTGGAGAACTCTTAATACCAGGGAGTCCAGGGACACTTCTCACGGGGCTGCCCCCCAGCCAGGAGCGCCCGTGGTCCTGCCCCGGGAGCCCTATCGCGTGCCATCCACACACGCCCCGACCATGCTGGACCGCCACCACGCGGCCGCCTCGCGCTGCCCGTCGGCGACCTGCTGCGGCGTCAGGCCCTCGGTGAGCCGGCCCACGGGCCCGGCAATCGCCCCGACCGCCCGCGCCAGGCAGGCCCACTTGTACGCTTGCGTGTGGTCCGCGGGCGTGCCCTCGCCCTCCACGTAGTATTTCACGAGCTTCACCATCGCCTCGCCGCTGCCGAAGTCGGCTGCCTGCCGCATCAGCGCGAAGCGCTCAGCCGGGGTCTTCGCCATCGACGCCTTCGCGACGAGCTGCGCGGCCTGCCAGTAGAAGCTGGCCTCGGCGACCGAGATTCCGTGCGACGTCGCCCACTTCTTGAGCTGCTCCGGTGTCAGCGGCTCGTTGGGCACCATGACGAGCTCGATCACGCCGGGGCGCTGGCCGGGCTGGCGGTACCGCCCGAGCCGCCCCTGCTTCAAAGCCTCGTCCAACGCCTGCAGCGCCTGGCCGTAGACCTCGGGCGGGCTCGTGCCGTGGCCGCCGTTGGCGAGGTCGGCCGGGCTCGCCTTCGCGCGGTAGTTCGCCGCCATCGCGCGGAAGGCGGCGAGCGTCTCCGCGGTCACGGGCTCGTCGTCGGCGCCCCCGCTTCCGTCCTCGGCCGCCTCGAGCCCCGGCATGGCGAGGGGATAGCCTTGCGCGCGAGCGCGCGCCAGCCAGCTCTGCGCCTGGACGTCGTCGACCGGCACGCCGCGACCGTTCCGGAAGAGCCAGCCCAGCTCGAACTGCGCCGGGGCGTAGCCGGCCTCCGCGGCCCGCATGAGCGCGGGGAGGACGACGTCGAAGGCGCGATCGAAGGCGCGGTGGGCCTCGAGCCTGCCCAGGAACGCGAACGGGTTTACGTAGGCCGCGGCAATTGCCGCCGCGGCGTCCCGGTAGTGCTCCTTCGCCCGGCCGGGGTCGGCGGCCACGCCCGCGCCGGCGTCGTATGCCTCGGCGACCGCCAGGTGGGCCTTCAGGGCCATCGGCCCAGGCAGGTCGTCGGAAAAGGTGGCGTGCTCGAACCATTCCACGGCCGCCACCGGATCGCGGGGCAGGCCGTCGCCGTCACGCAGGGCCTCCGCGAGCGCGAAGCGAGCCTCGCCGATGGTGTGGTATTGCGCGCGGAAGCCGCCGAGGTCGTCCTCGCCGAACTTCCGCGCCTCGTCTTCCGGGTTGCCCTCCAACTGTAGCCCGTCCAGGTACCAGCGCAGCGCCAGGCGCGGATTGCGCAGCTCCGCTGGGCCACTTGCGAGGATCCGGGCGATGGCGTAGGCGGGCTCGTGGTTGGTCGAGTCGAAGGCCTTTTCGTACCAGGCGATCGCCGCGCGGAGGTCGCGCGCGACGCCCTCGCCTTGCTCGTACCGGCGGGCGACCTCCTCCTTGCACGGGCCGTAGCCGGCCTCCGCGCCGCGGCGGTACCAGTCGAAAGCCCGGCACGGGTCGCGCGGGACACCGCGGCCTTCGGCGTACAGCTCGGCGATCGCATGGTAGCTCGACTTTTCCCCGAGCCGGAGCGCTGCTTCGTAGCACATGAGCGCCTGCTTGCCGTCGACCGGCGTGCCGACGCCGTGGGCGTAGAGGTAGCCGAGCTGCGCGAACGCCTCGGCGCTCCCGCCTTTCACGCCTTCGCGCGCCCAATTGAAGGCCTCGGCGGGGCGACGCGGCTCGCCGTGCAGGAACGTCCACGCAATCGCGACCTGTGCGTCGTGGTCGCCGCGCTTCGCGGCCGCAAGCCGCCAGTGCGCCGCCGCGGTGCGATCGCTGGAAATCATCTCGGACGGGGGCATGACGAGAACCTGGCTCTGATCTAGGACGTCGGCCAGCGCGATCATGGCAGGCACGTGGCCCGCCTTCGCCGCGCGCTCGAGCCAGCGCCGGCCGGCCGCCACCTCCTGGCGATCGTACGCGCGGTCGAAGAGGCCCCGGCCCAGCGTGGTCGCCGCCTGCAAGTCGCCTTGCGCGGCCTTACGCTCGAGCTCAGGCCAATAACGCGCGCCATCGACCCGCCGCAGCCGCGCGCCGTCGCCGTCGATGTCCAGGAGCCGTGCACGGGCCTCCGGCCAGTCGTTGGCCGCTGCGAGCTTGAGGTTGTGGAGCGCCTTCTCGAGGTCGGGTGCGACGCCGTCGCCGGTGAGGTAGATCGTGCCGAGCGCACCCATGGCCTCGCCGTTCGACACGATGGCCTTCTCGAGCAGCGCTAGCCCGCCGGCCGGATCGGCCTTCACGCCGCGGCCGGCGCGGGTCATCAAGGCCACCATCACGGCCGAATGGGGATGGCCGCTACTCACCTCGGTCGCGCGCCGGTACCAGGCGAGGGCCTGGGCGTCGTCGCGCGGGCCGCCCTCGCCGGCCGCCGCCATGTCGCCGAGCGCCGCCCATGCCGTCGCCTGCGCCCAGTCCGTGCATTTCTCGGCCGCGGCGAGCAGGAGCGTGCGGGCCCGCGCGGGATCGGCGGGCTCGCCGCGCCCCCGGCGCACGAGCTCGGCGCGCTCGGGGAGATATTGCGTCTCACCGCGCGCGATCGCGGCGTCCAGCTCCCGGCGGAGTTCCGCCCAGGGCAGCGGCGCGGAGGCCGGCGCACGCCGGGCGGCCTGGCAGAGGCCGCTCAGCGCCTGGGAATCGCCCCCGCGCATGGCCACCAGGTACCACTGGAAAGCCTTGGCGGCGTCCATCGGAACCTGGCGCCCCTGGGTGTAGAACTCACCGAGGCGGCGGGCGGCCTCGAGCTCCCCGGCGCTCGCCGCGCGCGCGAGCCACCGGATCGCCTCGGCGGGCCGCCGCGGCTCGGCGCTGTAGAGCCAGTAGTCTGCGTAGTCCATGGCGGCCTGCGCGATGCCGCAGGAGGCGGCGAGCTCGAGCCACTTCCGCTCCTGGAACGTTGGCTGGTGGTGCGACTGTGCGCCCATCTGGCCGCTGGTGGTGGCGAGCCAGGCGGCCATCGGGTGCCCCTTCGCGGCGGCGCGGGCGAGCCACGAGCGGCCCTCGGCGCGCGTGGCATCCTCCTGGAACAGGTGGGCGCCGAGCGCGTACGCGGCCTGGGCCCAGCCCGAGCGAGCGGCCGTGCGCAACCAGCCGAGCGCGTGAGCGCGATCGGACGTGTTCTGGCCAGCTTCGACGAGGGCGCCGAGGTACCCGCCCCTCAAGGCCTTCTCGAGCCAGGCGGTCGCCTCGCTCTCGCGCGGGGGGCCGACCCAGCCGTTCGCCTCGGCCTCCGACAGGTAGTACATGGCCGCCGGTCGCCCAGCCCGCGCCAGGCGCGTGAAGGCGGCGACGGCCGCCTTGCGGTCGATGGGCCCACCGATCCCGTAGAGCGCGGCGAGGGCTGCGCGCATGGGCGCGTCGGTCGCCTTGTCGGCCACGAGGCGCGCAGCGTCGAGCTCCAGCGCCGCTTCCCGCAGGAGTGCTGCGGCGCGTGCGGGGTCGCGACGCGCGGCCGGGCCATCGGCGAGCAGCAGCGAGAGCTCGAAGCGGGCTCCGGCATCGCCCTGGGCGATCGCTCGCTCGAGCCATGTCCGTGCGGCCTCGGTATCGCGCGGGACGCCGTCGCCGTGGGCGAGCAGACGCCCCGCGGAACGCTGGGCCTCGACGTGCCCGCGCTCCGCAGCGCGCCGATACCAGGTCAGGGCCGTGGCGGCATCGCGGGGGCCGCCGAGCCCGATCTCCCAGAGCTGCGCGAGCTTGGCCTGCGCCTCCCGCTCGCCATGCCGGGCGGCCTTCTCGAACCAGCGCCGCGCCTCTGCCGGATCGGCCTTCACGCCCAGGCCGGCGAGGTAGGCCACGCCCATGTTGTACTGGGCCGTCGGGTCCCCCGCCTCTGCGCCGGCACCCAGGTCGAGCGCGCCAGGCACGGTGATCATCGGTCCGCCGGCGGCGAGCGCCGGCACCGCGGCGGCTCCGGCCAGCAAGGCGACCATGAGAGCCAGACGGATGCAACGCGCGGCTCGCGATGACGAATGACAGGGCGTCTGGCTGGTCAAAGGTGGTTCCTCACGAGGGCGGTGACGGTCGGCGACATGGGCGCTAACCGACGCCCTCGACCGCGCGGGCAAGTAGGGTACGGGCACGCCTGATAGCCTCATGCGCTTCCGGGTCCGCTGTTTGCAGTCGGTAATCCCAGAACCCGCCCGCCGCCTGAAGAACGAATTGGACCACATCGCCTTCGGTGGGGGTAGGAGGCCTGAACTCGCAGCGTCCACAGTAGTAGCCATTGCATTTCTCCACTTTCCGGGGACGTAACGTCTGCGTTTTGTCGCATCCCACGCACTTGATGGTGACTTTCTCAGCCATACTGGTGTCTCTCCTCGTACCGACGGCCGCGTGGCGGAATTGGCCATCTATGGCGTAATTGTGGGGCGTGGACGCGTCGACACCGTCACCTGCACGGCAGGATCGCGTGCATTGTGCGCTCTCACCAGCCTATTGATCGTGAACCGCTTGTACGTGATCAGAGTTCAGGGTCAGTCGGCTACAAAACCCGCGCAAAGCGAGGCCCCAACCGGGCATGCAGGCGAGGCCGAAGATGTTGCCTTCCGTTGGCCGAACGATCTTGCAGAGTGCTCCGTTCGGAGGTGAGGCGTCAAGTTTCGCGGAAACATAAGGGAGCCCAGGCAGCGGCAAGCCGTGCCTCCAGCGAGGCGCGTTCCGCGTGGTCGAGGAATGCGCCCGCCACCGCGTTGTCGACCAGCTTGCGCAGCTCGGCCCGGCCTAGCCCGAAGGCAGCCACGACGCAGGCGTATTCCCTGACGAGATCGGTGTTGAACATGGGCGGGTCATCCGTGTTAAGGGTGACGCGCAGGCCCTGCCGCAACAAGTCCGCCACCGGGTGGGCGTCTAGCGTCGGCACAACCCGGGTCAGCACGTTGCTCGTCGGGCACATTTCCAGCGTGACCGCCTGCTCCAATAGGCGCTCGACCAGCACAGCATCTTCAACGCAGCGAACGCCATGGCCGATCCGCTCGACGCCAAGGCGATCGAGCGCCGCGACGATCGACTCGGGGCCGGCGGCCTCGCCCGCATGAGCCGTGAGACGCAGCCCGGCAGCGCGCGCCCGCGCGAAGCTCCGCGCGAAGAGGGCAGGCGGGAAGTTCGCCTCGCTGCCGCCAATGCCGAGCCCCACGACGCCGCGATCCTGGCCGGCGATCGCCCAGTCCACAGCCAGCTCCGCAGCGTCTGGGCCCGCGTCGCGCGAGATGTCGAGGATCAGGTTCATTCCGGTGCCCCAATCGCGGCGCGCCTCGCGGCGAGCAGCGCCGATCGCCTCGAGGATCGCGGCGAGTGGCAGCCGCGGCGAGAGGTAGTGCTGCGGCGAGAAGAGGACCTCGCTGTAGAGCACGTTCTGGCGGCGGGCATCATCAAGCAGGTCCCGCGTGACATCGTAGATATCCTGGGGCTGGCGGATGCAGCGCACGCAGCTCATGAAGACACGCAGGAAGGCGGCGAAGTCGCGGTAACGGTAGAAGGCTTCGACCTCGGCAGCGTTTCGCAGCCCCAGGGCGATGCCGTTGCGCTCAGCCAGGGTCAGCAGCCGGGCGGGCGAAATCGAGCCCTCGAGATGGACGTGTAGCTCGACCTTGGGCATCGCGACGACGAAGTCGAGCAGGCCGCTCATGATGAGAACTCCTTTTCGAGGCGGGGAGAGCTTCGGTCTACTTCCCTTCAAAGGACTCGTACCCCCAAGCAGGCCCGGAGCATGGTGAACAGATAAACAACGCCCGCCGAGGCGAGGCCGCCTGCGAATGCAGGCGGGGCCGAAAAAAGTACCCCCTACGGGACGTTTATGGAACTTTCGCGGCTCGCTTCGTGGCCGAACTGAACCTGCCAGAAGTCCGCGAGGTGTACGCGCTCGGGGCCTGAACAAATCACCGGCGGTGAGGGCGGCCGGTGCTATCATGATCCTGACAGCATCATCGTCAGTGAGGGCGCCCATGACGCCACCAATCCCAGTCGATCCGGGTCGCCTCGGGGAACTGTGCCGGAAGTGGCACGTCGCCGAGTTGTCGCTGTTCGGGTCCGTCTTGCGCGACGACTTCGGCCCTGAAAGCGACGTTGACGTGCTGGTCACCTTCGAACCAGACGCACGGATCGGCTTCATCGGGATGGGGCAGTTCGCAGACGAACTCTCGCAAATGTTCGGGCGCAAGGTGGACCTCGTCCCCAAGGACGGCTTGAAGCCTCTCATCAAGGACGAAGTGCTCTCCACCGCACACCCTTTGTATGCCGCGTGACGCCCTGTACCTCGCGGACATTGTGACCGCTGCCGGCTCGATCGCGCATTTCCTCGATGGCGTCGAGGAGGCCGAGTTCCTGGCGAGCGACCTGCTGCAAAGCGCGTGCAGAAGCTCAGCATCATTGGAGAAGCCGCGACGCGGTTGACACCCGAGTTGAAGGCGGCGCATGCCGATGTCCCCTGGAAGCCCATCATCGGGTTCCGCAACATCGCCGTTCACGCTTACTTCACCATCGACTGGGTGCGCGTTTGGGATACCGCCACGATCGACGTGCCGGCCCTCGTTCCGCTGGTGACGAAGATCGAGCAAGGCCTCGCCGAGTGAATACGTCGCGGGTCGAACTGGCCATCATGAACGCCTACGGGATGGATCCCGAGGGCGCGGTTGAATTGGTCTTCCACCTGAACGACATCTTGCCGGACCTCAAGCGGCTGGTCGCCACCCTGGACAACGCGGAAGCGTTGTCGGACGACGAGGTGGTCGACGGCATCCTGGCCATGATGGTCCACGCGCCGGCTCACCTGCTCGCGGCTGCGCATCTGATGGGCCATACGCCCGAGGACGTTTTCGAGTACGGCATCAAGGTCGCGCCGCGTCAGCCCGGGCCCCCTGCGCACCAATAGCTAAGCCCCGGCTCAAGCAACTTGAGCCTTTGAATGGCAAGTACCTCCTACGGTACGATGTTGGACCTTTCGTCGTCCGCTTCCAGGCTGCGATAGCAGGGGAGGTTCCCTGGCACCCACCGCAGTTTGAAACTACGTTGTAACGACCCTACGGTAGAGTTCGACCATGTCGCCGCCGATCCACCTGGTTCCCACTCGCGAGTCCGACCTGGACTTCATCACGAGCGCGGAGGCCGCCGTCGAGAACCGCGCCTTCGTGAGCGTCCAACCGCAGTCCGAGCACAGCGCCTACCTGCGGCACCCCGATGTCGGCCATTTCATCGTCCAGGCTGACGATCCGGCTCGGCCAGCAGGCTACGTCATCGTCGCAGGCTTGCAGCGGGCCGACCGCGTCCTGGAACTCAAGCGCATCGTGATCACGGAGAAGGGCCGTGGCATGGGCCATGCGACCCTTCAGGCGGTCAAGCGTTTCGCCTTCGAAACGCACGGCGCCCACCGGCTATGGCTGGACGTGCTGGAAACCAACGCCCGCGCCAGACACCTCTACCTCACCGAAGGCTTCAAGGAAGAAGGGACGGAGCATGCCGGGGATGAGACCTTGATCATCATGAACCTCCCGGCCGACGAATACGTCCGGCCGACGTCCTGACCCGGGAGGCCCTCATGCTTGATGGGCCTCACGCCGGAGGACGTCTTCGAGTACGGCATCGAAGTTGAGTCACGTCAGCCCTCCTTCCCTGACCGCCAATAGTAAAGCTCCGACTCAAGTAACTTGAGTCGGAGCTTCGCAGTACCCCTCGCGGGATTCGAACCCACAGACATTTCTCCTGTTGAATGAAAACGGACGCGGGGCCTCGAACGAGGCCCCGCGCACTTCTGCTGGTTTTATCAGAACATAACCTGGCGTTGCAAAAAGGTCGGCTCCGGCGTTTCGTG
>JAKFEW010000110.1:0-122178 GCA_036675505.1 Candidatus Sericytochromatia bacterium
GCAGCGCGAACCGGGCCCCCCGGCCGAGCTCGCTCTCGACGGAGATGTGGCCGCCGAGCAGCTCGCAGAAGCGCTGGCTGATCGCGAGCCCGAGGCCGGTGCCGCCATATTTGCGGGTGGTCGAAGCGTCCGCCTGGCTGAAATCCCGGAACAGCTTGCTCATGGCCTCGGGCGCGATCCCGATGCCGGTATCGGACACCGCGAACGTCACCCAGGACGCGTCGCCGATCGTCTCCGGGAACACGTCCAGCGTGATCTGCCCGTTCTCGGTGAACTTGCAGGCGTTGCTCATCAAGTTGAAGAGGCTCTGACGTAGCTTCGTCCCATCCGCCACGAGGGTCGGGAGCGCCGGATCGATGCGCGAATCGAGCTTGTTGCCGCGCTTGGCGGCCTGCGGCGCGATCGTGTTGGCGACCTCCGCGATGATGCTCGGCACGTCGAGCGGCTCGAGGAACAGCTCCATCTTGCCGGCCTCGATCTTCGAGAGATCGAGGATGTCGTTGATCAGCGCCAGCAGGTGCTTGCCCGCCGACTGGATCTTCTGGAGGTCGGGCACGATCGCCTCGCAGCCCAGATCGCCCGCCTCGTCCTGAAGGATCTCGGAGTAGCCGATGATCGCGTTGAGCGGCGTGCGCAGCTCGTGGCTCATGTTCGCGAGGAACATGCTCTTCGCCCGGCTCGCCTCCTCCGCCTCGTCCGTCGCGCACTCGAGCAGCCGCGCCTGGTCGACGAGGTCCTTCGTGCGATCGGTGACCCTGACTTCCAGCTCTTCGCTCTGGGCGCGTACGGTCTGGAGTAGCGCGTCGAGCAGATCGCAGTGGGACTGGTGCACGCCGGTGAGCGCTCTGTACGCGCGGATGGCCAGAATCGACCCGAGCGCCGGCACGAGGACGAGACCCAGGACGACACAGGCCGCGGCGATCTCCTCGGCGCCGGAGGCGACGCGGAAGCCTTGCCAGGTGATGGTCACGCCCATGATCACGGCGAGCACGGCCTGGTAGAAGCCCTGGCGACGCTGCGTCTGCGCGATCGGCTCGGTCCATGGGGATGCGTAATTCGTCATCGGTCGGTCCAGCCATGCGGGAAGGGTGTCTTCATGATAGTTTCTAATTTGACAAAAGTCAATTTGATGGCAGAATAAAGGCCAAAAAAAACGGCGACGCCCCGCCCCACGGGCGCGACGTCGCCGATCGGGAGCGGGTTCAGCGGGTGCGCTTGGCGTAGCCGACGCCCGGATCCTGCATCGCCTCGTAGATGGGCGAGCCTGCGGCCGAGGGACCTTGCGGCGCGAGGGCGGCGGGGGCGGCGCAGCCGGCCAGCGCGGCGGTCGCGAGGAGGGCCAGGGTCAGGAGCTTGGTCTTCACGCGTGTACTCGCTTTCGGTCTCGTCGGGGGGCGCTGTCGACTTCCTACCCGGCGGCCCCCGACGCCTCAGGAAGCGACCGAGGGAAAAATGTTAGGATGGCGCCATGCGCCTCGTCACCTTCGAACTGCAGACCGTGCTCGGCCGGCACCGCCGGCTCGGCGCGATGCTCGGCGATGGCCAGGTCGTCGATCTGAACCTGGCCTGCGCCGCCCGCCTCGAACGCGCGGGCGAGCCGGCCTGGCGCCGCCTCGCGGACGCGTTCGTGCCGGCGGACATGCGCGGCTTCCTCGCGGGCGGCGCGCGCGCGTGGGACGAGGCCCGGGCCGCGTTCGAGTCGCTGCGGGCCTTCGAGAACGAGCGCGCGCCGCTCGGGCCCGAAGACGCCATGTTGGTCCATGCGCGCAGCGCGGTACGCCTGCTGGCTCCCCTGCCCGAGCCCCAGAGCCTGCGCGATTTCTACGCCTTCGAAGAACACGTGAAGACCGGCTTCGCCAGGCGCAACGAGGAGATTCCGCCGCCCTGGTACGAGATCCCGGTTTACTACAAGGGCAACCACCGCAGCATCTATGGCCCGGAAGACGAGCTCCTCTGGCCGCGCTACACCCGGCAGCTCGACTTCGAGCTCGAGCTCGCCGTCGTGATCGGCCGCGAGGGCCGCAACATCGCCGTCGCGGACGCGTCCCGCCACATCGCGGGCTACATGGTGATGAACGATGTCTCGGCGCGCGACATCCAGCGCAAGGAGATGGCCTGCCGGCTGGGACCCGCCAAGGGCAAGGATTTCGCGACGGTGTTCGGCCCCTGGCTGGTCACGCCGGACGAGGTCGGCGACACCACCTCGCTGCCCGCGACCGTGCGGGTGAACGGCGAGGTGTGGTCCGAGAGCGATGCCGGCCACCCTTACTGGACCTTCGACCAGATGATCGCCCACGTCTCGATGGACGAGACGCTTTACCCGGGCGACGTGATCGGCTCCGGCACCGTCGGCCGCGGATGCGGCCTGGAGCTCGACCGCTGGATCCAGCCGGGTGACCTGGTCGAGCTCGAGATCGCCCGCGTGGGCGTGCTGCGCAACCGGGTCGGCCGGCCCGTCGACGCGCCCGCGCCCGCGCTGAGAGGAGGCTAGCCGTGGAAAACCTGTTCATGCTCGCGAAAGGGCGGTTCGCGCCCCAGGCGCACGTGGCTTTGCCTGAGGGCACCTTCGAGGAAGAGCACGGGCGCGACGGCTTCTTCGGCCGCGTGTCGCACCTGTACCACGCCCACCCGCCGACCGGCTGGTTGCGCATCGAGGGCCCGCTGCGGCCGCATGCGCTGCGCGCCTTCGACCTCCGGCCCGGCGATCGCGACGACCCGCGGGGTGGTCCTGTCACTTTCCTCTACAACGACGACGTCGCGCTCAAGATCTCGCGCCGCCGCCAGCCCATGCCGTACGCCTATCGCAACGCGGACGGCGACGAGGTCTGGTTCGTGCACCGCGGCGGCGGTCGCCTGGAGACCGACTACGGCCCGCTGGAGCTGGAGGCGGGCGACTACTGCGTGATCCCGCGCGGCACGACCTACCGGCTCACGCCGTCCGGAGACGACCCGTTCTACCTCGTGATCGAGTCGGCCTCCGAGATCCGGCTCCCCGACAAGGGCATGCTGGGCCGCAACGCGCTCTTCGACCCGGGCGTGATCGTCACGCCCGCGCCGGCGCCGTCGCTCGCCGAGGGCGGCGAGTGGGAGCTCGTGATCAAGCGCGAGGGCCAGCACACCTCGGTGTTCTACCCCTTCGACCCGATCGACGCGGTGGGCTGGAAGGGCGACCTGACGCCCTGGAAGTTCAACGTGCGCGATTTCCGGCCGGTGATGAGCCACCGCTACCACCTGCCGCCCAGCGTGCACACCACGATGCTCGGCACCAACTTCGTGGTCTGCACCTTCGCGCCGCGGCCGCTCGAGGAGGACCCGGAAGCCGTGCGCGTGCCCTTCTTCCACCGAAACATCGACTTCGACGAGGTCATCTTCTACCACGACGGCGATTTCTTCAGCCGCGACGGCATCTCGCCCGGCATGGTCACCTACCACCCGATCGGCATCCACCACGGGCCGCACCCGAAGGCGATCGCGGCCTCGCGCGGCAAGGCCGCGACCCAGGAGTACGCCGTCATGGTCGACGCCAAGAAGCCCTTCAAGCTCACGCCCGAGGCCGAGGCCGTCGAGTGGGCGGATTACTGGGCGAGCTGGGGCGCAAGCGAAGCAGGATCTGAGAAAACTGAAGATCACGCCCAGGGGGCGTCCACGTGATCATCGATCCCGCCGCGGGCCCCTGGAACGACGCCTACCGCCTCATCACGGGGGCGGTGATCCCGCGGCCGATCGCGTTCGTCGCGACGCTGGGCCCGGACGGCACGGCCAACCTGGCGCCGTTCAGCTTCTTCACCGTCGTCTGCGCCAACCCGCTCACGATCTGCTTTGCGCCGATGCGCCGCGGCCCGGCCGCCGAGAAGAAGGACACGCTCAAGAACATCGAGGCCACCGGCGAGTTCGTGGTGAACATCGTCGATGAGCGCTTCGTGGCGGCGATGAACGTCTGTGCCGGCGACTTCGACCCTTGCATCAGCGAGTTCGCGGCAAGCGGCCTCACGCCAGCCAGCAGCGAGGTGGTGAAGCCGCCGCGCGTGGCCGAGTCGCCGATCAGCCTCGAGTGCCGGCGTTTCCAGATCGTGGAGGTGAGCGATCGGCCGGGCGGGGGCAGCCTCGTGCTGGGCACCGTGCTGCGGATCCACGTGAACGACGCGATCCTCGAGGACGGCGCGATCCGCCCGGGCGAGGGCTGGCGGCCGATCGCCCGCTGCGGCGGCGTCACCTATGCGCGCGTCACGGACACCTTCGAGCTGCCCCGGCCGACGCTCACGGCGGAACAGCTGAAGGGCAAGTCTCCCATCACCTGACGAACCCACCCGGAGAGGGACAGGGTTTTTAGGACTCCGCGCCCGGGCGGCCGCGCAGGACCTCGATGTCCTCGTCACCCTGCGGCTCCTCGATGCCGACCTGGCGCATGATCGCGATGTCGATGCGCGGCGAAGGCTTGGCGCGCAGCGCGGATCGCGCGGCGTCGGGCACCACGATCGCCTCGGCGTCCCGGAACTCGATCGCCCGGTGCGGCGCGAGCAGCATCGCGTCGGTGGGCTCGCTCAGATCGGCGTGCGGCATGACCTCGTAGAACCGCACCGAGCCGTCTTGCGGGTCGAACAGCACGTCGGCGACCACGCCGATCGGCTGGTCCTTCCCATCGAGCACGCGCATATCGACCACCTGATCGAGGGCGCGCAGGACGCCTTCGCCGTCCACCGTGAAATCGCGGTCGAGGCCCCGGCTCGTGCCGATCTCGTCGCTCACCGTCGCGATGTCGGCGGTCAGCTCGACCACGTCGGTCACCGGCAGGGGCTCATCGCGGTTGAGCACGACGTCCGGTCCCCATTCCACGTCGAAGGCCACCAACCGGTGTTCGGTCGGGTCCAGGAAGGCGTCCCGGATCTCGCCCATCCGCACGCCGAGTCTCGTCTCGATCGGCATGCCCACCATGCTCGCCAGGCTCCGCTGCATATTCTCCTCCTTCAATCTGCGCCCCCCGGCGCCACGGCATTGGTTGCCGGCCGGGATCCAGCCACCATCATCGGGCGCCCCCCGGCGCCGTGGCATCAGTAGCCGACCTGGATACCGTCACGCGTGCCGGCGCGATCACGGTGATCGCCCCGGGCACGACCTCGAACATCAGGCGCTCGCCGAGCGCCACGATCTCGCCGTCCAGGTTGACCGGCTCGCGGTGGCTGAGCGCCACGTCGAGGCGGGCGGTGCGGAAGGCGATCGCCTCCGGTTGCATGCCCAGGTCGCCGTGCCGAACCGCGCCGGCCAGGCGAGGCAGCGCGCGCGCCGGCAACTCCGGCGACATCAGCTGCACGTCGAGCAGCCCGTCCTCCAGCGTGGCGTCATGGCCCGCCAGGTTGCCGCCGCCGAAGTAGCGCCCGTTCGCGACCAGCACCTGCGACGCTCGCATCACGGCGGTCTGGCCATCCGCGCGCAGCGCCAGCTCGAGCGACGCGGATCGACGCCAGGCGCTGAACGCCGCGAACACGTATGCGAGCGGCCCGAGCCAGCGCTTGAGGCGTTCGTCCGCGAGGCGCGCCGTCTCGGCCCCCAGGCCCAGGTGGGCCGCGTTGAGGAAGTACCGGCCGTTCACGCGCCCGAGGTCCACCGCCCGTCCGCTGCCATGCGCCGCCAGGGCCGCCGCGGCGGACAGGTTCGCGGGGATGCCGAGGGCGCGCGCGAAGTCGTTGGCGGTGCCCATCGGCAGCACGGCGAGCCGGAGCCTGGAGCCGGCCAGCGCGTTCGCCACCAGGTGCAAGGTGCCGTCGCCGCCGGCCGCGACCACCGTGGTCGCGCCGACCGAGTGGGCCCGGTGCAACAGCTCCTCGGCCGGGATGTCGGGCTCCACGCTCATGGGCGCGAGGGCGAGGCCCGCCGTCCGCAGGAGCTCGCGGACGGATGCGGCGGTGTGGCCGCGGGCCGTGAGGCAACGCGGGTTGGCGACCAGGATGGCCGTTTCAGCGTCTTCCGCCACGGCTTAGCTCCCTCCGACCTGGGTAGTTCCTCGATTCTAGGTCGGCGTCAGGCCAAAAGAAACGCCGGCCTGATCCCTGGGATCAGGCCGGCGCCGGGGCGAAGTTCAGCCGTTCGACCGGGCAGCGCCGCCGCGCACGTGGGTCTTCACGCGCTTCCGGGTGCCCTTGATCACGTCGGGCAGGACCTGGCGGGTGGCGAACTCCACGAGCCAGCCAGGCACGATGTCGAGCCACGGATCGACCGTGAGGTGGTATTGCAGCCGCGTGCGGTTGGGGCCCATCGGGTTGACCTGCCAGTAGCCGCGCTCGAAGCGCAGGTTGGTCTCGCCCGGCGCCATCGTCCAGGCGACGGAGCCCTTGCGGCGGTTCTCGACGTTGAGGTTGACCATGTAATGGTCGTGGAGCGGCCACGGCGGACGCATCCGCACGTACTGGTGGGTGGCGCCGCCCGCGCGCTTCCGCACGGTGCTCTCGACGACCAGCGGAAGGAACTCCTTGTAATCGTCGTACGACGTGACCGCGCTCCACACCGCGTCGAACGGCGCGTCGATCGTGCCGTAGACGTCCATGTGGTAAATCGGGTGGCGGTTGACCATCGCCACGACGATCTCGCCGCGCGCGATCTGGGCTTCCTGGGCAGCCGTGGGGTTGGTCGTGATCTGGGTCTGGTCCGCCGCTCGCGCCGGTGAGGGTCCAAATGCCCCGCCCAGGCCGACCACGAGGGCGATCGCTGCCGTTGTTCGTGAAATTGCCTGGTTCACCCCGCGGTCCTTCCTGAAATGCGCGACTGGGACGCTTATACCCCGTTCGGGCTCGCGCCGACCCTCGTTCGCTCCTCAGCTCGGAACCTAGGTGCGGTCCGGGGCTCGGGCGATCGGAGGCGGCACTTCGCCGCGGACCATCAGCTGGCGCATGGCTTCATAGGCCACGACGGCGACGGCGTTCGAAAGGTTCAGGCTGCGGACCGGACCCCAGTGCGGGATGCGGACGGTCGAGTCGGGGAAGCGCGCCAGCAGCTCCGGTGGCAGGCCGGCCGTCTCACGGCCGAACACCAGGAAGTCGTCGGCCTCGTACCGCCAGTCCAGGTGCAGGCGCTCGGCGTGCGAGCTGGTGAAGAGCCAGCGCGCCTGCGGGTAGGCGGCCTCGAGCGCCGCGAAGTCCTCGTGGCGGTGGAGCTTCACGTGTTCCCAGTAATCGAGGCCGGCGCGCTTGAGGTGGCGATCGTCGATCGAGAACCCCAGCTTGCCGACCAGGTGGAGGTTGGCGCCGAGCCCCGCGCACAAGCGCGAGACGTTGCCGGTGTTCGGGGGGATTTCGGGTTCGATGAGGACGATGTTCAGCACCCTTCCATGATAGCAAGCCCCACGGTACACTGAACCCGACCGGGCGGTCCGGTCGGTCGGAGCTTCGATGCGCACCCGTTTCCTCGCCAGTCTCGTCGCCCTTGCGCTCGCGCTCGCGCCCGTCACGCCCGCCTTCGCGGCCGAGCAGGTGCGTGATCACGTCCCCGGCGTCTCTTACCGCGCCAGCTCCCGCGTGCTCTCGTTGCGCCTGCCGGGCGGCGGCGTGCCCATGATCGAGGAGTCCGCGAACCCGCCGCGCTTCGTGGTCGAGATCCCCGGGCTCGTCGACGTGCCGCCCGCCGATGTCCCCTACGATGACGGCCTCGTCGCCAGGATGACCGTCACGCGGGTCGCCAACGCGACCCGCGTCGAACTCGAGCTACGCCGCCCGCTCAACGGCGGCTGGCAGGCCAGCGTGGTGCGCGGCCGCCTCGAGCTCACGCTCTCGCCGCTCGGGCTCGTCGCGCCGGTCGCGACGCCGCGTCCCAGGCTGCGGCCCACGCCCCGGCCGACGCCCCGGCCGACGCCCAGGCCGACGCCGCTCCCGACCCCCGAACCCACCCCGACGCCGACGCCCGTCTCGACGCCCGCGCCGACGGCGAGACCGACCGTCCGGCCGACGCTGCGCCCGGTGATCCGCCCGCGTCCGCGCCTCACGCCGCGGCCCGCCGCAAGGCCGACGCCGCGCCCGGTGCGCCCCTTGCCCACCCCCGAGGGGATCCTGCCCACGGCGCTGCCGACGCCCGTTGCGCTGCCGACGCCGATCCTGACGCCGTCGCCCGAGGCGATCGCGCCGAGCCCGGTGCCCACGCCGGAAGCGACGCTCGCGCCGACCCCGGCCCCCACCGAAGCCGCCACGCCGGTGCCGACGCCGCGCGCCACGCCGCGCCCACGGCCCACCCCGCGGCCTCGCCCGACCCCGCGGCCGACCCCGAAACCGACCCCGCGGCCGACGCCCCGACCCACGCCGACGCCCCGGCCGACGCCGGTGCCCACGCCGCAGCCAACCCCGACGCCGACGCCTGTACCGACGCCAGTACCGACCCCGGTGCCGACCCCGGTGCCGACCCCGGTGCCGACCCCGGTGCCGACCCCCGTTCCAACCCCCATGCCCAGCCCGAGCGAGGGCACCGTCGGCGTGCGCCCCGGCATTCGCCCGGTGACGCCCGCGGTCGGCAACTTCGCCCGGGTTGGCCAGATGACCTACGACGAGGAAGTGCGCTTCTTCCTGCTGCCGGTCACGCGCAAGGTCACGCCGAAGTTCACGATGGAAGACAACCCGCCGCGGCTCGTGATCGACCTGCCCGGCGCGGTGGTCGGCGACACCCAGGAAAAGGCATTCCCCGGCGCGCTCGTTCGCGAGGCGGTGGCCTACCAGCACACCCCGACCGCCGCGCGCGTCGTGCTGACGTTCGCCCGCCCGATCGGCCGCAATTGGGGCGTCAAGCAGTCGGGTGGCAACATCGTGCTGGTCTTCGACCGCCGGCCGGTCGACGCGCCGCCCGAGACCGCCACCCCGGCCCCCGTGCGGCCGACGGCGACGCCGCGGGTGCTGCCCAGGCCCACCGCCCGCCCGACCGCGCGTCCCACGCCGAAGCCCACCCCGCAGCCGACGCCCAGTCCGACCCTGCGGCCCACGGCACGCCCCACGCCATTGCCGACGCCGAAGTCGACGGTCAAGCCGACGGCCAGGCCGACAGCCAGGACCACGCCGGCCGGCGCGCCGAGCCTCAAGCCACCGACGCTGCGTTCGGGTCATCCTTTCTCGGGCACGATTTACAACATCAACACCGGCGAGCCTCTCGCCGGGGTGCGCGTCACGATCTCGGGCCGCGTCACCGTGACGGATCGCGAGGGGCGCTTCGTGCTCACCGGCCTGCCGACCGGGGCCTTGCCGGTGGTGGTGACGGCGCCGGGCTTCGCCTCGCAGTCGTTCCAGATCCTCGTGCCGGAAGACAAGAGCCTCAGCCTGAACCTGGTGCCGTCGCTCCAGTAGGTCGCCGCAGAGGGACGGTTTTTCTCCATTCGGGGCCCCACATACGCGGGGCCCCGTTCGGCGTCGCGAGGCGAAGGCGACGAGGCTTCACAATCGTTAACTTGACAGTTGTCAATTTAGAATTCATATTGACAACTGTCAAGCTTGTGTCTCAATGGATTACACGAACGGTCGCTGGAGGGACTCGCGATGCGGACGACCCAGAACTTGCGCACCCAATCGGGTTTGGAGCTGTGCGATCAGATGGCGGTCTGGTCGGACGAGATGTGGCAAGGCGTGGGCGGCTGCGCGTTCGCCCTCGTCAGGCTCTATGAGCGTCACCTGGCGTACTTCAGCGCCCGCGTGCCCGAGCTGAAGACGGTGCTGGACGCCAGCACCTGGGAAGGGAGCTGCCCCTTCTGCGGCGGCCACCTGACCGTCGACGCCGTGTCCGCCTGGTGGCAATGCGAAGGCTGCAGCCGCCGGGGCGAGCCGCTCGCCATGGAGTACCAGCTGGCCGGGGGCGAGCCCGGGGCGTGGTCCCGGTGTTGCGCGACCGTTTCGATGTTGATGGACGGTTGCCCCGTCGAGGAGATCGCATGCTGAGGATCGTTTTGATGGTCTTGATCGCCGGGCTGCTGGACGGCTGTGCCGCCGTGAGCCCCGCTGCACCGATCAGCGTGGCCCCTTCGCTGGTGCTTGGCCCCGTGCCTGCGCTCACGAGCGCCAGCGGCGCCAAGGTGGCGCTGTTGACGCCGCCCGAGGCCGCGCCGCGTTCGGGCGAGTGGACGGTGACCTGGTTCATGGGCGATCAGCCGCACACGGAGCAGGTCGACCTGGCGTTCGAGCCCGATGGGTCGGTCGTCGTGGCCCAGGGCGACGAGCGCCACGCGACGCCCGCGGCGTGGACCGACGGCCGCGTGACGTTCGAGGGCCTCATCCACCGCGAGGTGAACCAGAACAACGCCTTCAGCCGCGAGCGGTTCGAGCTGCGTGCGGTGTCCGCGGTCGAGATGCAAGGCACGCGGTTCATCCGCGTGAACTTCCGGTGGGTCGCGTGCGAGGCGCGGGCCACCTTCTCGGCGCTGCCGCGCAAGGGTGACGCGATCGATCGCGGCGTCTGAGCCGGGCTCGATGGAGTACCCAGCCTTGCGGACGCTTCACTCCTCCATCGTCGCGGCCTGCGCCCTCGCGCTCGTGCAGGGCTGCCAGACGCCGCTGCCGATCGGGCCGCTGCCCAGCTTCACCATCCAGGCCGCCGACGCCGCCACGATCGTCGAGGCGCTCGCGACCAAGGGCAACCACGGGTGGCAGGACGCCGGCCTGACGCATGCGCCGCTGCTCGCGCGTCGCCAGGCGCAGGGGTACCGCACGCTGTCGACGCCGGTCGCTGGTCCCGCATGGTCGCGCGCCCTGCCTGCCGTATCGACGAGCGCGCCGGTCTTCCGGCGCGCCAACATGAGGAGCCTGGGGCCGACGCCGATTGCGGGCGACTGCCTGTATGTCGCGACGGAGAGCGGGGCGGGGACGCCTCAGATCTTCCGCGTCGACGCCCGCGATGGCGCCGTGATGAACGGCGCCGGCTGGGACGCGCTGGCCGGGCTGGCTTCGCCTGGCACGATCCAGCGCTCGGCCGTGCTCATGTCGGGCGACAACCGGCGGCTTTACCTGCTGACCTCGGGCGGCTACTTCATCTCGCTGGACGCCGAGAACGGCTCGCGCCTTTACGCCGGGAAGCTCAGCACCAGCGGGTTCGGCGGCCTGGCGCCCTTCATCGACTACAGCAACGGCGGCGGCTACCCGGCGCTCGGGAGCGATGAAAACGTCTATGCCGTGGCGGCCGACGGCAGCATGTACCGGGTGAAGGTGAAGGACGGCGTGCACACGGCCACGGCCTGGCCTGCCGCCAGCGGCCCCGACGCCGCGGCCTGGGGCGCGAGCGCCAAGATCTCCTACGGGCAGGCCACCTCCGTGCGGGCGTTCCCGATCGTGTGGAACTCCCAGGCGTACTTCGGCACCCTGGACGGGCGGGTGGTGCGGGTCGATCTGCGCGGCGCCACCCCCGTCGTGACCACCTGGCGCCCGGCCGCGGGGACCAGCGCGCTTTCGCGCGGCGTGACGGCGCCGGTCGCGGTGGCCTTCGATGCGGCCTTCACGGTTTCGGACGTCTTCGTGCCATGTGGCGATCGCCTCGCCTGGATCGACGTGAAGGCGCCGATCGTCGAGGAGGCGGTGCGCGTTTCGCCGCCGCTCGCGGTGACCAAGACGACCCCGGTGCAGGGCGCGCTGGCGACCTACCCCTACGCGGCGCCGGTCACGAAGGGCCCCTACGACTGCATCGATTTCGTTTCGATCGCCGCCAAGTCCGCGCCGGCGCCGTCGCGCTGGGGCAACGGGACCGGCCGCGACGGCCGGGTCTTCGGGGCGGATGGTTACAACACCCCGACGGACGGCAACGACGTCCGTGGCTACCTCCAGTTCGAGATCCCCGTCGGGGCGTACGGCGGCGCGATCCCGGTCGGCGGCCGGATCGATCTGTCCGCCGGCAACCTCGCGGCCAGCGCCGAGACCGTCAAGCTCTATCGCGCGAGCAACTTCATCGCCGGCACCAACTCGTACTGGAGCGGCATGAACTACGCGCCCGACATCGACTGGTTCAACCGCCCGATCCTCGGAAGCGATCAGATCGGCGGCTTCACCGGCATGGTGAGCCCCTCCGACGCCACGACCGGGCTGCCCCGCTACGGCCTGCCGTTCAACAACCTCGAGCCCGTCGACCAGCCGACGATCGACGCCTACGCCTGGCACACCTTCGCGATGGCAAGCGCCGGCAAGCAGCGCAGCGGACCGCCGTCCGCGCCGGAGTCGAGCGAGGCCGCTCGCTGGTTCCGGGGCGTGGTCGGCGTCAACAACGCCGAGCCCAAGCTCTTCGTCACGCTCGACAACGCCGCGCTCACCCCGACGGAAACCGGCCTCCAATGCCAGGCCGCGGTGGACGAATGGACCAAGCGGGTCTGGGTGCAGGGTTCGAACGCGCTCTTCGAGCTGAACTACACCTCGCCTCAGACGTTCACGACCCGGGAGGGCGTCTCCTTTAGCCTGACCGCGGCTGGCCGGGCGCTCGAGGGCGCCGGCGGGCCGACGACGGCCGGCACGCCGAAGCGATACGTCTTCCCGCGGGGCAACGTCTTGTTCACGGGCACCCGCGCCGTCGTCGTCGACAGCGATCCCGCCACGAACCGCTTCTTCCTGAACGACTTCAAGGTGCCGCTCGCGTCGTCGGCCGATGCGCTGGAGTACCACTACGCGGCGCCGGCCGGTTCGGGGCAGATCGGCGAGCAGATGCTCTTCGACTACCACGCCGGCAGCGCGTACATGACCGGGCGGGACAACACGCTTCGCCGGGTGGATATCCGGTGAGCGGGCGGTCGCGCCCGATGCGGGCGGCCACGGCGCCGGTGATCGCGCTGTTGCTGTGCGGATGCCAGGTGGCGCCGGCAGCGCCCCGGAACCCAGCGCCCGCCATGGTCTTCGATCGGATCGCAACCGGACCCATGGCCACGCCCGGCGCCCAAACACCCGTCGGCGCCGAAGCTCGGCCGCCGTTGCCGCTCGAGTGGAGCGCGGGGGGCCGCCCGGCGGTCCCGTTCCCCCGGGAGGTGGCCACGAACGTGCGGATCGACGCCGACCGGCCGGCGACGGTCGGCGAGACCCTGCACGGCGGCTCGGGCCGCTCCGGCGGCTCGGCCGGGCCGGGGGATCCGGCCGACCAGGTCGACCTGGCCACCGACGCGTTTCTCGTGTCGCCCGATGGCCGGCCGGTGCGCGTGATGCCTGGCGACGCCGTGCCGATTCCCGCACGGCTGGCCGGCCTTTGGTCCTACTTCGCGCCGGGGCGGGTGCCGACCTCGATCGAGCTGAGCGACGGCCCGGCGCCGATCCTGCACCCGAGCGCCGTCGAGCCTGTGGCCGCGACGGTCTACGCGGCCGAGGTCTTCGGGCGCGTGAACCCGCCCGCGGCCGGGGTGGTGGTCGCGTATTGCGCGCCCGGCCGCCGCAGCTACCCCGCCGTGGCGTCGGAGCCGGACGGGAGCTTCCGCCTGATCGTCGAGGTGGCGGGGCCCGAGGATGGCGTCTTGCTCGCGCGCGCGGGGACGACGCTGCGGGCGCTGCGGGCGACGCAGGTCGAGCCCGGCGCGCTTGTCGAGGTGCCGACCTTGGATCTGGTCGCGCCGACCACCGCGGCGAGCAGCCTGCCCCAACCGCCTGCTGGCCTCGCCATCGTCGAGCGCGCCATCGTCGCGATCGTGCCCACCGGCTCCGGCGCGTTCCCGCTGCCGCTCTGGTCGAGCGACGCCGCACCCTTCGAGGGGCCGACGGCTTACCCGTTGCCCGAGGTCCCCCTCGCCAGCCGGCTGGTCGCGCTCGACCCCACCGGGTCATCCGGCAGCGCCGTGAGCGGGCCGGTGGACGAGCCGTCCGCGTTCCTGCCGCCGCCGGACCTGGCCGGGCTACCTGCCAGCCTGGCGGCCGGTGCCACGCTCGCGTGGCCCGCCGTTCCCGGCGCGACGCTCTACACGCTGCGCCTGACCAGCCCCGCAGCTGCGGCCCCGCTGTGGGAAGCGGCGGTCCATTCGCCCCGCGTGGCGCTGCCGCAGGTGCGGCTCGATCCCCGCATGGCGCTCGAGGTCGCGGCCTGGGACGTGGCTGGCCTCACCACCTACTCCGTCGCCAGCCTGCGGGCGCTGCGGCTGCCCGACGGCCTGCCCGATCGGGTGGGCCGGCGGAGCTGGTCGACCCGATTCTTCGGCCCCGCCATCAAGCCCTGACCGTCGAGAGAAGCGAGAAGAGAGAGGAAATTCGATGAAGCCTTATGCCGCGGCCCGTGTCACCACGGGCCTCCTGGCCGCTGCCTGCGTGGCGGCCTGCCAACCCCCGATCGTCGGCCCGCGCGCGCAAACGAGCCAGCCGACCCCGGTCTCGCTGACCGAGCCCGATGCCTACGACTGGAGCACCTCGCGCGTCACGAGCCGCATCGTCGCCGAGCGGCAGGCGGCCCACTTCCGCCGCCGGGTCCTGGCCTACCCGGACTCGAGCCCCGCCTGGGCCGGCGGCCTGGGCCTCGCGGGCTTCGGCTGCGACGTGGCGGATACGGCCCCGAACGGTCCGGCGGTGGCGTTCCCGGCCACCGGCGCGCTGGTCAACAAGCTCTTCTTCCTGACCCGCGCGGGCGTGCTGATCAAGCTCGACCGGCTGACGCCGACCAACTACGACCGCCTGGACCTGGGTCGGACGTGCTCGCGCACCTCGGTCACGATGAGCCCCTACTCGACCCGCGTGTACCTGCTCGCCGACGACGGGACCTTCGCCGTGGTGGATGCCACGACGATGCAGATCCTGGCGACCGCCTCGGTGCCGGGCGGCTTCGGCACGGCGCCGGTGGTGGATCGGGGCGCGAGCGCGCCCGACGACAGCCGCGACGTCGTCTACGTGCCGGCGAACGACGGCAGCGTCCACTCGTTCGTGGTGACGCGGAACGCCGAGGATGCGGGGGTGCAGCTCGCCGCCCCGACCGTCCACGCTGTCGCGACCCAGGTGGCGCCGCTCGCGGGGACGCGGCGCATCGCCGCGCCGGCGCTCGCGCTCGACGGCATGCTCTACGTGGGCGACCAGGCCGGGAACTTCCATGTCTACGACACGGCCGATCCGACCCGCTCGTTCATCTACGCCGTCGGCGCGCCGGTGACCACGCCGCCCGCGCTGGTCTTGCAAGACGGCTCCTACGAGGTGACGGACGCCGACGGCAACCCGAAGCCCGTCGGCTACGGCGAGCCCGTCTACGCCTTCGTGTCCGCGGGCGCCGCGTGCGCCTGGATCGACCTGCACGATACGACCACGACGTATTCCCAGGCCCTGCGGATCGACGACAACGACCCCACCCGCACCTTCGGCTACCTCCGTGATTACGCCTTCAGCACCGCGGGCTCGACCCAGACCTGGGCCGCAGCCGACGGCGGCAACGTCAACACGGAAGCGCCCGACCGCCCGTTGCCGGGCTACGCGCCCAACATCTGGTCGAACGACTTCCTGGTGCCTGCCGGCACGAACACCACGGAAACCGCGGGCGCTGCGGCCGGCGGGCCGGTGAAGAGCTTCCTCCGGTTCCAACCCGCCGGCGCTGCGGCTGTGGGCGGCGTGGTCGCGAAGGCGACGCTGACGCTGACGGCGGCCGTCGATCAGGCCTGCCGGCCCGCGCGCATCAAGCCTGCCTCCTCGTTCTTCCGCGGCACGGCCGAGCGCTGGGCGAGCGATCGCCTGACCAACGCCAACCGCCCGGCCGTCGGCCCGGCCGAGGCCGGGACCTACCTGTCGGGTGGCGTCTCGGCGGCCGGCAACGTGACGTTCAAGAAGCAGCGGGCTTACCAGTGGGACGTCACGAAGGCCTTCACGAGCGCCTCGACCGACTACGCGCTGGCGCTGGATTACGATGCCTACGGCGACGCGGTGCTCTGGCCCGAGGGGCCGGTCGGCGGCGCGACGGGCAAGAAGGCCAAGAAGGCCCACCAGGTCGAGGCGATCAAGTTCGTCAACAACCCACTGAACGCCAACGGCTCGCCTGCGATCGCCCGCGATGAGCGGCCGGTGCTCGAGCTCACCATCTCGTCCACGGCGATGCCCGCCGCCTCGATCGAGACCGCGCCGGTCGTCGATCCGGTCACGCGGCGGGTGTACGTCTTCTACACGAACGCGCTGTACGCGCTCGACTTCTCGAGCCCGGAAGCGTGGAGCGACACCGATCCCACCGGCCAGCCGCACACGCTCTTCAACGTGGCGTACCACGGCGCCCTGGCCAACGGGGGGGGCACGCACGACGGCAAGAAGCGCTTCGTGTCGAACATGACCGACCCGCTCCTGAGCCACGATCGCACCGCCGCCTACGTGCTCGACCGCTACCCGGCGGTCGACGGCAGCGCACCCACCACGTGGAACTACGCGGTCTCGAAGATCGCGCTGCCGTTGTCGCCGACGGGCGATCGGCGCGTGCCCGGCACGGCCGCGATCGCAGGCGTCCCTGGCGACGCGAGCGTCTCCATGCTCCTCGACCCGCTCAACAAGCTGCGGACGGGCGGCAACGTGTACCTCGGCCTGGGCGACGGCAAGCTCTACCAGGTCGATCCATGAGTCGAATTCCTGAGCCCAGTTCGGAAAAAGCTGACGGCGGCCACTCGCCCAGGACGCTGCTCCTGGTCGACGACGATCCCGTCGGGCTGGAAACCACGGAATTCATCCTGGCCCTGGAGGGGTACCGGGTCATGACGGCAACGACTGGAGAGGAGGCGCTCGCCGTGTTGCGGCGGGCGCACCCGCCGCTCCTGCTATTGGACGTGATGATGCCGGACGCCGACGGCTTCGAGGTGTGCCGCCGGATCCGGCGTGATCCGGTCCTGAGCGGCGTCCACGTGATCGTGTGGACCGCCCGCGGCCACCGGACGGATGAGGCGATGGCCCTCGACGCTGGCGCCGACGAGTTCTACCGCAAGCCGTTTGACGCCGAGACGCTTCTCGAACGGCTCGACGTCCTCTTCAAATGTGGATGACGCGCCCGCGCTGCACCGAACCCCGCCGGTCGACGGTCAGCCGATTTTCAAGACGACAGCGGTCTGATCGTCGGCCTGGGGGGCGCCCCCCGTGTAAGCGCGGCAGGCCTCGAACAACGCCCCGATGATCGCGGCCGGCTCTCGCGCCACGACCTCGCGGAACCGTTCGGACAGCGCCGCCTCGCCAAACGGCGCCCCCTCGGGCGAACGCGCCTCGATCAAGCCGTCCGTGTAAAGCAGGAGCGCGTCACCCGCGCGAAGCGCGAGGTGCCCTTCTTCGTAACGGCCATCGGCATCCAGGCCAGCCGGCAGGCCCGAGACCCGCGGCAAGGGGGTCACCGCGCCGTCGCGCCAAAGGAGCGGCGCCGGGTGCCCCAGCGACGCCCAGGTCATGCGCCTGGCGCCGGGCGCGATCCGGACGTGGACCGCCGTGACGTACCGGCCGGAATCGCCGACCTGGCGACCGATCTGGGCGTTGGTGAACGCCGCGATCGCTGCAGGCGTCGAGGCGGCCAGGTCCTGGACGTGGAGCAAGTTGAGGAAGCTGCCGATGAGCAGCCCGGCGCCGACGCCATGGCCGGACACGTCGGCGATCACGACGTCCAGGCCCGCCGCATGGCCGACGTAGTCGAAGCCGTCGCCGCCCACCATGTGGGCGATGCGAACGTCGGCTGCCAGGCGGACGCCGGGGAAGTCTGGCGGGCCTGCTGGCATGCTGGCTCGCTGGATTTCGGCGGCGAGCTCCAGCTCGCGCATGAGCGCCGCCGAGCTGACCTTCTCGCGAATCATGTAGCGCAGGCGCAGGGCCTGGGCGATCTGGTCGCCGACGTTGGAGAGGAACTTGAGGTTCGTCGCCAGGGCCAGGTCCGGTGAGCCCACGAGCGCGAGCACGCCCAGGGGGCGGTCGCCGTCGCGCAGCGGGATCTCCACCTGGCACCGGCCCGCGGCCGTGCGGATGACCGGCTCGTCCACCGGGCCGAGGGCGGCCGGCGTGAGCGGCGCGCCCGCTTCGGGGTAGGCGGCGACCAGCGTGAGCGCCTGCTCGCCGGTGAGGTAGATGGCGGCTCGCTCGGCCTGGAGCACATGGACCAGCTGCTTGACGATCGCGTCGGCGGTGGCCTCGACCTCCGTCTCGTCCCGCAGGACCTGCCGAAGCCCGTGGAGGAAGTTGGTTTCCTTCCAGCCGGCCGCGAGGCGCCGCGAGAAGTCATGGATGGCGAGCCTGGCCTCGGCATGGGCGCCGACCGTCGCCAGAAGCACCGTCCGGGTCTCGCCGGGCGTGATGGCCGGCAAATGCAGCCGCCCGAGGGTCTCGCCGCGCACGACGATCGGCTGGACGTCAGACAGCCGTTCAGGCTCCGCACCCGCCAAAAGGTCGCCCGCCGGTGAGGTCACGGCGAACGTGACGCCGAGTACGCGTGCCAGCGGCTCGAGCCAGCTCGAGAGGTCGTCGCGGCGCAGCACCATCGACCCCCTGGGCGCCACCTTCGATCGCATGTGTCCCACGTCTTCTTTATGCCACATGGCGCGCCCATGATCCAAATGGCATGGTGCCGGCAGCCTTGCAAGGGTAGGCACGCTGCCGTTCCACGCCCACGATGGGTATGATCGTCAACACACCATTGGCAACATGAAGTCGGGCCGCCGGGCGGCGCCGTGGGAGAGGAGCGCGAACGATGCGAATCCAAACTGTGAAGCCGTCCGATGGGCCGGCCGTCCTGCAGCTCGAAGGCGACCTCGACGCCGCCAGCAGCCCGCAGCTCAAGGCCGGGTTGCTCGCGCTCCTCGATGCCGCGGACCGCGGGGTGGTGGTGGACCTGGCCGGCGTGCCGTTCATCGACAGCTCCGGCCTCGGCGCGCTCGTGGCGGGGCTGAAGTCCGCCAGGCAGCGCGAGATCGGCTTCGCGCTCGCAGGCATCCAGGTGGCCGCCCAGGCGATTTTCACGATCACGATGGCGGATCACGTCTTCGAGATCTTTCCGACGGCCGAGGCGGCATCAGCCTTTCTGGCGGGAGCGCGGAAGGCGTGAACGCGACCCGGCTTTGCCTGACCGTGGAGGCGCGCCTGGAGCGCGTGGCCGCGTTGCGGGAGCTCGTCCATTCGCTCGCTCGGGCGTCCGGCCCGGCCCGGGTGTTCGAGGCGGAGCGGGTGCACCGCTGGGCGCTCGCCGTTTCGGAGGCCGCGACCAACGCGGTCCGGCACGCCTACGGCGGGGATTGCGCGGGGCCGCTCACGCTGGAGATCGAGGTCGGCGCGGCGCAACTCGTTTTCCGCCTCAGCGATCGCGGCCGGGCGGCCGAGACCTGGCCGCCCACCGCGCCCGAGGTCGCGTTTCCAGCCGAAGGAAGCTATGGTCTCATGATCATCCATGACGTGATGGACGACGTGCACTATGAGCGGCGGGCCGACGGCACGAACACCCTGACCATGGTGGCGCGGGTGGGCGCCGGTGCTTGAGCGCAACCGGCAAGACATCGAGCAAGGGGGCCGCGAGATGGCAAGGAACGACTACACGCTGACGATTGCGGAGGTCAGCAAGCGGTTGAACAAGAGCACGCGCACGGTCCATCGCTACAAGGACAGCGGGCGGCTCTCGCACGTCATCGGCACGACGCAAGGCAATCCGCTCTTCTTCTCGCAATCCGAGGTCGAGGACCTCGAGCGCGAGCTGTACCCGCGCCTCGCCACCGCCGGGGCCCTGAACGATTCCCAGTTCTGGGACCGACTCGCGCGCGTCGAGCAGGTCCTGGGCGTGCTCGAGCGCAACCCGCTGCTGGATCGCGTCGCGCAGCTGGCGAGCGGGCTCGAGGACGAGGCGGTGAGTGACGAAGTCTCCAAGGCGCTTCAACAACTGGCCACCCTGACGGGCCACGGCGCCGACGTGGACCGGACCACGCTGGGCAAGGTCTTCGTTCGGCTCGGCAACGCGCTGCTCAATGCTTGAGGGCCTCTGGAGGCCGCGGCAACACGACCGTGAAGGTGCTGCCTTCCCCCGGGCTGCTCGTCAGGCGGATCTGCCCGCCATGTCCTTCCTCGATCAGCTTCTGGCTGATCGCGAGCCCCAGGCCGGTCCCCGGCGTGTTCGGTGACGTGCCCCGCGCGGCCCTCACGAATTTCTGGAAGATGCGCGCCTGGTCTTCCTGTGCGATGCCCACGCCGGAATCGGTCACCAAGACGTGGATTTCGGCACCGGACGCCTGGGCCGCCACCCGGATGTGGCCGCCCGCCGGGGTGAACTTGCTCGCGTTCGAGAGGAGGTTGCCCAGCACCTGGACGATCCTGTCGCGATCGAACCGCGCGACGAGGGGTGCCGCGAGCGAGACCTCCAGGGTCAACCCGTTGGCTTCGAGGACGTGGGCGAAGCCTTCCGCGACCTGGCGCACGACGGGCGCGAGATCGGCCTCGGCGAGCTCGTAGCGGACGTGCCCGCCCTCGATCGCCTGGGTGTCGAGCAGGTCGTCGACCAGGCGGTGGAGGCGATTGGCCTGTTCATGGAGGATCGTGACGAACCGCGATTGGGTCTCGTTGAGCGGCCCGACTTGCGGCTTTCGGATGATGGTGATCGCGTTCTTGATGGCCGCGAGCGGCGTTCGCAGCTCATGGCTTACCGTCGCGACGAACTCATCCTTGACCTTGTTGAGCCGCTGGAGCTGGGCATACGCCGACCGGAGCCGCGCCTCCATCCGGCGGTGCTCGTCCTGGGCCCGGTAGGCCTCGATGAAGTTGGCGCATGAACCGAGCAGCGGCGCGAGGAACTCGCGCAGCGCCTCATCGTCGAGGCAGGAAGGCGCCTGGAGGCAAACGACCCCGAGCGGCGTATCGCCCTTGCGCAGCGGCGAACACCAGACCACCCGATCGTCGCCGGGGGCTGCAGGCGGCATCCAGCCGCCTTCCGGCGGCACGGCGTCCGGCGTGTGCGCCCCGCGCAGGCTCTCCGCGGCCGGCTCCGCGTCGGCGATGAACAGCAGGCGCTCGTTGCGCCATTCGCCGATGTGTCCGCCCACGCTGCCGGTCAAACACACGATGTCGTGGAGCAGCTCCGCGAACAGGACCGCCGGCGGGACGTCGGCGATGAAGCGCGTCTGGGCGTGGCTGATCGCCTGGAGGAGGTAGTTGGTGCGTCGCAGTGCGTCCTGGGCCCTGACGTTTTCGCTGACGTCGCGGAAGTTGATCAAGAGGCCGGCCACCTCCTGGCGATCGAGCATGTTGTCGCTGACGCCTTCGAGGACACGCCAGCCGTCCCGGCTGCGGAACCGACCGACGATGGTGGGCCCCATGCCCGGTGACCCGAGGGCACGGTCGACCAGGCGCCTGAAGTACGGGCCGTCGGCCGGATGGAGCAACTCGTCCACCGGCCGGCCGATCAGCTGGTCGGGGCGCTCATCGAGGACCCGCTCCACGGAGGTCGACGCGTAGCGGATCGCCGCCGAGCGATCCAGGATCAGCGTGATGTCCGAGCCGTGCTCGGCCAACAGCCGGAAACGCGCTTCGCTCCGCCGGAGGGCCTCCTCGGCGAGGTAGCGCTTGATCGAGAGCGACAGCACGTTCGCGAGGGCCGAGAGGCCGCCCAGGTCGCGCGGCGACCAGCCATCGCCGGCCACGCCCGTGTAGGCACCCAGCAGGAACCCGAGGTCTTCGGCCGGGAAGAAGGGCACGAGCACCAGGCCGCCCATCGCCTGGGCGCTGTAGAACGCCTCATCCGCGGGCGAAGGCGCGGACTCGCCAGGGAAAACGAGCCAGTCGCCCCGCATGAGGCGGTCGTGCCAGAGCGCCCTGACTTCCGCCTGGAACCGCGGGGCCGCGAGGTTCATCCACGACGCCGGGGCGGCTTCCTGGACCGTCATCAAGAAGACGCCGTCGAGCCCGAGGTCGTCGCCGAACCGGCCCAGGAGGGTCGGGAGGTTGTCCTGGAGCGAGTTCCCCTGGAGCAGCTGGCCAGTCATCCAGCGCAGCAGGTCCTCGAAAGCCGGCGGCGAAGCCACCATCACCTCGTTCGCCATCTCGCGACGCCTCAGGCGGTGCGCGCGAACAGGCCGTCGAGGAGGCCCAGCACGGCCTCTTCCTCGAACGGCTTGCGGAGGTAGGCGTCGGCCCCCGCGTCCCGCGCTTCTTGCTCGTCGCGCTTCAGGCCTTTGGCGGTCAACACGGCCACGTAGGTCTGGCTGAGATGAGGATCCCGGCGAATCGTCCGACAGAGATCGATGCCATCGTGATCGGGCAGCATCAGGTCGAGGAGCACCACACGGGGCCGATCACGTTCCAGGATCTCGAGCGCTTCGGCGCCGTCGCGGGCGGCCAAAACCGAATAACCCTCGGTTTCCAGGATGAACCGCGTGGTTTCCAGGATGCTGGGTTCATCTTCCACGATGAGGACGGTTTTTGCGGGCATGGGGGGCCTCTGCGTCAAGTGTATGCCGATGCGTCAATAGGCATATGCTCGGTTATTGTAGCAGGTTCCATCGTTGGGATCCCATTAATCGCCTTCAAATGCGTGTTAAGTTTGTGTTTGTTCACGAAGCCTGCCCGACCGCTCACGGTATAACCCCCTTGCGAGACCGCCCAGCGGAATCGCCCCGATTAAGGGCAAGGCGCGGAACTCCGGTTCCGCTTCACGGAGGATACAATCATGGGTGGAGCTCTCAAAGCTATCGGCGGTCTCGTCCAGACGCTGGCCCCTATCGCCAGCCTGATCCCGGGCATCGGCCCCCTCATCTCGATGGTCGCACCGATCGCGGGCGGTTTGCTCGAGAAGGTCGGCGGCGGCATGGAAGGGGCCGAAGAGAAGGCCAAGGAAACCCGCCGGAACGACGCCAAGATGGAAGCCAACAAGCAGGCGGCCGACGAAGACGCGGGTGGGGCCGAGAACATCCTCGGCGCGCTCGCCGGGGGGGCGCTGGGCGGTCCTTTGGGTGCCGCTCTCGGCGGCGGCCTGTTCGGCTAGCCCGTCGAATCAACCCGAGCACCTTGCGACCGGGCCCAATAGGCCCGGTCGTTTTTCGGGTAAAGGACCCACGGTTGTACGTTAAAATCCCCCCGTTTAGGAGGCCCGATGTCGGATCCCACCGCGACCATGACGCCCGAGCAGCAGGCTGCATACGAGGAGGCGAAGAAGAAGTTCGACGAGCTGAAGGGTCAGTTCGATCGGGCGATGACGGATGCGAAGAACACCACGGCGCATCAGCTGAAGGTCGCCCGGGAGCGCTTCGCGCACGCCGAGCGGGAGCTTGAGCGGTCGGTCTCCCTGCGGGAGCGCCTCGAGCCGAGCAAAGACGTCCCGCAGGTGGTCGAGCATTTCGAGAAGATGCGCCTCCTGAGCGAGGTCTACAGCGAGATGAAGGCCATGATGGCGATCGAAGTCGCGATCCTCGAGCGCAACTTCAAGGAAATCGACCAGATCCCGATGCTCGAGCTGCGGGCAGACTACCCGCAGGACCTCAATCCCGTCGTGCTGCCGCCCCACACCGATCTCGGCTACATCGAGCACCGCACGCGCATGGACGTGGCCCTGCTCGCGTACCACTGGTTCCGCAACCGCCGCGGCCTCGACGTGGTGATGCGCGCGGCCGGCGTCGAGTTGCGGGCCTACGAGGCCGGTGAGGAGGAGGCCACCCAGGCCGCCGCCGCCGAAGGCCTCAAGAAGGCCATGCAGGACGACCGCGAGACGCAGATCCTGGTGGGCAAGCTCGGTCCCGAGCTCGAGGAGGCGCTCGCGCTGCTCGATTGGGCCACCGACAGCCTGCAGACGCTGGGTCAGCTGCCCGCCGGCCCCAAGCGCGAAGCGCTCGCCGATCCGGATTGGTCGAAGCTCAACGGCCGCGTCAACCAGATCCTCGAGCTGGCCGAGCGCGTCCACAACGTGCCGGCGCTGGCGCCGCTCTTCCCCTACAAGGGCAAGCCGACGCCGCTGTTCGAGACCCAGCCCTAGGGTCGGAGGATGTTCGAGACCCGCCGCCTCGCGCCGGAGGACGTGGACACCTGGAGCCACTTCCTCACGCCGCAGGTGGCGGGTCTCGCCGATCCTGAGCAGTTCCGGACCTGGCGCGACCAGGTCTGGACGGCCGCGCGCTTCGGCATGTTCGAGGCGCACGGCGTATTCCCGGCCGGCGCGCCGACCGGACGCCCGATCGCCGTGCTGCTCGCCCAGGCGGCCGGCGGCCACCGGACCGTGGTCCTGGGCGTGGGCGACCTCGCGGACGACGTGCTGCGCCAGGCCTTTGGCCAACTCATGGCGATCTCGGCGGCGGTCTCCTGGCAGGAAGACACAGGGCCCGGTTGGGCCGACCGGCTCGCCGATCTCGGCGTCCGGCGTTTCGATCACCAATCCTGGCTCAACCGGCTCGAGCCGGTCATGCGCCGGCTGGCCGACGTGCCGCCCGATCCCGCCGTCGCTCCCTGGGACGACGCCTGGCTCGACGACGCGATCCGCCTGGTCGTCTCAGCCAACACGGGCAGCCTCGCGGGCCTCGTCCTCGCGTTGCCTCACGCGCCCACGCCCGCGGCGCTCGAGGCGGAAGTCCGCGCCATGGTCACGGCCGACGGCCGCCTCCTGAGGGAGGCTTCGTTCGGCTACCGGGTCGAAGGCTCGCTGGCCGGCGTCGTGTTCATCGTCGCGCTGCCCGAGGGCCCCGCGCTCTACGAGCTCGCGGTCGACCCGGCCACGCAGGGCCGCGGGGCCGGCAAGCACCTGGTCCACGCGGCCCAGCGCGCGCTGTTTGCCGCCGGGCACCGCGAGATGCTGTTCTGGACCACCGACGCGAACGCGCCGGTCCACCGCATCTCGAAGCCCGGCGAGTCCGAGGTGGTGGGCTCGGTGCCCAGCGCCTACTGGCTCGCCCCCTGACCCATGAGGGTTGCCGGGCGGGTATGAGTGGCTCATGACCGGCCGCATCACGTCACTGCTCCTCCTCGCCGCCCTCGCGACGAGCTGTACCGCCCTCGACGCCACGCCGCCCGGCCAGGCGGTCGGCGCGGCTGCGCTAGCCGCGCCAATCCCGACTCCCTCGGCGACTTCAACTACCACCTCGCCCACCTTCGGGTCCGACCCCGTGCCCGCCGGTGCCTTCCTCTTCTACGAAGACTTCGAGCGCGGCTACGACCGCTGGGCGCTGCCCGACGCGTCCGCGGCCGTCACCTTCCGCAAGCTGAACGCCCCCACGTGTGGCGGGCTGTGGTCGATCTTGCTCGGCACGGCCGACCATGCGCGCTATACGCCTGCGCCCGGCGAGCACGTCCTCGCGCTCAAGGCGCCGCTCGACCTGTCGAAGGCGAAGAAGCCGTTCCTCAAGTACGACGTGAAGGGCGTGACCTTCCCGGCCGAGGCCGTCGAACTTTGGGCCGAGATCCGCGGCGCGGGTGGCGCCTGGACGCCGGTCGGCCGGCGGGTGAGGGGCGGCTACGTGTTCATGGCGTCGATCGGGGCCGACCTGACGGCCTGGGCCGGGCAGCCGATCGACCTGCGCTTTCGGGCGCGGATGACCACCGGCACGGAAGGCGCGAAGGGCATGTACCTGGACGACGTTCAAGTCGTGGAACCCAGCTGATCGTGGAACCCGGCTGATCCTAGCGCTGGCCGCTCTCCAACCGCACGCTGCGCAGCGGGAACTTGCGGCCCTTGCCGCCGTACTCCATCAGCGTCAGCGCCAGGCCGTCCGCGTCGCGGTTGAGCTCCTCGTTGAGGAAGAACCCGCCCGAGACGCTCTGCCCGGGCTCCACGCGCAGCAGCGGGAAATCCACGCTCATGATGTCGAGGCTGCGGGTGTAGTCGCGGCCCTTGTCGTCGGTGAGCGAGAACAGGTCCGGGCGGTCGGTGCGGTTGAGGAACGACACGGCGTCGCCGCTGCGGTTGTCCACGCGCAGCAGCACGCGCGTACGGCCCCCCTCGACGACGACCCGCTCGACCGCGACGGTCACGTCTTCGATCGCCACCGGCGTGCCGGCCCAGCTCGTGGTGGGCGCCGCGGCCTTCGGCGTCGGCGAGGGCGAGGGGGTGGGCGAGGGCGTCGGGGAAGGGCTCGGCGAGGGACTCGGCGAGGCGTTGAGCACAGGGCTCGCGGCGGGCACCGGCGAGACCTGGAACATCGTGCGGTACGACTGCGAGACCCACAGGCCCACGATCAAGAAGAGCACGAAGACCACGGTCGAGAGCATGACCAGCAGGGGCCAGCCGGACCGCTCCTCGTAATCCTGGCGGCTCGGGCGGCGGCCCTCCAGCGAGAGGAACTCGCGCTGGAAGTCCGCGATAGTGGAGTAGCGGCGCTCCGGATCGACTTCCAGGGACTTGAGCAGCACCGCGTCGAGCTCCGGATCGCAGTCGAGGTTCAGCGAGCTGGGCTGGGGCGGCACGTGGAGCAAGAGCTCCGTGTAGCGCGCCATGATCACGTTGGCCTCGTAGGGGTACTGGCCAGTGATCAGCTCGTAGAGGACCACGCCCAGCGAGAAGATGTCCGCGCGCACGTCCACGTCCTGGCCGGCGAGCACCTCGGGCGCCATATAGCGCGCGGTGCCGGCGGTCTTGCCGATGTCCGCGGACGAGGAGCGGTCCGCCGTGTGGGCGATGCCGAAGTCCAGGACGGTGGCCTGGCCCTGGTGATAGATGATGTTTTCGGGCTTGATGTCGCGGTGCACCACGCCCTGGCTGTGGGCGTATTGCAGCGCGTCGCCCACCTGGCCCGCGATCTGCTTGATCTGCGGGATCGACAGGTGGGTCTTGTTGTCGAGCTGCTCGCGCAGGTTCGGGCCGTCGAGCCACTCCATCACGATGTAGCCGTCGCCATCCTCGATGAAGTGGTCGAAGACCGACACGATGTGCGGGTGGACCAGGCTGCTCGCGAGCTGGGCTTCGCGCAGCAGCTGCTTGAGCTGGGCGAGGCGCTCGGCCTCGGTGAGCCGCGGCTCGAGCAGGAGCTTCTTGAGCGCGACCTGGCGCTGCAGCTTTTCGTCGTAGGCCTGGTAGACCAGCGAGTTGCGGGTCCGCTTCACCAATTTCCGTTGCGTGTAGCGGGCGCCTTCGGTGGTTTCCGGGTGCTGGTACGCGGTGAGGCGCTCCCGGAAGGCGTTCATGGTGGAGAAGCGCTGGGCCGGATCGAAGCGCAGCGCCTTCTCGATCACGGCGTCGAGCGCGGGTGGCACCGCGCCATTCAGCTTGCCCGGCGCCTCGAAGTACTTCTCGTCGAGGTGGTGCGGCAGCTTCCCGGTGAGCAGCTGGTACAGCACGGCGCCCAGCGAGAAGATGTCCGCGCGCTGGTCGACCTGATGGTGCCCGGTCTGGCCGATGCGGAACTCGGGCGCGACGTAGGGGTTCTCCTGGGCCATCTGGCGCAGGTCGAAGGTGGAGCGCGTGCCGAGGTCGGCCTTCTTGGCGTGGCCGAAGTTGGCCACCTTCACGACGCCGGCCGGCGCGACCAGCACGTTGTCCGGCCGCACGTCGCGGTGCACGATGCCCTGGGCATGCGCGTAGGCGAGGGCGTCGGCGATCGCGAGTCCGATCGCGACCGCCTGGTCGACCGGGAACGGCTCGCCCCCGCGGCGCTGCAGCACCTCGGCCAGCGTCTGGCAGTCCTCGATCCACTCGGTCACGACGTAATAGCAGTCGTCGCGCGGGATCACGTGCTCGACGTTCACGATGTGGCCATGTCGCAGCTGCATCGTGAGCTTCGCCTCGCGCAGCAGCTCGTTGCGCACGCGCTCGAGCTTGTCGGGCTGCTGATAGGGGTCGTAGTTCAGCTCCTGGAGCAAGACCGGGCGCTCGAGCACGGTGTCCCAGCCAAGGTAGGTGGTCTTGGCCTCGGTGCGCGAGAGGCGGCTCGTGAGCTGGTACTGGTTGATGAGGCGGCGCGGGCTGTTGGGGCGGAGCTGCTCGGCGATCGCGGCTTGATCTTCGCGCGAGAGCTGGCCCGTCGGGCGCCGCGGGTCGTTCGAGGTCAGCCAGCCCACCAGCTTGCCCAGCGGCAGGATCGGGATGCCCGCCAGCTCATGGTAGTCGCCGCGCGGCTCGGCGCCTTCGACCGGCGAGCGGTCCGGGAAGGTCAGCGCGAGCGTGACCGGCACGCGCGCGAGGCCGCGGTCCTGGAGGAACGCCTCCAGGCCCTTGCGCTTGGCCTCGAGCTGAGGCAACGGGTTCGGCCGCTCTTCGCGGCCACCGGCCACGAACACATGTTGCCAGGGTCCCTCGCCCGCGAGGTGGATGCAGCCGTGCCAGTGGCGGTACTCGATCAGGAAGATGCCGCTGGGGCCGAGCACCACCACGTCCGTGTCGTCGGGCTCGTGGTGGAACTGGTGCCCGGGCAGGATCAGCTGCGGCAACACCGTCCAGCCGGCGGGCAAGGGCAGCAACGCGCTGACGACAGCTGTTTCGCCATGCTCGACGAGTTCCCGGTTGGTTCTGAGTTCGGCCATCAACCTGACGGGATCTAATGTTCCCCTGGTGGGGAGGGGTGTTTACGTTGGGGAAGAGGGTGTCAGCGTCCCTTTGCGGCCGCCTGCATGGCCTCGCGGAGATCCTTGATCCGATCGCGGAGTTTCGCGGCCAGCTCGAAGTCGAGCACCGAGGCGGCGGCTTTCATCTCCTGCTCGAGTTCCTTGATGAGCTTCTCGCTCTCCTTGGGACCGAGCGCGGCGGGGACGGCCGAGTACTTACCCTCGGAGTCCGCCGCCTTGAGGCTTTCCAGCAGCCGGTTGCGTGACGACTTGACGATGGCGCGCGGCGTGATGCCGTGCACCCGATTATACTCCAATTGCTTGTTTCTGCGCCGCTCCGTCTCGTCGAGCGCCCTGGTCATCGAGTCCGTCATCTTGTCCGCGTACATGATCACGCGGCCCTCGGAGTGGCGGGCGGCCCGGCCGATCATCTGGATCAGCGATCGCTCGGCGCGCAGGAAGCCTTCCTTGTCCGCGTCCATGATGGCCATCAGGGACACCTCCGGCAGGTCGAGCCCTTCTCTCAACAAATTGACGCCCACCAGCACGTCGAAGTTGCCGATGCGCAGGTCGCGCAGGATCTCGACACGCTCCATCGACTGGATGTCCGAGTGGAGGTACCTCACGCGGATGCCGATCTCCTGGAAGTATTCGGTGAGGTCCTCGGCCATCTTCTTGGTGAGGGTCGTGATGAGCACGCGGTGCTGCCTGGCGACCCGGTCGCGGATTTCGCCGAGCAGGTCGTCGACCTGGCCCGTGATGGGCCGCACGTCGATCTCGGGGTCGACCAGGCCGGTCGGTCGGATGATTTGCTCGACCACCTGCTGCGAGCCGTTGATTTCGAAATCGCCGGGCGTGGCCGACACGAAAATCTTCTGGGTGATGCGCTCCCAGAACTCCTCGATCTTGAGCGGCCGGTTGTCGGCCGCCGACGGCAGCCGGAAGCCGTGCTCGATCAGGGTCTCCTTGCGGACCTTGTCGCCGCGGTACATGCCGCCGAGCTGCGGGAGCGTGACGTGCGACTCGTCGATGACGACCAGGAAGTCGTCCGGGAAGTAGTCGAGCAGGGTCGAGGGCGCCGAGCCCGCCGGCCGGCCGGCCAGCACGCGCGAGTAGTTCTCGACGCCGTTGCAGTAGCCGACTTCCTTGAGCATCTCGAGGTCGTAGCGCGTGCGCATCTCGATGCGCTGGGCCTCGAGCAGCTTGCCTTCGGCCTTGAAGTAGGCCATCTGCGCGTCGAGCTCGCTCTCGATTTCGGCGATCGCCCGCTCGAGCTCGTTTTCCGGCGTCACGAAGTGCTTGGCCGGGTAGACGAAGAACTTCTGGAGCTGCCCGAGGATCTCGCCCGTGACCGGATCGATTTCCGAGATGCGGTCGATCTCGTCGCCGAACAGCTCGATGCGGTACACGTTGTCCTCGAACGACGGCACGATTTCGAGGACGTCGCCGCGCACGCGGAACCGGCCGCGCATGAGCTCGACGTCGTTGCGCTCGTAGTGCGAGGTCACGAGGTGGCGCAGCAGGTCGTCACGGCGGACTTCCTCCCCGACGATGAGCTCGAGCCGGCCTTCGAGATAGGTCTCGGGCAAGCCGAGGCCGTAGATGCAGCTGACCGACGCGACCACGATGACGTCGCGGCGCTCGAGCAGGCTGCGCGTGGCGCTGTGCCTGAGCCTGTCGATCTCGTCGTTGATCGACGCCGATTTCTCGATGTAGGTGTCGGTCCGCGCGACGTAGGCCTCGGGCTGGTAGTAGTCGTAATAGCTGATGAAGTACTCGACCGCGTTGTCCGGGAAGAACTCGCGCAGCTCGTTGCAGAGCTGCGCGGCCAGCGTCTTGTTGTGCGCGAGGACGAGCGTCGGACGCTGCACGCGCTCGATCACTTTGGCGATCGTGAAGGTGTTGTGGACGAAGATGCCGCCGTGGCCTGCGAGGAACGTCTCGTTCTCGGCGACCGAGAAGTCGTACACGTGGCGCTGGCCGGCCTCCACCGCAACCTCCATGATGGGCGTCCAGAACAAGGAGACGTGGGGTTCCCAGCTCGCGGCGAGGGCCGCAAGTTCCGGGATGCCCTGACGTCGGGCCTCTTCACGGAAAATTTCCATGAAACGGCGGGTGAGCGACGCCGAAGGCAGCCGGCGGCCGTGTTCGAGCATGGAAATCATCGCGCGGGAGCATCCTGTCCTCGCGGCCAACTCCCGCTGGTGCCATCCCAAGATGTTTCGCGCGGCTTTCAACGTCCCGCCGTCGATCGGCGCGAGGTCCACGTTGGTGTTGCCGTCCTTGCCGAGCAACGCGCGGAGCCGCGTGCGCTTCCGTTCGATGGTGAAGCCGATCCGGTCCTGGAATGCCTGGAGCTCGGCCTGGCCACTCACGGAGACGCGGTAGAAGATCCGGATTGGGCCCCCCTCAGGATCGACGAGGCGGCGTTCCTGGATCCGCGCGACGATTCCGAACCGGAGGAGAGCATAGCTTACGTCCGACGCCAATTGGCGGCTGGCCGTCAGGCAGGTCACGGCGGCTCCGTCTACTCCGCCGTCCGCCGAGAAATAGGCGCTGAGGAGCGGCGAGAGGTGCTCATCCGCGAGTTGGGGCCAGAAGGTCGGCAGATGCTTCCGGTGAGCCCCTGAGCCGCACCACCGGGCGAGGAGGCGGGTCAGAAACGCGGAATTGACTTGGTAGTCGTAGGTCCCCGGTCGGTGGTGCCACCCGACCCCCAGGCGGTCCGCGGTGCGGGTGATGTCCTCCACCACTTCAGCATCGGCGCTCGATATGATCGCGTAACTGTCGGTGGCATGGCCCTCTCCGATGAAGTAGCCGAGAAACCGGGCAAGGCTCGGGTCCATAGGCAACTCGCTGGGGAAGTCGTGGGACTTCAACTTCGTCCCGAACCGAGCGATGTCCTCGAGCCCCGGGGCGAGCGTCGCCACCGACCGGAAAGCCTTGAGGCTCATGCGCTCGGCCTCGTGCACCATCCGCCAGTGCTTTTCCGCGCCAACCACCGAGCGAAGCGCGACAAGTTGGGCGGGATCGAGCGCGTCCATCGGCAGCTCGACGTACGTGCGGGCCTCGTCGGTGTCGGCGTCGATCGCCGGAATGACCGCCAAGGGGGAGGCCGGCCCCTCGAGCGCGCGGGGAAGGGGCAACCAATCCCCGGCGCGGACCTCCGACGTGGGCAGCAGCGTGACGGCGCCATCCCGCATGACGTAGACGCTGTGGTCACCTGTCACGGTGACTGAGCGACCGCAGCTGGTCTTCAGGCGCCAAAGGTCGCGAGGCGAGTCATGCCGTACGAATTGCCGGACGGTCCGCCAACTCACGGCGCCCGTGTGCGGATCGAAGCTCATCGCCTCCACGTGATCGCGTTGGTCGTCCGCCTCTAGGACCTCGGTGTCGGCTTCCCGTCGGACGCCCGCGGCGTAGCGGGCGAGCAGGCCATCCACGAGCGGCCCAATCGGCGTGAGGCGCTCACGGCCATTCACACGAACCAGCACATCCGTGTCGGCGGTGACGCTCTTGCCCGAACCCGTGACGCCCAGCAAAGTCTGGGCGTCGAGGCCCTGCTCGATGCCCCTGGCGAGCTTTTCGATCGCCTGCGGCTGGTCGCCGTTCGGCTCGTATTCCGAAACGACCTTGAGCGGCTGCATAAGATGGACCGTCGATTCTAGTGCTTGAGGGTCTCTTCGCGGCGGTCTTCGCCGGCGCTGAGCTCGCGGCGCACGGTGTCTTCCACCTCGCGCGAGCCTCGCCGGAACTCGTTGATGCTGCGGCCCAGCGAGTTGGCGATTTCCGGAATCTTCTTGGGTCCGAACACGAGGAGCGCGACGACCAGGATGATCGCGAGCTCGGGCAGGCCGATGGGCATGGGGTGAACCTCCGACAATTCCCTTCCATGATAGCGCACGGAACCTTCTTAGTCACGCATTGGATGCTCGAAAGCCTGATTGGATGCTGCCTTTCGGCCTGCGGTCCCTGGTTGCCCCCGGCGGATGGGCGTTTGAGATCCTTGATGGCGGGGTGTAGGATGGACAGAGGCCGGCTCGCCGCCTGCCAGCGCGCCCCCGCCTTCGCTCAAACCGGTTTACGCGCACGGTGCCTGCTCCATCACTTCGTACCTACCTCTGGATCGCGGGCAGCGGCTTCATCCTCGCCGCCAGCCTCAGTTTTGCCGCATACCTGCGCTTCCACCTGCCGTGGTGGTCGATGGTCCTGATCCTCGGCGGGCTGGCCGGCCTCATCGTGATGGCCCTCGAGGCCGTCGTCGCGAGCCCGCTGGAGGGCCTGGCCCGCGGGCCGCAGCGCGGGAAGGATGGCGCGCTCATTTCGCCGCCGGCGCCCACCGGCCGCTTCGTGGCCGCCGAGGCCAGGCGCCTGTGGCGCGGCATGCGCATGTACCAGGAGCATGGCGCCCAGCTGCGCTCCGCGCAGGCCGGCGTCGAATCGCGGGTCGAGCAGGCCGAATGCCAGGCCCGGCTCCTGCGCGCCGCCTGCGCCACGTTGCGGCCGGAAGCGGACGTGGCGGCCCTCGCGCCTGCGATGCTGCGCGACCTCGCCGCGGTGCTCGGCGTGCCTGCCGTGTGGCTGGTGCCGTTGCGCCGCCACTGCCCGGTGCCCGTGCTCGGCCCGGACGGCGAGCCGGCCTGGGGCGAGGAGTTGCGCGCCTCGGGCCTCGGCCCCTGGGAGGAGCTGCTCGCCGACGACCGCGCGTTGGCCGTCTGCCTCACGGACCGCGCGCCCTATTGGCGCCGCCATTTCGCGATGGAGTCGCTCTGGATCTTCCCGCTGGTGTATCACAAGCGCGCCCAGGGCTTCCTGCTCGCCCGTCCGGAAGGCGCGGAGCGCACCTGGACCGCGGAGGAGTGTGCGCTGATCGAGGCGCTCACGCCGCTGCTCGCGGCCGCCTTGCATCCGCCCCGCTGGTCCGAGGTGCGCCGCCGGGCCGACCAGGCCGAAAGCGGCCCGCTCGTGGACGACAGCGCCGAGTCACCCGCCCCAGCCGCCTCGTGGCTGGTCGCGCTGGCCGGCGGCGTCGCCGATGAGCCGACCCCGGACACCGCCGGATCGTCCGCCGCCACGCCTGCGTCGGCCGGACCCGGCCCGGCCGCGGGAACGCCTGCGGCCGAGTCGGCCGAGCAGACCCCGGCCGCGGGCGACAGGCTCGCCGAGCCCGCCCCGGAGCCGCCCCCCACCCGCCGCGAGCGCCGCCGCCGCCAGCGTGCGGGGGCCTGACGTGCGATGAACATCATCGCAGGCTCGGCCCGCGGACGGCGCCTCAAGACGCTATCAGGCGAGGCCACGCGCCCGACCCAGGGCAAGGTGCGCGGCGCGCTCTTCAACATCCTGATGGCCTGGACCGCGGATGCCCGCTGGCTGGACCTGTTCGCCGGCAGCGGGGCGGTGGGGCTGGAGGCGGCCAGCCGGGGGGCTGCGCAGGTCGTGCTGGTCGAGAACGCCCCGGCGGCGTTGGCGGTGATCCGGGAGAACGTGGCGGTGACGAAGCTCGCGGCCGAGGTGCTGCCGCTGGATGCCCGGAAGGCGCTCGGGCGCCTCGCGGGCCGGTCCTTCGACGTGGTGTTCATGGATCCGCCCTACGCGCTGGATCCGGTGCCAGTGGTGCAGGCGCTCGATGAGCGCGAGCTGCTCGCGCCCGACGGGCGGCTGGTCGTGGAGCACCAGGCGGATCGGGCGATGCCGGACGTCATTGGCCGGCTGAGCCGCCGGGAGACGCGGACGTATGCGGACACGGCGCTGTCCTTCTACGCCCGCACCCGGAGTGGGGAAGGGGTCGCTCAGGCGTAGTGGGGCGGGATCGGCGGGGTCGGCGGGTGGTGGATCGGCACGTGGATCTGGCTCACCAGCCCCTCGCCGAACGCGTCCTCGAAGTCGTCGTACTCCTGCCGCGGGTTCCAGAACCAGCCGCGGGTCTCGAGCTTGCCGTCGCCGTTCTTGTCGAACTTGGCGATCTGGGCCGTCAGCTCTTCTTCCGTCACCTTCTGGTCGTCGTTCGTATCGGCGGCCTCGAAGAGCTTCCGGCGGGTCCACGTCGAATACTCGATGTAGTCGGGCGTGTGCCGCGTCTCGCGGCGCTCGACCTCGCGTTCCGGCTTCTTTAAGTCCACGACCCCGTTGTAGTTGTGGTCGTACTGGCCGATGATGCGGGAAACCAGCCGGTTGATGGCGATCGCGCCCATGGTTGCTCCTCTCGGTTGAACTGTTACCGTTCTCACTCCTTTCATATCGGCGCTCGACCCTGCACATCGGTAAAGGATAAGTTAAGCAAACATAGAGGAATGGTTAAACAATCCTAACTTCAGGCAAACAAGCCCCGCGATCGGCGTGGTAAGATCGCGGCCAGGCGCGGAGCGGGGGCCAAATCCCCGGCTTCGCCGGGGCCCCCGCTCGTAAGGATGGGACCGTGCGCTGGACCATACTCGCCGTCGGGAAAATCAAAGAAGCCTACTGGCACGCCGCGCTCGCGGAGTACCTCAAGCGGCTTGGGCCCTACCGGCCGGTCGAGGTCGTCGAGCTGCCGGACGAGAAGGCCGATCCCGGCCAGACGCCCGCCCTGATCGAGCAGGCCCGCCGCCGCGAGGGCGAGCGGATCCTCGCTGCCGTCCGGCCCGGCGCCCACCTCGTCGCCCTCTGGGAGAACGGCGAGCAGCTCGACTCGCGGGCCCTGGCCGATCGCCTCGCCCGCCTCGATCATGAAGGCGCCCGCGAGGCCGCGTTCGTGATTGGCGGCGCCAACGGCCTCGACCCGCAGGTGCTGGCCCGGGCGGACTGGAAGCTCGGCCTGTCCCGGCTGACGCTGCCGCACCAGCTCGCGCGGGTCGTGCTCGTCGAGCAGCTGTACCGCGCGGAGCGGATCCGCCGGGGCGAGCCTTACCACAAATGAGTAGGCAGACGTGAGCAAGAAGGTCGTCACCATCTCGGTTGCCAGCACCCAGGAGGCCGAAGACCTCCGGGAGGTCACGACCCGCGCGCACCAGGGCCTCCTGTACGAGCGCGACGGCGGGCGTTGGCTGCTCTACGAGGATGAAGGCACCACGACCACCCTGCGCTTCACGGCGGACCACCTGCGCATCTACCGGCGCGGCGCCATGAACGGCTGGCAAGATTTCCGGCCGGGCGAGCTCACGGGCGGGCTGCTCGCGCTCGGCGCGGATGAGGAAAGCGGCATGGTGTTGCGGGTGCTCACGACGAAGTTCGCCCTCACCCTCGACCCCGATCGCGGCCGCATCGAGCTCGAGTACGACCTGTTCACGGGGGCCTCGGATGCGCCGGAAGCGGACCCGACCGAGCTGCCGCTCGGCCACTTCACGCTCGACCTCGTCTGGGACGCCCTCGAGCCCTGGCGTGCCGCGGCGCCCGGCCCCTCATGTTGAAGCGCGCCATCGCGGAGCTGCTCGCCCACGCCCTGGCCGATGCCCGCGCCGCGGGCGCGGTGCCGGACGTGGACCCGCCCGAGGCCACGATCGACGTGCCGCGCGATCCGGCCCACGGCGATTACGCCTCCAACCTCGCCCTGGTGCTCGCCCGGCCGGCGCGGCGCTCGCCGCTGGCCCTGGCCGAGGCGATCGCCGCCCATGTTCCGCCCAACGACCTCCTGGCGGACGTCCAGGTCGCGGCGCCCGGCTTCATCAACGTCCGCGTCGCGCCCGCCTGGCTGCGCGCGAACCTCGCCGCCCTGCTCGCCGCCGGGCCGCGCGCCGGGTACGTGGACGTCGGCCGTGGCGAGGCCGTGACGCTGGTCGCGCCGGGGTTCGACGACGCGCGCGCGCTGAGCGTCGATGCCGGCCGGCGCGCCGTGGTGGCCGACGCCCTGGCCGCGGTGCTCGGTCGGGCCGGCTACCAGGTGACGCGGACCGCCGCCGATAGCGCCGAGGAGGCGGTGTCCGGGGCCAGCGGGCCCGTGACGCTCCTGTGCGACGGCGTGGCGATCGCGCCCGACCAGCCGGAGGAGATTTTCCAGCGGGTGCTCGACGAGATCGGGACCGACGCGGCCCGCTACCTCCTGCTCACACGCCCGCCCGACGCCGCGCTCGCGCTCGACCTGGGCCTCGCCCGCCGCCAGACGGCCGACAACCCAGCATTTTACGTCCAGTACACGCACGCGCGGATCGCGGGCATCTTGCGGATGGCCGCGGGCGAGCAGGCGGCGCTCGATCTCGCGTCGCGCGCCTTGGGCCGCGCCCCGCTCGAGCGCCTCGACCGGCCCGAGGACCTGGCGCTGCTGCACCGGCTCGCGGGCTGGCCCGACGAGCTCGCGGCAGCCGCCCGCACCCGCGACCCCGCGCGGCTCACGCGCTACGCCCAGACGCTTTCGAGCGCTTTCCACCAATGGTACGCAGCCTGCCGGGTGCTCACCGATGACCCCGATCTCACGCTGGCCCGCATCGCGCTCGCAACGGGCGTGCGCGAGGTGCTCCGGGCTCTACTTGAAGACGTGATGGGGGTTTCGGCTCCAGCGTCGGTCGATGGGGCAGTCGTTGCCTGAGTTTACCCTGACGATCGACTTGGAAATGTTCTGCTATGCTAAACTTTGAGCGCCCCTATGTCGAACATGAGAGGGCGGTCACAGGGAAATGACAAAATTGCGGGTACAATATCCGCAGCACAACCAAGGACGGTTGATCGCGGTTTTTTCGCCCCGGGGGGTGGCGGAAAGGAAGGCTCGTTCATGGATGCGGTAACGGCGGGTAACCCCGCCGAGGTCCAAATCAAGGTCATCCTGCGAGAGCGGAACACCGAGGCGCTGATCAAGATCGAGCCGCCCGTTCCCGTCGATCCGGCTGTCATCCACGGTGCCCTCGTCGCGCAGAACGTGACGTTCGGCGTCGATTCGACGGCCGTGCTGCAGGCCGCGCATTACCCGCCGGCCGACCCCGTGCTGGTCGCGCAGGGCGTGCCGCCGCAGGTGGGGTCCGACGCCAAGGTCACCTATTACTTCCGCGCCGGCGAGCAGACGGCGGGCAAGCCGCGCGAGCTGGAGGACGGCCGCGTCGACCACCGCGAGCTCGGCACGATCGAAAACGTCAACAAGGGTCAGGTGCTCGCCACCAAGACCCCGCCCGGCATGGGCATGCCCGGCAAGAGCGTGCTCGGCGAGGAGATCCCCGCCCGCGACGGCCGCGACGTGCACCTGCGCGCCGGGTCGAACACAGTCCTGTCCGAAGACGGCCTGCACATCGTCTCGATGATCGACGGCCAGCCTTCGATCGACGGGTCGCGCGTCTCGGTCCAGCCGATCATCGTGATCAACGGCGACGTGGACTACACCACGGGCAACGTGAATTTCCAGGGCTCGGTGAAGATCGGTGGCAACGTGCTGCCTGGCTTCACCGTCAAAGCCACGCAGGACGTCGAGGTCAGCGGCGTGGTCGAGGGTGCCTCGATCGAGGCCGGCGGCAAGGTGAGCGTGAAGGGCGGGGTGCGCCAGCACTCCGTGATCACGGCCCACGGCGACGTGACGGTGAAGTTCGTGGATTCGGACTCGTCGATCACGACGCGCGCCAACCTGGTGGTCGTGGAGTCCGGGATGCACTCCAACCTGACGGCGGGCCTCGCCATCAAGGTGGGCCGCAAGCTGATCGGCGGCACGGCGCAGGCCGGCGAGTACGTCTCGGCCGAGCAGATCGGGGTTTCCGGCGGCACCCACACCTACCTCGACGTCCGCCACGGGCGCCAGGCCAAGGTGATCGAGCAGCTCCAGAAGGCGATCGCCACCCTGAACGCCCAGCTCGCGACGGTCGACCAGACCTACAACGCGATCATCGCGAACCCGAACGCGCCCTCCGGCGCCTTCGAGAAGACCAAGGAAATCAAGACCCAGCTCGAGGCCCGGCTCGACCAGCTGACCGCCGAGCTGAACGACCGCCTGACGGAGAACCCCAGCCAGCTGCGGCGGGCGCCGTTCGTCGCCTCGCGCGACGGCTTCAACCCGGGCGTCCAGATCCACTTCGACACGGTCTTCCACCATGTCGACACGTTCCTGCCCTGCACGCGGGTCTCGGAAGTGGACGGCCAGCTCCAGATGGTTTGAGCGAGGCCCCTACGGGGTTTCCTCGTTCTTGTCGATCGGCAGCCCGCTCGCGAGGAACTTCATCGTCTCCGCGTAGAGCAGCGGCGTGTGCCCCTTGCCCTTGTCCTCCTGCGGGTGGACCATTGGGTGCGGGATGCCTTCCGGCGTGGTGAAGCGGTACCAGCCGTTGCGTGGATCGCCGCCGGCACGGTCGTGCAGCTTGCGGATCGTGGCGTTGTCCGCCGCATCGTCCACGTCGGTCACGAAGAACTGGATCGGCGCGCGGGCCTTGGGGCCGTCGGCGATCAGCTTGGAGCCGAGCTGGGTCGCGGCGTAGATCGTGCCGAGCGGGAACTTGGCGTGCCCGGGGCGCGTGCCCGCGGCGGTCTCCGCCTCGCATTCCTTGCCCCAGCCCCACGGCACGAAGTCGAGCAAACGGCCGGCGAGGCCGAAGGTGACTTTGTCGAGCACCTGCACGGCGCCGATCACCTTGCCGGCGAAGCCGGGCGGCCGCAGGAAGGGCGCGTAGGCGACCACGCGCTGGATCTCGGGGTGGTGTTCCGCGACGTCGAGGGCGACGTTCGCGCCCACCGAGAGACCGAGCACCGAGACCGGCCCGCCGAGCCCGGCGGACAGCTGGTAGGTCTGTTCGGCGAACGCCTGGTAGCGCTTCCAGTCCGCGGCCTTCGGCAGCTGGGAAGGATCCTCGACGCCCTTGGCGTCGCGCAGGCCATGGCCAGGCAGGCGCGGCACGACCACGTCGTAGCCGGCCTCGTAGGCTTGCTTCGCGAGGAGGTCGAACTGCCAGGTGCCGGCCGAGAAGCCGTGGTACATGACCAGCACGCCCCGCGGCGCGGGCCCTTCATGCAGGTAGAGCCGCGTCTCGCTGCCCTTCTGGAGCGGCAGCCTGGCCTCCTCCGCGACGCCGGCGCGCAGCCTGGCGATCGCCGCCTCGCGGGCGGGCGACGACGCGATGGCGGGGGGCGGCGCCACGACGGGGGGCGCCGTCACGACGGGGCGCGCGGGGCTCACCACCACCGGGCGGGGCGTGACGTTCGCGATGTTCTTCATACGGTGAGACCTCCGGACGCGATCGTTATCGGTCCGGAGGCCCGGCTTCGCGGTTAAGGATGGGATATAGATAGGGAGAGAACAGGTTAATCCTTCAGCTCGAGGACGGCGGCCGTGATGCGCTTCACCTGCCGGTTCCCGACGTCCGAAACCAGCAGGTCGCCGTTCGCGTCGAAGGTCGGGTAGCCGGGCTGCTTCAGGCTGTCGTCGACGCCCGTGCCTGCCAGGTGGCCCGTGCCTGCGCCGGCGATCGGCGTGAACGCCCCCGTGGCGGGGTCGAAGCGCGAGATGCCGCTGTTCGCGCCGTCCGTCACGATGACCCGCCCGCGCGCGTCGATCGCGATCATCGGATCGCCGAAGGCGCTGAAGCGCGCGTCGGTGGCGAGCAATTCCAGCGTGCCGGCGGCGGTCAATCGCCGCAGGCGGCCGTCACCGGCGACGTACAGCCGGCCCTGGGCGTCGAGCGCGAGGTACAGCGACCGGAACTCCCGGGTCGGCTGCCCGAACAGCGGGGCCGCGCCCGGCTGGCCTTCGGTGTCCACGTAGACGTCGGTCGCCACGCCCGCCGCGTCCAACCGCGCGATGATCGCCTTGCGCACGCCCTGCGTGGCGCCGGCCGCGTCGAGGGCGTGCTCGTGTTGGCTGCAGTAGAACTGGCCGTCGGCCGTGCGGACGAAGTCCTGCGTCACGCGCGCGCCGCCCGAGTGGGTGAAGTCGGACATCACGCCGGCCGGGTCCACCCGCCGGATCCGGGTGTAACCCACCGTCTGGGCGTTGTCGAGGACGAAGAACGAGCCGTCCGGCGCCGCCTGGACCCGCGTCGGCGAGAGCAGCCGGGCCTGCAGCGCGTCGCCGGTAGGCTCCGCGCCAACCCCCGCGGGTTTGCCGTCGCCCGCCACGACGCGGCCCGTGCGGTCCGGCGCCTGGCGCAGCACCTTCTGGGCGAAGGTGTCCGCCACGAGGATGTCGCCGCCCGCGAGCGCGGCGAGGCCGGCCGGCCGCACGATCGCGAGGTCCGCCTGGGCGGCGGTCTGCTTCGGGTCGAGGCCAGCGATCGCCGTCAACGTCCCGCCCGCGAGGCGGTAGGTCCGACCGACCTGGAAGTAAGCCGTGCCGTCCGTCGCCAGGGCCGCCGTGCCGAAGCCGGCCAGGCCGCCCATCGGGTCGGCCGGCGCGTCCGCGAGCAGGGTCGCCGTCGAGCCGTCGGCCTTGCGGACCTCGAGCTTCCGTGGCGCCGCCGTGTCCAGCGTGAAGAAGTTGCCGGCCGTGTCGAAGCCGAACTCGCCGACCTTGCCGGCCCGGCCGCGGGTGAGCATGAACGTCGCGCCGTCCAGCCTGTATTCCTGGAAGTCGGGCGTGAACGTGAACCCCTGGTTCGGCGCCTGGGCCTCGAACGCGAAGCCGGACTTCCCGTCGCCGCCGCCGAAGAGGTAGGCCGTGCCTGCCACCGCGGCCGCCGCAGCGTCGGTGAGGCGTGCGAGCTGGGTGCGCGTGCCGTCGGCCGCGATGCCGAGGACGAGCAGCGTGGTGCCGCCGAAGGCCTCGTCGGCGAGCACGCGGACCTGGCCATCGGGCCCCGGCGCGATCAGCTTGCCGCCGTTGAAGGGCGTGCCGAGCTGGCGGATCACCCCATCCGGCCCGAGGCGGCTGATGCGGGTGTCCTTGCCGTCGAGCAGCGCCAACTGCACAGGGCCCGCCGCCCGCTCGAGGAGCAGCAGGCCGCCCGCCCGGTCGAAGGCCGCGGCCTGGAGGTCGAGCAGCCCGGCCTGCGGCCCCGGCACGCCGTCGATCGCGCGCGCGGCGCTGCCGGCGCCCGCGGCGGTGACGGCCTTGCCGTCGGCGGTGATGCGCCAGACGCGGGCGTCGGACGAGACGACGTACAGGGTGCCGTCCGGTGCGGGCGCCAGGATGCGCGCCCGCAGGTCGACCTCGAGGGCCGGCAGGCCGGCGCCCAGGTCGAGCTGGCCGGCGGCGACCAGGAGGCGGCGCACCGCCTCCATCTGCCCGTCGAACGCGCCGTCGGCGGCGCGCAGCTTTTCGGCGGTCGCCACCGCGTCGGCGGTCGTGAGGCGCGCCGGGACCGCCGCGTCGCCGCGCGCGAAGGCCTCCGCCGCCCTGGCCCGGGTGGTGGCCTCGACGTCGGCGGGCAGCTTCGCGAGCGTGCCGGCCGGATCGGCCTGCGGGCGGACGTAGCGTTCGCCGACGTAGGCGGAGACGAGCGTGCTGAACAGGTCGACGTCCGCGCGGCGGGCGCCGTCGGCCCGCGGGACGATCGCCTCGAGCCGGCCCTTCCCGCCGGGCAGGTCCACCGCCACGATCAGCGCGACCGGCGGCGGGGCGGCCGCGAACGCGAAGGCGCCGAGCGCGTCCGTGAAGGCCTCGAGCGGCTTGCCCGCGGCATCGCGCAGCGGCTGGCCGGCAGCATCCAGCAAGGCGACGCGGGCGCCTGCGAAGGCGATCTGATCGGTCGCCGCGCGCAGCGCGTAGCGGCCCCCGCCGTTGGCGACCACGCCCGACCCCGCGTCGGACACCAGGCCCGACCCGGCGTCCGAGATGAGTGACGTCGGCGCCTTGACCTTGCCGATCAGGCCGGAGCCGGCGTCCGAGACCAGGCCGCCGCCGGGCCCGCCGGTCGGCGGCGCAGCCAGCCCGAGCGGACCGGGGCCGGGTGATGCGGCGAGGGTGGGGGCTGACGCGGGGGAGGCGCCGGTGGTCCGGGAGGAGAGTTTCGAGGCCGTGGGCTTCGGCGGCGTGACGGGGCCGGGGGCGCAGCCCACCAGGGCGATCGCCACCGCGAGACCGATGCGTACACGGAGCCCGCCCATCAGAGCGCTTCGGATTCCGCGGCTTCCAGCGCCGTCGGCCGGTTGAGCGGGACGCCGGACTCGAGGAACCGCAAGGTCATCTCGTAGAGGGCCTGGGTGTGGCCGCGGCCTTTGTCCTCCTGCGGGTGGAGCATCGGATGGGGGATCGCCTCCTCGCGCGGATAGTAATAGAAGCCCTTCTCGCGGGCGCCCCAGGCGGCGAAGAGCTTGCGGATCGCGCCCTCCTCGGCGGCGTCGTCGATCGCGGTCGCGTAAATCTGGAGGGCGGTGCCCGCCCGCGGCGCGTCGGCGATCACCTGGCGGCCCAGCTCCGTGGCGGCATAGGCCGCGCCGCCCGGGAAGAAGGAGTGGCCTGGCCGTTTGCCCGAAAGCGTCTCGAGGCGGCATTCCTCGCCCCAGGTCATGACATACGGGTTGAAGGCGTCGCCCACGCCCTGGCCGGGCTTGCCCAGGCGATCGAGGTTGTGGGCCAGGTTGAACAGCGCCTGGACGCGGCCGTCCCAGGGCCAGAGGAAGGGCGCATAGGCGACCGTCCGCGTGACGTCCGGGTGGCGCTCGGCCATCGCGAGCGCCACGTTCGCGCCCACCGAGAGCCCGACCGTGGCGAGCGGCCCGCCCAACTTGCGTGCCAGCGCGATCGTGCGGTCGCCGAACTCGACGTATTCGCGCCAGCGCGGTCCGGTGAGCAGCGCGCCGGGGTCCTCGACACCCGCCTGGGTTTTGAGACCGTGTCCCGGCAGGCGCGGCACGAAGACGTCGTAGCCGGCGTCGTAGGCCCGCTTCCCGAGCAGGTCGTACTGCCAGGTGCCGGCGGTGAAGCCGTGGTACATCACGATCGTGCCGTGCGACGGCCGGTCGGCGTGGGCCCACAGCCGGCTCTCGCTCCCTTGCTGGAGCGGGAGTTTCGCTTCATCCGCCATGAAGGTCCGGACTTCGGCGATGGCCTGCTGGTATTGGGTGGGCGGAAGGACGAGGGCCGCGAGCACTTCGAGCATGCCTGCACCATACCCAATCATAAAAAAGAGGTAAAATCACTCGTCCCATCTCCCGGAGGCTCCCTTGACCACGTCCGACACCGCCCCGCTCTCCACGAACGACGCCGAATGGGCGGCCCGTCAGGGCCGCGCGCCGCTCTTCGAGGCGATGCGCGACTACGCCAAGAAGGACATGTCGGCCTTCCACACCCCCGGGCACAAGCAGGGCCGCGGCGCGGATCCGGAGTTCCGGGCCCAGGTGGGTGACGGCATGCTGCGCATGGACCTCTGCGAGCTGCCCGAAGTCGACAACCTCCATGATCCGGACGGCGTGATCAAGGAAGCCCAGGAACTCGCGGCCGAGTGCTACGGCGCCGACCATTCCTTCTTCCTGGTGAACGGCTCGACCACCGGCAACAACGTCATGGTGATGGCCGTCTGCGACCCCGGCGACAAGATCATCATCCCGCGCAACGCGCACAAGTCGATGCTGGGCGGCACGATCCTCTCGGGCGCCCAGCCCTGCTGGATGCGGCCGGTGTGGGACGACCAGCTCTGCGTGGCCCACGGCGTCACGCCCGAGGAGGTCGAGGCGGCGCTGCAGGAGCACCCGGACGCCAAGGGCGTCTGCGTCGTGCATCCCACCTACTTCGGCGGCGTGGCGGACCTCAAGCGCATCGCGGACATCTGCCATGCGCACGGCAAGCCGCTGCTGGTCGACGAGGCCCATGGCCCGCACTTCCACTTCCATGACGCGCTGCCGTTCTCGGCGATCCAGGCCGGGGCCGACGTCGTGGTCCAGTCGACGCACAAGATCATCGCGGGCATGACCCAGGCCTCGATGATGCATGTCCAGGGCGATCGCGTGAACGTGAACCGCGTCCGCAACGTGCTGCAGCTGATCCAGAGCACGAGCCCGAACTACATCTTGATGGCCTCGCTCGATACCGCCCGGCGCCAGATGGCGATCAACGGCCGCCAGCTGCTCGGCGACACCGTCCGCCTGGCCCAGGACGCCCGCGACCGCCTCAACGCCATCGAGGGCGTCTACGTGTTCGGCCGCGACCGCTGCGCCCCCGGCGGCCTCTTCGACCTCGACGTCACCAAGCTCACGATCAACGTCACGGGCCTCGGCATGACCGGCTTCATGGCGCTCGACGTGCTGAACGAGGAGTTCGACATCCAGTCCGAGATGGCGACGCTCCACAACGTGCTGTTGATCGTCACGCTGGGCAACGACCAGCGCGACCTCGATCGCGTGGTGGATGCCTTCAAGGTGCTCGCCGACCGTGCGCAGCGCTGGGGCACGCTCGGCACCAGCGCGCTGCCCACCAGCCTGCCGATGCCCTCGGGCCTCCCCGAGGGCCGGATCACGCCGCGCGACGCCTTCTTCGCGGCCACCGAGACGATTCCCTTCGAGACCTCGGCCGGCCGCATCTGCGCCGAAATCGTCGCGCCGTACCCGCCGGGCATCCCGATCCTGGCGCCCGGCGAGGTGATCTCGACCGAATCGATCGAGTACCTCAAGGTGGTCCACCAGATGGGCGGCTTCATCAACGGCCCCGAGGACGTGCGGCTGCGGACGATCAAGGTGGTCGAGACCTCGGCGGCGCATGCCTGACGCCTGGCGCGCGCGGTTCGCGGCCGGCGAGCGGTACTTCAAGTTCATCGGCGGCGCGAACCTGCGCGAGCTGGCCACCGTCGAGCGGCTCGCGACGCTGTACGCGCTCGCGGGCTGCGCGATCATGGACGTGGCCGCGGAGCCCGCGGTGGTGGACGCCGCGCGACGTGGCTTCGCGCGGGCGCGGGCCTGGCGGGACGCAGCGCCCGGCTGGCTCGGGGCGGCCTATGCCGGCGGCGCGCCGCCGGCCCAGGACCCGATCGTGATGGTCAGCATCACGTTGTCCGGCGATCGCCACACCGAAATCGCCGTCGTCGAGCACCCCTTCTGCACGAAGTGCGACGCCTGCACCCCGGTCTGCCCGCCGGCTTCAATCGTAAACGGCGTCGTGGCTGAGAAGATCTGCACGGGCTGCGGTCTCTGCGTCCCGGTCTGCCCGACCGCCTGCATCGACCTGCGCCAGCGAGAGACCGACCCCGACCTCGACGCCTGCTGGGAGGCCGGCGCCCGCGCGCTCGAGATCCACACGGGCGCGGCGGCCGAGGCCGAGGTCGCGGGCACGCGAGGCCTCACCCGCGATTGGCGGGGCCGCGGGGGGCTGCTGGCCTACAGCCTGGACGGGAAACAGCTAGGCTACCCACGCACCCTGGCCCTGGCGCGCGCGCTGGGCGAGCCTGGCGTGATCCTGCAGGCCGACGGCAAGCCGATCAGCGGCACCACGGGGGACAAGTCCACGGTCCCGGCGCTGCGGCTGGCGCGCGCGATTCTCCGCGAGAACACCGGCGCGTGGGTACAACCCGCCGGTGGAGCCAATGACCGCACGGGTCCCATCGCCGCCGCCCAAGGTATTGCGATCTCGGGCGTAGGTATGGGAAGCTTCGCGCGGCGCGCCGCGAAGGCGCTCGAGGCCGGCGACGATTCGCCGGCGGCATGGGGCGAGTCCCTGGTTGCGGCCAGGCAACTCGTGGAAACGGTTTCACCGATAGCGCATTGAGCGGATAGAGAGGCTACCTTGGCAGACGTCCGGAACCATGAAGAGCGGGTTACCGACAACCTCGAGCAGTTGCTCGAGATCGTCCCGCACCGGATTTCAGCCGAGCTCCGCAATCATGAAGGCCTCGACGACTTGATCGAGATCGTCATGGACCTCGGCCGCGTCCCCGAGGCGCGTTTCCCTGGCACCTGGGTCTACCTCGGCGACCAGCCCGTGCGCGCCGAGGACATCGAGCACGTCGTGGCCCGCGTGGGCGCCTTCTCGGGCGACAACCGCGCCGGCATCGAGCGCACCTTGCACCGCATCAGCGCCATCCGGAACCGCCAGGGCAAGATCATCGGCCTCACCTGCCGCGTTGGCCGCGCGATCTTGGGCACGATCGACATCATCCGGGACCTGGTCGAAAGCGGGCGCAGCATCTTGATCCTCGGCAGGCCAGGGGTCGGCAAGACGACAAAATTGCGCGAAATCGCCCGCGTGGAAGCCGACGACCTCAACAAGCGCGTGATCGTGATCGACACCAGCAACGAAATCGCCGGCGACGGCGACATCCCGCACCCGGCCATCGGCCGTTCCCGGCGCATGCAGGTGACGACCCCCGACGCCCAGGAAGGCGTGATGATCGAGGCGGTCGAGAACCACATGCCCGAGGTGATCGTCATCGACGAGATCGGCACCGAGCGGGAGGCCTACGCGGCCCGCACGATCGCCGAGCGCGGTGTCCAGCTGATCGGCACCGCCCACGGCAACTCGCTCGAGAACCTCCTGATGAACCCGACGCTTTCGGACCTCCTCGGCGGCATCCAGTCGGTCACGCTCTCCGACGAGGAGGCCCGGCGCCGCGGCACACAGAAGACGATCCTGGAGCGCAAGGCGCCGCCCACCTTCGACATCGCGATCGAGCTGCAGGATCGCGACCGGCTCGCGATCCACCAGGACGTGGCCGAGGTGGTCGACCAGCTGCTGCGCGGCTACGTGCCCCAGCCCGAGATTCGCACGCTCGACGAGGCCGGCCAGGTCAAGGTGCTGCGCGAGTCCGCGTACGAGCCGGAGGGTCGCGACGAGCGTGGCGAGCCGGACAGCGCGGGCAAGATGCGGATCTTTCCTTACGCGGTCAGCCGCTCGCAGCTCGAGCGCGTGATCCGCACGCTGCGGGTGCCGGCGATCGTCACGAAGAACGTGGCCGACGCCGACGTCGTGCTCGTGCTCAAGAGCTACGCCCGCAACGGCGGCGTGGTCTTCGAGCAGGCCCAGAAGAAGAACATCCCGGTGTACGTGGTGAAGGCCAACACCATCCCGCAGATCCAGAAGTCGATGCGCGAGGTCATGCACCTCGACCAGGCGCCGGGCGGCGGCGCGCTCACCGGCCCGCTCTCGAAGCCCAAGGAGCTGGATCTGCCGGACACGCTGAGCGAGGAAGAGGAAGAAGCCTTGCAGGAGGCCCAGGCGGCGATCGAGAGCGTGCTCTCGCGCTCCGAGCCAGCCGAGCTGAACCCGGCCTCGCCCAAGATTCGCCGGATCCAGCACATGATGGTCGAGCGGTACAACCTGCGCTCCGAGTCTTATGGCGAGGAGCCGAACCGGCGCATCCGGATCTTCCCGAACTAGCCCGTCATGTTCATCACGCTGGAAGGACCGGAAGGGGCCGGCAAGAGCACGCAGCTGCCGCAGCTCGCGAAGTGGCTGGAGGTCACCGGCCGGGTCGTCGTGACAACGAAGAACCCTGGTGGCACGTTGATTGGCGGCCAGATCCGCGAAATCTTGCTCAAGCCCGCCAATACGGCCTTGGTGCCGCTGGCCGAGCTCTTGCTCTACGCCGCCGACCGCGCCCAGCACGTCGAGGAAGTCGTGAAGCCGGCGCTGGCGCAAGGCAGCGTGGTGCTCTGCGACCGCTACACCGATTCCACGCTCGCGTACCAGGGCTTCGGGCGCGGGCTGGACGAGGCGATGATCGCGCAGCTCAACCAGCTCGCGACCGGCGGGCTCAGCCCCGCGCTGACGCTGCTGCTCGACCTCCCCGTCGAGGAAGGGCTCGCCCGCGTGGCGCGCAGCCGCCAGGTGGACCGGCTCGAGACGGAGGCGATCGCCTTCCACCACCGCTTGCGCGACGGCTACCTGGCACTCGCCCAGCGCGAGCCGTCCCGGTTCGTGGTCGTGGATGCCACCCAGACCACCGAGACCGTCCAGGCCGCCCTGCGGATGGCCGTCGGCGCACGCCTGGGAATAGATGTCCCGGCCTGACCGTTCACACGGTATGATGGGCCGCGCACACTCTCCCCTGTGGGGAGAGGGGAGAACAACGTGAAATTCGAAAAGACCATCGCCTCCCTCCTCGTCGCCTGCTGCGCGGTCGCCGCGCTGGGCTCCTGGTTCGCACGCGGCCCCGCGGCGGACGAGGGCGTCGCTGACCGCAAGGCCTCGCCGTTCGCGCGCAAGCTGCTGGGCTCGGACGCCGACATCGCGGTCATCTCCGTCGACGGCATGATCACCGAGGGCGAGGACGGCGGCGGCTTCGGCGGCGGCGGCGGCGCCACCGCGCGTTCGTTCATCAAGTCGCTCAAGAAGATCCGCAAGGACGGCGCCAAGGCGCTGCTGATCAAGATCAACAGCCCAGGTGGCTCGGCGGCGGCCTCGCAGGCCATCTACGACGAGATCCAGAAGCTCAAGAAGGACAAGGGCGTGAAGGTCGTCGCGTCGATGGGCGACGTCGCGGCCTCGGGCGGCTACTTCATCGCCGCCGCCGCGGACCGCATCGTCGCCGCGCCCGCCACGCTCACGGGCAGCATCGGCGTGATCATGCACCTCGCCAACTACCAGGGCCTGATGGGCAAGGTCGGCGTCCAGAGCGTCACGATCAAGGCCGGGCGGCTCAAGGACATCGCCTCGCCGGACCGCCCGATGACCGCCGAGGAGCGACAGCTCCTGCAAGGCATCGTCGACGACACCTACGACCAGTTCCTCACCTCCGTCGCCGAGGGCCGCAAGATGACCAAGGCGCAGGTGAAGCCGCTGGCCGAGGGCCGCATCTACACCGGCCGCCAGGCCTTCAAGGTCAAGCTGGTCGACGAGCTCGGCAACGCCGAGGTGGCCATGGCGAGCCTGCGCAAGCTCGCGAACCTGCCCGACGACGCCAAGACCGAGAGCTACGGCGGCGACGAGTGGGACGAGTTCATGCAGCTCTTCAGCGCGAAACAGCCGGATCCGCTGGCGATGCTCGCCGGCCGGCGGTCGGCCATGCTCTCGCCGATGTACGACCGCATCCCGCTGATGCTGATGGAGTAGGGAGATGGCGACCAACGAGCTCTTCGCCCCCGAGCCTCCCGCCGCACCTGCGGGCCTCGACCTGATCTACGGCGTGCTCTTCCGGCCCGGCGAGACCTTCCGCGCCCTCGGCGCCGAGGCGCCGCTCGCCATGGGCGCTGCGGTGATGCTGGCCGTGGCCGTCGTCATGGGTTTCTCCTTCGGCCCGCAGCGACCCGGTGCGGTCGTCCTCGCGACCCTCATCGCGCTGGGCTGGCTCTTCCTGTCGTGGATCCTGCTCACGTGCTCGCTCTACATCGTCGGCCGGTTCATGGTCGGCCGCGGCGAGATCCAGTCGCTGGCGGCAGGCACGGCCCTGTCGTTCATGCCCTTCCTGCTCGTCGGCCCGATGGCGGCCTTTGCCGGCTGGGGCCGGCCGGGGATGCTGCTTGCCGCGATCTTCTTCGTGGCGGCCGTGATGTGGTGGCTGCGTATCCTGCAGGCTGCCGCCCGCGGCATCATGGACCTGACCAACGGGCAGGCCGTGATGGCGATCGTCGGCATGGAGCTGCTGCTCGCCGCGGTGCCGATGACCTACATGATGCTCTGGTTCATGACCATCGTGCTGCTGGTCAGTTAAGGACGAATTAAGGGTTTTGCGCGATCGCGTGATCAGGCAGGCCTTTTGATAAAAGTTCGTAAAATCCATGTTCATCGCCCTCCCCGATCCGGGGGGGGCGATGCCCCTTCAGGGCGTCGCCACGGCCATACGCGAGTTCCATGGTGCTTAGCCGATCCTTAACCCGGGCGCGGACCCGGAAAGCGAGTATTAAATGCCTGTAAACCACGTCCCGTGCCCGGTAGCCCGCGTCAGATCACGGGTACGATACCAATGGCACCTCTCGGGATCGTCGGGAGGTGCGGGGTTCCGGAGGTCGTTTGACATAACCCGGCGTCCCGCTGCCCCCCCACTCGCCAGATTTAATCAAGTTTTAAATGCCCCGAAGCACAGGCGCCGCAAGGGCAAAGCGATGGGGGGCTATAACCGGTTCTGGTTAGGCAGCCGTTAAATTGTTTCGAAGCCCCGGCCCGAGCGCCGGCCCGGGTCAGGAAATTCAGGAGGAACTCACATGGCCACCGACGTGAACAAGCCCGTCAGCCCCGTTGTCCGCAACGCCCCGCCCGTGCCCCAGGCCAACAGCGCCGCGGCCAACGGGGCCAAGCCGGCGAACAACGCGGCTGCGAATGGCGCGGCGGCCAACAAAAAGCCCGCGGCCAACGCCCCGGCGGCCAACAACGCGGCCGCCGACGAGGCCACCAGCGCCGCGGCGAACACGACCACGGTCGATGCCGCCTCGAACGCGCCGGAAGCGGCGCCTGCCAAGGAGAAGCCCAACCACATCATGGGCTTCTTCGAGGGCTTCGTGCGCGAAGGCGCCGAGACCGTCGCCGGCCTCTACACCCTGGTGACCACCAACCCGATCACGACGGCCAAGGGCCTCGTCTACATGGCCACGCACCCCGCGCAGGCCGTCCAGGCGATCACCGAGCCTTACACCACCGCGTACAAGGACGGCAAGTACGGCGAGCTCGCCGGCCGCGTCGGCTTCCAGGTGCTGACCGTCGTCCTGACCTCGGGCGCGCTCTCGAAGTCGAACAAGGCCTCGACGGTCGCCAAGCCCACCGCGAACATGACCGCCACGGCCACCAAGGTGACCGAGGACCTCGCCTCGAAGATCGGCGCGAAGCGTGCCGCCGCCGAGCTCGCGAACAGCTCGCTCAAGGGCGCGGCCCGCAACAGCAAGCTCGCCGCGCTAACCGCCCAGTACACCGAGGCCACCGCCGCCAACCTCGCGAAGCGCGGCATCGCCGACAAGCTCGCCGCCAACATCGCGGCCTCGGGCCTGGCTGACGACGCGGTCTCGAAGATCATGGCCGCCGGCGGCAAGAACGTCGGCGCCTCGCAGGCCTACCGCTACGGCGTGCAGGGCCTCCGGGCCGGCATGAAGCCCGAGGCGATCGCCGCCGAGCTCGCGAAGTTCGGCATCAGCAAGAAGGCCGCTGCGCAGCTGCCGGTCGCCACCAAGCTGCTCCAGACCCAGGGCAAGAACGCCGCGCTGATCGCGTCGGCGGGCTCGGTGAAGAGCGCCGAGGCGATCGCCCAGCACATGCAGAAGCTGGAGCGCATGATGGCCGGCTCCACCGACGAAGCGCTCAAGGCCGGCTACAAGGCCCAGCTCGACGGCCTCAAGGCCGCGACCGCCGCGAACCCGCGCACCGCCAAGCTCGTCGAGGCCGCGATGAACGGCCAGAAGATCGGTCGCTTCGAGAAGATCGGCGCGTCGATCGGCTCGGGCGTCGACGGCGTCGGCGCGGCCGGCGACAAGATCGCCCGGGGTGGTCAGGCGGTGAAGACCGCGCTCAACACGCCGAACACCATCGGCGGCTACGCCCAGGCGATCGGCAACATCCCTGTCGCGATCGGCACCGCGCTCGACGCCGCGTACCAGGGCACGATCAACACCCTGAAGAACGGCCTCAAGATGCTGCCGAAGTTCGAGATGCCCAAGATCTCGTGGGAGAAGGTCGCGGCGACCCGCGTGCCCTCGCCCTGGGAAATCCTCACGGCGCCGGTCACCGTGCCATTCGGCGCGGCGGGCTGGGCGCTCAAGAACCCCGGCCGAGCGCTGGGCTTCGCCGGCACCCTCGGCAACGTCGGCAACGCGGCGAAGACCGGCGAGCGCCTCGCCGAGCGCGCTGCGAGCGACAAGGTCGACGAGAACGACGCCGGCCCCGGCTACAAGTGGTATGAGCTCAAGGATGGCGACACCCTCGAGGACATCGCCAAGCGCGAGCTCGGCGACGCGGCCAAGTGGGAAGCGATCTACAAGGCCAACCAGGAGCTGTTCGACTCGCTGGGCGAGGACGGCGTGATCGCGGTCGGCACCCGGATCAAGATTCCCACGGGCGTCGCGGACGTCCCGGCGAACAACGGCCCGGCCGCGAATGCCCCGGGCGCGAACAACAACCCCGGCGCGACCGCCGAGGCCTACAAGACCGCGCTGCTCGGCCTGATCGGCGAAGAGCTGACCAGGACCACCGACGCGAAGGCGAAGGAAGTCCTCGGCGCCCTCCAGACGAAGATCAAGGGCATGTCGGCCGCCGAGGTCTACGCGCTCAAGCCGAAGCTCGAGGCCCAGGGCCTGATCGTCGATGCGCCGGCGGCGAACGCGCCCGCCAACGCGCCGGCGAACGCCCCTGGCAACAACAAGCCCCCGGCGAACGCGCCCGGCAACGTGCCGGCCAACGCGCCCTCGAACAACGACCCGGTCGCCAACGCGCCGGCCAACGCGCCCTCGAACAACGACCCCAACCAGCCCGCCACCCGCGACTACACCGTGCGGCGGGGCGACACGCTGACCGGCATCGCCCAGAACGAGCTCGGCGACTGGCAGAAGTGGGGCACGATCGTCGACGCCAACAAGGACAAGTACCCGAGCCTGACGTCGAACCCGGACTTCATCCAGATCGGCTGGAACCTCCAGCTGCCGGTCGGGCCTGCCGCTCCCGCGGCACCCGGCACGCCGCCCGTCCCGGCCGCGCCCCCGGCGCCTCCCGCGCCGGCGCCGATCGGCAACACCACCGGCTCGCCGGTGAAGCCGGGCCAGAACACCCCCGCGCCCGCTCCGGCGGCCGGCGAGATCCCGCCCGCGCCCACTGGCGCGGATCGCCAGAGCATCGTCACGCAGTTCAACCTCGAGGGCAGCGACGGCAACTTCCAGAAGTTCTGGAACGAAGTCGCGGGCTACCCGAAGACCACCGTCGGCCCGGACACGGGCACCGAAGCGGACCGCAAGGGCCTTCAGGGCCTGCTCGGGAAGCTCGGCTACGACGTGAAGCCGACCGGCGACTACTTCGTGAAGGGTGCCGACGGCAAGCCGCAGGTCGGCCCAGACGGCCAGCCGGTCAGCCCGACGGCCGAGGCGGTCGTGCACTTCAAGCGCCTGGCCGGCATCCAGCAGGGTTACACCGTGGTCGGCCCCAACGGCAAGCCGGCGCCCGACGTCAACGAGTACGTCGACCAGCGCACGCGCGAGTCGATGGTGGTGGCGCTGCGCCTGCTCCAGAACCCCAACATCCGCCAGCAGGCCAGCATGGAGGGTGCGGTCCGCGAGGCCGCCCGGCTCCAGAAGGGCTCGATCGGCCCCGAGGTCGGCTCGAAGGATGCCCGCACCCTCGTCCAGCGGTACCTGGACGGCCTGGGCTACCGCGTCCCGGTCGACGGCATCTTCGACCAGGCCACCGCCGAAGCGATCATCGACTTCAAGCGGAAGAACGGCATCACCGCCTCCTACAAGGACGACAAGGGCCAGCCGGTCTACACGCCGTACGTCGACGGCCGCACGGCCGACGCGCTGTACAACGCGATCACCCAGCTCGGCACCAAGAAGTAAGAATCCGGTCCATTATGAGGAGGGGCGCACATGCGCCCCTCCTCATCGCTTCAGGAGGTCGGGATGAAGAAGACCGGTTGGTTCGCGGGATTGCTCGGCGCCGTGCTCGCGGCCGTGGGCTGCGCCCACGCCCAGAAGCCCAAGGACGGCGGAGATGCCGAGCGCCGTCCGGCCTACGTCGACACCGCCCGCGCGCCGGCCTCGGTGAAGGCCGGGGAGCGGGTGGAGGTCGTGATCGAAGGCAACCTGCCCGACCCGGCCTGGGAGATCGTGGACGTGGAGGTCGAGCGGAGCGATGGGCGCGTGCGGCTGACGCCCTGGATCCGCAGGACCCATTCAGGGCCTGCGATGCAGGTGTTGGTGCCGTTCGAGCGCAAGGTGCCGGTCGACGGGCTGACGGCCGGGAAGTGGACGATCGAGGTGCGCGGCCACGGCGATACGTCGGAGTCGGTCCAGATCGACGTCCGGCCTTAGGCCCTCGGCGGCCGAGTGCGGCGGCCTCACGCGTGCGCGGAGGCCCGCCTGCGCAGCTCGAGGTGGACCATCAGCAGCGACACGTCGGCGGGCGTCACGCCGCCCACCCGGCCGGCCTGGCCGATCGAGCGCGGGCGCACGCGCCCGAGCTTGTCCTGCGCCTCGCGCGACAGGCCGGTGATCGCGGCGTAGTCGAGGTCCTCGGGGATCGCGCGGTCTTCCAGGTGGCTCTGGCGCTCGATCGCCGCCACCTGGCGCCTGATGTAGCCCTCGTACTTCACCTCGATCGCGAGCTGCTCGGCGATCGGGCGCGGCAACGCCTCAGGCTCGCGGCCGACGGCGGTCAGCAGGTGCGCCACCGTCACCGCCGGGCGGCGCAGGGCCTCCTCGAGCGTGAGCGAACGGTCGACCGGCTCGCCGGTGGCCGCAGCCAGGCGCGCGGCCTCGGGGCTGCCTGGGTTGATGCGGTGGGCGCGCAGCCAGGCGCGGCCCTCGGCGATCGCCGCGAGCTTGGCCTCGAACCGCGCCCAGCGCTCGTCGCCCACCAGCCCGAGCCGCCGGCCGAGCGGCGTCAGGCGCTGATCCGCGTTGTCCTGGCGCAGCATCAGGCGGTGCTCGGAGCGTGAGGTGAGCATCCGGTACGGGTCGCGGATCTCCTTGGTCACGAGGTCGTCGATCAGCGTCGCCACGTAACTCTCGGCGCGCGGCAGCACCACGGCGGGCCGCCCCAGCGCGTACCGCGCGGCGTTGATGCCGGCGACCAGGCCCTGGGCCGCCGCCTCCTCGTAGCCTGAGGTGCCGTTGAGCTGGCCCGCGGTGAAGAGGCCCGGCGCGCACTTGGTCATGAGCGTGGTGGTGAGCTGGGTGGCCGGGATGCAGTCGTATTCCACGGCGTAGCCGTAGCGGACGATGCGCGCCCGCTCGAGCCCCGGGATCGTCTTGATGAAGGCCTCCTGGACGTCCTCGGGCATGCTCGTGGAGCAGCCCTGGATGTACATGACGTCCTGTTCCACCCCTTCCGGCTCGACGAAGACCGGGTGCGAGTCCTTGTCGCGGAAGCGCACCACCTTGTCCTCGATCGACGGGCAGTAGCGTGGCCCGATGCCTTCGATCGCGCCGGAATACATCGGCGAGCGGTGGAGGTTCGCGAGGATCACGTCGTGGCCGGCCTGGGTCGTGCGCGTCTGCCAGCAGGAGAGCTGCGGCAGGGTGGGCGCGGGGCCGTCAAAGGAGAAGCGCAGCTCGATCGGGTCGCCCTTCTCTTCCGCCATGCGGTCGTAATCGATCGAGTCCGCGGCCACGCGGGGCGGCGTGCCGGTCTTGAGGCGGTGCAGCTCGAGGCCGAGCGCGCGCAAGCTGTCGGAGAGCTTCTCCGCGGAGGGTGCACCGGCGCGGCCGGCGATCACGCGGCGATCGCCCGTGTGGCACACGCCCTTGAGGAACGTGCCGGTGGTGATCACGGCGGCGCGGGCCGCCAGCACCTCACCGGCGGCCGTCGTCAGGCGCAGCGTGCCGCCTGGGGCCACCGCGATCGCGTCGACCATGCCCTGCTGCAAGCCGAGCTTCGGCTCGGCCTCGCAGGCGGCCTTCATGTAAGCGCTGTAGCGCAGCTTGTCGGACTGGGCGCGCAACGCCTGGACGGCGGGCCCCTTCGAGCTGTTCAACACGCGGATCTGGAGATAGGTCGCATCCGCCGCGCGGCCCATCTCGCCGCCGAGCGCGTCCACCTCGCGCACCAGGTGGCCCTTGGCGGGGCCGCCGATCGCGGGGTTACACGGCATCGAGGCGATCCCGTCGAGGTCGAGGGTGATCATCAAGGTGTCGGCGCCCAGGCGCGCGGCGGCGAGGCCTGCCTCGACCCCTGCATGGCCCGCCCCGATCACGACGACGTCCCAGATCCGATCTGTCATGACAACCATTTTACCGCACAGCGACGCCATTCCAGCCCGGATGTCAAAATATTTTCGAGAAAAGGCTTCCCAAACCAGCAAGCCGAAGATTAAGATGACTATAAGAGAACGTGAAGGCACTCTTAAATCCCACGATTCTCCAGCGCACTCTCTCGCGCTCAAGCTCGCACCCCTCGCGCCTCCCGCGCCGAAAGGAGCCCCCCGTCATATGAACCGGAAGCTTTCCCTGGCCCTCGCCGCCAGTGCTCTCGTCGCCTCCACCGCTGGTTGTGCGAAGTCGTTCGCGCCCACGGCAGCCGGGGGGGCGGGCCACCGAGATAGCGGCGCCATGATGGTCGCCGGCGCGCCCATCGCGGGCAAGTTCGTCGTCAAGATGCGGCCCGGCCAGGCCCTCCGCATGAAGCAGGGTTCGGGCGCGAAGGCCGAGCAGGCGATCCCCTCGCTGAACATCTACTCGGTCGAGGCCGCGGGCAAGTCGATCAACGACCTCAAGAAGGAATTCGGCCCCGGCGTCGAGTACATCGAGCAGGACGTCGTCATCACGCTCGCCGACCCGTTGCAGACCCTGACCTCGGGCTTCGACAGCCGGACCGGCGCGAAGGCCGAAGAGGGCTTCAACGACCCGATGGCCGCCGAGCAGTGGGGCATCAAGAACACCCAGCAGGCCGAGGCGGTCGCGGCCACCAAGGGCGGCTCGACGGACGTGGTCGTCGCCATCGTCGACACGGGCGTCGACCTCGGCCACCCGGACCTCAAGGACAAGCTCGTGAAGGGCTACAACGCCACCGGCCTGTCGGGCCTGTTCGGCCTCGGCTCGCCCAAGGACGACAACGGCCACGGCACCCACTGCGCCGGCACCGCGGCCGCCATCACCAACAACGGCGTCGGCGTCGCCGGCATGGCCGCCAACTGCAAGATCATGCCCGTCCGCGTGCTGGCTGGCGCCGGCTCCGGCTCGCTCCTGTCGGTCGCCAAGGGCATCACCTGGGCCGCCGACCACGGCGCCGACGTCATCAGCCTGAGCCTCGGCGGCGCCGGCACGATGTCGGCCCTGGGCGACGCGGTCAGCCACGCCCTCAAGAAGAACGTCGTCGTCGTCGCCGCGATGGGCAACTCCGGCCACAACGGCAACCCGATCTCCTACCCGGCCTCGTACCCCGGCGTGATCGCCGTCGGCGCGACCGACGCGGAGGACAAGATCGCGTTCTTCTCGTCGTTCAACAAGTACTGCTCGGTCAGCTCGCCCGGCGTGAAGATCATGTCCTCGACCCCCACCTACGACGTGTGGCTCACGAAGAACTCGGGCGGCAAGATCACCAAGAACTACTCGTACATGAGCGGCACCTCGATGGCCACCCCGCTGGTCGCCGGCCTGTGCGGCCTGATCCGCTCGAAGCACGCCGACCTCGCCCCGGCGAAGGTGAAGGCGCTCCTCGAGAGCACCGCCGACAAGACCGCCGATATGGCGGGTGCGGACTGGAACGAGAAGTTCGGCTTCGGTCGCATCAACGCGCTGAAGGCCGTGACGGCGGCCGTGAACTAAAGTCGGTTCACCTGGCGGGCCCCTTCTCCAATTGGAGAGGGGGCCCGCTTTTTGGCTTGCAACGTGGGGCCGTGCGGGTTAGGATGCAGGCCATGAACCAGTATCCGCCCATCCCGCCCCTGGACGCGCGCCAGGTCAAGGAGCTCGTGTGCCAGGTGCGCGTGCTGCGGCACGACTACCCCGGCCTGAGCGACGACGAGCTGGCGGCCGAGTGGGCCGAGGGCCAGCAGTGGAAGCTGCGCGAGGGGCGTCCGACGCCCTTCGCCGCGTGGCTCGCGATGGACGGCTGGGAGCGCGGGTTCAAGCGGGCCCTCGAGTTCGCCGCGCGGCTCGACGATCGCTCGGCCAAGCAAAAGGCGCTCCGCCAGAAGGCGAAGGACTGGAAGCTCGACCGCGAGCCGGCCACGCCCCGCCAGCGCCGGCTGATCGACAAGTTGGTGAAGGAGCGGGCGATCACGCCCCCGGCCGAGCCCGATTCGCTCTCCAAGCTGGCGGCGCGCCGGCTGATCCAACAGGGCCTCGGAGGGCCTCGATGATCCGCAAGTATCTGGCCCTGGCGGTGACGGCGCTCTTGCTCGCGGGCACGGGGGGCCCGGCGTTCGCCGCGCCGCCCGCCAAGGGGGCGCCCGAACTATACGACGCCGTGCGCAACGGCCGCGCGGCCGTGACCCGCACCGAGGCGAAGCTGAACGAGGCCAAGGCGGCCTTCCTCGATGTCCCCGTCTCGCGGGCCGCGGTGAGCCTCTCGCTCGCGCGCATGTCCTACGACACCGCGAGCCTGCTGCTCAGCCTGGACGATCAGCGCGGGGAGGCGCGCAAATGGCTGGCGCGGGGCGATCGCTACCTCAAGGAAGCCGCCATGAGCCTGGTGCCGTCGCGCGGCGCCGAGGTGCGCGGCATGCTGATCGACGCGGGCTCGTTGCCGAAGACCGAGGCGGGCGTGATCGCGCTCGTCGAGAAGCTCGCCACCGCGAACTTCAACGTGCTGGTGCCCGAAGTCTACCGGCGCGGCTACACGATCTATTCGAGCCGCTACACCGAGCGTGACCCCGAGTTCGCGAAGGCTCCCGACCTCCTGCGGGTGTTGATCCGCGAGGCCCACAAGCACGGGATGGAGGTCCACCCGTGGATCTGGACGTTCCGCGCCAAGTCGCCCGGCTTCGGCAACCCGCTGCTCGGCCGCCTGCCCGCGTTGGCCTCGCGCACCGAAGGCAAGGAGGCGCGGTTCCTGAGCGCGGCGAGCCCGCAAGCGCGCGAATACGTCTATCGCCTCGTCGAGGAGCTCGCGGATGGCTACGAGATCGACGGCCTGCTGCTCGACTACATCCGCTACGACGAGGAGATCCCGGAAGACGACATCTCCAAGACCCAGTTCGCGCTCGAGTACCAGGCGCGCCATGGCGCGATGCCGCCCGACCCGATCCCGAAGAACTCGCCCCTGATGGTGGAGTGGCAGCTGTGGCGCGAGCAGCAGGTGAACCTCGCGGTGCAGGAGATCTCGCGGCTTTTGAAGGCGCGCCACCCGCGCTTCCCGATCGCGGCGGCGGTCTTCCGCGGCGAGGCCTACTCGCGGCTCGTGAAGATGCAGAACTGGCGCCACTGGTCGAACAACGACTGGATCGACTGGCCTTCGCCCATGCTGTATACGGCGAAGAACCAGGATCTCTCGATGTGGCTCGACTGGGAGACCGACAAGCACACCCGGCCGAACCTGATCTACCCGATCCTGGGCGTGCACCGCTTCGCGAGCCCCGACAACCTCGTGCAGGAGCTCGAGCACCTGAACGACGAGAACACGGCGGGTTCGATGATCTTCGCGCTGGCCCACTTCGACATGGCGCTGCTCGACGACCTGCGCGCGGGCCCGTTCCGGGAGCCCGCCACGCTGCCGCACCGCAACTTGGTGCGGGCGACCCGCAAGACGCTGGCCCAGGCGAGCTACTACCTCGGCCGCGTCTTCGCCCAGGGCGACTTCGAGGCCGCGGCGACGGCCCACATGCTCCATGAGGAGCTCGTGAAGGTGACGCGCAACCTGCCTTTGCACGAGGGACCGTATTACCAGAACGACGCGCTGATCGAGCGGCTGCGCTCGCTGCAGGCCCTGGCCGACGTGGCGCCCTGGCCGGCGGCGGCGCGCAAGGAGTTCAAGCACCGGCTGGATTACGCGGTGGCGTTGATCCGGGCGAACAAGTTCAGGCTGGAGCGCACGCGGTACGTGCCGCCGGTGATGCCGCCGATCAAGGTGGATGAAGAGCAGCACAAGGGCCCGCAAGACTAGCCGAAGGGACGGAAAGGAATGCCTGGGCTCGTTCTGGGTGAGGCACGCCTCGAAGGCGACCTGATCGTCTTCGACAAGGACGGCGTCCTGCTCGATTTCGATTTCCTCTGGACCGCCGTCACGCAGGCCCGCGCCACCGCGATCGCCACCGCCGCCGGCCGCCTGGACCTCGCCGCGCCCCTGCTCGACCTCCTCGGCCTCGACGCCGGAGACCACGTGCGCCCCGATGGCCTGCTCGCCGTCGGCACGCGCGACGAATCGCGCGTCGCGGCGGCCACGCTGCTCCACCAGCACGGTCTGGCGTGGCACCGTGCCCGCCAGGCGGCGGGCGTGGGTTTCGAAACCGCGGACGCCCGAATCGATCGCACGGCGCTGACGCGGCCGCTGCCCGGCGTGGCAGCGGCCTTGCGGGCACTCCACGCCGCCGGGTGGCGTCTCGCGATCGCCACCACCGACCAGACTGAAGGCGCCTGGCACTTCCTCCGCGTGAGCGGGCTCGACGGGCTGTTCAGGTCCGTCGTCGGCGCCGATCGCGTGCCGGCCAGCAAGCCGGACCCGGCCATGTTCCGGCTCGCTTGCGCCGAGGCAGGGGTGGCGCCCGCGCGCGCGCTGATGGTCGGCGACGTCGACCTCGACCTCCTGATGGGCCGCGCCGGCGGCGCGCTGGCGACGGTCGGCGTGCTCTCGGGCGTGGGCGACCGGGCGCTGCTGACGCCTCACGCGGACCACTTGCTGGCGGGCGTCGCGGATCTCACGCCAATCGCGTCGGGGTGACAGAACGCCAATACGACGAGGCCTTCGTTGTGTTATCGTGGCTGCGCTAACCGCCCCACCCACCCCACCAGAGCAGTCTTGATCCCGCTTCGCTCGACTTTCTTATTCACTGCCACCGTGTCCCTGGTGGTGGCGCCCGGGGGGCCCGTGGCCGCCGCGCCCGCGGCGCACCGCGTCGTGGTGCTGTCCTGCGACGGTGCGGGCGCGCAGATGCTCGGGCGGGCGGTGGCGGCGGGGCGGATGCCGCAGCTCGCGGCGATCCAGGCCGAGGGCGCCGCGGCGGCGCATGCGCGCACGGCCTTCGGGAGCCGGACGGCCTCGGGCCATGCGGCGCTCTGGACCGGCGCCTGGGGCAACGTGAACGGCGTGAGCGCCAACCAGGTGCCGCGCCTGCCGCTCGCCAGGCACACGATCCTCGAGGTCGCGAACGGCTTCGAGGCCGATGCCCTCGCGGCCGAGCCGTTGTTCGTCACAGCGGCACGCTCGGGGCTGCGCGTGCTGACGTTCAACGTGACCCACACGACGCCGCTCGCGGCCTTCGTGCCGGGCGGCAAGTTCGGCGAGGGGTTGGGCGATCGCCTGATGATGCTCAACGGTTACCTCGGCCTGACCGGGCCGGAAGGCACCTGGGATGGCTCGTCCGGCCTGAATGGCGCTGACGCCTGGACCGGCCTGCCCACCTCCGCCGCGCCGCCGCGCGAGCTCGCCGGCCGCGTCGCCGGCGTGCCGCTCTACGCCGCGATGATCGACGACCCGCTCGACCCCGTCCAGGGTTACGATACGGTCCTGCTCTCCTGGAACCGCGAAGGCCGCGCGCCGGTCGCACGCCTCAAGCCGCGCGCGCCACGAGACGATGCCGCCTGGAGCGGGCCGGTGCGGGTGCCGGCGAAGGGCGCGCCGGCGCTGACGTTCTTCCGGCTGTTCGAGCTCGATCCCACGGGCCAACGCGTGCTGCTTTACCACACCCCGCCCGCGCGCCTCGTCGCGAATGGCGAGGCGGCGCCGGTGGTCGGCGCGGTTGCCGCGGGCGGCTTCGTCGAAGGCAGCGCCACGGACGCTTACGTCGCCGGGCGCCTCGGACGCACCGTCGCCGACGGCGGCGATGGGCGCGCCGAGGAACGCTACCTCGCGACGACGCGCTTCGCGCTCGCACGGGCGCGCGCCGCGCTGGGTGCGCTCGTCGGCCGATCGGATTGGGACCTGCTGATGACCTATGTGCCGTTCCCGGATGAGGCGGCGCACCTCTGGTACGGATACGTCACGCCAGGGTCGCCGGCCTACGACAGGGCGCTGGCCCCCAAGCTGCGGCCCGCGCTGGATGGCGTGCTCACCGAGCTCGACGCCCTGCTGGGTACCGTGCGCGCGGCGATGCCGGACGACACGGCGCTGTTGATCGTGGGCGACCACGGCATGGCTCCGGCGCGCTGGGACTTCCGGCCGAACGTCGCGCTGCGGCGCGCCGGTCTGCTTGCGCTCGGCCGCGACGGCCGGGTCGACCTCGCGCGCACCCGGGCGATGTACGGTCCCGGGGACGGGGCGTACGTCGTGGTGAACACCACCGCCCACAAGGGCGGCGTCGTGGACCCCGCAGACGTGCCGGCGGTGCTCGCCGAGGTGCGCAAGGCGTTCGGCGCGATCACCGTCAAGACCCCGGCCGGCGTCGTACCGCTCGTGCGCAGCTGGACCGAGCCGACGCAGGCCGTTGCCGACGAGCTGGGCGTCGGTGGGCGCTCGGGCGGCGAGATCTACCTCGATCTGCAGCCCGGCTACGCCTTCGACGCCGTGCCCACGGGCGAATTGCTCTTTCAGTCGCGCCCGCCGAACTCGGCCGGCGCGCACGTCTTCGACTCCCGGCGCGCCGAGATCCATGCGGCGTTTTACGCGGTCGGGGCCGGCATCAAGCGTGGGGCGCGTCTTGGCGGAATTCGAAACATCGACGTCGCGCCGACGGCTGCCAGGCTGCTCGGCATCCGCCCACCGGCCCAGGCCACCGGGCGGGCTCTCGACGAGATCCTGCTGCCCTGAGTTCTCCCGCCTGATTCTCCCGCCTTGCGGCGGAAGGTGTCAGAACCTCACGCGCGCGCCGACCCAGTCGGCCTTGAGCTCCGTGAACGGCCATTGCGGCACGACCATCACCTCGAGGACGCCGAAGCGGTAAGCGATCTCGGGCGTCAGCAGCACGGACTGGCCGCCGGCCGCGCCGGTCTCGGTGTCGTAGGCCTGGATGCCGAGGCGGAAGGTCAGGCCGCTCTCGGTCATCAGCGTGGTCATGATCCCCGCCTGCCAGCCCCACACGCTCGGGGCGTCCGGCATGCCTGCGATCACCGGCTTGATGTTCGTCGCCGCGACGTTCAGCGCGATGCCGAGCCCCGCCGCCTCCTCGTCCACCAATTTCAGCGTGGTGCGGTAGATCCAGCTGCTCGGCTGCAGCACGTGATCGACGCCGATGCCGAAGCTCAGCGGGGAGAGCAGGGCGAAGTCCATCGACGCCGGCCCGCCCCAGGCGTAGCTGAGCGCGAGCTCCTTGTCGTGGAAATCGGCCTTCGCTTCGCGGAATGCCGGCCGGTTCGGGTTCGCGGCCTGGGCCACGGCCGGGGAGGCCAGGCCGATCGTCAGGGCCAGGCCGAGCAGGGGTGTGGCGAGGGCGCGGAGGTGTCGCATGGCCTCATCTTACCCTGGGTTGCCACCCCCGCACAGCGACCAGGCGCGGATCACGGTTCTACCGGCCATGCGCCGGGTACAATGACCTCGTATGGCTTTTAGATACCAACTCCAGAAGGTCCTCGACCTGATCGAGCGGAAAGAGAAGGAGATCGACGCCAAGGTCATGGCGGCGGCGGCGCGGCGTGACATCGAGCAGGGCAAGCTCGACGAGATCGACCTCCGCCGGAACGCGGCCCAGAAGGGCCTGAGCGCTCAGATGTCGGCGGGCGCCACCCCCGACGTCGCGGCCAGCAACGACTACATCCAGATGCTCGGCCAGAGGCTCGACTCCCAGAAGAAGGCGCTCGCCACGGCGGAGCAGGAGCTCAAGGCGATCCAAGAGGTGCAAACGCAGGTGCGGCGTGAGCGCGGCAAGCTCGAGAAGCACAAGGAAATGAAGCTCGTCGAGCACCAGGCGGTGGTGAAGAAGAAGGAGGCCCAGCGCATCGACGAGATGGCGGGCAACATCTTCATGAAGCGCCGCAAGGCCCTCGAAGAGGAGAACGTGGAGCTCGCGGATCGCCTCGATAAGTTTGAAAAGCTCAAGCTGCTGCGGGAGATGCGCGAGAAGCGCGAGAAGGAGTCACGCTGGTGAACCTGCCGACCTTCACGGTGCCGCTGCCGCCCATCCAGGAACCGCCCCCGCCGCCGCGGGCGCGCGAGGACGACGACCGGTACCGCACGGACCGAGCCGACCGCGAGACCGACGACGCCTTCGATCGGGCCCTCAAGCAGGAGCTCGAGCGCAAGGCTGCCGGCGCGCCGCCGCCGCCGCCGTTGCCGCTCATTCCGCTCTTGATGCCCGTGCCGCAGCTGTCGACGAGCAACTCGGACGCGATCGCGGCTTCGGCTGCGGCGTCGTCGTTGTCGTCGGTCTCCGCGCGGGCCGCGAATCTCGTCTCGACCTCGAACGCCGGCGCCGGCCAGGAACGCGCCGTGGCTGCCACTTCACCCACGGAGCGCCACGACGAGGGCCCAGCCACGCCGATCCGCCTGGTGGTGGAACCCGGCCTGCCGCCGGTCCAGCCTGGCGGCGACGGCGGCGAGAAGGTCGCGCTGGTCGACTTCCCGCAGGTGGTCGTGGGCCAGGTGCGCCAGCTGGTCCACCACAACAAGCCCCTCACGCAGCTCGACTTCCAGATTTCCCCGCCCCACGTGGGGCCGGTGAACCTGCAGGTGACGTACACCCAGGGCGTGGTGGGCGTGCAGCTCACGGCCCTGACCCTGCAGGCCAAGCAAGCCCTCGAGGGCCAGGTGGGCACCATCCAGCAGATCCTCACGGCCCACAACCTGACGCCCGGCCAGATCCGCGTGGTCACGGCCGTGGGTGGCCGTGCGGGAGCGAACGGCGCAGGCGCACGGGGCGACCAGGCCGGCTTCGGCTTCTTCTCCGGCGGCCGCCGGCGCCAGCCGGGGACAGAAGACGGAACAGTCAAGGCGACTTGAGTCGTCCGACCTTCACATCCGTTTACATCGACGCGCCTTCCCGCTAGTATGGGGCCTCGCGGCCTGGCCGCACGTCACCCCCTCTGCCAAAGGAGGCGTATTCATGGCGAAAATCGGGGACAAGCTCCCGACCATCACGCTAGAAGGCACCAAGGGCGGCGAGAGCCTTTCGGTCGACCTGTCGGCGAACACCGGCAAGTTCAAGGTTCTCGTCTTTTATCCCTTCGCCTTTACACCGGTCTGAACGCGAGAGCTGCCGGACGTGAGCTCCCTGACGGAGCAGTTCGCGCAGCGCAACGCCGAAGTCTTCGGCGTTTCGATGGACAGCAAGCACACCAACCGCGCGTACGCGGAAAGCATGGGCGGCCTGACCTACCCGTTGCTTTCAGACTGGAAGCCTCATGGCGCGCTCACGCGAGCCCTGGGCATCGAGGTGGCCGAAGCCGGCTGCCCCAGCCGCACGACGGTCATCGTCGCGCCGGGTGGCACGATCGCCGACATCTGGACGAACCCGATGGGCGAGGATCGTGACTTCAAGCAGACGCTGGCCAAGCTCGACGAGCTCGCCAAGACGGCGGTCTGATTGCCTCCGCGGGTGGGAGCCTCAGGCTTCCACCCGCAGGAACCCATCGTGGCGCACCAGCGGGCGCAGCAAGCTGGTCGGGCTGCCACAACGCGCACACTCAGGCTCGGCCGCGCCGACGACCGTGAGGCCACAGCCCGGGCACAGGCCGATCGGGAACGAGAGCGCCAGCAGCCGGTGACCGGCGGTGACACCCTGGTGCAGCCAGGCCAGGACCGCGTCTTCGGCGAGCGGGGCCGCCACGTGGGTGATGCCCAGGCACCCGCCCTCGAAGATCGGCGCGTAAGCACCTTCGATCGACAGGCGATGGCCGACGGGGAACGACGCAGTCGGATCGCCCACCGCGTCGGCGTCGGCGGTCGGCAGGAGCACGCCCACGGTGTAGCCGGACCCATCGGTCACGCCGCGGATGATGCCGAACTCCCGGCGGTCGAGGCGGGCGAAGCGAGCGGCCGCCGTGGGGGCCTCGACGGCCTGCAGCACGATCCTGAGCCCAAAGGTGGTCGAAAGCTCCGCACAGCGCGCCGCGGCGCGCCGCATGAGGTGGAGGCCCTCCGCCTGCGAGCTCGGCGAGGCGCCGTGGTGCTGACCGCTCAGCACCACCAGGGTCTCGGCGAGGCCCACCACGTTGATCGCGAGCGTGCCCTGGGCCAGGGCGCCCGCGATGCGGTCGGTCGGCCGCAGCGCCGGGCTACCCGGCAGGCCCTGGCCCATCAAGAAGGGGAACTCGGCGGCCGAGCGGGCGCCGAGCGCGTCGAGCCGGTGCCGCAGCTGGGCCGCGGCCAGGTCGATCGCGTCGTCGAGGCCCTGGGCCGGGTCGAAGCCGTCGCGCCGCGCCCGCAGGGCCAGGCGCGGAAGGTTGAGCGAAACCCGTGAAACCAGCCCGAGGCCAGCCGGGTCGAGCGCAGGCCGCGCGAGCCGCGCGGCATGGCCGAGCGTCGCGACGCCCGGCTCGTCCGCGAGGAACGAGACCACCGGCCGGCTGCCGGCCAGCGCGGCGGCGCGGCGGGTCAGGTCGAAGTTCGGGTCGCCGGGGCGCAGGTTCACGCCGTCGCGGAGCGCGAAGACGACGTGTGGGCGCAGCGCCGCCTCGCCGCGGCCGAGCCCCTGTTCGGCGGCACGCAGGAGCGCGAGCGCGACCTGGCGGCCCAACGGCGTGGTGTCGAGGCCGATCTGAAACGTCGCGCGCGGCGGCGGGCCACCGGTCGGCGCGACCAGCGTGTTCAGGCTGTACACCAGCGACTCCATGGCGTCGGCGAGGTCCGCGGCGTCGGTGGCGGGCGGCAGGATCGCAGCCAGGTCGCCGTCGAAGTTCGCGATGGCGAGGCCGCCATGCACGTCGCCCTGGGCCGCCTGCAACATGACGGCGGTCAGCGCGGCGGCTGTCGCTGCGCGGCGCGGCGGGCGCATGTAGCCGTGGCCGCTCGAGAAGCCTTGCTGGAGCAACTGGCGGTAGGGCAGGACGGCGCTGTGGGGCGTTTGATCGTAATGGCTCAGCGCGTGGATGTGCCAATCGCCACGCAGGTGCGCCTCGGCCATGGGCTCGGGCAGCACGCGGTTGAGGTAGTACTCCCGGCTCGCGGCGACGCCGATCGCGTGGTGCTTGGCCGCGGGCCATCCGGCGCCGCCCGCGCCCCCGTCACGCTGCAGAATCTCGCCCACCGCGTCCATGAGCTCGCTCTTGCCCTCGCGGATCCGGTTTCGGCGCGCGCGGTAGAGGATGAAGGCCTTTGCGGTGCGGGCGTGGCCGTGTTCGATCAGGACCTTCTCGATCGTGTCCTGGATGGCCTCGACGGTGGGGACAGTCTCGCCGCCGCCGTGGTCCTTGCCGGCCCGGCGGGCGACCTGATCGGCGAGATCCTCGGCCAGTCGATAGTCGCTGCCCTGGACGGCCTGGGCGGCCTTCATGATCGCGGCCACGATCTTGGTCCGATCGAACGCCACGATCCGGCCGTCCCGCTTCTTGATCTCCGCGATCCCGGTCCCCATCGCCGCCATGGAAAATTCTCCGATCTATTTGTGTGAAACCGCTCAACCAAGCATTACGCGGCGCGAGGGGTGGTCGGCCGCCTCGAACCCGCATGTTATGTGTGATGGACGCACTTACAAGGGCATCGTTCGCGGGGCATAATGGCCACGCGCGGGCGCTCGCGCCCACCAACCATCGCTCGGTTCCGGATCATCATACCGGAGTTCACGCGCTTGGCTAGCAGGGCGATCTGGCCCCGATCCGCTTCCCGGCATCGCACCAGGAGACTCCTCCCTATGCAGCAGCCCACCTCGCTTCGCCGCGTCACCGCGCTCGGCTTCGGCACGATGATCGCGCTCGGCTCCCTGTCCACGGTCGTCCAGGCGGCCGCCAAGGAGCCCAGCCAGGTCGGCGCCGCGAACTTCGACCGCGTCCAGGAGCGGCTGGTGATCCCGGTCAAGGGCCCCGCGCCCCGCATCGTGGTGAGGCGCCTGGCGCCGCGGCAGTACGTCGCGGATCTGGCCGGCAGCGTGCTGCTCGGCGGCGAGGCCCAGGGCCAGCGCCTGCGCAGCCCGGCCCTGGCCGGCTGGTCGCTGGATGAAGAGCCGGGCTCCCGCACGGTCCGCCTGCGGATGACCCTCACTACGGACGTCCAGCCCCGCGTGCGCTTCGATCACCGCTCGGGTGGCTACGTGGTCAGCTTCGCGACGCCGGCGCCGGTCGCTGCGAAGCCCGCACGGGTTGCTGCGAAGCCCGCTCCCGTCGCTGCGAAGCCCGCTCCCGTCGCTGCGAAGCCCGCCCGGCCCGCCAAGCCGACCGTGAAGGTGGCGACGGTGCCCCGCGTGGTCGCGACCCACAAGAGCGCGAAGAAGGTCGAAGTGAAGCGGACCGCGGCGCCCGTCGAGCAGCCGCCCGCGCTGTCGCGCCGGGAGCTCACCGCCAGGCTCGCGCAGCGACGCCTTCCGCTGGTCGTGACCGCTGCGCGCGACGGCGGCAAGGCCGCGCCGAAGATGGTAGCCGCGCCGAAGGTGGTGGCCACGCCGAAGATTGCGGCCGCGCCGAAGCCTGTGACCGCGCCGAAGCCTGCTGTCCATCGCACGTTCATCTCTCAAGCGCCCGCGGGCGTGACGGCGCGCCTGGGTGCCCCGAGCTACGACGCCGCCCGCGGCCTGCTCGTCATCCCCGTGACGGGCGATATCAAGGCCCGCGACCTCGACGTGGTGCGCCTGAACAAGCGCTGGTCCTACCTCGACATCCCCCATTCCAGGCCCACCTTCGCCGGCGTGAGGTACGAGCAGCGTGCCGACAAGCTCTTCCAGCGCTGGGTCATGGCCAAGCGCCCGAACCGCAACACCACCCGGCTCTCGTTCGCGCTCGGCGCACCCGCCAACATCGACGTCGAGCTCGCCGGCCACGAGCTGCTGATCGCCGTTCGCTCCGACGCCCCTTTGCTCGGCGCCGCGCCGAAGGTGGAAGTGGCCGTCCAGCCCGTGGCGAAGCCCGCCGAGCCCCAGGTGGCGCCCGCCGTGAAGCCGCTGCCCGAGGCACCCGCCGTGAAGCCTGCGCCCCTCGCGGTCGCGCCGGTCAAGCCCGCCGTGAAGCCCACGGTCAGGCTTGCCACCAAGCCTGCCCCCATCGCGATCGCCCGCCGCAACCCGGTGCCGGCCGGCGTGATCGAGACGCGCCTGCGCCGCCCGTTCTACGACGCCGAGCGCTTCGGCCTGGTGATCCCCTACGAGGGCCGCACGCCCCTGTACCGCTGGCGCAAGAAGACCGAGGGCGGCATCGAGCTCGAGCTCAAGGGCGACGTCGTGAGCCCCGCCCACCTGCAGCCGGAGGTTCGGCGCCACGCGTCGCTCGGTAGCTGGAAGTTCGATCGCCGGAACCAGGCCGGCACGCTGTCCGTCGAGGTCGACTTCGCCCGGCCTTCCGAGCTCGTGGTGGCGGCCGACCCCGAGCGCAAGCAACTCCTGCTGATCCCGCAGCCTCGCATGCATGAGGAACGGGCCTCCGAGTCGGCGAGCCCTTCCGCCGCCCTCGCCACCGTGGCGATGGACCGGGACGGCACGAACCTCTTCATCCCGTTCGACGGCAGCGTCCCGCGCTACACGATCGAGCAGGTCAACCCGAGCTTCGCGTACATCAACTTCGAGCGCGCCGCGCTCCGCGAGGCGGGCGTGCAGTTCTACGCGCCGGACTACCACCCCACCGTCAACTACTGGATGGTCACGCAGCCCGAAGGCACGACCACGGTCCGCCTGGCCGTCGCGCTGGCCCGGCCCGGTGCCGCCGCGGTCTACCAGGATCCGAACAACGGGCGCCTGGTGGTGGTGGTCGGCGACAACGCGCCGGTCGTCCAGGCCACGGGCCCGCGCACCCCGCAGGTCCCTGCGCCCTGGCCGGGCGCGCTCAAGCCCGGCGAGCCGGTCGGCGACCCGGTCAGCCTGAAGGAAGCGTCTTAACACGACCGACTCGCGCGCGAGCCGCCTCGAAGCCACCCCCCTCTCCCCTCCGGGAGAGGGGGGTTCCGCTTTGGGGGCCACATGCCCAAACCGATCTGGAGGGCCCTGACAGACCGCTGGGGGGTGAACTTAACTACACTTTACATACAACCAGGCGATGACCCTGGTCGGAGGATCTCCCGTGCGTCGTGTCAGCGTAACCTTTCTGTTGTCGGCCCTCTCGCTCACCGGCTGCGCCGGCCCGATCAACGTGCCGATCGAGGCGCCCGCGATCCGGATGCCGGTACAGGCCCATGCGCTGGTGGCGGACGACGAGGCCGAAACGTCGTGGAACCTCGCGCAGGTGGGCGGCCAGGGCGGCGTTGGCGGCGCGCCGGTGGTGGTGGCCGTGATGGACACCGGCGCCGACGTCACACACCCGGAGCTCGCCGGGCGCATCTACCCGGTGCTCGACGTCGTCGGCACCGACACGCACCACGGCGCGGACGGCGACACCGACTTCACAGGACGCGACGGCAACGGGCATGGCACCCACGTCGCGGGCGTGGTCCTCGCCGTCGCGGGCGAAGCGCCTGTGCGGGTGCTGCCGGTGAAGGTCATCCCGAACAACGGCGTGGGCGACGATCGCCTGCTCGCCACCGGCATCGAGCGAGCGCTCGCCTGGCGCGACGCCGACGACCCGAGCATCCGCGTGCGGGTGCTCAACCTCAGCGTCTCGAGCCCAGAGGTCTCGGAGCGGCTGGTCAAGGTGATCCGCAAGGCCACCGAGGCTGGTCTCCTGGTGGTGGGCGCCTCGGGCAACGAGGGCAAGCAGGTCGAGTTCCCGGCCACGATGGCCGAGGTCCTGACCGTGGGCGCGACGACGGCTGCCGGCAACTGGGCGAGCTATTCCTGCTTCGGCGACGACGTGGACCTGGCGGCACCGGGCGGCAGCGAGCAGATGCCGGTCTATTCGGCCTGGCCCTCCTACCTGACGTCCTCGGATCTCGATTCGGGCCGGCGCCGGCCCCACCTCACCGCCGGCCTGGTCGGAACGTCGATGGCGGCGCCCCACGCAAGCGGCGCGGCTGCAGCGGTCTGGGGCCAGCGCCCGCGTCTCGCGGCCGGCCAGGTGCGCGCCCGGCTGCTCGCGATGGCGGACGATCTGGGGGCGTCTGGGCCCGATACCCGCTATGGCTTCGGCCGGCTGAACGTCGCCCGGGCGCTCGAGGTGGACAGCCATGACGCCCGGTAAGCGAACCGCGCACCACGCGATTTACGTCTGTTTCATCGCCTTCATGCTCGCTTGCCTGGCTGGTTGCGGCCTGTTTGGTCCCCCGCAGCCGATCTTCACGGCGCGTGGCCGGGTCGTCGACGTCGAAAGGCGCGTGGTGCCGGGCGCAGTCGTCACAGATGGCCGGTCCAGCGTCCTCACCGACGAGTCCGGACGGTTCGCGATTTCGGTCTTCGATAGCCTCATTTCGATCGTGAAGCCCGGTTACGCGACGGTCCGCGCTGAGGCCCACGCGGACGACGAGGCCGACGTCCTGCTGCGGCCAGCCGTCGGGCGGGACACGGTCGCGCTGGACGGCCGTTGGGCGGCCCCGGCCCTCGCCGGGCTGCGGGCGGCGCTCGCGCAGCAAGTCGGCGAGCTCGCGAGCTACCCCGGCACGAAGCTGGCGCGCCTCGACGTGTTGGTCATGGTCACGCCGGGCGCGGTGCCCGCGGCCGAGCGCGCGGCCATCGCGAGTTGGGTGCGCGACGGCGGGCGGCTCGTGCTGTGTGGCGAGTGGGGCGGCTTCCCCGATCAAGATCTCGGCACGCTCAACGATCTCGCCGCGCAGGCCGGGCTCAGCTTCACGGGCAGCACGGTCAAGCCGTTCGACGGCGCCGACCTCACGCTCAGCGTGGCGCGGGTCACACCGGCCTCGCTCGGGGGCGCGGTCGGCGACAAGCCGATCACGCTCTACGCCGCGACGGACCTCGCGCTCTCGGGCGCCGCGCGGCCGATCCTCGCGAGCGGACCGCGCGCGTATGCGGTGCTCGCGCGCAGCGACGCGCCAGTCCTGGCTGCGGTCGGCCCGGCCGGCCTCGGCAAGGTGTTCGCGATCGGGGACAGCTCGCTCTGGCGCGACGAGGACAGCGAAGGCCGCGGCATCCCCAACGTGAAGCATGGCGGAAACGCCCGGCTCGCGGCCGCCCTCCTCGGCTGGTGAGACGACTACCCGCGGGTTATACTGGCGCGTCGCCCACCCGAGAATACGACCAACCGTGACCTACGCCTTCACCGACCGGCAGATCCTGGTCGATGGCGCGCCCGACCTCGTGCTCGGCGGGGAGTATCAATACTTCCGCATCCGGCGCGATCTGTGGCGTCCCAGCCTCGAGAAGCTCAAGGCCGCCGGCCTCGATTCCATCTCGGCCTACGTGCCGTGGATCTGGCACGAGGTCGTCGAAGGCGAGTTCGATTTCACGGGCGCGAGCGACCCCAGCCGGGACCTCGTGGGGTTCCTCGCGCTGACGGCGGAGCTCGGCCTGCCGGTGGTGATCAAGCCGGGCCCTTACATCTTCGCCGAGTACATGGGCTTCGGCGTGCCGCACTGGCTGCAGGCCAACCACCCCGAGGTGCTGATGGTGGTGCATCGGCCGCAGGCGTACCCGCAGCCGGCGCTCAACCACCCGGGCTACCTCGCGCTCGTGCGCACCTGGTTCGAGCGCGTGGCCGAGGTGATTCGCCCCTGGGTGGACGGCGGCCACGTGATCGCCATCCAGGTCGACAACGAGACCGGCTACCCCCAGTTCGGGCAAGGGCCGCACCTGACCGACCGCAACCCTGAGACCCTCGCGCTGCTGCGCGCTGCGCTGGCCGAACACTACAGCTCGATCGACGAGCTCAACGTGAGATGGGGCACGGGCTTCACGTCCTTCGACGAGGTCGAGCCCCCGGAGGAACGCCTCTACAACGAAGGCCAGCTCGACACGATGGCGCGGTGGGTCGAGGACTACATCGTCAATTACCTGAAAAGGCTGCTCGCGATCTGGGTCGAGATCGGCCTTCCCACGCACTACTTTGTCAACGACATCTGGCTCGACTCGTGGCCGAGCCACATCGGCAAGAAGAACCAGATCGCGCCGCTCGCCTACGACATCTACCCGCGGTACTCGGAGCTGCCGGTCACGTTCGACCAGCCTTTCTGCATCTCCTACGTGCCCAAGCTGTTCGGCGCGTTCGTGAAGGGCGGGCCGCTCATGTGCGCGGAGATGGGCTGCGGGTGGCTGGACCCCGACTGCGAGGTCACGCCGGCGGCCACCTATCAGTCCACGATGGCGGCGCTCGCCCACGGCACGAAGGCGGTTTACTTCTACATCCTCCAGGACGGCCGCGATCCCGATGGCGAATACGTCTTCAGGCCCTTCATCGACATCGAGGGTCGCGAGACGCCGCGGATGGACGTCGCCCGCAAGCTCGCCGAGTTCAAGCGAGCCTGGGGCCGGGCCGTCGCGGTCACCGAGGCGGTCACGTCGCCCGTCGCGATCCTGCATTACCCGGCGGTGACGCGCGAGATGATGGGCGCGGCGCTCGATCCCGTCGGCGCCGTGCTCCGCGGCTCGCAGCGACCGATCGACGAGGCGATGACCATCGTCTCGGTGAACGCGGGCCTCTACGGCGCGCTCGCCGAGGCCGGCTACCACCCGGACGTGCGCAACCTCGACGTCGTCTCGACGGAGGAGCTCGACAAGTTCCAGGCCGTGTTCTTCAACTCGATCGGCACGGTGGACCCGGCGAGCCAGCGCAAGCTCGCCGAGTACGTCCGCCGCGGTGGCCGCCTCGTCACGCTCGGGACCCCGTTCTCCGAGGACACGGCGCTCTTCCCGGCGCGCGTGGTGGCGGTGGCCAACCCACAGGCGGGCTGGGTCATGGCCAAGATCGCCTGGGACTACGTCCGCCTGTACTGGCGCATCGCCCGCCGCTTCAAACACCGCTTCTGCGCCTACACGGTCGAGGGCATGTACCCGGCGATGCTCATGACCAAGCATGCCACGCGCGCCGGGCTGTGGCTGCGCGACCAGGCGTTCGGCGGCAAGCTGTGGGCATCCCGCCTGGTCACGCTCAGCGAGGCCACCGGCGACGTCCGGCCGCTGTGGACCCACGGCTCGCGGGTCGCCGCCTACGAGGCCACGGTGGAACGCGGCAAGAGCGTCTTCCTCGGCACGCTGCTCGGCGCCGCGTTCGACTCGCCGGGCTATTATCTCGACGATCCCGCGCGCAAGCGCTCCGTGGCCGACTTCCTGGGCAGGCTGCTGGAGAGCTGGGGGCTGCGGCCGCTCGCGACCCCCGCGGCAGACCTCGAGACGGTCGTGCGCGAGGGCCCTGACCACCGCGTGGTGTTCGTCTTCAACCGCGGCGTGGCCAAGCCGTTCACCATCTCGCTCGCCCTCGACTGGAAAGGCTGGCGCCTGATCGGCCAACAAGGCTCTCCTGGCACCGCCGCCCGCTGGGAGGGCCAGGCGATCACGGGCACGCTCGCCGCCGACGACGTGGCGGTGCTGGTCTGGGAGCGGGTGGTGGCCGCCGACGGGCCTGGCGAGGACGCTGCTTGAGCGGCGACGCGGCCGATCCGCCGCCCGCGGAGACGCGGCGGTCGCCGGTGCTCGCGGATGCCAGGCGCCGGTTCGATGCGCTCGCCGTGTCGGCCGCGCCGGTGCTCAGCCCGGCGGCGCTCGCCGCTGCGCTGGCGCTGGTGGTCGCGCTCGCCGCCACCACCTTCCTTCAGTTCGCGACCCCGCTCTTCGAGGCTACCCCGGCGCTGGCCTATGCTGCGTCGGCGCTGATCGCGGGCCTCGCGCTCGCGCTCGGCGCGCTGGTCGTGGCCCGCCGGCTCTTCGAGCGCGGCCCGATCCTCGCCCTCACCGGCGCCGGGCTCGCCTTCATGTTGGCGCTGGGCGCGGCGTCGGCGAAGCTCCAATGGCAGCGCGGGCTGGCCGGCAACCCGTATTATGCCCTCCCGGCCCACGCCACGCCGTTCCCGCGCGACGCCACCGAGGTGGAAATCGTCACCGCAGACGGCGTGACGCTGCGTGGCACGCAGCTCGGCGGGCGCCGGCCGTATGGCGTCGTGATCGTCCCCGGTTGGCGCACCAACCGCGACGGCTTCGCGATCGCCACCCTCGCCACCTGGCTCGCGAACGATCTCGACGTGCTGGTGATCGATCCGCGCGGCCAGGGCGACAGCGGCGGCACGAAGACCCCCGACGGGGCGGAGCGCCTCGACGTCCTCGCCGCGGTGAGCTACCTGCGGGCCCATGGGCATGAGCGGGTGGGCGTCCTCGCGGAGCAGGACGCCGCGGAGGCCGCGATCCTGGCGACGAACGACCGCCAGGGCATCGATGCGCTCGCCCTGATCGGGCCATCCATGCGCCGAGGCGAGTCGCTGGGCCTGACCTGGGACGTGCGGGGCTTGCCGGGACGCCTCTACTGGCGCATCGCCGCCGGCCTGCGCCTGGCCGGCGGCCGGGAGGGGCCGCCCGCCGTCGAGATCGTGAAGAAGCTCGCGCCGGTGCCGGTGCTCATCGCCGGCAGCAAGGGCGATCCGGGCTCGGCGATCGACACGCTGCACCTCGCGGCCAGCGAGCCCAAGAGCCTGATCCTGGTCGGCGGCGAGGGCAAGCCCGTCGCGTGGTCGCACTACGCCGCCTTCTACCAGGCGGTCTCCCAGTGGCTCGCCCTCACGCTGGCGGACGCGCCCGCCCCTGCCCCGGTCCCCTGATCAGGCGTCGCCGGCCGTCTCGCGCAGCAACGAGAGGATCGACTGCTGGCGGGTGGTGGCCTGGGCCATCATCGAGATCGCCGAGCGCTGGATGATCGTGGAGCGCGCGAGCTCGGTGGTTTCAGCCGCCTGGTCCGCGTCCCGGATGCGGGTCTCGGCGCTTGCCAGGTTCAAGACCGACGTCTCGACGTTCGCGAGGGTGCGCTCGAGGCGGTTGTGGGACGCGCCGAGGTAGGCCGCCTCGCGGATGAGATCTTCGCGGGCGGAGTCGACGATGTCGAAGCAGTTCTGGATGTTGCCAGGCGTGTTCGGGTTGACCAGCAGGAGCTTCGGGAAGGCCTGCTCGAAGGTGGTGCCGGGCGGGAACGGCGGGAAGAGTGGCGGCGGCGGCACCGGCGTGTTGGGCGGCGGCAGCGCGCCGCCAAACCGGCTGGCTGCGAAGCGCGCGGCTTCGGGGTCGTTCGCGAGCTCGGTGAAGCCATAGGCGGGGATGAGGAAGTCGATCAGGGCGGTGCGGATCGGCTCGTAGTCGACCCGGATCATCTCGCCCGCGTTGGCGCCGACCTGGAAGTCGAGCGCGATGTCGAAGGGATCGCCGTCGAGCCGGACTCGAAACTCGTGGGCGGTCTCGAACGAGGAGAGGGCCAGCTTCTTGATCGCGTCCATCTCGGTCTGGATCGCCTCGAGGCTGGCCGAGGAGTTCGTGCCGTTGGCGGCCCGCACGACCAGCTCGCGCAGCCGCTGCAGGGCTTCCGTGGTCGACTGGATGCCGTCCTCGCCGATCTGGACGATGTTGATCGCGGCCTGGATGTTCTTCGCGGCCTGCGCATTGCCGCGGACCTGGGTCCGCAACGCCTCGGACAGGGCGAGGCCGCCGGCGTCGTCGGCCGCGCGGTTGATCCGCTGGCCGGAAGCGAGCCGCTCCGTGGTGCGGGTGACGCTCGTGCTCATCCGCGCGATGCGCGCGGCGTGCTCGGTTGGGTTGGAAACGGTGAGCATGGACGCGATTACCTCGGCGCTGCGGGCTACTGCGGACGGAGGAGCTCGAGGACCTGGAGCGCGCGGGAGTTGGCCTGGGCGAGCATCGCCTGGGAGGCCTGCTGCAGCACCTGGGACTTCGTCATCGCGGTGGATTCGGCGGCCATATCCGTGTCCCGAATGCTGGACTCGGCGGTCGCCATGTTCACTTCGAATTGCTGCATGATCGCGAGGTGGTGCTCCATGCGGATCGCGCACGCGCCCAGGTAGGTTTCCTGGGCGACGATCTCGTTCTTCGCCGTGTCGAGCACCGCGAACGAGCTCGCGATGTTCAGCGTCGACGGCGGATCGATGACGAGCTGCTTCGGGAACGCCTCGGCGAAGGTGGTGCCGGGCGGAAAGGGCGGGAAGAGCGGCGGCGGCGGCACGATGTCGCCAGGCGCCGGCACGGGGCTGAACGCGCCCTCCAGGAAGGGGAAGGTGTCCGGGTTGTTGTAGAGCTCTTCGTAGCCGAAGGCTCCCATGATCAGCTCGCGGAGCGTGTCGCGCAGCGGGTTGTAGTCGACGCTCATCACCTCGCCGGCGCCCGTGCCCACCTGGAAGTGCAGGATGCGGTCGGCGCCGTCGCCGGGCTCGCCGTCGAGCTTGACGCGGAAGTTCTTGGCGGTGGCGAAGGCCTGGACCAGGAGCCCCTTCTGGACGTCGAGCTCCTGCTGGAAGACCGCCTGCTGCTCCGGCGTGTGGATGCTGCCGTTCGCGGCCGCGACGACCGTATCGCGCAGGCTCTGGACCACGTCCACGATCCCGCGGATGCCGTCCTGGCCGATGCGCAGGATGTTGATGCCGTCCTGGATCACGCCCGAGACTTCGCGGGCGGCGCTGCCTTGCTTGCTGAAGGCTTCGGCGATCGCGAAGTCCGCCGGATCCTCGTATGCGTGGTTCAGCTGCGTGCCGCTCGAGAGCCGTTCCATCGACTTCTCGACGCCGTCGGCATGGCGCGACAGCTGGTGGGCGTAAGCGGCGTTGGGGATCATTGAAAGCATGATCGTCTCCCGTCCGTGGGCCAGGGGGGCTTTCCTGGTCATCGGACGGGCGGGAGACGATCTTTAGGAGGCCGCCGTCACAGACATATTCACGTTGCCCACCGCCTGGACTCTGAATTTCGGGTGGACCTCGTTGTACGAGACGACGATCAGCGTGGGGATGTTGCGCTCCATCAGCGGCTTCATGTGCGGGCGCACGGCCGGGTCGCAGAGCACAGCGGGCGTGTAGCCTTGCGCGGCGGCGTCCTGGTACGCGTTGCTGGTGCGCTCGACGATGAGCTGCTTGATCTGGGGGTTCAGCGCGAGCACCTGGCCCGTGGGGCCCTGCATGATCGCGTCCTTGATCGCCTGTTCCGTGCGCTGGTCCATCGTGATCGCGTAGATGATGCTGTTCTCGTCGGCGATCGCCGCGCAGATCTGCCGGGCCATGGTGGCCCGCACGAGCTCCGCGAGGATGAACGGGTCCTTCACCATGCTGGAGAAGTCCGAGAGCTTCTCGAGGATGGTCGCGAGGTCACGGATGCTCACGCGCTCCTTGAGCAAGTACTGCAGCACGCGTTGCACCGCGCCGAGCTCCATCTTGTCCGGCACGAGCTCCTTGACCGTGGTCGGCGCCTTCTCACGCACCTTGTTGAGCATGATCTGGACCTCTTCGCGGCTGAGGATCTCGGCCGAGTGGGCCCGGACCACCTCGTCGAGGTGGGCGATCAGCACGTTGGTGGGGTCCTGCACGAGGTAGCCGAGCTGGCTGGCGCGTTGCGCCTCGGCGCCCGCCACCCACACCGCGGGCTTGCCGAACGCAGGCTCCGTGGTGGGGAAGCCCACCAGCTCCTCGGAGGTGTCCGTGGTGTTCTGCTGGATGGCCAGCATATAGCCGACGAGCAACTCGCCGGAGGCCACGACGTTGCCCTTCACCATGATCTGGTAGGTGTTGGGGCGCAGGTTCAAGTTGTCCTTGAACTGGATGCCCGGCATGATGAAGCCGAGCTCCATGGCGATGTTCACGCGCATCGGCACCACGCGGTCCATCAGCTCGCCGCCGAGGGCCGGGTCGACCAGCGGCACGAGGTCGAGTCCGAGCTCGAGCGTGAGCGGCGGGACGCCGATCATCTTCATGACCGTCTCGGGGTTCTTGAGGTCCTCGTCGGGGTCGGGCTCGCCGCCGCCGTCCCAGGCCTCGCCGCCCGGATCGCCGAAGCCGGCGTCGGGGTTGCCCACGGCCGAGCCCAGCATCTTGGCGCGGTAGGCCATGAAGGCGGCGATCGCCACGCCGACCGCGATCAGCATGAACGGCCAGTGCGGCGGCAGCACGACGCCGAAGATGAACAGGATGCCCGAGGCGATGCCCATCGTCTTGGAGTCCTGGAAGAGCTGGGTCTTCAGGTCCATCGCGAGGTTGAAGTCCGAGGTCGCGCGCGTGGCGACGAAGCCGGCGGACAGCGAGATGAGCAGCGACGGGACCATCGTGACCAGGCCGTCACCCACCGTGAGCAGCGTGTAGGTCTCGGCCGCCTGCGCGATCTCCATATCCTTCATCAGCACGCCCACGAGGAAGCCGCCGATGATGTTCACGACCATGATGACGATGCCCATGATGGCGTCGCCCTTGACGAACTTGTTGGCGCCGTCCATCGAGCCGAAGAAGTTCGCTTCGCGCTCGACGTCCTTGCGGCGCTTCTTGGCGTCTTCCAGGGTGCACATGCCCTGGGCCAGCTCGCCGTCGATGGCCATCTGCTTGGCCGGCATCGCGTCGAGGGTGAAGCGGGCGGCGACCTCGGCCACGCGCTTGGCGCCTTCCGTGACGACGATGAACTGCATCAGGATCAGGATCAAGAAGATCAAGATACCGACGAGGTAGTTGCCGCCTATGACGTAGTCCGCGAACGTGTGGATGACATAACCGGCTTCGGCGTAGAGCAAGATGCACTTCGCGGTCGCCACGTTGATGCTCAGTCGTAAGAGCGTGAGGATCAGGAGTAGAGATGGGAACGAGGCGAAGTCGAGCGGCCGGATGATGTAGAGCGAGACCGTCACCGTGATCAGCGCGAGCGCCAGGTTGATGATGATCAGGATGTCGAGCAGCCACAGCGGGATCGGGAAGATCAAGATGCCAAGCACACAGCACACGACCGCCGCGAGCGCGAGGTCGTAGATGATGTTGGACGAGTTGGGGTTGGCCCCTGCCATCGCCATGCTGGGTTACTCCTGCCAGGCCGCTTGGCCATTACGTGAGAGACCCGGTTATGGATTACATAACCAGGTCTCCAGTCTAAAGGCCGATCGAGGCGGTTTCTGTGTGATGCGCACACATATGTGCCTTATACCCACGCCGTGCGGCCGTGACCCGCAGGCCCCCACGGCGCGCGGATCGTGGCCATGGGGCTGCCAGGCGGGCGCGGAGGGGCGTGGTGTAAGGAACCGAGGGTGGTTGGACGCTGTGGGTGTTAACTGTGCTCGCCCTCTTTATCTGGAATTAATTGAGCAGGAGATTGTCTATTCGGATATGGCGGGTCAGGCCGCGTGCAGCCGGGTGAGCAACTCCACGAACGCCTCGCCGCTCAACTTCAACGGCTCCCCGCGTCCCAGCAAGTCCATCACGTCGCGCCGGGGCTGCGGCCCCAACAACGCCAACACGCGGTCCCGCGTCACCGCCGGCAGGTGCTCCAGCACGTAGGCCATCAGGTACGGGTGCTCCGCTCCCAGCTTCGCTGCCACCGTCTCCGCCGGCAGGTCCTCGAGGAACGACAACGGCGCGGTCGCAGGCTTGGCAGGCGGCGGCGGCGGCGCCGGCCGGCCGAGGCGCAGGCGCAGCAGGTGCGCGACCCTGGCGGTCTCGACCTCCGAGAACACCGGTCCGCTCTGGAGCAGGTTCACGATGCGCTGCTGTCGATCGTCCGCCAGCAGCGAGAGCGCCACGTCGGCGAACCCCGGATCGAGGTGCGCGACCACCGTGACCACCTCGCGGTCGGTCAGGCCGCCGAACAGCGCGCCGACCTCGGCGGCCTTGAGCCCGGCGAGGTCGGCGAACGGACCGGAAGTGGGCGCCGCGAGCTCGGCGGCGAGGCGCTGGGAGCCGCGGACCACCCGCGCGAGCGTGAGCACGAAGGTGGCCGCGACGGCGCCCGCGGCGAAGCTGACCCAGTCCACGCCGGCCGCGCCCGTTTACGCGGGCACGCCGAGCCGGCGGCGGAGGTTCGAGGCGACCTGCTTGGCCTGGAAGGCCGGGAGTTGGGGATTCGTCTGCAGGCGGTTGATCAAATCTTCCTGGATCTCGGGCTGCATCACCGAGAGGACCATGTCCGCGAAGCCCGGGTTGAGCTGGGCGAGGACGCCGGCCGAGGTGCCGGGCCGCTCCTGCGTGAGGAGGTCGGCGACCATCTCCGGGTCCATCTGCTCGAGGAACCCGAAGGGGCCATCCTCGCCGGCCATCGGCACGGAGCCCGTCATCTCGGCGGGGCCGTAGCCGCCCAGCGCGTTGGGGTCGAAGCCCGGCGGGAGGCCGATGTCCGAGCCCAGCGTGTTGACCAGGACGTCGGTCGTGTCTTCCTTGCGGTTCGACAGGCGGACCACGGCGAGGATGAGGAAAAGGAGGAGGAAGACCGCGGCCGCGCCGATGATCCAGCTGAGCGGGATGCCGCCATCCTTCTTCTTGGTGGTCGTGGCCTTCTTGGCCTCTTCCTGCTGCTCCAGCAGCTGCTTGAGCATGTCGTTCTGCGAGGTGTCGAAGGCGACGGGCTGCACGACGATCTGGTCGCCGCGGCCGGCCACGTCGGCCCCCGCGGTCGAGGCGACGATTTGCTGCATCGCCATCACGCGCTCCGGCGGCAGGCCCTGGATCAGCGCCGTCACGGACAGGCGCTTCACCGTGCCGATCTCTTCTTCGGTCAGCGTGTCGTTCATGCTGTAGGTCGCGTTGTTCGTCGACTCGCTGGTGCGCTCGTACGTCGTGCCTTCGTTGCCGGTCGTGACCCCCGGGTAGGTGGGCACGCGCGGGATGTTCGAGGTGGTGCCGGGCATGCCGCCGGGGGCGCCTGCGGTCGAGCGCTCGGACGTCTTCGACGAGTTGGTCGGCGCCTGGCGGCCCGCGCCGTCAGCCGGGGGGGCGAACAGGCGGGTCTTGGTCTTCTTCTGGGTGAAGTCGAGGTCGGCGGCCACGCGCACGACGCTCTTGCCCGGCCCGAAGATCTTGTCGAGGAGCGTTTGCACCTTCGACTCGATCGCGTTCTCACGCTCGCGGGTGAGCATCATCTGGCGGTCGAGCGCCTTGGCGAGGAGGCGATCGCCCACGTCGCCGGCGTTCTCGGTCATGCCGTCGGAGAGCAGCGAGCCGGTATCGGAGACCACGGTCACGTTGTTGGTCTTCAGCCCCGGGACGGAGCTCGCCACGAGGTGCTGGATGCCCTCGACCTGCTGCTTGTTCAGCTTGCGGGTCGCGTCCTGCTTCACCATGACCGACGCCGTGGTGGGCTTGCGCTCCTCGGTGAACAGCTGGTCTTCCGGCATGTTGATGATCACGGAAGCGGCCGACACGCCCTCGATCCGCTTGATCAGGCGCGACAGCTCGCCGTTCAGGGCGCGGTTGAAGGCGACCTTCTTCTCGAAGTCCGTCGAGATGAAGGAGTTCGGCTTGTCGCCGAAGAGCTGCGAAAAGCCGATGTCGGCGTCCTTGGGCAGGCCCTTGAGCGCGAGCTTCACGCGCGCATCGTCGGCCTTGTCCGAGGGCACCTGGATCGCGGTCCCTTCCTTGATGATCTGGAAGGGGATCTGCTTCTCCTTGAGCTCGGAGGCAGCCTCGGCGGCGTTCTTCGGCTCCATGTTGGAGTAGATCACCGTGTAGCCAGGCGTGGTCACGCCGGGCGCGCCGGCTTCGGCGCTCCCGGCGGCCCCACGGGGCCAGAAAGCCACAGCGCCAAGGATGACGACCAGCGCAACCAGGCCGCCGATCAGGGCCTTGGCCTGAGCGGGCAATTCCGCAAAGAAATTCACCGGTGGTCTCCGCTACGCTCCCGGCGTACCGCAGATGATGGCCAGCGTCGAAGCTGGTCTAGATCTGCGTCTGCAGGAGCTGGTTGAGGCTGGTGGCGCTCTTCGATACGACCGCCGACGTCACCTGCATCATCACGTCCGCCTTGGCCACCTGGATCATCATGGTATGGATGTCCACGGGCTTACCGGTCGCGAAGTCGAGGGTGAGAGATTCGGCTTTGGCCTTTTCGGTCTGGACCGACTCCAGCGCATCTTGCAGCACCTCGCCGAAGGACGGGCTCGCGCCCGGCTCCGTTCCATCCATCCCGTCGAGCGGCACCAGGCCGTCGAGCTGGGTGGACTTCGTCGCGCCCTCGAGGGGCGAGCCGAACTGCACGTCGAACGCCTTGAAGGCGTCGAGCGGGCTGGGACGGTTGCTGTTGATACCTTGGATCATCGAAGAAGCCTCCAGTAGCTCCATTCCCGGATTGGGAAGCCTTGAAATGAGACGAGCAGCCTATTTCCCGATTTCGATGGCCTTGCTCATCATGTTCTTGGCGGCGTTGGAGACGGTGATGTTGGCTTCGTACGTGCGGGAGGCTGCAATCATATCCACCATCTCGTTGATCACGTTGACGTTGGGCATGTTCACGAACCCCTGCGCGTCCGCGTGGGGGTGACCGGGGTTGTAGACCCGCGGAAAGTTGGAAGGATCCTTGACGACACCGGTCGCCTGGACGCCGGCGGGTTGCAAGCCACCGCCGAGCTCCTGGGACAGGATCTCGGAGAAGACCGGGATTTCGCGACGGTACGGACCTCCGTCCGGCCCCTGCGTGGTGTTCGCATTGGCCAGGTTGTTGGAGATGCGCTCGAGCCAGAACCGGTTCGCGGTCATGGCCGACGACGAGATGTCCAGAACGTTCGCCAGGGTCATGTGAACCCTCCTTTATTCCGCTCGCTTGGGCTACCTGGGCGTTTTCACGCTTACTTGGCCTGGGCGAGGGTCCTCAACAGTTGGAAGTCCTTGGCGATGACCCCGCTCAGCGCGTTGTATTTGACGGCGTTGTAGGCCATCGCGCTGATTTCGGTTTCCACGGACGTCCGGTTACCATCCAGGCGCTGAGGCCCGTCGGTTGACAGAGAGGTGACCGGCTTCCACGTTAACAGAGGGTCGTTATGTGAGGCTGTGATTTCGGCACCGTCGAAGGATGCGTTCGCGTACAGGCCTGCCAAAGGCTTCTGAGCGTCGTCGAGGGCGTCCAGCAGCGTCGACTCGAAGTTGGCCTCGCGCTTTACATAACTCGGCGTATTGATGTTCGCGATGTTGTTGGCGATCGCCTGGTGGCGCGCCGACAGGCCATCCAACGAGCGCTCGACGGCGGTCATCGTGAGGGAGGTGAGATGCATAGTTGAACAGTCTCCTCTCGCTACCAGCTAGCGCCTGCGGCTACCAGCTAATAAAATCGTCGATCGACTTCTTCTTGCCGAGCTTGTGGCGCAGCTGCTCGAGCGCCCGTCGGTGGATGCGGCTGACCCAGCTTTCGGACAGGCCCAGCTTCTGGCCGATCTCCGAGAACGACATGTGGTGGAAGTAGTAGTAGCGCAACGTCGTGCGCTCCTGGATCGGGAGCTGCTCGATCGCGAGCCGCAGCGTCCCCTGCAATTCCTCGAGCTCCATCTCATGTTGAACGGTGTCGGACTTGCCGAGCTGCTTGAGGAGGTTGAAGTCTTCGCCGTCATCGCCGGAGCCCTGGGGCGCGTCGAGCGAGAGGATGTACGAGTAGGTGATCTGCGTGACCTTGCTCTGCAAGGCCACCGCATCGGACTGCAGCTCGTCGTTCTCGTCGCCCTCTTCGGTTTCGACGGGCTTCTGCTGCTGCTTGTTCGGGATCGTGGGCAGCTTGGGCAGGTTGTCGAGGATCGCGCCCTTGATGTAGTAGGTGGCGAAGGTCTCGAACTTGACGCCGCGCTCGGGATCGAAGCGATCGGATGCCGCCATCAGGCCCATCACGCCATCGGACACCAGGTCCTCGATGTCGTAGTGGCGAGGCAGCTTGGTGCTGATCCGCCGTGCGATGGCGCGCACCATCGGCAGATACTTCTTGATCTGCTCCTCGTCGAGCCCGCCGTTGCCCCGGGTCTTCTTGGCGGGAGCGGCGCCAGCTTCTGCCGCGGCCTTATTCAACGTCACTGGACAGCTCCCTTGGGCTCGACTTGATTCGCCATACGGCCGGAGAGCTGCCGGTAGAGCGCTTCCTTGAGTCCGTTGCCGCCCGCGGCGGCGTAGGCCTTGCCGACTTCCTGGTCCATCAGGTGCATGAACATGTTGGTGTCGCCACCGCCGAAGATGGACTCCTCATCCTCTTCGGTCTTCCCGGACTCCCGCATCTCGCGGAACATCTGGGAGTAAAGCACGGACGCGAATTCCGTGACCGCCTTCTTGAGCTCGGCCTCACGCACCTCCGCAGTCGGCTTCTGGTACGAGAAGCCGGCCTGGGGCAGATGAAGGAACGAAGGTGGCTGAATGGGTTGCATGCGCGCTCCTACCCTATTTCTACCCTAAGCGCCCGCGGCTCGAACGGCACACCGCTGGCTACGGCCTTGCGCCCGATCAAATGATCTCCAGATGCGCGTTCAGGGCGCCGGCGGCTTTGATGTTCTGGACGATCGAGATCATCTCGCGAGGCTTCACGCCCAGGCGGTTGAGGGCGTTGATGAGCGCGCCGAGCGTGGTGCCGGACTGGAAGACCACGGTCTTGGCATCTTCCTCGTTGATCGTGATGCTCGAATCCTGGGTCACGACCGTCTGCCCGTTCGAGAAGGGCGCGGGCTGCGAGACGTTGTTGCGCGTCTCGACCTTCACGATCACCGAGCCGTGGGAGATGGCGACGGAGTCGATGCGGGTGTTCGCGCCGAGGATCACGGTGCCCGTGCGCTCTTCGATCACGACCTTGGCGACGTGGTCGGGGCGCACGGTGAGCTGCTCGATGCGGGCGATCAGCTCGGGGATGCGGTCGCGGTAGACGCTGGTGACGTAGCAGCGCACGGTGCCGGCGTCGAGCGCCGAAGCGACGGCGAGCGCGCTCTTGTTGATGGAGTCCGCCATGCGGGCGGCCGTGGCGTAATCCGGGTTCAGGAGGTTGATGTACATGTAGCCTGTGTTGTCGACGACGGTCACGGGGACCTCGCGCTCCACGATGCCGCCGTTGGGTACGCGGCCGACCACGACGTTGTTCTTGGTGGTCTGCGAGCCGGAGGCCGTCGAGGTGAAGCCGCCGGTCGAGATCGCGCCCTGGGCCACGACGTAGGTGCGGCCATCGGCGGCCTTGAGCGGGACTTGCAAGAGCACGCCGTTGGTGATCGACTTCGCGTCGCCGATGCTCGCGACGGTGACGTCGACCGTCTGGCCCGGCTTCAGGAACGGCGGCAGCTGCGCCGTGACCGTGCAGAGCGCGACGTTGCGGGTCTGGAGCGAGTTCTGCAGCTCGTTCGGCGGCATGTTGTTGAGCCGCTGGATCATATTCTCGATGGCGCGGTTGGTGATGCGCATCTGCTGGCTGTCGCCCGTGCCCTGCAGGCCCACCACGAGGCCGAGGCCGGAGATCTGGTTGAGGCGGGCGCCCTGGACGGTCGAGACGTCCTTGATGCGGACGTCGTAGCCCTGCGAAATGATCTGCGCCGCCACAGGGGCGGCAGGCGCGAAGGCCAGGGCGGCTGTGAGAAGCAGGGACGGGAGGAAGCGCATTCGGATCACCACAGCCAATTGAATACACGCGTGAGCAGGCCAGGCGTGGCCTTCGCGGTCGCAGGACCGCTGCCCTTCACGTCGATGCTGGCGTCCGCCACGCGGGAGCTGTCGATGCGGTTGTCGGGCGAGATGTCCATCGGGCGGACGATGCCGCGGATGGTGATGTCGGTTTCCTCGTCGTTGACCCGCACGTGCTTCACGCCGACGATGCGCAGCGTGCCGTTGGGCAGGACTTCCTCGATGCGGGCGGTCACGTCCATCTGCAACCGGCCGTTGCGGCTGGTCAGGCCCTCGCCCTGGAACTCGTCGCGGCCGCGGATCTCGGTGGAGTTCTTCACGATGCCCGGGATCAGCGTGCCGAAGTCCCACTCGCCGCGGATGCGGGCGTCCTTGCGGCGATTCGTCAGGGCGCTGGACTCGGCCACCGTGCGCTCCGTGACGATGATGGTGATCAGGTTGCCCACGCCGAGGTAGGGCCGGTTGAAGCTGGTCAGGTTCTCGTTCGGGCCTTCGGCGTAGATCGAATCGGCCAGCGCGGGCGTCGCGGTGGCGACGGCAGCGAGGATGACGGCGCTGAGGAGACTGAGACGCATCGGTTAATCCTCCATCCGAATTTCGACCCGGTTGGGCCCGACGACGCGGGCGACGTATTCCTGCTTCGACTCGAGGTTCACGACTTTGACGAGCTGGCCCTTCGCACCGCCGGAGCGGGCCTGGCCCTTCGTGAGGATGGTGAGGCCGCCCGAGACCAGGACGACCGAGACCTCGTCACCCGCCTTCACCAGCGGCGGGATCCGGAACATCATGGCGGTGAGCACGGTGCCCGGCGGGATTTCGCGCGTCGCCTCGGAGCCGACGATTTGCTCGATCCCATTGAGCGGCGACTGCGCCATCGGGCCGAGCGCCTGCCGGGCGAGCCCGACCTCACGCTCCGACGGGTAGGTGCCCCGGGCGATGTGTGTCTTGCTGACGAGCACCGTCTGGTAGACCCGGACTTCGAGCCGCGGGAAGATCGTCCGGTACTTCTGGCCGTTGACCAGAATCAAGACCGGGACTGAACCCCTGCCCCCGAGCCTGGCGGTCTGGGCGATCTGGAGCGACACCCGGCCTTCCGGAAGGGTGGGCACCAGGCTGCTCAGCTTCATGTCCTGCCACTCCACCTCCACGTCCTTCTTGGGGACCTGGAGCCGAACCACCGCTTCGCTCCGCACGAGGTCGACGATGTCCTGCTCGCGCAGGTTGGCAGCCGCATGCGCGGGGAGCGCGAACGCCATGATCACTATACCCAAAAATGCCTGAAAGATACGCCAGGTCAAGCTTAAACCTCTGTCGGGGTGGTCGTCGGTGAGGTCGGTTACGCTGAGGAACATAATACGTCTCGCCGGCGGGCCTTATCTCTCTCATGCCTCGCGCACCGGCGCAAGAAACGGAACAACCTGGCCCTAACTGGCCCTTCAGGGCCTGGCGGCCGCTTCCAGGCGCCCCACCCACCCACCCCATGTGAAAACGACTGGTGCATGCATCGGCGCGAGAACGCCGTTGCTTGACCAGTCGACCAAGGATTACCCGACAAGTTGGAGATTAGCGGCTCAGCTGGTTCGCCGTTTCCATCATCTTGTCCGAGACCTGGATGGCCTTGGATGCCGTGTCGTAGGACTTCTGGGTGGCGATCATCGTGACCATTTCGGTGACGATGTCGACGTTCGAAGTCTCGAGCATGCCCTGCTTCAGCAGGCCACGGCCTTCGAGGGCCGGGCGGCCCACGGTGGCTTCGCCCGACGCCGGGGTCTGCTTGAGCAAGTTGTTGCCGACGGCGGCGAGGCCGGCCGGGTTCGGGAAGCGGGCGATCTGGATGACGCCGACTTCTTCCTGCTCCGCGGACAGCGGCCGGCGGACCAGCACCAGGCCGTCCTCGCGGATGTGGATGTCCGTCGCGTCAGCCGGGATCTGGATTTCCGGGTTGAGCAGCAGGCCGGTCGAGGTCACGATGCGGCGGTTGGCATCGAGCTTGAACGAGCCGTCGCGGGAGTAGGCCAGCGTGCCGTCGCGCTCCTGGACGATGAAGAAGTCGTTCACGAGGCCGATCGCGTTGGTCGAGTTGTCGATCGCCATGTGCAGCGGGTTGTTGGTGACCTGGAAGGAGCCGTGCGAGTACAGCTTCGTCGAGGCGATCGGGCGCACGCCTCGACCGACCTGGTAGCCGGCGTATTCGAGGCCGGGCTGGTTCAGGGTCTGGTACACCAGATCCTGGAAGTCGACCATCGACTTCTTGAAGCCGGTGGTGTTGACGTTGGCCAGGTTGTTGGCGATGGTGTCGATGCGCATCTGCTGCGCCTGCATGCCGGTCGCCGCCGTCCAAATGCCGTGGATCATGACTATCCTCCTTGGTGGTGGAAACCGACGTCTACTGCACGCGGCCCAGGTCGTTGACGGTCTTGTTGAGTAGGTTGTCCTGGGTGGTGATGGCCTTCTGGCCGAATGTGAAAGCCTTGTTGAGGGTGATCATATTGACCATCTCGTTGATCACGTTGACGTTCGCGCCTTCCAGGTAGCCCTGTTCGACCGTGTAGTTGCCGGTCATGGCTGGCACCTGGGCGTTGCTGACCGGGAAGGTCTGCGCGTTGGCGTTCTCGTTGCCGACGACCTTGAGGCGCGCGACCTCCGCCGAGCCCGACATCACGACGCCATCCGGGCGGATGCGGAGGGTCTCGGTGGCGATCGCCGCCAGCTGGATCGGCTGGTTGTCGGCGCCGAGCACGCGGTGGCCTTCCTGGCTCGCCAGGTAGCCCTGGGCGTCCAGGCGGAAGTCGCCGTTGCGGGTCACCACCACCTGATTATCGGGGGACTGGGTCTGGAAGTATCCTTCGCCGGAGATCGCGAGGTGCAGCGGGTTGTTCGTGCGCGAGAGCGGGCCCTGGCTCTCCCAGCGGGCCTTGCCGCCCTCCTGGATGCCCATGCCGACGCGGTTGAACGGGGTGGGGCCCGAGAATTGCGTCACCAGGTCGCCGAAGGTCTGCGAAACCAGCTGCTGGCGCTTGTAGCCCGTCGTGTTGACGTTGGCCAGGTTCGAAGTGACCTCGTTCAACTGATTCATCTGGAAGTTCATCCCGCTCGCGGCGATGTACATGCCTTTCATCATTGGGCGTGCACCTCAGTCAATCGGGCTGCCGTTAGAGCCGCAGGCGCCTTCATCATTTCTCTGTCCCTCACTTCTTCGGCCTGCGGCCCTGGTTTTCGAATTGCTGGTCCAACCCGTAGATGAAGCCTAGAACCTCGTCCACGGCCTTGTAGAGCTGCGGCGGGATCGGGCCGTCCGTTTCGGCGATCAACCCGACGTTCGCGGGCACCGGCGCCGCGGCCTGCGGCACGAGGAAGTTGAACTCGCCGGGGGGGCTATTGGGATCAAGTCGGATCGGAAAGGCCCCGTCTTGAGCGGGCGAGGGATCTGGGATCTGCGGCAGCGGGCGCAGCGAGCTGGTCGGCGAGCGGCTGGGGCCCGGCGCGGGCGGGCGGCTGGGCCGGGCGCCCGTGGGCCGGGGCGGCCGGGGCGCGTGGGGGTCCAGCCGGCGGATGCGGTCGTTGGGGTTGTTCGGGTCGCGGGGATCCATCGGTCGCTCCTACAGGATCCCCTGGGCGCGGGACAGCTTCTTGAGGTCGCGCCGCTTGGGCAGCAGCGCGCTCACGGCGCGGGCGTTGCCGACGTCCTGGCAGCCCAGGAGGTCGACGTTGTACGGGCACGCCGTCAGGCGCTGGCGCAGCAGCACCAGGCGGGCGTCGACGACCTTCTTGATCTTCTCGTCGATCACCTCGAACTTGCCGGACAGGTGGTCGCGCACATAGGTGATGTCGACCGTCACGCGGCCCATGTTCTTCGTCTCGACGGCCAGGGTGACGCGCATGAAAGGCGCCGCGCCCTCGGAGCCGCCACCTTCGCTCTGCACGAGCAACTCGGCCGGCATCGGCTGGGCGTCGCGCCACACGAAGAAGGACAGGTACTGCGCGGGGTTGGACTGGTCGGCGAGCAGCCGGTGGGCATCGAACAGGTCGCGCAGGCGGCCGAGCTCCAACAGCGTGTCGTCCGAGAGGCCTTTGGTATCGAGCTTGAGCAACTCGTCGCCCAGGCCGGCGAGCACCTTCTGGAAGTCGCCGAGCTGGCCGACGATGTCCTTGTCCAGGTGGCCGAGCTGCCAGAACGCGTTGAGCTTCTTGCCGAGGCCGTTCAACTTGCCACTGCCATCGGCCTTCACGGCCATCGTCAGGCGGGCGAGCAGGTGGCTGAGCGGGCCGCCGGCGAGCAGCTGGACCATCGCCTGCAGGTTCTGGCCGTTGATCGCGAGGCCCTGGGCCTGCAGCGCGACGAGCCCCTCGAGCTTCTGGGCGTCGCCGGCGCCGTACTGGCTCCACATGTGGGCCATGTTGCCGATCAGCTCCGCGTCGAGGCCCTGGCCGTAGCGCAGCAGCTGCTGGGCCACGCGCAGGTTGCCGAGCGTCGGCGAGACGCCCATGCTGGCGAGCCGGGCCATGATCGACGCGTCGGTGTGGAAGCCGAAGAACTTGACGGCGTTCCTGGCGACCTTCTGGGCGTCGGCCTCGGGGCTGCCGATGCGGACAGGGCCGACCGGCCCGCCGACGCCCGTGCTGTCGAGCCCGGCGCGACGGGGCGGAACGCCACCGCCCGGGACCTTGCCACCCGGTCCCGGAATCGAATTGTTTCCCGGGATTTCCGCCATCGATGACCCCCGCGAGCGCGCCTACCTGGGTCTTATGTACCCGTCGGCACGGGGCGGGAAACGCCGCACCCCGCGCCGATTATGTCACACAGGCGGCCGGGGGTTCTGTGGGCAGGCTCACGATCGACGCCGGGACGGTTCGTCAGCCGACCCGACGTGGCCCGCGCGTGCCCGTGCCGCCACCGCCCGAGCCGTAATTCCCGCTGTTCGCCTCGAGCACCGGCTCCGGCACGTCGATCGCGTCGAGGTCGGGAACGCTGGCCCCGCCGCCCAGCGGATCGCTCACGGTAGGGGCGCCACCACCGGTGGGTTCGGCGGGCTTCGCGGCCGCCTTGTCGGCCGCGGCGGCCAGGAGCGTCGCGGCGGCCGTGGCCGCCGCAGGTGCGAGGCGGGCCAGGGGGGCCGCCTGGCCGGAACCGTTGATGCTCAACGCCATGGTGATGTCCTCTCGTGGTTCAGCCGGACGCGATGCGTGCGCCACGGAGGTTATGGGCGGTGGCCGGCCTGGCCGTTCGCGATTTAATAGACAATTAATGGAGATCTGGGGAGTCTTAACGACGCTCCCAGAATTTCCAGAAGGGCCGCTTCGCGGGCTTCGCGTGGAGGTCCAGCAGCTCGGCCTTGAGCGTCTCGATTTGCGCGAGGTCGCTCGCACCCGGATCGCTCGCCGCCTCTTCCGCCGCTTCCGCCTCGTCACGGGCGTCCTCGTCCGGCTGCGGCCCCTCGGCCTCGACCTGCAGGCGCAGCGGCCCGACGTCGGGGTCGGCGCCGATCAGGCGGGCGATGGACTCGCAGCTGCGGTCCACGTCGCGCAGCGACTTGATCAGCCGCAGGAACTCGGCGTCGCGCGCCGACAGCCAGAGGTGGCCCGCCGCGTCGTAGCGGCGCTCCCAGTTGAAGAGCGACAGCCACTGCCGCACCTGGGCAGGCTCGACCTCCAGGCGATCGGCGACGACCTGAATGGTCATCACCGGCGGCTCGGCGTCGGCGGGCAGGGGCACGAAATCGGGGGTAATGGACATAGGTGGCGCTCCATACCACCCATCGGCACCCGCGTCCCCCGCCTGAAGGGTTCACAGATGATGTTATGTAACGCAAAAACCAGGCGAGCGGCCGTTCTTCGCCTCAGGGCGCCCAGAACCAGCGATCGGAGATTCGCGCGGAAAATCCGTCGCCACGCCAGCCGACGCCGCCCAGCTCGCCGCCGGCCAGGGCCACGTCGCGCTTGACCAGCGCGAGGGCTACCATCCGCCCGCCATCGGGCGAATCCGCGAAGCTCGTGATCTCGCCAGCCGGTCGGTCCTTCGCGAGGTCCGCGCCGGGGAGGTACAGGGCGTCGCCGGGGCCGATGGCGGAAGGGCGGTCCAGCTCGAGGCCGACCAGCAAGCGCTGCACCTTGTCATAGGCCTGCAGCCGCGCGACGACCTCCTGGCCCAGGTAACAGCCCTTCGCGAGCGAGACCGAGGCGTCGAGGCGGGCCTCCCAGGGGTTGGTCTTCTCCTTGAGCTCGTGACCGACGGCCGGCACGCCCGCGGCGACACGCCAGTATTCGCGCTCGTCCCGGCCGGGCGAGCGGACGCCGGCGGCTGCCAGGGCGTCCGCCACCGCCTCGGCGTCTGCCGGGTCGGCCTCGACCAGGTAGCCCGGGCCACCCCAGCCCTGGACGCCGAGCACGCGCACGGGCCGGCCGCCCAGCGCCGTGCCGCCGAGCGTCCAGGGCACGACGCCGATCACCGCCTCGGCGTCGCGGCCCGTGACGAAGAACCGCACCTGCGCGGCGCTCTCGTCGGCGATCGTCACGTCTTCGGTGATCAGGTACTTGTCGAGCCAGGCGAGCACGTCCGGCGTACGGCCGGGCCCGGTCGAGACCCACAGCGCGTCGTCGTCCGCGTGGACGCCCACCCAATCGAGCACCTGGCCACGCTGGTTCACGATCGCCGCGGACAGCCCGTGGCCTGGCGCGAGCGCCTTCACGTCGGCGGTCGTCATGTTGTGGAGGAACGTGACGCGGTCGGCGCCGGTCAGGCGCAGCAGCCCGCGGTCGGCGGCAGGGAGGAACAGGGTGGGCACGTTGATCGACATGGCGAGTATGATAACGCGTCCCGGCCGACTGGCTCACATGGACTATCATGGAAGGTATGAAGCGCATCTACCTCGACCACCATGCCACGACGCCGCTCGACCCGGCGGTGCTCGCGGCGATGATGCCCTACCTCACGGACCGCTTCGGCAACGCGGCGAGCCGCTCGCACGCCTACGGCTGGGAGGCCGAGGAGGCGGTGGAGCAGGCCCGCGTCCAGGTGGCGCGGGCGATCGCCGCCACCGAGCGGGAGATCGTCTTCACCGCCGGTGCCACCGAGTCGATCAACCTCGCGATCATGGGTGTGGCGGAGGCCTATGCCGAGAAGGGCAAGCACCTCGTCACGCTGGCGACCGAGCATCCCGCCACGCTCGACACCTGCAAGTGGCTCGAGGGGCGCGGCTGGCGCGTGACCTACCTGCCGGTCGACCGCGATGGCCAGGTCGATCCCGCGGCCATCGAGGCCGCGCTCACGCCTGAAACCGTGCTCGTGAGCGTGTTGCACGGCAACAACGAGATCGGCACGTTGCAGCCCGTCTCCGAGATCGGCCAGATCGCCAAGCGCCACGGCGTGCTCTTCCATGTGGATGGCGCGCAAGCGTTCGGCAAGGTGGCGCTCGACGTCATGGAAATGGGCATCGACCTGCTCTCGCTCTCGGCCCACAAGATCTACGGGCCGAAAGGCGTCGGCGCGCTGTACCTGCGTCGACGCGACCCGCGCGTGAAGATCGCGCCCCAGGTCCATGGCGGTGGCCAGGAGCGTGGCCTGCGCTCCGGCACGCTGAACGTGCCGGGCATCGTGGGGATGGGCAAGGCGGCGGAGCTCGCGGCCGCGCAGATGCCCAGCGAGGCCGCGCGCATCGGCGACCTGCGCGACCGGCTCTGGATGATGCTCAGCGAGGCGCTGCCCGGGCTCAAGCTGAATGGTCATCGGCAGCTGCGCCTGCCGGGCAACCTGCATATCTCCGTCGACGGCGTGCGGGCCGACGACCTGATCACCAATATGAAAGGCGTGGCCGCCTCGGCGGGCTCGGCCTGCGCCTCGGCGTCGCTCACGGTCTCGCACGTGCTGCGCGCGATCGGCCTCACGGACGACGAGGCCGTGTCGTCGGTGAGGTTCGGCCTGGGGCGCTTCACGAGCGAACACGAGATCGAGGAGGCCGCGCGGCGCACGATCGAGGCCGTGAACGCGCTGCGCGACGCCTCACCGGTGTGGGCGCTCAGGCAAGCAGGGATCCGCTTGCCGGGCACCTGAACGCGCCGCTGGGCGGGTACATGACGTTGCGATGACGTCCGGCGGACGGGCGGGTGACCCGCCGCGGCCCGGGCGGCGCCAGAATGGCGACCGTGCCGACCGACCGGAGGAATGCCCATGGCCAAGCCCGTTATCCGCTCCCCGCTCGCGAGCCGCTGCCTGCGCGCGGCCGTGTGGCTCGGCGTCTCGCTCGCGGCCTGGGGGCCGTACCTTTTCATCGGCCTCAACGGGGGGGTGCCGCGGCAGGAGGCCTGGGAGGCGCTCGGCCTCCACTGGCTGATCCCGGCGATGGGCGCCCCGGCCCTCCTCGTCGCGGCCTACCACGCGGCGATCGCCCTCTGGCTCGCCTGGGACGCCGCGCCGGCGCTCGGCGAGGCGATCCGGCGGCGCCTGCCGCCGCCGCTCGCGGTCGCCGTGGCTCGCCTGGCCCGTCCGGAAGGCGTGGTACGGGACCGCGCGCCCGACCCTGTCGGCCGGCTGGTCGCCGCGGCGGCCTGGTCCCTGGTGGCGATCGCCGGCCTGTGGCCACTCTGGCCCGGCGTCGGCGACATCCCCGGGCGGGCCGTCGGCTTCCTCGACCTCTTGGCCTACTCGGGCGGCGCGCTCGGCTACGTCGCGCTCGCCGGGTTGGCCGGCGCGCTCGTGGCGTTCCACCACCTCCTCACGGCGGCCGACGCCACCATCGACCGCTGGGCGCTGCGCCGGAGCGTGGGCCTCGAACACTTCCGCGTCGTGCGGCTCGCCGTGCCAGCGGGCGTGGCGCTCGTGGTGCTCGTGCTCGCGAGCTGGACCGGCTACCACCACCTGCGGCGCGACGCCCACGGCAACTTCCTCGCGCTCGTCGAGCACTACGAGGCGCTGGGCCAGCAGGCCTGGGCGCGGCTCCCGGCCGTGTACGAGCGCGAGTGCCCGCCGGCCGAAATCGCCGTGCCGCGTGCCGGCGAGGATCCCGTGCCAGCGCTCCGCGAGCTGCGCACGTTCAAGATGGTCGAAGTGCCCTTCCACATCTCCAGGCAGGGCGAGTTGACGATGCTCCTGGGCGGCGACGTCGTGCGGGCGCGCCTGTCGACCTGGCGGGCGGGCTTCGGGGTCTGGCCGGCGTTCGGCCCGCCCTACCCGAAGCACGACCGGCGCCGGGCGATCGACCTCCGCATCGCCGCCCTGGCGGAGGCGCTGGGCTACTTCCGCTGGGGGCCTGGCAACGAGGTCGCGTTCACGCCCGCCGAGGGCCTCGACGAGGCCCGGATGCTCGTCCTGAAGAGCCACCGGGAAGGCGGCTGGCTCGGCTTCTTCTCCGATCACGACTTCGTGAACCTGGCCGCGAACGAGGTGCTGCGCGATCTCGGCATCCCGGGGAGCTGGTCCACCGGGCCGATCGGCCATTGGCGCGGCGACGTCTACATGGTGCCGCCCGCCGAGCGACCGCCCGAGGCGCTCCGGATCTTCCGGCTCATTCTCGACGACGACCTCTCGGCTGCGGCCACGACCGGCCACGTGGAGCGCACGATCACCTTCCTGGGCGCGCTCTTCGTCCTCTTCGGCGCGGCCTTGCTCGAGACCGCGCGCCAGTTCCGGGCGCTGATCGCCGAGCGCGCCATGCGCATGGCCCAGTCCGGCTTCGTCTCCGGCGTGAGCCACGAGATGCGCACGCCGCTCGCCACGATCCGGCTCTACACGGAGCTGCTCGAGCAGGGCCTCGACGACGCGCCGGGCCGGCGCGCGGAGTTCCTGCGGGCGATCCTCACGGAGGTGGACCGGCTGCACCGGCTGATCGAGAACGTGCTCGATTTCGCGCGCATCAGCGGCCGGAAGCGCACCTACGCGCTCGCGCCCGCGGACCTGCGCATGTTGGTGGACGAGGCGGTGGCGGCCGCCCGCGGGCCGCTCGCGGCGGCCGAGATGACCTGCGAGGTGCACATGCCCGCGCCGATCACGGCGACCGTGGATCGCGACGCCGTGGTGCAGGCGCTCGCGAACCTGATCACCAATGCCGCGAAGTACGCGGCGGACGGCAAGCGGGTGTGGGTCAGCGTGATGCCCGGCCCGCTCGGCGTGGCGTTCGCGGTGCAGGACTTCGGGCCTGGCCTGGCCGCCGACGAGCGCAAGAAGGTGTTCGATCCGTTCTACCGGGTGGCCGGCAGCGCGGCGGGCGGCAGCGGCCTGGGCCTCGCGCTCGTGCGCGAGTACGCCCGCGCCCACGGCGGGCGGGTGGAGGTGGAGAGCCACCCCGGGCGCGGCGCCACGTTCAGCATCCACCTGCCGCTCGAGCCGGCGGCCACAAGCGCGAAGCCGGTGGCGGCATGACCCCCGCCCCCGCCGCGCGCGTGCTGGTGGTGGAGGACGAAGCGCCGATGCGGCGCGGCGTCGTGATCCTGCTGCAGGCGAAGGGCTACGAGGTGCTCGAGGCGGCGACCGGCCCCGAGGCGATCGTGAAGGCGCGGGCCGCGCGGCCGGACCTCGTGGTGCTCGACGTGATGCTGCCCGGCCAGAGCGGCTTCGAGGTGCTGCAGGCGCTACGCGCCACCGGCGTCGCGACGCCCGTCATCATGCTCACGGCCAAGGGCACGGAGTCGGACAAGGTGCTCGGCTTCACGCTGGGCGTGGACGACTACGTCACCAAGCCCTTCAGCGCCCTCGAGCTCCTCGGGCGCATCGAGGCCGTGCTCCGGCGCTGCCGGCCCGCCGTCGCCCAGGAGCCGGGCAGGTTGCGCGTCGGCGCGGCCGACGTGGACTTCGGGCGCCTCGAGGTGCGGCGCGCGGGCCGCCTGGTCGACCTCCCGGTGCGCGCGCTCGACGTGCTCTTCGTGCTCGCACGGGCGGAAGGTCGGGTGGTGGCGCGCGGCGACCTGCTCGACGAGGTGTGGGGCGGCGACGAGGTGAACCCCCGCACGCTCGATAACCTCGTGGTGAAGCTGCGCCAGGCGATCGAGCCGGATGTCGACCGGCCGGCGCACCTCCTGACGGTGCGCGGGCGCGGCTACCGCCTGGCGATCGGCGGCGAGGGCGAGGTATAATGCGGGTATAACCCGGATGTGCCGGTTACGACCAGGAGGCCGAGGATGTCCTTCTATACCTTCGATCCCGCCTTCGGGAACGGCCAGGATCCCCACTACGGCCTCTAATCGCCAGCTTCTGCCCGTCTACGCCCAGGTCCCGCCGCGGACCGCAGACCACAGGAGCTAGCACCCGATGCTGACCAACCCCGCCGCGCCCGGCGCCGCCGGCGCTGAAGAGCCGATCATTCACAAGCGCCCGCCCGCGGGCCCCGAGGCCTTCGCCCACCGCAACCTCCGCCAGGGCGAGTTCTGGCGCGCGATCCCCGCCTACAAGAATGTCGACGAAGCGACCTTCCTCGACCACATCTGGCAGGGCAAGAACTCGATCACCACGGTCGACAAGCTGATCGAGACGATTCAAGACCTCGTCACGCCCGAGTTCATCGATGACGCCCGCGCGGGCTTCGCGCATGCGCCGATGGCCGTGCGCGTCTCGCCCTACATGATCGCGGGCATCGACTGGACCGACCCTTACAACGACCCGATCCGCACCCAGTTCCTGCCGCTGGGCTCGCGCCTGCGCCCGGATCACCCGCTGCTGACGCTCGACTCCCTGCACGAGCAGGACGACGCGCCCGTGCCCGGCCTGACCCACCGTTACCCGGACAAGGCGCTCTTCCTCGTGCTCGACGTGTGCCCGGTGTATTGCCGCTTCTGCACGCGCTCCTACGCCGTGGGCGGCAACACCGAGGAAGTCGAGAAGGTCTCGTTGAACGCGAGCCCGAAGCGCTGGGCGCGCGTCTTCCAGTACATCAAGGAGCGCCCCGAGCTCGAAGACATCGTCATCTCGGGCGGCGACATGTACCAGCTCGCGCCCGCCCACCTGCGCACCGTGGGTGAGACCCTGCTCGACATCCCGCATGTGCGCCGCATGCGCTTCGCCACCAAGGGTCCGGCCGTCATGCCGATGAAGATGATCACGGACACGGCGTGGTTCGACGCGCTCTCGTACGTGCACGACAAGGGGCGCAAGATGGGCAAGGAGGTGCTCCTCCACACCCACTACAACCACCCCAACGAAATCACCTGGATCACGGAGCAGGCGATGGCCAAGTGCTTCGAGCGCGGCATCTTCGTGCGCAACCAGTCCGTGCTCCAACGCGGGGTGAACGACAACCCCGAGACGATGCGCATGCTGGTGAAACGCCTGGGGCACATCAACGTGCACCCCTACTACGTGTACCTGCACGATCTCGTGAAGGGCGTCGAAGACCTCCGCACCACGCTGCAGACGGCGATCGACATCGAGAAGTACGTCCGTGGGTCCACGGCCGGCTTCAACAGCCCCACGTTCGTCTGCGACGCCCCCGGCGGCGGCGGCAAGCGCGACGTGCACAGCTACGAGTATTACGACCGCGAGAACGGCATCTCGATCTTCACGGCGCCGAGCGTCAAGCCGGGCCAACAGTTCATCTACTTCGACCCGGTCGATCAGCTGAGCCCGGTCGCCCAGGCCCGCTGGCGCGACAAGACGATCTACGACGACATGATCGCCGAGGCCGTGCGCAAGGCCAAGTCGCAACGTTGCTAAAGGAAAGGGCCCGGTGGGAAACCACCGGGCCCTTTCCTTTAGTCGTATCAGGCGATCTCGCGCCGGCCCTCCAGGGCCTTCACGAGGGTCATCTCATCGGCGTATTCGAGGTCGCCGCCGATCGGCAGGCCGAAGGCGATGCGCGTGACCTTGAGGCCCGCGGGCTTGAGCAGCCGCCCGAGGTAGAGGCTGGTGGCCTCGCCCTCGATCGACGGGTTGATCGCGAGGATCACTTCGGTGACGTTCGTGCGGTCGCCGTCGATGCCCTGGAGCCGCTGGAGCAGCTCGCGGATCTTGAGCTGCTCCGGCCCTACGCCGTCGAGCGGCGAGATCAGCCCGCCGAGCACGTGGTAGAGGCCCTTGAACTCCCGGGTGCGCTCGAGCGCCACGAGGTCACGCGGCTCCGCGACCACGCAAATCGCCGAACGGTCGCGTGAAGGATTCTTGCAGATGTCGCATGGATCCTCCGCGCTGAGGTTCTGGCAGGTGGAGCAGAACTTCACCTGTTTCTTGGCGTCGACCAGGGCGTTTGCGAGGTTTTCGATAGCTTGCGTCGGTTGCTTGATGAGATGGAAAGCCAACCGTTGCGACGACTTGGGACCGATGCCCGGCAGCTTTTCGAGCTCCTCGATCAAGCGAGCGAGGGGCTTGGTATAAAGCATAGGTTGGAGCCTCTTGTGGTGACGGGGGAGCCGCTGGCGCCGCCCGATTTACATGTTGAAGCCGGGAAGCTTCATGCCGCCCGTGACGGAGCCCATCTGGTTCTGCGTCATGGCGTCGACCTTGGACTTGGCGTCCTTGAAGGCCGCGAGGACGAGGTCTTCGAGCGTTTCGACGTCATCCGGGTCGACGGCCTCGGGCTTGATCTTCACCGCCGAGAGGTCCATGCCGCCGGTCATCGTGATCGTGACGGCGCCGCCACCGGCCGTGCCTTCAAAGGTCTGGGACCCCAGGTCCTCTTGCATCTTCATCATGGCTTCTTGCATCTTCTGGGCCTGCTTCATCAGCTTGCCCATATCCATGCCGCCGAACCCACCGGGACCCTTCATTTGGCGCTCTCCTCGTGCTTTGGGACAACAGCCCATTATACCACCGGGATCCTGACAGCTGCCTGCTCGGCTGCCTGCCCGGGGCAGGTGGTAAAATACACGGAACATTCGGACCTGGACGCTCGTCCAGCCCATGAGCGGAGGCCTCACCGTGGTCAGCGAAGAAGAAGCGGAGCAGCGGAAGTTCCTCTTGCGGGCCGCCCAGAAGGGCAACAAACAGGCCTTCGAGAAGCTCCTCGCTCCGTACCTGCCCAAGCTCTACAACTTGGCCTACCACCTGATTCAGCACCGCGACGACGCCGCGGATGCCGTTCAGGATACGGCCATCAAGGCCTACCGCTCCCTGGGAGGCTTCCGCGAGGAGGCTGACCTGGGCACCTGGCTCAGCCGAATCCTCCGCAACACGATCCTGGACGATGTGAAGCGCGCCGTGCGCCGCCACGAGGAGGCCACCGAAACCCTCCCCGAGCGGGCCGTGCACATCACCGAGCCGCGGGCCGAGCAGAAGGAGCTTCGCGATCTCATGCTCGGGTTCATCGGCAAGCTCTCCGACAAGCTGCGCGAGCCCGTGATCCTGTACGACCTCGACGGCTACTCTTATGAAGAAATCTCGGAAATCCTCGACATCAACATCGGGACCGTGAAGTCCCGCCTCAGCCGGGGCCGGATGGCCCTTCGCGAGCAGATCATGGCAGCACCCGGTAAGCTGGCCGAATACCTGCCCGCGCAACTCGTGAACAGCGCCGGCGATGGCGGCTAGTGCCTGCGGCTCGAAAAAGGCTAGGTAATTTCCATGCGGTGTGAAGACGTCCAGCCCCAGCTCTCCGACCACCTCGATGGCGTGCTCGCGCCGCTCGAGGCCACGGCCGTCGAAGCCCACCTGGCCTGCTGCGCCGCGTGCTGCGCGGAGCTCGAGGACCTGCGGGCGGTCGTGGCGATGCTGCATGCCATGCCGGCCGAGACCATGCCGGGCGGCCTGCTCGACCGGATTTCCGCGGCCCTGGCCGACGAGGCGCTGCCCGACGGCGCCGAGATGAGCCACGACGAGGCCCGTGACCTGTTGTCCGGGCGCCTGGAGCAGACGCTGGACGCGGACGAGGCCGAGGCCCTGGAAACGCACCTGGCTGGGTGTGCGCCATGCACGCTGGCCGCCCGGCAGCTGGAAGCGGTCGTCGGGCTGCTGCGCCGCGTGCCACGCGAGGAGCTGCCGGTGGATCTGGCCGGCCGCATCTCGGCCGCGCTCGCGCCGGAGCGGATTGGCCATGACGAGGCCGAAGATTACATGACCGGGCGCCTCGAAGGCGACCTCGATCCTTGGGAAGACCGCGCGCTCACGGCCCACCTCGAGGGGTGCGCGCGTTGCGCGCGCAGGCTCGCCGAGCTGACGGCCGTGGTCGGGTTGCTCGCGCAGGTGCCGCAGGAGGAGGTCCCGGCGGACCTCGCGGTGCGCGTCTCACGCGCGTTGGAGGCGGCGGACGAGCCTGCGGCCCGGCCGGTGCCGGGCGGCGTGTCGGCGTTCGCGGCGGCGCCTGCGAAGGCGCGCGGCGGTCGCCGGTGGTCACACTGGGCCTCGAGCTTCGCCGGCGCCGCCGCCGCCTGTGCCGTGTTCCTGGTATGGCAATTCATGCCGGGCGCGGGCGTGCCGCGCATCGAGACCGCGGCCGTGACCGTCAAACAGGACGTGGCCGTCAACATCGGCTTCGACGTCGATGAGCAGGTCGACGGCGTGATCTTCCAGGTCGACCTGCCGGAAGGCCTCAAGTTCGTCGACGACAAGGCCCAGCCGATGCTCGCACAGTCCGTCAGCTGGAAGGGCTCGCTCGAGAAGGGCAAGACCGTGGTGCCCATCGTGGTGCGCGGCATCCGCCCGGGTCGCTACGAGATCGAGGCCTTCGTCCGCAAGGGCTCGATGAAGCGCAAGACGACCATCGTCCTGCCCGTCCAGGGTTAGGCCATGGCCCGGCTGCTCATCCTCGCGGCGCTGGCGCTGGCCATGTCGGCCAGCCCCGCGTCCGCGGCCCCGTCGCCCACGCCCACGCCGAAGTCGTTGCCGATCAGGGGCGTCACGGTCGACATCCAGCCCATCGAGCTGGTCCCTGGCCTGTCCGGCAACGCGCCTGCGGGCACGCACGTCGAGCAGCCCCCCGCGCTCACGCCTTTCCGGTCGTTGCCGCTGGGCGGGCAAAAGCTCGAGCCGATCCGGGGCTTCGCCGGGCCCAAGCGCCCGAAGCCTTCCGCGAGCCCGTCCCGCAAGCCGTGACCACGCTCCGCTTGGGCGGCCGCACGCAGCAGCACATCGTCGTCGACTATCCGCCCGAGACGGCCTTTCGTTACTTCGCGCAGAATGAGGAGCTGCTGCGGCAGTTCCTCGGCGGGGACCGCGTCCAGGCGCTCGGCGAAGGCGTGTACCGCGTGCGCCTCAACCCGCACGGCGCGCTCGGCCTGACCCTCCGGCCCACCTTCGACGTCCAGTTCATCGAGCACCCGCCCGATCGGGTGGAGATGAAGTCGCTCAGGGCCTCGCTCGCCGAGACCACCCATGACGACGCGGGCTTTGACGCCCGTTTCACCGGCGAGGCCATGTTCCGCCCGCACCCGGCCGGCTGCCGCATCGAGTGTTGGTCCGAGATGGCGGTGGATCTCACGCTGCCCCTCGTGCTCGCGTGGATGCCGGCGCCCCCGCTCGAGGCGGTGGGCAACGGCATCATCCACACGGCCATGCAGACGCTCGCGGGTCGCCTCGCGCCGGTGCTCCAGCACGACATCCACCGCTGGGCGGCGCGCAACCGGGCAGGTCAGGGCCCGGAGCGGGCCGGCTAGCGAAGGCCGGCAGTTGAAGTAACAATCATGTAATAATGCCGGTTCGGCTGGGAATAACGAGGACGGGGGAACGTTCGCGTATCATGGTCGAGTCGGAGACCCCTTGCCGTGCTCACATTCGGATTCATCTACGTCGAGGGCCAGCCGGTCCTTTACGACGTCGACAAGGTGATCGAGAACGGCCGCATCGTGTATGTCGCGGCGCAGTCCTCGGATACGACGGTCACCTCGAGCGGGCCCACGCCTGAGGCGGCGATCGCGCGCCTGACCTGGCGGCTGCGCGGCGCGCTGCAAGCCAACGAGACGATCGCACCACCTGCCACGCCTCGCAGCCTGCCGCTCGCCGGCTCCGTGGGCGTCCTCTCGATCTCCCAGCCGGCCGTCGCCGAAATGCCAACGGCGCCGCCGCCCGACGCCCTGCGCGTGCCTGTCGGGCAGTTGCTCGCGCGCGAGGGGCTGATCGGCGAGCGGGACATCGAGGCGGTCCTCGCGATCCAGGCGGACCGCAAGCTGCGGGGCCTTCCCAAGCCTTTCGGCGAGGTGGCCGTCGAGGCGGGCTACATTTCGGAGGCGATGCTGCGGCGCGTGATGAGCTTGCAGGTGAAGCTCGCCTATCCGCCGGGGCCGCGCAAGCCGCTGGGCTTCTACCTCATCGAGGAAGACGTCGCGAAGCCCCGCCACATCGCGCTCGCGCTCGAGGCCCAGCGCCGGGAGCGCCGGCGCATCGGCGAGGTGCTGGTCGAGCGGGGGTGGGCCCGCGCCGAAGGCATCTACCGCGCCCTGGAGCGGCAGCAGCGCGAGCTGCCGACGCCCGGCAAGTAAAGCAGAAGGCCCCGTTCCCGATCGGGAACGGGGCCAGAGCCGGGCCGAGCAAGCTCGGCCAGCTCGGCTGAGCCGATTAGCGACCGCCTTCGCGGTCCTCGAGTTCTGGCGTGACCAGGTCGACCGTGACCTGACGCTGCGACTTGAGGCCCGCCGCCTTGACGATGGTCCGCACGGCATTGATCGTGCGGCCCTTACGGCCGATCATGCGGGGCACGTCGGCCTGGTCGACCGTGACGGTCAGCGTGGTCCGGCTGCCATCGTCCCGCGCCTCGATGCCGACGGCATCGGGATTCGAGGCGATCGCCCTCAGCAACACTTCCGCGACGTTCCGGACGGGATCCATCCAGGCGTCCCTTAGCCCTTCTTCTTGAGGCCGCCCGCGGGAACCGCGGGAAGCACCTCGGCCTTGCGGAGCAGCGAGACGGTGGTCTCGGTCGGCTGCGCGCCGTTGTTCAGCCACTTCTTCGCCTTCTCGGCGTCGATGCGGAGCTCGACGGGGTTCGCCTGGGGGTCGTAGTAGCCGATTTCCTCGATGACGGCGCCATCGCGGCGGGTGCGGCTGTCCTGGACGACGATGCGGTACTTGGGCTTCTTGGTCGCGCCAATCCGCTTCAGTCGGATTTTCACCATGGTGCTTGGTTCTCCTGCGTGTGTTGGGGGACTGGGACAGAGGACGAAAGGGGGGAGTGAGGCCCCTATTTAAACTTGAACGGGAAGCCGCCCTTTTTGGGCAGCTGGAATGGTGCACCACCCGGCATGGGAGGCATACCGGGCATGCCGGGCGGCATCCCGGGCATGCCACCCATGCCGGGCGGCATGCCCGGCATCTGGCCCTTCTTCATGGCCTTCTGCATGTGCTTGGGCATGTTTTTCTGGAAGTTCGAAAGCTGCTTCATCATCTTGTTCATGTTCTCGAAGTCTTTGAGCAGCTTGTTGATGTCCTCGACCTTCGTGCCCGAGCCCTTGGCGATGCGCAGCTTCCGCGAGAGATCGAGCATCTTCGGGTTGCGGCGCTCCTTGGGGGTCATCGACGAGATGATGACTTCGAATTTCTTGAGGTGGCCCTCGCCTTCGGCGAGCTTGTCGTCCGACAGCGCGGCCTTCAGGCCGGGGATCGGCAGCATCCCCAGGATGTCGCCCATCGAGCCGATCTTCTTCATTTGCTTGAGCTGGTTGGCGAAATCTTCGAGCGTGAACTCGGCCTTGCGCATCTTCTCCTCGAGGGCCTTGGCCTCATCGAGGGTGATCGCTTCCTGGGCCCGCTCGATCAGCGTCAGCACGTCGCCCATGCCGAGGATGCGCGTGGCGATGCGTTCCGGGTGGAACGCCTCGAGGCCGTCGAGCTTCTCGCTCGTGCCCATGAACTTGATCGGCTTGCCGGTCACCTGGCGGACGGAGAGCGCGGCGCCGCCGCGGGTGTCGCCATCGAGCTTGGTGAGGACCACGCCGGTGAGGCCGAGCGCTTCGTTGAACGACTTCGCGATGTTGACGGCATCCTGGCCGACCATCGCGTCGACCACCAGCAGGATCTCCTGCGGATTCAAGGTGGCCTGGAGCCGCTTGATCTCATCCATCATCGCCTCGTCGACATGCAGGCGGCCCGCGGTGTCGACGATCAGGTAATTGTAGGACTCGTCCTGGGCGCGCTTGAGCGCCTGGAGCGCGATCTCGACAGGGTCGATCTGACCGGGCGCGTGCACCGGCACGTCGATCTGCTTGCCGAGCGTCTCGAGCTGCTTGATGGCGGCGGGGCGATAGATATCCGCGGCCGCGAGCAGCGGGCGGTTGCCCTGCTTTCGCAGCATCAGCGCGAGCTTGCCGGCCGTGGTCGTCTTGCCCATGCCCTGGAGGCCGGCCATCAGGATGACGGTGATGCCCGTCGGGTTCTTCTCGAGGGGCGCGTTGCCGCCGCCCATCACGTTCACCAGCTCGTCGTGGACGATCTTGATGAAGGTCTGGCCAGGGTCGAGGCCGCCGAGAACCGCCTCGCCGAGCGCCTGTTCCTTGACCCGGGCGACGAACGCCTTGACGACCGCCAGGTTGACGTCGGCTTCCAGCAGCGCGCGCCGGACCTCGCGCAGGGCTTCCGAGATGTTGTCCTCGGTGAGCTTGCCCTGCTTGCGGAGGAGTCCGGCGAAGGCGCCTTGGATTTTCTCGGAAAGCGATTCGAACATGTAAGGAATTGTAGCACCGGGGCACAAAACCGGGCGGCCCGTCTACCCGTGGAACGCTCAATATTAACGGCGTCCGGGGATGCCCGTCAACCAAGCCCATCCCCCGGTCGTCGGGCCGATCAGCGCATCTGACGTAACCTTGACGTTAACCATGGCCCGGCGTAAGATGGTTGGTCTGCGCAAAATTTAAAGCAGATTTAATTGACCGCCAGGCTGCTGTCGGGGTGCGCCCCTCGCCTGTCAAGTCTGTAAATTCGGTCAGAATGCGGACCCGCCGTTGCGGGCTGCTCAGTGGGCGCGATGTCGTCCGGACGTCTTCATCTAAGGGTGGTGTGAATGCCTTCAACGAACAAGCTCCGAGTGACCCCCTACAGCGGCGTTACCTCGTTGGCAGAGAACCTGCCGGATCTGATCGAGATCCAGCGGAACTCCTTCCAGTGGTTCCTCGAGGAAGGGCTCAAAGAGGAGCTTCTCTCGTTCTCTCCGATCAATGATTACTCGAACCGTCTCGAACTCCACTTCTTGACCAACTACACGCTCGGCACGCCGAAGTACACGGTCGACGAGTGTCGTGCGCGGGACGCCACGTTCGCGCGTCCCCTGCGCATCCCGGTCCGCCTGGTCTCGAAGGAGACCGGCGAGGTCAAGGAGCAGGAGATCTTCGTCGGTGACCTGCCGGTCATGACTGGCCAGGGCACCTTCATCATCAACGGCGCCGAGCGCGTCATCGTCTCGCAGATCGTCCGCTCACCGGGCGTCTACTACAAGCGCGAGACGGACCCGTCGGGCAAGAAGATCTACTCGGCGACCATCATCCCGAACCGCGGCGCCTGGCTGAAGTTCGAGACCGACGTCAACGACCTCATCTACGTCCGCATCGACAAGACCCGCAAGCTGCTCGCGAGCGTGCTGCTGCGCGCGTTGGGCTACCAGAACCATGAAATGCTGGAGCTCTTCCGCCACCAGGAATTCCTCCAGAAGACCCTGGATGCGGACAAGACCCACACCATGGAAGACGCCCTGATCGAGGTGTACCGCAAGCTGCGGCCCGGCGACATGCCCTCCGTCGAGGGTGGCCGCTCGGTCCTCTTCGCGCGCTTCTTCGACCCCAAGCGCTACGACCTGGGTCGCGTCGGCCGCTACAAGGTGAACAAGAAGCTCGGCCTGGCGACGCCGATGGCCGATCGGATCCTGACCCGCGAAGACATCGTGGGCGTGATCGATTACCTCATCAACCTCAACTTCGACGCCGGTCAGGTGGACGACATCGACCACCTCGGCAACCGCCGCATCCGTTCGGTCGGCGAGTTGCTGCAGAACCAGTTCCGCGTCGGTCTGACCCGCCTGGAGCGCATCATCCGTGAGCGCATGACCATCCAGGAGCCCGAGACGCTCACGCCCCAGAACCTCGTGAACGCCAAGCCCCTCGTGGCCGCGATCAAGGAGTTCTTCGGGTCGAGCCAGCTGTCCCAGTTCATGGACCAGACGAACGCGCTGGCCGAGCTGACCCACAAGCGCCGTCTCTCGGCCCTGGGCCCGGGCGGTCTGACCCGCGAGCGCGCCGGCTTCGCCGTCCGCGACATCCACCCCTCGCACTACGGCCGCATCTGCCCGGTCGAGACGCCTGAAGGCCCGAACGCCGGCCTGATCGGCTCGCTCGCGACCTTCGGCCGCGTCAACGACTACGGCTTCATCGAGTCGCCGTATCGCCGCATCTTCAACGGCGACATCTCGAACGAGATCGTCTACCTGACCGCCGAGGAAGAGGACGAGCACCGCGTCGCCGCCGGCGACGTCCCGCTCACGCCGGACGGCAAGCGCTTCCGCGACGACAAGGTGCCGGTCCGTTACAAGGCCGAGTTCTTGTTCGCCGCGCCGAGCGAAGTCGACCTGATCGGCGTCTCGCCGATTCAGATCATCTCGGTCGCGACCGCGCTGATCCCGTTCATCGAGCACGACGACGCCAACCGCGCCCTGATGGGCTCGAACATGCAGCGCCAGTCGGTGCCGCTGCTTCGTCCTGAGCGGCCGCGCGTCGGCACGGGTCTCGAAACCCGCGCCGCCGTCGACGCCGGCCTGGTCGTCACCGCCGCCGAGGCGGGCACGGTCAGCCGCGTCGAGGCCACCCGCATCGCGATCAAGAGCGCCGAGAGCGGCCGCGAGCGCTGGTACCAGCTCACGAAGTTCCTGCGCTCCAACCAGGACACCTGCCTGAACCAGCGGCCGATCGTCCTGAAGGGGCAGAAGGTCGAGGTGGGCGAGGCGCTCGCCGACGGTCCGGCCACCCACTGCGGTGAGCTGGCCCTCGGCCAGAACCTCACGGTCGCGTTCATGCCCTGGGAGGGCTACAACTTCGAGGACGCCGTCTTGATCAACCGGCGGCTCGTGATGGACGACGTGTTCACGTCGATCCACATCGAGAAGTACGAGCTCGAGTCGCGCGCGACCAAGCTCGGCAACGAAGAAATCACGCGCGAAGTCCCGAACGTCGGTGAAGACGCCCTCAAGGACCTCGACGAGCGCGGCATCATCCGCATCGGCGCCGAGGTCGAGCCGGACGACATTCTGGTCGGCAAGGTCACGCCCAAGGGCGAATCCGAGCACCCGCCGGAAGAGAAGCTCCTTCGCGCCATCTTCGGCGAGAAGGCCCGCGACGTCCGCGACACCTCGTTGCGCGTCCCGCACGGCGAGAAGGGCTGGATCGTCGACGTGAAGGTCTTCACGCGCGATCAGGGCGACGATCTGCCGCCCGGCGTGAACCAGGTCGTCCGCGTCTACATCGCCCAGAAGCGCAAGATCTCGGTGGGCGACAAGGTCGCTGGCCGCCACGGCAACAAGGGCATCATCTCGAAGATCCTCCCCCAGGAAGATATGCCGTACCTCCCGGACGGCACCCCCGTCGACATCGTGTTGAACCCGCTGGGCGTGCCTTCGCGCATGAACGTCGGGCAGACGTACGAGACCTTGATGGGCTGGGCGGCCAAGAACCTGGGCATCTTCTACGAGATCCCGCCGTTCGACGAGATGTTCGGCGCCGAGTCGTCCTACGACCTGCTCCGCAACCAGCTCGACACCGCCCGCGAGAAGTCGGGCAAGGACTGGATCAGCAACACCGGCAAGATCACCATCTACGATGGCCGCACCGGTGAAGCTTTCGACCGCCCCGTGTGCGTCGGCACCATCTACATGATGAAGCTGGTCCACCTGGTCGACGACAAGATCCACGCCCGTTCGACCGGCCCCTACTCGCTGGTCACGCAGCAGCCCCTGGGCGGCAAGGCCCAGTTCGGCGGCCAGCGCTTCGGCGAGATGGAGGTGTGGGCGCTCGAGGCTTACGGCGCAGCGTACACCCTGCAGGAAATCCTCACGATCAAGTCGGACGACGTCCCTGGCCGCGCCAAGGCGTACGAGGCGATCGTCAAGGGCAAGAACCTGAGCAAGCCTGGCATTCCCGAGTCCTTCAAGGTGCTCATCCGCGAGCTTCAATCGCTGTGCCTCGACGTTCACGTCGCGACGCAGGACGGCCGCGAAATCGAGCTCTTCGAGGAGGACGAAGACACCCGCAACCGGCTGCGCACGCAGCTGTCGCGCGTAATGTCGATGCCGATGGGCGAGGAAAAGGAGACCTTCCGGTAATCCTATGACTAACAACTTCGATTACATCAAAGTCGGCATCGCGAGCCCGGACCGTATCCGGAGCTGGTCGCGCGGCGCCGTTACCAAGCCCGAGACGATCAACTACCGCACGCTCAAGCCCGAGCGCGACGGCCTGTTCTGCGAACGCATCTTCGGTCCCGCGAAGGATTGGGAATGCCACTGCGGCAAGTACAAGCGTGTCCGCCACAAGGGCATCATCTGCGAGCGCTGCGGCGTCGAAGTCACAGACTCGAAGGTCCGCCGCTACCGGATGGGCCACATCGACCTGGCCGCCCCGGTCGCCCACATCTGGTACCTGAAGGGCATCCCGTCGTACCTGTCGCAGCTGCTGGACATCCCGCTGCGCGCGCTGGAAGACGTGGTGTACTTCAACTCGTACATCGTCATCGATCCGGGCTCGACCAACCTCCAGAAGATGGACATCATCTCGGAGGATGACTACGAGACCCTGATGGACGACGAGAACTGCACCCTCGAAGCCGCCATGGGCGCCGCCGCGATCAAGATCCTCTTGCAGGACATGAACATGCCGGAGCTCTCGGAGAAGCTGCGCCAGGAGACGGTCAGCTCGTCGGGCCAGAAGCGCGCCAAGGCGATCAAGCGCCTGCGCGTCGTCGAGGCGTTCATCTCCTCGTCGACCGATCCCAGCTGGATGATCCTCGACGTCATCCCGGTCATCCCGCCGGACCTTCGCCCGATGGTCCAGCTGGACGGCGGTCGTTTCGCGACTTCCGACCTCAACGACCTCTACCGCCGCGTGATCAACCGCAACAACCGGTTGTACCGCCTGCGGGAGATGCATGCACCGGACATCATCATCCGGAACGAGATGCGCATGCTGCAGGAAGCGGTGGACGCGCTCATCGACAACGGCCGTCGCGGCCGCGCCGTCGTGGGCCCGAACAACCGCGCGCTGAAGTCGCTGTCGGACATCATCGAAGGCAAGCAGGGCCGGTTCCGTCAGAACTTGCTCGGCAAGCGCGTCGACTACTCCGGCCGTTCGGTCATCGTCGTCGGTCCGTACCTCAAGCTGCACCAGTGCGGTCTCCCGAAGGAGATGGCGCTCGAGCTCTTCAAGCCGTTCGTCATGAACAAGCTCGTCGAGCGCGGCATCGTGCAGAACATCAAATCCGCGAAGAAGAAGATCGAGCGTGGCGAGACGATCGTCTGGGACATCCTGGAAGACGTCATCAAGGGCCACCCGGTGCTCCTGAACCGCGCCCCGACGCTCCACCGTCTGGGCATCCAGGCCTTCGAGCCGGTCCTGGTGGAAGGTCGCGCGATTCAGCTGCACCCGCTGGTCTGTACCGCCTTCAACGCCGACTTCGACGGCGACCAGATGGCGGTCCACGTGCCGCTGTCGGTCGAAGCGCAGACGGAAGCCCGCCTGCTCATGATGTCGACCAACAACGTCTTGGCGCCGTCGACCGGCCGTCCGATCATCACGCCCACGCAGGACATGGTGCTCGGCTGCTATTACCTGACGGTGCTCGACGAGACCAAGAAGAAGGGCGAAGGCCTGATCTTCGGAACGCTGACGGACGCCGTCGGCGCCTACCAGACCAGCAACCTCGACCTGCACGCCACCATCAAGGTCCGCATCAAGCACGACCGGCTCCAGAACTCGACCTCGTCGGTCGAGTACCTCGAGCACGGCGGCAAGGGCCAGGTGGTCGAGACGACCGTCGGCCGCGTCATCTTCAACGAGTCGCTGCCCGCGGGCTTCCCGTTCATCAACGCGCTCGTCAACAAGAAGATGCTCGAGAACGTCGTCATGCGCGCGTTCGAAGAGTACTCTCCCGCCGACGCGGCGCTGCTCGCCGACCAGCTCAAGAACTTGGGCTTCAAGTACGCCACCCGGGCGGGTATCACGGTCGCCATCCACGACCTGGTCACCCCGAAGGAGAAGTACGACATCCTCGCCCGTGCGGACGGCGACATCGAGAAGTCGCGTCGCGCCTACCTGCGCGGCGAGATCACCGAAGTCGAGCGCCACAACAAGGCGATCGACCTCTGGGCCGAAGCCACCGAGGAAGTCACGCAGCTCATCGTCGACAAGTTCGACCGCCTCAACTCCGTGTACATGATGGCGTTCTCCGGCGCCCGCGGTAACCTCTCGCAGGTCCGCCAGCTCGTCGGTATGCGCGGCCTGATGTCCGATCCGTCGGGTCGAATCATCGACCTTCCGATCAAAGCCAACTTCCGCGAAGGCCTGAACGTCACCGAGTACATCATCTCGTCGTACGGCGCCCGCAAGGGCCTGGTCGACACCGCGCTGCGCACGGCCGACTCGGGTTACCTGACCCGCCGTCTCGCCGACGTCGCGCAGGACGTCATCATCCGCGAGGAGGACTGCAAGACCTCGAAGGGCGTCAGCTTGACGGCCATCAAGGACGGCGAGCAGGCCGTGGTCTCGCTGGCGGAGCGGCTCAAGGGCCGCGTGCTGGCCGAGAACGCGGTCGATCCCTCGACCGGCGAAGTCCTCGTCGATGCCAACACCTGCTTGACCCAGCCGCTGGTCGATCTGATCGTCGGCGCGGGCGTGCAGTATGTGATGATCCGGTCGCCGCTCACCTGTCAGAGCCGCTTCGGCGTCTGCCGGTGGTGCTACGGCTGGTCGCTGACCAACAACCAGATGGTCGACATCGGCGAGGCGGTCGGCATCATCGCCGCCCAGTCGATCGGCGAGCCGGGCACGCAGCTCACGATGCGCACGTTCCACACGGGCGGCGTCTTCACCAAGAGCTCGAGCACGGCGGTGGTCAAGGCGGAGCACAACGGCACCGTCCACCTGCCTGACGACATCACCGCGCGCGAGCACCGCACACGCCACGGCGACGTCGTGCTCGTCACCGAGAAGGAGCACACGCTCTCGCTCAAGACGGCGAAGAAGTCCTATCCGATGGTCGTGCCCACGGGCTACGAAATTCGGGTGAAAGACGGCCAGGAAGTGGCGAAGGGCACGCTGATCGCGGAGTCCATCGTCGAGACGGGCCGCACGAGCCGCAAGTCGTTGGAGAAGGCCTACAAGGACATCTCCGCCGACCTCGCCGGCACGATCGAGTTCGTCGGCTTCCGGCCGGAAGAGCGCCGCGACCGCCAGGGCAACGTCACCAAGACGGCCAACCGTCCTGGTGAGATCTGGGTCCTCGCGGGCGACACCTACACCCTGCCGGCCGGTTACCACGCGGTGATCAAGCCCGGTCATGCGATCAAGCAGGGCGACGTCCTCACGGAGCACCGGATGGTCACCGAGCACGGCGGCAAGCTGCGCCTCGGCACGGACATCCGCACCGAGAAGATCGAGGGCCGCACGGTCATCGTGGGCGGTCGCGACATCTCGATCGTCACGGCCAACATGACCCTCCCCGGCACGGAAGTGGCGGCGGGCAAGAAGGACCTGTGGCTGCGCACGGACGACGGCACGCAGTACACGCTGCGCGTCACCGACGGCCAGCGCATCGAGGGCGACGCGGTCGTGCTCGCCGACCACGTGGACGAGAAGTTCACGGTGTCGGGCACCGGCGAGGTCCGCTTCGTCGAAGCCTCGCTCGTCGAGCGCTCCGACCGGCGCCTCATCTCCAAGAAGGGCGAGATTCTCTTCGTCCCCGAGGAGATGATCACGATCAACAAGCCCGAGGAACAGCTCGGCTTCGGCCTGAAGTCCGGTATGTTCGTCGAGCCCGGCACGAGCCTGATCGAGGGCCTGGAAATCTACACCAAGACCGCCGGCATCCTCGAGCTCTACATCGACAACGACATGGTCAAGGAAGCCTACGTCTACCCCGGCACCCGCATGGACATCTCGGAAGGGCTGGAGCTGCAGGTCAAGGAAGACGACATGATCGCCAAGGGGGCGCTCGTGGCTCAGGGCTTCCCGGCGCCCCACGAAGGCCTGATCAAGGTCATCGAGGGCCCGGAAGGCGAGCGCATCGTGATCGTTCGACTCATCGAACGGTTCGTGGTTCAGCCCGCCGAGTCGACCCTCGCTTACAAGTCGACCACCGACGAGCTGGGGCTCAAGTCCCTGACCCGCCTGGCCGTGAAGAACGGCGAGCGCGTCAAGGCCGGCACCCCGGTCATCCGCACCGAAGTCGTGCTCACGAAGGGCGCGGGCCTGGGCAACCTGGCCGGCCGCATCGAGATCACGCCGAAGGGCACCGCGCCCGAAGGCGAGGAGCAGAAGTTCGACTTCGCGATCGTCATCCTCGAAAACATGGCGCTCCGCCGTGACCTGCCTTCCGTGGGCCGGTTCGGTGAGCACCACGAGGAGTTCATCGTCACGACCCTCGAGTCGAAGGACGGGGCGACCGTGAAGCCGGGCACGACGGTCGTGAAGACCGAAATCCTCAGCCACGCGGACGGCGTCGTGCAGTTCGCGGCGCCCGAGGCCGGTCACGATGTCCGTCGCCTGATCCTCATCACGCCCGAGCATGAGCTCGTGGTACCGGTGAAGGGCAAGCTGACGGTCCAGGAGGGCGCGATGGTCCGTCAAGGCGAAGAACTCGCCGAGGGAATCGACGCGCCGGACAGCGGCAAGGTGCGCGTGGTCGACAAGGGCCACATCGCCATCCGCCACGGCCGTCCTTACCTCATCTCCTCGGGCACCCAGCTGATGGTCGACCAGGCCGACATGGTCCAGCGCGGCGAAAACCTCGCCACGCTCGTTTACGACCGCGTCAAGACGGGCGACATCATTCAGGGTCTGCCTCGCGTCGAGGAGCTCCTCGAGGGCCGCAAGCCCAAGGAGAGCGCCATCATCGCGGAGCACGAAGGCACCGTGAAGCTGATGGTGGACATCGATGAGAACGTCCGCGTCTTCATCGAGACCGAGAACGGGACCGAGGAGTACTCGATCCCCATCGGTGGCCGCCTGATCCTCAACGATGGCGAGCCCATCAAGCGGGGCGATCCGATCACCGACGGCCCGATCAACCCGCACGACGTCCTGCGCATCATGGGCGTCGAGCGGACGCAGCGGCACCTGGTGGACGAAGTCCAGATGGTTTACCGCTCGCAGGGCGTCGAAATCTCCGACAAGCACATCGAAGTCATCGTGCGTCAGATGACGCGCAAGCAAAAAGTTGAGGATCCGGGTGACACCACCCTGCTCCCCGGCGAGATGGTCGATGTGCTCGAGCTCGACCGCGAGCAGCGGATGATCACCGACAAGGAGGGCCGCCAGGCCGTGACGACGCCGATTCTGCTCGGCATCACGAAGGCCTCGCTCAACACCGAGTCGTTCATCTCGGCCGCCTCCTTCCAGGAGACGACCCGCGTGCTCACGGAAGCGGCGATCGAGGGCAAGAAGGACTGGCTGCACGGCCTCAAGGAGAATGTGGTCATCGGCCGCCTGATCCCCGCCGGCACCGGTCTGTTCGACCAGCCCGAAGAGGAGCAGGCTCCCGGGTCCGACTACATCCTCCAGAGCACCGGTTCCGAGCTGATCGGCGCACCGGTGGCCGTGGCGGCCCGCGCCGCGGAAAGCGAGATCGCGATCGCTCCGGAGGATCTCTCTCCGGGTGAGGCGATCATGCCGGACGAGGGCGAGGAAGAAGAAGAGGCCGAAGAGGTCGTCGAAGACGAGGTCTAGCCTCTTCGATCCGGTACGGGCCCCCACCGCGCGAGCGGTGGGGGCCCTTCGGCTTGTTCGGGTATGGGAAGACCACGTCGTTTCCCCCTTCGAGGTGTCCATGAACCAACGATTCGCCACCCTCTTGGTGCTCACGTCGCTCGTCCTGCCCGCGGGCATGGCCCTCGCCAGGGGGACGGCCCCGGCCGAGCCCACGGGGCGCTCGTCCACGCAGGCGGTTCGCACGGTGGTCGAGGATGCGGAGTCGGTGCTCGGCGCGGGCCAGGCCAAGGCGCTTGAGGCTCGGCTGGCCGGCGTGCCGCTCAAGGGCGTCGCCGTGGTCTTTTCGAAACATGCAGACGGCGGCATCGAGCGCCAGGCCGAAGCGGCTTTCCGCCGGCTCGCGCTCGGACCGGGTGCCCTCACGGTGGCGATCGCGGTCGAAGACCGGGAGGTCGCGGCCCATGTGGGCACGGACCTGCGCCGCCGCGGCGTGAATCGCAAGGCGATCACGGCGGCCATAGGCGCCCACTTCAAGGCGCATGCCCGTGCCGGTCGCTATGACGACGGGGCCTTCGCGCTGGTGGAGGCGCTCGCGCACCACGAGGGCGCCGTGTCGACCCGACCGGCAGCGCCGGTGCAGCCACCGGTGCCCGCGCAGCGGCGCGAGCCGGTGACGGAGGCCGCAAACGAGGATTCCGGTGGGACATCGGGCTGGATCGGGATGCTGGTCCTCGCGGCACTCGGGCTCGGGCTGCTCGTGTGGCTCGTCCGGCTGTTCAAGGGCGGCGCGAAGGCCGAGGCGGCCCGGACGCGGGCCCGGCTCGCGGCGCTGGAGGCGGCCCGTGACCGCATCATGGCCGGGGTGCTCGCGCTGGACGGGGCGATCGCCCTCGCACGCGGCGACGACGATCCGTCCCAGGAAATGGCCACCGCCGTGATGGCCGAAGCCCAGACGTTCAGCGCGCGCGTCGATGCTGCGGTCCAGGCGAGCGTCGCGGGCCGGGAGACCGAGGCGCTCGCCGAGGCCGACGCCCTCGAGATGGTCGCCCTGAACCTGGAGGTCTCGATCGCCGCGCTGCTGACCGCCTACCAGGGCGGCAGCCACGACGCGTTCCGCGACGCCCTCAAGCTGGGTCGGCGCTGGAAGCTCGTCGACGCGCAGGTCGCGCACCTCGTCGAGAACAACCTGGGCGTCGGCACGAAGCGGGCCGTGCTGACCGACCTGGTCGCGAAGGCGCGCCAGGCGCTGACCAACGTCCCTCACGACCTCGCGCATGCCACCGAGCTGATCGCCGAGGCCGAGACCGCCCTCGAGGTGCTCGGCCTGACCCGCGTCGCGGCGGAAGCGCCACTCACCTCGGCCCAGGCGCGGATCAACGCGGCGCCAGTGGGATCGCACCACCACCATCTCGACTGCTGGGACATGTCGCCGGTGCACGTGCATGCCGTGAGCCATACGACGAGCCACGCCCATTCCACCCATCACGACCACGGCGCGTCGCACGATGACGCGTCGGACTCGTCGGATTCGTCGGGCAGCGGCAGCTGGTTCAGCGGCTCAGACAGCAGCTCCGATAGCGGATCGTCGAGTTGGAGCTCGAGCAGTTCGGACAGCGGCTCGTCGAGCTGGGATTCGAGCTCGAGCAGCGATTCTTCCAGCTCGAGCAGCGACAGCTCCGGCTCCGACAAGTGGTAGACGCAACACGGCCGACACCTTTCGGTGCCGGCCGTGTCGTCGTCAGGAATAGGAGCAGGAGGTTCAGATAACCGGCGTTATCCGGCCTGGGGTCCGAACCAGGCCAGACCGGTTGAATTCATCTTAGCCGGTCGCGCGTCGTGGATCGGGGATCGCCGTCACAACCCGAGGGGGGCGATCGGCCCGTGGCCCCGTGCCCGGCCTCACTCCCGGCCTTCGGCGCGTGCGGCCATGCATGCCGCGTCGAGCTCGCGCCGATCCAGCCGACCGTCGCGGTCCGCGTCGTGGCGATCGAAGCGGGCGCCCCCCGGGATCTCGTAGGTCGCCCGCTGCGCGAGCGAGGCTCGCACTTTCGCCGCGAGCTCGGCCCGGCGCGCTTCGCTACTCGGGCTCACGGTCTTGCCGGCGGCCTTCCGGGCGTCGATGGTGGCGATCGCGCGCTCCTGCGAGAGGCGGGTGTTGTCGAAGGCGACCAGCGTCAGGTCGATGAACTCTTTCCGGGTGAGGACGCCGTCATGATTCTGGTCACCCCACTCCAGCGCCTTCGCGACGCAGTCGGTGTCGGTCAGCTTCGACGCCACCTCGACGATGAACCGGTCCGGGTCGGACGCGGTCGGGACGAAACCCTCGCAGGCGGCGAGCGCGAAGACCGTGACCAGCAGTGCGGCGGCGAAACGCATGGAGACCTCCGGCGGTGGAAATGCTGCGAGGGGCGGATGTGGTATCATCCCGCGCGTATGCGACCGACCCTCCGGGCCCTGCCCCTCCTCCTCATTCCCTGCCTGGCAGCCGCCCCTTCGCTGGCGGCGGTCGGGGCGATCGCCCCTTACCTCCAGGCAGGCACGCCCACGACCATGACCGTCATGTGGCGTTCCAGCGTTCCCGTGCCCGGTCAGGTGGTCTTCGGCCCTGTCGGCAGCACGAGCACCCGCGAGGTCCGCGGGCCGGTGGAGGCCGCCCACCAATTCCGGCTCGACGGCCTCACGCCGGGTGGCAGCTACCGCTACGAGGCCTTCGACGGCGCCACGCGCGTCGGCGCGGGCACGTTCCGCGCCAACCTGCCGCCAACCGGCAACCGCTTCCGCTTCGCGGTCATCGGGGACACCGGCAGCGGCTCCGCTCACCAGCTCGCCGTCGCCCGCCGGCTCACGGCCTGGAAGCCGGACTTCGTTCTCCACACCGGCGACGTGATCTACGAGCGCGGCGAGGCCGAAAACTTCGGTCCGCGCTACTTCACGCCCTACCGTGATCTCATCGCGCGCGCCGTAGTCTACCCGAGCCTCGGCAACCACGACTACGGCAACGCCGGTGCGGCCAACTACCTGGCCTTTTTCGAGATCCCGCGCGCCACCACGGCCGAGACGGAGCGCTGGTACACGTTCCACTACGGCCATGCGCAGTTCTTCGGCCTCGATACGAACCGGCCGTTCGGCGAGGGCTCGGATCAGTATCGCTGGCTGGCCGCGCAGCTCAAGGCCAGCAAGGCCACCTGGAAGTTCGCTTTCTTCCATCACCCGCCCTATAGCGGCGGCGATCACGGCGCGAGCCACTATGTGCGCCAGGCCTTCGGGCCCCTCTTCGAGCGGCACGACGTGCAAGTCGTGTTCACCGGCCACGATCACCACTACGAGCGTACCAAGCCGCGCGAGGACTTCGTGAAGGACGGCCGACCGACCACCTACGTGGTCACGGGCGGAGGCGGGGCCTGGCTGCGCGCCGCGCGGCCGAAGGAGTATTCGGCCGTCGTGCGGTCGACCTACCACTTCGTGGGCGTCACCCTCGCCGGCGATCGGCTGAGCGCCGAGGCGATCGACGAGACCGGCGCGACTTTCGACGGCTGGACCGTCGATCGCTGATCGTGTCTTAATAAAACTTAATATGCGCCTGCCTGATTTCTCTGATCAGAATACGCCCGGATCCGTGGAGCCTCCGGCTTTATGCGACGCACGATCGCCTGGCGGCGGGCGTTTGCCTGATTGGTGGGGAATCGATCGTCCGACCGATCCCAAAGCCCGCAATTTGACACTTCTTCAGCCTCCCAGGTATATTAAAAGGTCCTTATGGGCTGATTAGGTCGTCCGGCCTGATTCCCCGAGGACCCGTTGATCCCGCGCAACCCCTGGTCGTGGCGGGACCGTCCGGGAGCCCCGTACCTCGGTACCCAGGGCTCCCCGTCCCGTCCGCCCCCCTGGGCGCGGCGATCCGGCCGAACCAACGACCGTCGAGCGTCCGCACTCGGAACCTTTGATTCCTTAGGAGGAATACGTTGCCCACTATCAGTCAGCTGGTCCGTAAGGAGCGGGCCAAGGTGATCGTCAAGACGAAGTCCCCGGCTCTGAAGGCTTGCCCGCAGCGCCGCGGCGTCTGCACACGCGTGTACACCACGACGCCCAAGAAGCCGAACTCGGCGCTCCGCAAGGTCGCCCGCGTCAAGCTGACCAACGGCATCGAGGTGACGAGCTATATCCCCGGCGTCGGCCACAACCTGCAGGAGCACTCGGTGGTCCTGATTCGTGGCGGCCGCGTCAAAGACCTTCCCGGCGTCCGTTACCACATCGTGCGCGGCACCCTCGACGCCGCCGGTGTGAAGGGTCGCATGCAGTCCCGCTCGAAGTATGGCGCCAAGCGTCCGAAGCCCGGCCAGCCCGCGGCGGCCGCTGGTAAGAAGAAGTAATAGGAGACAACCGACCATGTCACGTCGTGGCCGCATCGCCAAGCGCCCCCCCACTCCTGATCCGGTGTTCCAGAACATCCTGGTGACCCGGTTCGTCAACACGATGATGATCATGGGCAAGAAGAGCCTCGCCGAGCGCATCTTCTACACGGCCCTGGAAAATGCCGCCACCCGTGCCGGCAAGGAGCCCCTGGAAACTTTCCAGAAGGCCATCCAGAACGTTCGCCCGTTGATCGAAGTCAAGCCCCGCCGCGTCGGTGGTGCCACCTATCAGGTGCCCGTCGAAGTGAAGGCCGAGCGCGGCACCGCACTCGCCATCCGCTGGGTGATCGCCAACGCGCGCAAGCGCTCGGGCAAGTCGATGATCGACAAGCTCGCCGGCGAGTTCAACGACGCCGCCACCGGCGTCGGCGCCTCGGTCAAGAAGCGCGAAGACACGCACAAGATGGCCGAAGCCAACAAGGCCTTCGCGCACTACCGCTGGTAAGCGGTCAAGAGGAGAATAGGTAGATGCCCAGGCAATTCTCGCTCGAAAACACCAGGAACATCGGCATTGCTGCGCACATCGACGCCGGCAAGACGACGACCACCGAGCGCATCCTTTTCTACACCGGCAAGGTGCACAAGATCGGTGAAGTGCACGAAGGCGCCGCCACGATGGATTACATGATCCAGGAGCAGGAGCGGGGCATCACCATCACCTCGGCCGCCACGACCTGCGCGTGGAAGGACCACCGGATCAACATCATCGACACGCCCGGCCACGTCGACTTCACCATCGAAGTCGAGCGCTCGCTGCGCGTTCTCGACGGTGTGGTCACCGTGTTCTGCTCGGTCGGTGGCGTGCAGCCCCAGACCGAAACGGTTTGGCGCCAGGCCAACCGCTACAAGGTCCCCCGCATCGTCTTCGTCAACAAGATGGACAGGACGGGCGCGGACTTCTACCGCGTCGTCGAGCAGATGACTCAGCGCCTCAAGGCGAACCCGATCCCGGTCCAGCTGCCGATCGGCGCTGAAGAGAACTTCCTGGGCATCATCGACCTGGTCACGATGCGCGCGGTCGTCTACGAAGACGACAAGGGCGAGAAGGTCATCGACGCGGAGATCCCGGCGGACATGCTCGAGAAGGCCAAGGAATACCGCCTGAAAATGGTGGAAGCCGCGGCCGAGCAGGACGATGCGCTCATCAGCAAGTACCTCGAGGGCGAAGAGCTCACCAACGAGGAGATCTACTTCGGCCTGCGTAAGGGCTGCATCGCGATCAACCTGGTCCCCGTCACGTGTGGCTCGGCGTTCAAGAACAAGGGCGTCCAGCCCATGCTCGATGCCGTCATCAGCTTCCTCCCGGCGCCCACGGACATCGAGGACGTGAAGGGCATCAAGCCCGACACCGACATCGAAGATACCCGCGCGACCTCGGACTCGGCGCCGTTCTCGGCCCTCGCGTTCAAGATCATCACGGATCCGTTCGTCGGCAAGCTGACCTTCTTCCGCGTTTACTCGGGCGTCCTGTCCGCGGGCAGCTACGTGTTGAACTCGGTCAAGGGCCAACGCGAGCGCATCAGCCGCATCCTCCAGATGCACGCGAACACCCGCCAGGAGCTCGGCGAGATCTACTGTGGCGACATCGCCGCCGCGGTCGGCCTCAAGGTCACGACGACGGGCGACACGCTGTGCGACGAGAAACACCCGATCGTCCTCGAAGCGATGGACTTCCCGGAGCCCGTCATCCACGTCGCGATCGAGCCGAAGACCAAGGCCGACCAGGACAAGCTCGGCATCGCGCTGGGCAAGCTGGCTGAAGAAGACCCGACCTTCCGCGTCCACAACGACCCGGAAACGTCGCAGACCATCATCTCGGGCATGGGCGAGCTCCACCTCGAGATCATCGTCGACCGTCTCCTCCGCGAGTTCAAGGTCGAAGCGAACGTCGGCAAGCCGCAGGTCGCCTACCGCGAGACGATCCGCAAGGCCGTCAAGCAGGAAGGCCGCTTCGTCCGCCAGTCGGGCGGTCGCGGTCAGTACGGCCACGTCTGGCTCGAGATCGAGCCGAACGAAGCCGGCAAGGGCTACGAGTTCATCAACAAGATCGTCGGCGGCGTCGTCCCGCGTGAATACGTTCCCGCGGTCGACAACGGCGTCAAGGAAGCGCTGGCTGGTGGCGTGATGGCGGGCTTCCCGCTGATCGACATCAAGGTCACGATCTTCGACGGTTCGTACCACGACGTCGACTCGAATGAAATGGCGTTCAAGATCGCCGGCTCGATGGCGCTCAAGGAAGGCGTGGCGAAGGCCAACCCGGTCCTGCTCGAGCCCATCATGAAGGTCGAAGTGGTCGTCCCCGAGGAATACACGGGCGACGTCATCGGCGACCTCCAGGGCCGCCGGCGCGGCGTGGTCGAGGGCATGGAAGTCGCCATGGGCTTGCAGACCATCCGCCTGACGGTTCCGCTCGCGGAAATGTTCGGCTACTCGACCGACCTCCGGTCGGCCACCCAGGGCCGCGGCACCTACGCAATGGAGCCGAGCCACTACGCCGAAGTTCCGAAGCTCATCGCTGAGGGCATCGTCGCGAAGTCTAAGGGCGTCAAGGTCTAGGAAACCACTCCGGGCCGCGGGGAATTCACGCAAGTTTTCCCCGCGGTTTCCGATAAAGAGTAGGTTAAGAAGGAAGAAAGGATCGTTTAACGATATGGCTCGCCAGAAATTCGAGCGTAACAAGACGCACGTGAACATTGGCACCATCGGTCACGTCGACCATGGCAAGACCACCCTGACCGCCGCGATCACCATGACGCTGGCGGCGAACGGCCAGGCCACGGCCAAGCGCTACGACGAGATCGACGCGGCTCCCGAAGAGAAGGCCCGCGGCATCACGATCAACACGGCGCACGTGGAGTACGAGACGGACAAGCGCCACTACGCGCACGTC
>JAKFEW010000054.1:0-8232 GCA_036675505.1 Candidatus Sericytochromatia bacterium
AGTGGGGCGTCTCGCTGGCCGCGGCCACGGTCTACGTGGACGGCATCAAGGTCGACAACCCCAAGGAGGCGTGGTTCGCCGACAACCGGGAGATCGCCGTCGTGTACGGCACGCCGCCGGCCACCATCCCCGCGCTCCCGCCCTGGTAAGACCGCAAGCCGCCGGGTCCCGATCATGGATCCGGCGGCGGCCCGTCGCCGAGGACCTCGAGGTCGATCGCGAAGCGCAGGACCTCCGCGCGCGCCGCGGGGTCCTCGAGGTTCGAGAGCGATACGTGCCAGTGGTGCGTCAGCTCGTCGTCCGCGACGTCGGCGCCGGGGGTGTAAGCCAGCAGCCCTGCGTACGCGTCGAGGCCGCCGCGGGCGCATAGCTCGCGGGCGCGCGTGAGCGCGTCCCAGCCGACCAGCGTGGCGTCCGGCTGTCGTCGCGCGGCGGCGCGCGCCGCGAACGCGATCATCGTCGAGAGCGGGTCGACCTCGATCGGTCCCCGGGCGCCGCCCTTCGGGATCATCGCCGCGACGCGGTAGGTCTCGCCGCCGGACCGGAAGTAGGCGACGACGAACCCGGGCGCCTGCGGCGGCGGCCCGGCGAGGCCCGCCAGGCCGGCGGCATCGGTGCGTGCGACCGGCCCGAGCGCCCGGCCGTCGAGGTCCAGCACCGTGACGGCGGCCCCCACCACGGCCCCCGGCTCGGCCGGCCCGGGCCCCACGCCGACCCCGAGCGAGAGGGTGGGCCCGCCCGCGATGGTGACCTCGCCGGGCTCCGAGGCGATCGCCACGCCCCTGGCGAGGTCATCCGAGCCCCGGATCCGCAGCCAGAGGTTCGCGGCGGGCGGCGGCGCTGGCGGCGGCCCCTGGCAGCCGGCCAACGCCAGCGCGATCGCGGCCAGCCGAACGACAGACTTCATGGCGCGCACCGCCGGCCTACCAGGCGTACCGCAGCAGCACCGCTCCGGCCGTGATGACGGACGCCACCACCGGCACGATGCGATAGAAGTCCGGCCCCCAGACCTCGGAAACTTCCACGATGCTGCCTTCAGGCAACCGCGGCAGCTTCTCCGAGCCGGCCAGCAGCTGATCGAGGTCGTACAGCTTGGTGCCGGCCGGCGTGATGACCTTGATCTGGGCGCGCGACGCCCGCTCCGTTAGGCCACCCGCGGTGGCGAGGGCATCGATCACGGTCGGCGCCGTGTTGAAATCGAAGGTGCCGGGGCGCCCGACCTGGCCCAGCACGGTCACCTTCAGCGCCCTGAACCTGGCGACCGTCACCAACACCTCCGGCACGGTGACGAACGGCCGGTAAGCCTGCTTGAGTTCCTGCGCGACCTCATTCACCGTGCGGCCCGCGATGGCGACCTCGCGCACGAGCGGCAGCGAGATGCGCCCATCCGGCCGCACGGCCTGGTCGATGGTCGACAGGTTCGGTTGGCCGACCACGGTCACGGTCAACGAATCGCCATAGCCCAGGCGGTACGCCTCGGTCGTGGCGGCGCCCGCGGGCACGGCACTCATGACGAGCGCCCCGCAGGCCAAGAGGACCGTGGCCCAACGCATCGAAAAGGTAGCTCTCATCGCAGTTCTCCTCGGCGCCGATCATAGGCGAACGCTCAGCCGATGGTTCGTCCCGCGAGGCCAACGAATGTCTCCGCATGTGACAGGATCCCCCGCCTGATGACTCCTAGAATGAGCCTGACGGTCGAGAGGGGAGGACACCTATGGAAATCAGGCAACATTGGCAAGTCCTGTGGAAGCGCCGCTGGTGGATGGTCACGGTTTTCACGCTCGTTTTCCTGGCGACGGGTTACTGGACCTTCACCACCACGCCGCTCTACGAGTCGTCCGCCAAAGTCATGCTCATCGCCAAGGATCGAACCTTGTCGTCGTTCGGCCGCGATATGGAGGACCTGGGCAAGCTGTCGGCGACCTCGCTACACAGCAGCCCGCTCGAGACGCAAGCCGAGGTTTTGCGAAGCGCCCCGGTGCTGAGCCAGGTGATCGAGCGGACCACGCTGATCGACCCGGCCACCGGGTCGCTGCTGTCGCCCGACAAGTTCCGGCTTTCCTCGCGGGTCTTGTGGGTGAAGGACACCGACATCCTCGAGATCAGCTACGCCCACCCCGATCCGGCGCGGGCCCAGGAAATCGTGGACACCTGGGCGCGCGTCTTCATGGAAGACAACCAGGCCGCGAACCGCGAGCAGGCAGCCCTCTCGGCCAAGTTCCTGAAAGGCCAGATGGACAAGGCCAAGAACGACCTGTCGCAGGCCGAGTCCGCCCTGCGGGACTTCCGGCAGGCGAACATCGCGATCGACCTGCCCGAGCAGGCGCGGTCCACGATCCAGAGCTTGAGCGACCTGGACGCCCAGATCCGCCAGGCCACCGCCGCCCAGGTGGAGGCCAGCTCGCGGGTCACCGCGCTGCGCGCCCAGATCGGCCTTTCATCGACCCAGGCGCTCGCCGCCACGGCGCTCAGCCAGGACCCCAACATCCAGCGGCTGCGCGGCCAGCTCGTCGACGCCGAGACCGGGATGTCGGGCGCCGGGCTGGCGGCCAGCCACCCCGATTTCAAGCGCCGCGAGGCGCAGGTCGCGGAGCTGCGGCAGCAGCTCGCGAAGCAGGCCGCCAACCTGGTCGGTCGGCACTATTCGGGCATCACCACCACCCTGGACCCGGTGCGCCAGGCGTTGACCACCGACCTCGTCCAGGCCGAAATCAGCGCGTTGGGCTACGCCACGCGGCTCGAAACCCTGCGTGCGCTGGCGGGCGCGTACAACGGCCGCCTGAGCGGCATGCCCACCAAGCAGCTGGCGCTGACCCGCCTGGATCGCCGGACCTCGAGCGCCTCCGAGCTGTACAGGATGCTCTCCCAGAAGTATCACGAGGCGAAGATTCAGGCCGAGGTCAGCCAGGGCAACATCCGCCTGATCGAGGGCGCGGATCTCCCCCTGGCGCCCTTCAAGCCGAAGACGCTTCTGAACATGGGCATCGCGGGGCTGGTCGGGCTGGCGCTCGGGCTCGGCGCCGTGTTGCTGCGCGAGCACCTGGAAGACACGATCCAGACGGTCGACGGCGCGGAGAAGGCCCTCGCGCTGCCGTTGCTCGGCGTCATCCCGTGGCAGCGCCGCCGCACCATGTCCAGGCTCATCACCTTGCGCGAGCCGCGCGCGCCGGTCTCTGAAGCCTACCGCTCGCTGCGCACGAACCTCAAGTTCCTGACGGCGGACTCGCTGCGGACCATCACCCTCACCTCGGCCGGCGCAGGCGAGGGCAAATCCACGACGATCGCGAACCTCGCCGTCACGTTCGCGCAGGGCGCGCGCCGGGTCTTGCTGGTCGACGCCGACATGCGCAAGCCGACCCAGCACGAGATCTTCGAGCTGCCCAACGACGTGGGCCTCTCGACGCTCCTGACGGGCGCGACGCGCATCGAGGACGCCATCCAGCATACGTCCCTGACCACGCTCGACGTGATGACCTGCGGGCCATTGCCGCCGGATCCGGCCGAGTTGCTCGATTCCCCGCAGATGGCGGCGGTGCTCGCGGAGCTCAGGAAGCGGTACGACCTGGTGCTGTTCGACGCGCCGCCGATCATCGCGGTCGCCGACGCCAGCATCCTGGGCGCCCAGCTCGATGGCCTGATCGTGTTGCTCGGCCTGAACCGCGTCTCACGACGGGCCGCCAAGCATGCCCTGCAACGGCTGCAGGCCACCCAGATCCGCGTGTGGGGGATGATCGCGTCCGGCATGCGCTCGGACCACGACCCGTACTATCACGCCTACTACGCGACCTACTACGGCGAGGTGGCTCAGCGGCGAGGCTTCGGCCGCCTCGCCGGGCTCTGGCGCCGCAAGGCCGGTTGATGCGCCCGTGAGCGCGCCGAAGGACAAGCGTTGGCGTGGGGCGATGCGCGGCGTGGCCTACCTCGCGGGCGGCAGCGCCCTCGGCCAGGGGCTCACGGTGCTCGTCGCCCCGATCCTCACCCGGCTCTACGCGCCGGCGGAGTTCGGCATCGCGGCCTCCTACGCCGCGATGCTCGGGATCGGCCTGGTCGTCGTCACGCTGGGCTACCAGGTGGCGATCCCATTGCCCCGCGACGATCATGACGCCACCCACCTGGCCGCGCTGGCCTTCGCCACCACGCTGCTGACCGGCGCCGCGCTCGAGGGGCTGATCCTGGTCGGCGGTCCCGCGCTCGCGGCAGCGCTCGGGTTGCCGGGCCTGGCGCCGTACCTGTGGCTGCTGCCGATCAGCCTGGTGGGCGCAGGCCTCTACCAGGCGCTCTACTATTGGACGCTCCGCCGCCGGAACTACGCGCAGCTGGCTCGCACGCGCCTCCAACAGGCGGTTGCCCAGGTGGGCATCCAGCTCGGCCTGGGCGTCGCCGGCCTCGGCGCCATGGGGCTGGTGCTCGGCGACGTCGTCGGCCGCATGAGCGGGGGCGGCGCGATGTGGCGCTGGACCTGGCGGGAGGACGCGAGCCTCTGGCGCGGCCTCACGCTGGCGGGGCTGCGGGAGGTCGCCGTCCGCTACGTCCGGTTCCCCACGATGAACATGCCGACCTCGCTGGTCAACGCGGTGAGCCTGGAGCTGCCGACGCTCGCGCTGGCCGTCCTGTTCGGCCCCGTCGTGGCGGGCCTGTACGCCCTTGGCCAGCGCGCCTTCGGCGTGCCGATGGAGTTGCTCGGCCAGGCGGCCGGGCGGGTGTTCTACGCAGAGGCCGCCCAGACCGTGCAAGAACGGCCGGCGGCGCTCGAGCGCCTGTTCTGGCAGACGACCGCCGGCCTGGCCCTGGCCGGCGGCCTGCCGATGCTGCTGGCTGCGATCGCGGCCCCCTGGCTGTTCGGCCTGGTCTTCGGCCCTGCCTGGCGCGAGGCCGGCGTTTACCTGCAAATCCTCGCGCCCATGTACATCATGAAGATCATCGCCTCGCCGCCGCCCGTGCTCGTGCTGCTCGAGCGCCAGGGCCTCGGCCTGGTGCGGGAGGTGGCGCGGCTCGTGATCATGCTCGGCGCGATCGCCCTGGCCTCGTACGGGCGCCTGGACCCGGGCGAGGCGATCGGCCTCATCAGCCTGAGCGGGACCGTGAACTACGCGCTCTACTTCGCGATTTCGTGGTGGGCGCTGACCCGCCATCGCGAGCACAAGAAATTCGATGGAATTGACGTTCCACGTCCGCGCGCGGCCGGCTAAGCTGGTTGCCGGCCCCGCCGACCGAGGGCGGTCGCGCGGGCCTGAGAGGGTGAGATGACGCTGCTCCTGTGGGCCGCCTACGGTATCATCGCGATCGCGCTCGTGCTGTATGGCTGGCGAGAGCCTCGCCGCGCCATTCTCTTCGCCCTCGTGTTCACCACCTTTTGCATGGAAGCCTTGCCGGTCCGGCTGGTGCCCATATCGGGCTTCGCGCCCGCCATGGCGCTGGGTTCCGTCGTGCTGGTGGTCATGTGGCGGCTCGCCCGCCACGACCCGCCGGCCGGAAATCCGGCGCCCGGCTTCGAGCCCTACACCCTCTTGATGATCACCTTCTGGGTGTTCCTGATCGCCATGGTGCTCGGCGTCGCCTGGCCGGAAAACGGCACCTCGAAAGTCACGTGGTTCTCCTTCAAGGTCATGATGCCGCTCATCGCGTTGCGAATGATGGCCCCGTTCGACGCCCGGGACCTGCGCGTCATGTTCGCGTCGCTTTTGACCGGCGCCGTGCTCGTGGCGGCCAACCTGGCGGTCTTCGGCATCCCGATCGCGCTCGGCCGGAGCTACGACGACGCGATCAACCCGATCAGCCTGGGCCGCGTCGTCTGCACGGGCGGCGCGATCGCGCTGGTGGTGACCGCCTTCGACCTGTTCCGGCACCCGCTCCGGGCGTTGGCCCTCGCGCCCGTGGGCCTCGGGCTCGCGTACACCGTGGCGCTGAACGGCGAACGCGGCCCGTTGCTCGCGATCGGCCTGGCCGTGATTGGCGCCTTCTTCTTCGCGGCGCCGGACCTGCGGGGCCGCGCATCGGCGCTCTTCGTCGGCACGCTGGCAGCCTGCGCGGTCATGGCCGTGCTCTCCCTGCCGGCCGCCGGCAGCGAGACCGCCGGCGTCCAGCGCATCGTCAACAACCTCCAGAGCGTGGGCGAGAACACGAGCGATGCCGGGCGCGTCGATCGCTTCGCGGTGGCCTGGCAAGGGTTCGTCGACACGCAAGGCGTCGGCGTCGGGACCGGCGGCTTTGCCGCGCTGAACGGCGCGGTCCGGAACGATTACCCACACAACTTGATCATGGAGGTCGCGGTGGAGCAGGGCCTGGGCGGCCTGTGCTTCCTCGGCACGCTCCTGGCGCTCGGCCTGTGGCGCCTGACCCAGGTTGCGGCGAGCCTCGGCGACGACACGATCGCCAAGGCGGTCCTGTGCGTGTGGTTTTCCGCGCTCCTGAACGCGATGGTCTCGAGCGACCTCGTCGGTAACGGTTCCGTGTTCCTGATCGGCGCGATTGCCTGGATGACAGGGCTCCCGGAGCCCGCCGGCAACGAGAGTGAGGAGGCGCTATATGAAACTCGCGTATGTCAGCCTGGTTGACCTGGCGGAACCGAGTGGGGCGGTGGACCACATCCTCGGCATCGCGCGCGGGCTGGCCGAGCTCGGGCATGAGGTGCACCTCGTCGCGCCGACCGGCCACGCCCCGGTGCCCACCGGCCCCAGCGGCCGCCTGACGCTTCACCTCGTCTCGAATGCCCGGCCGCTCCCCGCGATCGCGCTGCGCCTGGCGCACGAGGCCCGCCGGGTCCTGCGCGCGGTGGACGTGGAAGGCGTGTACCTCCGGAACTTCCCGCTGGACTACTGGCTGATCGCGAACCACCTGAACGACCGTGGCATCCCCTACGTCTGCGAGCTCAACACGATGCCGGACGCCGAGTACCGGGCGCGCGGCAAGAAGTGGGCGGCCAAGGTATACAGCGACGCGACCCGGCGGACGCTGGCCGGCGCGCGGGGCTGGCTGCCGATCTCGTACGAGATCCAGGAATGGTCCGAGCGCGTGGCCGGGCCGCGCAAGCCCTTCGCGATCGCACGGAACGGCATCACGCTCGAGGGGCTGACGCCGGCGCGCTCGCGCGCCGAGGTGCGCGCTGCGCTCGGCGTCGCAGAGACGACCGCCGTGCTGGTGATGTCCGGGTTCACGGCGCCCTGGCAGGGCGGAGACCGGGCGATCGCCATGATGGCCCACATGCCAGGCAAGGCCGAGCTGTGGCTGATCGGCGCGCGCGACGAGGCGGATCATGCCGCGGCCCTCGCCACCGCGCGGGAACACGGCGTCGAGGGCGCCGTGCGGGTCCTTCCGTGGATGCCCCAGCTCGAGGCCGCCACCTTCGTGGCCGCCGCCGACGTGGCGCTCGGCTCGCTCGCGCTCGATCGCAACCTGATGGCCGAAGGGCAATCGATCAAGGTGCCGTTCTGCCTCGCGATGGGCGTGCCGGTGCTGATCAACTACCGCGACGTCCGCCTGAACGACGGCCAGGCCTTCGTTCGCCGGGTCGAAGGCCACGACCCGCACAAGCTCGCCATGGCGGCAGCCGAGCTGCTGCGCGTTCAACAGGATCCCGCGGCGATCCGCGCCTACGTGGAGGCGAACCTGACGTGGGGCGCGTCGGCGAAGGCCACCGAGCCGCTGCTCAAGGACGCCTTCGCCCGATCGGCGCCCCATGCGACCCGCCTGAAGGCCTCCTAGGTCCTGGTTCCTAGGTCCGGCTCATGGCAGGTTGCCGCCGACGGTGAGGGCCGAGCCCCGCAGCGCCGTACCGGTGGCGTCCTGGTTGCCGCGGAAATCGTTGCCGGTGACCGTGGTATGGAAGACGCCGGGCTCGATCACCAGGCCGTAGGCCTGGGTCTTGGTGGCCTGGGTGTCGGTGCACACGTTGCCGATCACCCGGTTGTGCTGCGCGCGATCGCCCTTCTCGCCGAAGATCAGGATCGCGATGCCACGGCCATTCGCCTGCCCGCAGTTGGTGATGCGGTTGCCCTGGACCAGGTTGCCGCCGGCCCCGCGGATGACGATCCCATGGCGCCGGACGGCGGTGATGGCGTTGTCGAGGAAGTGATTCTCGCGGGCACCGGTGGTGACCACGATGCCATGGTGGCCGCCGGTGATCTGGTTGCCACGCAGGATGTTGCCGGTCACCACGCCGCCGTCGCCGATCTTGATGGTCGCTGTGTTGTAGTGGGTGCTGTTGCTGATGATGTTGTTCTCGACGATGTTGCC
>JAKFEW010000070.1:0-8221 GCA_036675505.1 Candidatus Sericytochromatia bacterium
GCTGGGGCTGGCCGGGGTGGGGCGGCTGGGGGGGCTGGCCGGCGCGCGGGGGCTGAGGCGGCTGACCGGGGCGGGGGGGCTGGGGCGGCTGGCCGTGGTGCGGCGGACGGGGGGGCATGGGCCGCGCGCCGGCGAAGTTCCGCGGCGTCACGTCGGCCGCGTCGGTGGCCATGAGATCGGCCGAGGCGTCGTGCGCGGCAGCTGCGGGCGTTGCCTCGGCCGTGCCGTTCGGCTGGCTCACCGGGGTGGTGGCGGCGCGCTTGACCGCCTTGCCGCTCAACACGAGCTCGGGCAGCTGCACCTGCAGGGGGGCGCCGGCCTGGCAGGCGCTGGTCGCGAGCGCCGCGGCGACGAGCAACCAGCCGGGCAGGGCGCGGGCGAGGCGGGGGGCGAAGCCTTGGGTCATCGGGGGGTCCTCTCTCTCTTGGGGCCGGCGGGGCGTCTGCCCCTCACGAGAAAGAGTATGGGCGCGCCTGATTACCGCAGCCCGGTTCCCCGCTTACAATCGAGTTTAAGGCGAGATGAAGCTCATGCCGCTGGCGCCTTCAGGCCGGCAGACGGCCCTGCATGCCGATGTGGGCGAGCAGGCGCGCGAGCGCCTGGTCCGCGGTCGGCGCGGCGAAGTGCACGCGCGGATCGGCCGAGAGCGAGGCGACGAAGGCACCACCGTCTTCGCTGCAGACATCGTAGACGACCATGCCCTGGGCTGTGTACACGAAGCCGAAGTTCACGACCTGTCCCTCCTACTTGCCTGGGGACAGCTTACGCGGACGTTCGTAACAATTCGGTAACGGACCGCGGACGCGGCGTCACACGGACCTGTGCGGGCAGATCAGGGGCAGCCGGACACCCAGAGCCGCAGGTCGTACGCGCCGCTGTTGTCGCCGAACTGCCCGGGCAGATCGTAGTAACGCGCCTCCAGCGTGCCGCTTGCGGGCATCGCCACGGTCTGGTCCTGCGGGAGTGCCTGCTCGGGCAAGCCGGGCGCGCGCACGCGGATCTGGCCGTAGAACGAGTTGGTCGGCGCGCCCAACGGGCCCGAGTCGATCGTGCCGTTGAAGGTGGTGCCGCTGGCCGAGAAGCCCACGCGCTGGCCGGCCTGCACCGTGGCGAGCGGGACCCAGGCCGGCTCGAGCGCGCTGATCGCGAGCTGCTTGTTTTCGAAGGTCGTGCCCATGCGATCCTCGACGAACGCCCCCGGGCCTGGCACCGGGCGGTAGAGCAGCCCGCCCACGCGGTAGTACTCATCGAGCGTGAGCGCGGACGCGACCCGGCCGGTCGCGCCGGCGAAATCGGCCTGGCGGAATTCCGCCGGGGCTGCGCAGCCGCGCCCGAGCCAGAACAGGGCGGCGGCGGTCGTGGCGGTCGTATCGGGGTTGAGGTCGCAGCGCTGGACGGACCCCGCCTGTCGCGGCGCCGGGCAGATGTTCAGGAGCACCTGGCCATCTTGGCGCGTGGCCACGAGCAGGTGGCTGGCGGTCGGCGGGATGCCGGTCAGCACGTAGTGGCCGGTGGCGTCCGCGGTGGCGGACGGTGCGCCGTCGACGTACGGCAAGACGACCTCCACGCCGCCGAACGGCACGACCGGGAACAGCGCCGCGAGGACGTATCGTTCGCGAACACGGATCGCGCGCGGGGCCCAAATCGGCGGGCCGCGCAAGGTTAGTAACGCGGGCCGGATCTGGCCGGGAGGCCTGTCGCGGCCGGCCGACCGGCCCCGGGTGAGGCGGACCGATTCGGCCGCCTGGCCGGCGGGCATGAAACGCCCGTGCAAACCTCGAGGCAGTTTGTCGCATTGGCCATGATCGCCGCCGCGCTTCTCGCGGCATGCGAGAAGTCCGCGGTCCCGACCCGGACCGGCGGGGCGCCCGCGCGCAAATCGCCGGCCGCCGCCAGGCCGTCGCAGGCACCCGGCGGCCAGCCCGCCGCGGCCGTGGCGGACGGCCCCGACGTCCTGCGCAAGCCCACGCGCGCGTCGCTCGAGCTCAGCGGCCGCATCGCCCTCGACGCCCGCTACGCCGTCGGCACGGGCCTGATCTCGGATCGGGGCGGCGCGGTCGTCGCCAACAACGGCGGCGGCATCATCTCCGACCAGGGCGCGGGCGTGCTCTCGGTGAACGGCGCGCAGCTGCTCTCGAACAACGCGGGCAACCTCGTGAGCCGCAACGCGGCCGGCATCGTCAGCCACAACGGCGCGGGGCTCACCGCCAAGGTGAAGTTCATCTCGGATCAAGGCGGCGGCATCGTCGCGAACAACGGCGGCGGCTTCATCTCGGACCAGGGCGGCGGCATCGTGTCGAACAACAGCGGCGGCCTGGTCTCCAACAACGGCCCCTCCCGGACATCCCTGTCCTCCGGGGCATTCCTCCGTCCTGGAGATCGCGGCGGCGCCGTCGTGAAGCCCTACGACCTCCAGGGCCTCCTGGCGGGCCTCGTGCCGACGCGCCGGCTGGCCGCGGCGGGGGGGCTGCCCCACCAGGCCTTCCCGGTCGGCGGCATGCTGGTCGGCGTGATCTCGCTGGCCGACGGCGCGTACCTGCCGCTGGGCGTCGACCGCGAGGGCAAGCCGATCTACGCCGTCTTCACCGACGCCGAAGGCGGGTTCAAGGTGCACCTGCCCGCGGGCCTCGCGAAGAACGTGCTCGTGGTCTCGAGCGTGCCCGGCACCAGCGACCCGCGCCTGGCGGTCGACCTGGTGGCGAGCGGCGTGTCCGCGGGGGGCCTGGTGGTCGACGACGCCAGCACCGTCGCCACGACCTACTTGCGGCAGTCGATCGTGGCGCGCCTCGAGGAGGCGATGGATCCGGACCCCTGCCGACCGGCGCCGACCGGCGACTCGCTGTCCAGAGGCGGCTTTGCGCTCACCGCCCTGACCTACCAGGACGTATTCGGCGCGGCCTTCAAGGCGCTGCCGCGCCCGGCCCGCCAGCGGGTGATGGCGCGCTTCACGGACGCCGCCATCGGCCTGACGGACCTCGCCACGGTGACCATCAATCCCTCCTACGCCGAGGCGTCGACCGCGACGGGCCTCGCCATGCCGGTGCTCAGGCGCGTCCTCGCCGAGATGGAGGCGGCCGTCGCCAAGCACCTCGAGGCCTCGCCGACCTACTTCGACGACAAGCCGTACGTGCTGATCGCGAACCGCGAGCGCGGCAGCGGCCCGCCCTATGTGATCCGCAAGCCCGCGGACTTCTCCGAGTTCGTGGTGCGCGCCTACCTCGCGACCAGCGACCTCGAGGTGACGAAGCGGCTCGCCGGGGTGATCGTCGATCTCGGCCTCTCGCCGGCGCTGCGGGAGGACATGACGGCGGCCGGCGGCTCGCTCTTCGCGGGGCTGGTCCCGACCATCGCAGGCCCCGAGAACCTGGGCGAGGAACGGATCCGCGCCGCGGCGCGGGCGGCGATCGCCGACGAAGCCGCAGCCAGCGCGCCCGTGGCCGAGCCCACCTGCATGCCCGCGGCCGTGCCACCGGTGGTCGAGGCCGAGGTCACGTCGCTCGCGGGCACGGGCGAGGGCGGCTTCACGGACGGCCCAGGCGCGACGGCGCGCTTCAAGCGCCCGTCGCGCCTGGCCTACGACCCGCGCGGCTTCCTGTTCGTGAGCGAGCTCGAGGGCGGTCGCATCCGCCGCATCGACCTGAACGACCCCGCCCACCCGGTCACGACGATTGCGGGCACCGGCGAGGAAGGCTGGCTGGACGGCCCTGCGAAGGCCGCGCAGTTCCATGAGCCGAGCGGGCTCGCGCTCGACGGCAGGGGCGCGCTCTACGTGGTCGAGCGCGCGAACCACCGCGTCCGGAAAATCGTGGGCTACGATGGCGCTGACGCGGTCGTCTCGACGGTCGCGGGCGACGGGACCGCGGGCTATACGGAGGGCGCCGGCGCCGCTGCGCGCTTCAACCAGCCCGAGGACGTGGCGATCGGGCCGGATGGCGCGCTGTACGTGGCCGACTTGAAAAATCACCGCGTGCGCAAGGTGACGGCCGACGGCCACGTGACGACCTACTTCGGCTCAGGCGAGGACACCGTCCTGAACGGGGTCGCGCTCGCGGCGACGGTGCGCGAGCCGCGCGGGCTCAGCTTCACGCCGCGCGGCGACCTGCTGGTCGTCGACAGCAAAGATGCGCGGGTGCGGATCGTGAACCCCGCAGGTGGCGTCGCGTTCTTCGCAGGCAGCGGCGACGCCGGCCTCGCCGAAGGCAGCTACTACACCGCCCGGTTCCAGACGCCCTACGCCGCGGCGCTGACCGCGGCCGGCGAGGTCCTGCTCGCGGACGCGCGCAACCACCGCATCCGGCTGCTCGACCGCCAGGGCTTCGTCTCCACCGTGGCGGGCAGCGGCCCGGGCGGCCAGGACGCGGGCGCCTTCGCCGAGGGGCGTGGCGGTGCCGCGGCCTTCAACACGCCCACGGGCATCGCGATCGCGGGCGACGGCACGGTCTACGTGGCGGATTCCCTCAACCACCGCATCCGGGTCCTCAGGCTGCCTGCACCCTGAGCGCCGACAGCCAGCTCCAAGCCAGCGAGTCGCAGGCGTTCGTCCAGGGCGTCAAGGCGCCGTCCGACGCCACCGGCACCCAGCAGCGCGAGTTCAACGACTGGTTCGCCAAGCAGGACAGCGCGACCCAGGCCGCGATCGCGACGGTCCTCGGCGGCGAGGGCTCGGACAACGAGCGCGCCGCGGCGGCGGCCAAGGTCGCGCTGCTGCGCCCCGACGCCTTCACGCCCGAGATGGCCCAGAAGCTCGGCGACGACGGCGTGAGCGAGTTCCTGGGCAAGTTCGCGACCGACCGCCTGCACCTCGACAAACTGCCTGCTGCCACGCGTCAGGCGTTGATCCGGGAGCGCGAGAGCGGCTGGACCTCGAGCGACGAGTACGCGCTGATCGATCGCCTCGAAGCCAAAGCCTCGATCGCGATGTCTCCCTGAGCTTCCGCAACCCAGGCCTGGGCTCAGGCTGTTTCCGGCGGCGGGAAGAGCCGGCTCAACACCGGGACCGGCTCGAACGTGACGTTCTGACGACCGCGGCGAAGACTCAGTCTCGTCAGTTCACGATGATGAAGCCGTGAAGGAAGAAGGGGTTAGTCCCGTCGATCATATACTCGTAGGTGCCAGGCACGGTGAAGACTGTGGTGGTGCCAATGGAGGGGCTGGTCGCGAGCGGCACATCGGGGAAGGTCGGTGAGCCGACCGACTTGATGATCCAGAACACGCCGGAGTCGACGTTGTTGAAGGTGACGGTGCCACCCACGGCGATGTTCACGGTTTGGGGGCCGAAGGGCTGCATCGGGTTGTAGATATTGACCGTCTCCGAGAGGGGCCAGACCGACGCACTGGGCGTCGCGGTGGGGCTCGGGGTCGGAGTGGGGCTCGGGGTCGGGGTGGCGCCCGGGGTCGGGGAGGCGCCCGTCGTGCTCGTGGGCTCGGGCGATGGGCTGGGGCTCGCCGAGGGCGACGCGCTCGCCTCGATGCACTGTCCCATGGCGTTGATCACGCCTGTGCAGGTCGAGGGGCTGGGCGAGGGGCTCGTGCTGGCCTCGATGCACAGGCCCATGGCGTTGATGACGCCCGTGCAGATCGAAGGGCTGGGCGCGGGCGTCGTGTAAAACGGCACGCACACGCCCGCTGCATCGACTGTGCCTACGCAGATCGAAGGGCTCGGAGACGGGTTCGCGCTCGCCTCCACACACTGGCCGGCGGCATTGTAGACGCCTCCACAGGGCGATGGGTCGCCGGACCCTGTCGGCACCGGCGGCGTCAGCGCGCCGTCGCAGCTGGCCAATGCCGCGAGGCTGGCCAGGCCGAGCACCACGGAAATTGTCCATGTGAGACTCATTGGAATACCACCCTTTTGAAAAAAGGAGCCCTCGATCCGGGAAACAGGCTCCCTGGAATCGTTAGAACACCACGACTAAAGCACCCTGGCCCGCTTCCGGTTCGCCCACGGTGCGGTCCGCCGCCCCACTCAGTTTTCAAAACCGCTTCCGCCGATGAACTCCCGCGGGATCGAGGTGGGTGGCACGTGATCCGGGAAAATGGCCACGAAGTTGTCGAGCAGCATGACTCGCGACGGCCGCCGCCGCATCCGCCTTTTACCGCGAGGCTGGACGCGGCGGACCGCAAGAGCCTCTGGTATTCACCCCCTCAGCCCTGCAACGCTCCCTGAGGCTCCCGCGCCGCGCCTGGGCTCAGGCCGTCTCCGGCGGCGGGAAGAGCCGGCTCAGCACGGGGATCGGCTCGAAGGTGACGTGCAGGTGCGTGAGCGGCAGGATCGTCGCGCGCAGCTTGCCGGGGTGGAGCTCGGCCATCAGCGCGCGCTGGCGCACCAACGGCGCGCCGGACAGGGCGCGGCGCTGGCGCTCCGCCGCGACGAGCTGGGCGCGCGCCTCGAGCCACTGCGTCACGGCGACGTGGGCGCGCCGCGTGGCGTCGTCGTCCATGTACAGCCGCTTGGCGACCGGCGTCAGCCATGAGACCTGGACCGGATCGAGCGCGTCCTTCTCGGCCACGGCCGCGAGCGCGGCGGGGACCTCGGGCCAGGGGCGGCGGGGCACCGGCAGCGCCGTACCGACCAGCGCGGCGCGCAGGATCGCGAGCTCGGTCGTGACCTCGTCGAGCACCAGCCGGACGGTCTCGGCCGCGGCCTCGAGCGCCTTGAGGTAGGCCTCGACGGGGCCCTGCGGCGCGGGCCGGCTGGCCTGCGCGGGGCCTGGCGGGGTCGCCGTCGCGCTGACGGCGGGCGGCTCGATCAGGGCCTGGAACCAGCGCACGAGCGGGGCGCTGGCCGACTTCGCCGCGGGCCCGGCCGGCCGCTCGGCCGCTCGCCCGCCGCCGCCCGGCAGAGCCAGGGCGCGGGCCTGGTAAGCGCGCGCCGCGACCTGCACGCCCGCGATCAGCGCGTCGAGCTCGCGCGCGGTGGCCGCGAGGTAGTCCGGGTCGAAGCGGCCGGTCGCCACGAGCGCCGCGGCGGGGGCGAGGCGCGCCACGTCCGCGACGAGCTGCTCGCCGGACGCGATCAGCCGCAGGGCCAGATCGACCTTGCGCTTGAAGGCCTCGACCTTCTCCGCGAGCTCGGGCGCCAGGCGCGGCGCGGTTTCCGGCGCGATCGCCCAGAACGACTCGTGGTCGCGCCGGATCGCGCCGACGCGCGCGCCGGCGAAGTTCAACACGCGGCGGATACGCTGGAGGCGGCTCGCGAGGAGCTCCTGGCTGCTCCCACCCGCGCTGCTGGGCTTGAATTGATCCATCGATTTGGTCCGAACCGCGCGGGTCCGCGCGCTCCGCGAGTCTAACATGACTCGCGGCCGCGGACCACCGCCGGTTTGACCGCGGGCCGCCAGTGGGCTAGATTGGCGGTGTCCCGCCCGAGCCCCGGTGTCCGCCTTGCCCGTTCCGCCCGATGACCGAAGGGAGCCAGCGAAGCTGGATCGCCTGCCGCCCGGCTGGCGTGACCCGTCGCAGCTGGGCGAGGGCGCCTTCGGCCGGGTCTACCGCGCCGTCGACCCCAGCGGGCGGGCGGTCGCGGTCAAGGTGCTGGCGTCCGACCTCGCCGGCGATCCGGACGCGGCCTGGCGCTTCGCCGCCGAGTACCGCCGCCTCGCGCGCTTCGACCACCCCGGCCTGCCACGCGCGCGCGGCGAGGGCCGCACGGAGGACGGGGCGCCCTTCTACGCCATGGACCTCGTGGAGGGCTCCGACCCGGCGGACGGCGCGCCGCTGCTGCCCGTCTGCATCCGCGGCGTGATCGCGGGCGTGGCCGAGGTGCTCGCGCACCTGCACGCCCGCGGCTTCGTGCATGGCGACCTCAAGGCCGAAAACGTGAGGGTCGGGCCCGACCAGTCGGTGCGCGTGCTGGACCTGGGGCTGATGAAGGCGGTCGGCGAGCGGCGGGCGGCGATCGCCGGCACGCCGGCTTACATGGCCCCCGAGGTGCTGCGCCAGGCCCCGGTCGCGCCCGCGAGCGACCTCTACGCGCTGGGCGTGTTGGCCTACCTCATGCGCACGGGCGCCTTGCCCTTCACGGGCGCCGCCGCCGCCGTGGTGCGCGGCCACCTCACCGAGCCGCCAAACCCCATCCGCGGCGGCGAGCCCGACGCCTCGCTCGACGCGCTGATCGGCGACCTGCTCGCCAAGGACCCCGCGGCGCGCCCGGCCTCGGCGCGGGCGGTGCTCGCCCGGCTCGCGGGCGAGCCCGCGCCCGCCGAGTCGCGCCCGCTCGCGG